>JBBIRR010000001.1:0-372069 GCA_037441705.1 Ignavibacteriales bacterium
GGGCGCAGGACTTCAGTGATGCGACAGCGGGAACGTTCGAGCACTCGAGCTTCATCGTCAGCGGCGGAAACGTATTCGGATGGGCCGTCACAAGCACCGGAAAGATCTATGCGTACTTCAATCCCGTGGCGATCCATGACCTTGGTGTCAATTCACTCACAAAACTCGTTGCGCCTGAACGTCCATCGGGCGGCATCCGTGAAAACGGAAGGCTGGGTCAACCCGAAACCCAAGGCGAAGTCGACCCGGTTGCTTCGTCCTCCTCAAGCGGAGCGGCAGGAGAGGAGCTGGAAACATCGGCAGGTCTCGTGATCGAACCGCTCAGCCGAACAAGGTTCTCGGCCGCCGATACTGTCCGATTCAGGGCAATCGTGAAGAACTTCGGTACGTTTGCCGAGTCCACCTATCAGGTCGGCTGGTCGATCAACGGTGTGAATCAGACTCCGGTGAGCAACACGCGGCCTCTCGCTCCTGGAGCTCAAGACACCTTCCAACTCCAGTGGAACCAGGCTGAGAACGGCATGCACGTTGCCCGTGCGTGGACAATCCTCGCCACCGACGGTAACCGCGGAAACGACACAGCAACGCTTTCCTTCTCTGTCGGTTTGATTCCGGGCGACACGCTCTATACGTTCGTGGTGCCGAATCAGATCATCCTGGGCGTTGCGAAGTTCCGTACGTCAAACAAGCTGGCCTTTACCAGCGGAGGACAAAGCTCTGCCATCGTTGAGGACAACAAGTGGATCATCACCGATCTCTACGGAACCATTCTTGACACGACGCATCCGCAGGTGAACCCGACCGCGGGACAGGGATTTGGCTTCCGCGATCTGGCGTGGGATGGACGCTGGTTGTTAACAAGCGATGACGTACGGCTGCGGCGCATTGACACGACAACCTTTACGGAACTCCTTCCCCCCATCGTGACGCAGACAAATCCGAATCGTGGTATTGCCGTGCAGAACCCCAACCGCATCTGGGTCTCCAACTTTACCACGAACCCGATACGCATCTACGACACAACGGGAGCGATTATCAGAACCGTCGGGACGCCGCCCGTTGCGCCGTACGGACTGGGATGGGATCCGTGGACCAGCCGGAACCGTGCCTGGTTGTGGTATCCCGAGCCATCAACGACGGGAACCAGCAGGTTGTCCAAGGTTGATACCAACACGGCTGCCATCGTGCAGACGTTCGTCTACACGCCGATTGTCCCAACAGGAACGGTCGGCGGCATAGACATCGTGAACGACCACCCAGACTATCCGGGCGCGGTAGTTGCGTTCATGATCATTCAGAATTTCCCCACCAGCAGAGTCCTGGTCATCTATCTCGGTCGGGACAGCACTGCCGTGCAGGGATTCTCGGACAACTTTGAACGATACACGGTTGGCCAGCGCCTCGCGTGTCAGAACCCTGTCGACTGGACAACGTGGAGCAACCTCCCGTGCAACACAACGGAGGACCCGTTGATTTCCAGCAACTACGCATACAGCGGAACGAAGTCGGTGGTCATCGCTCAGAACAACGATCTGGTCAAGCCGCTGAGCAACGATACGACCGGCGTTCACAGAGCAACGTGGAAATTCTACATTCCCACCGGAAAGGCCGGGTACTTTAACACGTTGGGAACGTTTGCGGGCGCTAGTTCGAACTGGGCGATGCAAGTCTACTTCGACGTGGGCGGTGGTGGGCGAATCTTCGCGGGCTCTTCGACCGCGGGGACCTTCACCTATACCTACAACGCGTGGCACACCTCCGAGGTGATCGCCAACCTCGATGCCGACACAGGCAAGTTCTACATCGATGGCGTGTTGATTCGCTCCTGGCGATGGACGGCCGGAACATTCGGCCAGGGCGGCCCGCGCCGGATGCATGCAAACAACTTCTACGGCGCAACCGCCAACGACGAGATGTACGTTGATGACTATCAATACTCCACCATTACCGTCGGTGTGCAGGAAGAGAACGAGCAGATTCCGGATCACTACGCGTTGGAACAGAACTATCCCAATCCGTTCAACCCAACGACTATGATTCGGTATAAGCTCCCGGTAAGCGCAAGCGTGCAACTGACCGTGTACAATATTCTCGGTCAGCGTGTAGCAACGCTGCGCGATGAAGTACAGAGTGCCGGCACCTACGAGCTTGTGTGGAATGCCAGAAATGATCTCGGCGTCCAGCTCGCCAGCGGTGTGTACTTCTACCGCCTCGAGGCGCGGCCCACGGACGGCGGCGCGCCCTTCATGAACATCAGAAAGATGATACTGCTCAAATAGTATCAAATGCCACCACGTGTCGGCCTTTCATCGGGCCGACACGGACGGTGTCTGTCCTCGGGCAGTTTTTCAGGCTCTGCTCGCATGCACGCGGGCAGAGCCTTTTTGTTTCCTGCATGCCTTTTTTCAGCTCATCATTGACTTTCCTTTGCAGAATGTCTATGTTGACCAGGGTCATGTCACGTGAATAATTCTGTTCTTTCGCATCTCTATGAGCGACGTTTCCAAAAAACCGGACATTCATTGCTTCTTCCCACCAGTATGCGATGTGCCGGCACATTTGCTCACGCGGACATGCTCTCACCATCCTTCCCTCATTCCGATCGTTCACGCCCTCATGCACAAGAGCAGAAAGGAGGGTAGGACTTTCCTGTAAACACGATTTTCTCAGCTAACGGTTTTCACAATCCATTTTCAACAATAAGGAGCTTGCTCATGCGTTCTTTGACATACTGTCTCCGATTTCTGGTGGTCGTTTGCCTTGTTGGTCTTGCATCACGTGCGCGTGCGGAAGGAAGCAATGCAGGCGTCGATCGCTCGACCAACGTTGATCGCAAAACAAACAGCGGCATGGTGACGATACCTCTCGGCATCACTTCAACGTCGCGTGCGGTTGCGATGGACGTTCGCAATCAGCGGGAGGTGAAGATTTCGCTTGCCAATGGATCGGTTACACAATTCGGCATTGCTACGGGCGGTCGCCCATTCTTTGGGGGTGATTTCGATGGGAGCGGCACGTGGTACGTCGTTTCCAGTCCCGATACGCTGTACTCTGTAGATACAACGACGGGTGCGTTCACTTCGTTGGGTCAGATCACGGGTCTTCCGGCGGGCAGCAATACCAGCGGACTCACCTGGGACTATTCCACCAACACCATGTACTTGTGTAATCTGTCGGGCGGCATTGCAACGTTGTACACACTCAACGTCGCCTCACGCGTCGCAACGCCGGTGGGTGCCATCCTGACGGGAATCGTCATCGACATTGCTGCGAGCAATTCCGGTCAGCTCTACGGTATCAAGTTTGCGGGCACGGCCGGCGTATCGGATTCGCTGATCAGCATCAACAAGGCGACGGGGGCAGCAACCACAGTGGGACCGCTGGGGGTTGATGTGAATTTTGCCCATGGCCTCGACTTCGATCCGGTGACGGACTCGTTGTTCTACCCGGGATACATCGGCAGCGGGGTGAATAATCTGTATCGCATCAACACACAAACAGGCCAGGCAACATTGATCTCTGCACTGGCGGCAGGAGAGTATGACTGCTTCTCGGTGATGGGGCGACCGCCTGTTTCTGACTCCCTGCTGGTTATTCTCCACGATTCAACGCTCGGCACGAGCACGCTCAAACGGAAGGCTGATCGCGATACGCTTTTCGCCTACCTGCAGTCTCTCGTTTCGGCATATCGTGCCGTGTACATTGATACCGCTGGGGCGGCACTTCCCAATCTGAACAATTACAAGAGCATTCTCTATCAGGAGACAAGCTTCGACGATGGCGTGGTCCGGTACCTTGGTGTTTCAGGGCGACAGGCGCTGCGTGACTGGTTGAACGCGGGCACTCCCACTGATCGCCGAAGGTTCATCCTCATCGGCGCCGATGTCGGCTACAACTACAGCCGATCCGGCTCGGGTGGGCGTGACACGGTGCTTGCCCACCAGATGCTGAAGTTTACCTACATCAACGATAATGCAAACGTCACAGGTCAGAACTCGATTACCGGTGTTACCGTAAATCCGGGACAAGTCTACGCGTATTCGACGACTCCGCCGGGCTCTGGTTTCTGGCCCGATGGCTGCCGCCCCGGCGCGGGCAGCAGTGTGCTCTACAAGTACACCGGCCGCGGTGAGACCGATACGGTTGCCGGTGTTGGATATGTCGGCACCGGTTATGTTGCTGCAAGCCTCTTTCAGGATCCACGTTACTTCACCGGTACGTTCGGGCCTGTGCTGCGCAGTTTGTTGCAATTCACGGGAGTGATCACAGACGTCCCGACGTCGTCGAACGAAATCCCGACAGACTATGTGCTGATGCAAAACTTCCCGAATCCGTTCAATCCGACAACAACTATTCGTTACTCGCTGCCTGAGGCAGCGCGGGTAAACCTGAGCGTCTACAACATTCTGGGTCAGCGGGTTGCCGAGCTTGCCGATGAGGTGCAGGGCGCCGGCACGCACACCGTGCTCTGGAACGGCCGCAACGATGCCAATGTTCCTGCGGCCAGCGGCGTGTACTTCTACCGTCTCGAAGCGCGACCGACGAACGGCTCGACTGCCTTCGTCGGAATGAAGAAGATGGTATTGGTGAAGTAACGATGTAAGCACTACGCGCCCATCTATGCACAAGGCTCCGTTCTCACCGGGCGGAGCCTTGTTGTATTCTACAAAGCGAACTCCCAAAGTTTCCCCAACGACCTCCCCTCGGCTTCATCCTTCCGATTCTCGCTCTGCACGATTTCGTTTTTTGGTTGATGTTGATGCCGCTGCGTATGGAGGACGGTCTGGCATGGTGTTGGAGCATCCTGCTACCAAACTTCCCAACCGTTCACATACAACAATCATAAAGGATGACACATGAAACACCCGTTCGTTGCTCTTGCTGCGCTCGTCGGCTTGCTGCTTGCCGGATGTGCCGATCAATCCTCGGTCAATGCACCTATCACTGCAGTGACTTCATCGCACCTCACAGACGCCGGGAGTACGAGTTTTTCAAGTCTCGCCATCGATGAGGTGGTCGTTGACGAAAGGACAGGACAGCACTTTGCAGTGCAGGGTTCCCTCGCATGCGATTTCGCAAAGGACGAAGCTTCGTACACGTTGGCGACTGCAGCCTCGCTCATGGTGCTGAGCGACCCCAATGGAAAGGAGTTTAGCGCTGCCATCAACTCCAATCAGGTTGATCGTGGCCCGTACACCGGTGATTTTGATATCACGAAGTTCTATAAAATCGGAGGCCTGCCGTCGGGCTCGCAGTTGCGGATCGCCCTGCATGTGGGTGATGTGATTACCGTCGAGTCCATCCGCATTGTTGTAGGTCGGGATGAGATAGGGATTGAGGCAGAGTAGTTCAGGAAGCGCGAATGCAGAAAAGCCTCGAAGTCATCTTCGAGGCTTTTCGTTTTTGGGGTGAAACGTCCGCATCACAGCTCGCGAAGCGCCGAGCGAATGATGGAGAGGCCGAGATCCAGCTCCTCCCGCGTCACATTCAGCGGCGGGCGGAAGCGAATCGAAAGTTCGCCGCTGGGTAGAAGGATCAACCCCTTCTGCAAGCAGAGTCCACGCAGCTTCGTCCGCACTTCAGGCGTCGGCACATCGAATGCTGCAAACAGGCCAAGCCCGCGCGCATTGGACACCACCTTCGGAAATCCGGCGGCAAGCTCCTCCAATCCTTGCACCAGGTACTGCCCCATGATGCGCGCATTCTCGACAAGATTCTCCTCTTCAATAATCTCCAGATAGCGCTGCGCCCGCACCATGTCCACAAGGTTTCCGCCCCAGGTGGAATTGATGCGGCTCGAGACCTTGAACACGTTCTCGGGAACTTCATCAATGCGCTTGCTGCTCAGGAAACCGCACACCTGCATCTTCTTGCCGAAGGCGATCATGTCGGGTTCCACAAAGTGCTGGAATGCCCACATCTTTCCCGTCAGGCCGATCCCGGTTTGCACTTCGTCAATAATCAGCATGGCGTCATTCTCATCGGCAAGAGAACGAAGAGCCTGGAAAAATTCCTTGCGGAAGTGATTGTCGCCGCCTTCACCTTGCACCGGCTCGATAATGATGGCCGCGATGTCGTCCTTGTTTGTGCGAAATGCTTCCTTGATCTGATTGACGGCAATCTCCTCCTCTCGAATCACGCGCGCAAGATTCTCCTCGTTCAGCGGGAATGTCAGTTTTGGATTGAGGATGCGCGGCCATTTGAACTTCGGATACAGGTCGGTCTTGACGGGATCGGTATTCGTGAGCGAGAGCGTGTAGCCCGTGCGTCCGTGGAAACATTGTTTGAAGTGAATGACCTGCGTGCCGCGCTCCTCGGTGTATCCTTTCTTGAAGTTTTTCCGAATCTTCCAGTCGAAGGCCGCCTTCAACGCATTCTCGATTCCCAGTGCCCCGCCTTCGATAAAGAATACATACGGAAGAAAGTCCGGCATCGCTACTCGTTCGAACACTTCCAGAAACTCCGCCTGCTCGGCCGTATAGATGTCGGAGTTGGAGGGCTTGTTGACGGCAACGTACGCAAGTTTCTCCAGGAACTCCGGCGTGGTCATCTTCGGATGATTCAGCCCTACCGGCGACGAAGCCACAAACGTGAAGAAGTCCAGATAGCGCTTGCCGTCCTTGGCATCGACAATGAACGAGCCCTGGCTTTTCTTCAGATCAATGACGATCTCAAACCCGTCCACCAGCATGTGCTTGGAAAGTGTCGGCAGCACACGATCGGCGGTAAGGGTTTTCTGTTTCGTTACAGGCATGATGGACATACGATTCTCCTTTGCTGTCGAATGATGTGGATGATTCTGTGTAACGGCAACCCGCACGAGGGCGGCACATCATTGCACAGTCAGAAGAACTCGTTATGCTCGAAGAGACAGATGAGAAAGGCTTCGTGTTCACGCATGGCGGCTTCCCGGCTTTAGTAGTTGTCGATTTGTGCCCGCTGCAGGCCGCCGCTGTAGTCAATGTACACGGTCTTCCATTCGCTGAAAAAGTCGTACACGGCCCATCCTCCTTCGCGATGCCCGTTGCCCGTCTGCTTGACGCCGCCAAAGGGCATGTGTGCTTCCGCGCCGATGGTTGGGGCGTTGATGTACGTGATGCCCGCTTTGATGTCGCGGATCGCCTGAAAAGCGCTGTTGATATCGCGCGTGTAGATGGAAGACGAAAGGCCGTAGATGGTGTCGTTCAGAATCGTGATAGCCTGCTCGAGCGATGCGGCTTTGAGAATCGAAAGCACCGGCCCGAAAATCTCCTCCTTCGCAATGCGATGATGGGGCTGAACGTTCGTGAATACCGTCGGCATATAGAACCAGCCGTCCTTCAGCAGCGGATCGTCGGGCATCCTGCCGCCGCAGGCAAGCGTCGCACCCTCCTTTTGTCCGATCTCGACGTAGGACTGCACGGTATTGCGCTGCCCCTGGTTCACACACGGTCCGACATCCACGTTTGGATCAAGCCCGTTCCCGAGTCGGAGCTTCTTGACACGCTCGACTAACATGTCCACAAACTGGTCGTGAATTTTCTCGTGCAGAATCAGGCGACTGGTTGCCGTGCAGCGCTGTCCGGTGGTGCCGAATGCGCCCCACAGCACGCCGTCGAGTGCCAGCTTCATGTCCGCATCGGGCATGACGATCTGTGCATTCTTGCCGCCGAGTTCCAGCGAAACACGCTTCAGCGTTTCACTGGCAACGGCCGAGATTTTCTTGCCCACTGCCGTCGAACCGGTGAAGCTGATCAGATCGACATCCGGATGGCCGACGATGGCCATGCCGACTTCTCCCCCGCCACCATGAACGAGGTTCACCACACCTTCCGGCACTCCCGCTTCCATCAGAATCTCGACTAACGAATGCGCGGTCGCCGGCGTATCGGATGCCGGCTTGAACACAATCGTGTTGCCGCAGAGCAACGCAGGAAAGATTTTCCAGGTCGGAATTGCCATCGGAAAATTCCACGGTGTCACGATGCCGGCAACGCCGATGGGAACTCGAATCGCCATGTTGAATTTGTTCGGAAGCTCCGAGGGTGCTGTGCGACCGAACCAGCGACGCCCCTCGGTTGCTGCGTAGTAGGCCGTATCAATCCCTTCCTGCACGTCGCCGCGCGTTTCCGCAAGAACCTTCCCCATCTCCTGCGTCATCTGACGCGCAAGCTCTTCCTTGCGGGCAACGAGAAGGTCTCCGACCTTGCGGAGAATATCACCGCGCTTGGGCGCAGGCATCAACCGCCACGACTCGAATGCTTTGCGCGCTGCTTTCACGGCTTCGTCCACATCTTCCTTCCCCGATTTCGGGAAGATGCCGATCACCTCGTTCCAGTTTGCAGGGTTGCGGTTCTCGAACGTTTGTCCGGATTTCGCATCAACCCATTTTCCGTTGATAAGATTCTGAAATTTCTTTGCCATGTGCATTGTCCTTGATATTATCGTTCCTTTAGCTCCGGGTGCCTTCGCGGAGATGTGTCGTGTGTTCCTGTTTATGTGAGTCCCACCCGCTCAAAAATGTAGTCAACGTTCCGGATACTCTTTTTGAGATCGAACAACGCTTCTATTTCTTGCCTATTCAAGACACGCATCACTTCGCTGTTTGCCAGAAGCAGTTCTTTGAAATCCTTCCCTGTTTGCCAGACTTCCATCGCAGCAGCTTGCACGACGCGGTAGGCGTCTTCTCGCTTCATTTGCTTTTGTGTCAATGCAAGAAGAACCGACTGCGAGAAAATCAGGCCGTGCGTCCGTTCGATATTCTTCATCATGTTTTCGGGATACACCAGCAGTCTGTCTATCACGTCCGTCATCAGTGCCAGCATGTAGTCTAACAGAATGCAGCTATCGGGGATGATGACGCGTTCGACGGATGAATGCGTGATGTCCCGTTCATGCCAGAGGGCAACATTTTCCATCGCGGCCAGGGCATTGCCGCGCAGCACGCGCGAGAGTCCCGCAATGCGCTCGCACGTAATGGGGTTGCGTTTGTGCGGCATCGCCGACGAGCCCTTCTGTCCCTTCGCAAAAAATTCCTCCGCTTCCAGCACTTCCGTCTTTTGCAGATGACGAATTTCTGTAGCGAATTTCTCCAACGAGCTGCCGATGACGGCAAGTGTGGCGAGAAACTCGGCATGCCGGTCACGCTGGAGGATTTGCGTGGAGACGGGCGCGGGCTTCAAGCCGAGCTTGCTGCACACGTACTCTTCCACTTTGGGACTCAGATGTTCGAACGTCCCGACTGCCCCCGAAATCTTGCCGACGGCAATGCGTTCACGCGCCGCCTGCAGCCGCGCGATATTTCGCCGCGTCTCATCATACCAGAGAGCAAGCTTCAGCCCAAAGGTGGTCGGTTCGGCATGGATGCCATGCGTTCGCCCGACCATGATCGTGTGCTTGAACTCCTGCGCTCGGCGCCCAAGCACATCCCTCAGATTCTTCAATCCGCCCAGCAGCAGATCACACGACTGCGTCATCTGAACGGCAAGGCAGGTATCCAGCACGTCGGACGACGTCATCCCTAAGTGCATGAAACGCGCGGACGAACCGATGAACCCACCAACGTTCGTGAGGAACGCAATCACGTCGTGCTTCACTTCCCGCTCGATCTCCTCAATTCCTGCCACGTCGAACGCCGCCTTCTCCCGCATCTCACGGACGGCCTCGCGCGGTATCACACCCAACTCCGCCTGCGCCTCGCATGCCAGCAGCTCAATCTCCAGCCAGATGCCGAACTTGTTGTTGTCTTCCCATATCTTGCCCATTTCCGGGCGCGTGTATCGAGCAATCATCTTTTCTTTACAAACGGATCACGACGAGGGGAGAGCCGAGCGGGAAAAATTCCGCAGACCAATGTACGGAAATTACGCCTGAAATGGAATGCGAAAGGCGCAGTGTCGAGTTTGCCCTTCAGCGCTGCGGGGCAGAGAGGCTTGTACCCGTGTGCGCGTGGAGTAGGCCTTCACCATCCAGCAGCAACACCGACAGCCAGCCCAAAATATTTTGATGTAGCGGGATGCGTGTAGATGACGGTGTACGAGCCGGTCACCAACATACCGACCGGACCGATGACATGCACGCCAACGCCGACCTGCGGCGTGAAAGCGAAATGCAGTTCACTCTTGTCTTCGTACGTCGTCGCGTTGGGCGCAATGCCGCGCACGCGCAGGTAGTCGAAGCCAACCGCAAGACCAACATACGGTGCCACGACGCTCTTCGAAAGGAGAAAACTCGCCCCAAGCGACACAGGAACGGCGACAACGTTGTACTCATTCATGGGTGGAACGTTCGAGCGCGAGCCCCAGCGGAGATAGCCCGCCGAGCCGATCAAAGCAAGACGCGTCGTCAGGTAGTTCATGTACGTCGCCTTCGCGCCGTATCCCGTCCCCGCCGATTGCCGGAACTCATCGGTAGGCTCGGCAACTTCTGCTTGAAGAGCAACAAAGGATTGTGTGAATGCGTGTTGAACACCAGCGCAGGAAAGAACTGCTACTACGACGAGATGTTTCATAGGCATGATTCTGCGAGTGATCGTCAGGTCGAGCGCCGCTCCAACTTCATGCTCAGTTCCATCACGCGCCGGTCGCGGAGAAGTTTGAACCGAACCGTGTCGCCGACACGGGCTTCTTCGAGAATGGCGAAGAAGGTGGATTGATCGGGGACCCTCTCGCCGTTGACTTCAACAATGATGTCGCCCGGCTTGAGGCCGGCTCGTTCCGCAGGACTGCGGCGAACAACGTTGCTCACGATAACGCCCTCCGCCGCGTCGAGGCCGAAATAACGCGCCACACGTTCATCAACGCCTTGCACTTCAAAGCCGATGAAGAATTCTCGCTCGATCTTGCCGCTCCGTTTCAACTCTGCCACCACCGCCTTCACGCGGTTGATGGGAATGGCGAATCCCAGCCCGATGTTTCCCTGATTCGGCGTGAAGATGACCGCGTTGACGCCGATGACTTCTCCGAGACTGTTGACGAGCGGCCCCCCGCTATTCCCCGAATTGATGGCAGCATCCGTCTGAATCATGCCGCGGTACGAGCGGCCTTCCTGCGCCTGCAGGCTGATGTTCGTTGTGCTGACGACACCCACGGTCACCGTCGGCTTATTGTTCCGATCAAACAGCCCGAAGGGGTTGCCGAAGGCAATCACCCACTCGCCGATGATCACGTCATCCGAATTGCCTAACCTGAGGTACGGCAAGTTCTTGCCGTCAATCTTCAGAAGGGCGATGTCCGTTGTGCGATCCGTTCCGATCAACTCCGCCTTGTACTTCTCGCCGTTGGTCATCGTGACGGTGATTTCGGATGCGTTGCCTGCCACGTGATCATTCGTGATCACGTACCCATCGGGAGAGATGATGAAACCGGAGCCAAGCTCGCGCACCTGTTGTGTGTAGATTTGATCGGGAAAGAAGTGTCGGAAGAACGGATCGTCACCCCAGGGACTGCGGTAGCGGTACTGGCGTACTTCGAGTACGTTGATACCGACGACGGCGGGGCTGCAGACTGCTACGGTTTGCGTGATAGCGTTGCGGCGCGAGGCGGTTACGCCTGCGACCACCGAGTCACGCTGCTGA
Organism: Ignavibacteriales bacterium; assembly: GCA_037441705.1. GTDB lineage: Bacteria > Bacteroidota > Ignavibacteria > UBA10030 > UBA6906 > CAADGV01. The sequence goes on from JBBIRR010000001.1 coordinate 11,555, forward strand.
TACGCGGCCGGTTTTGCTTCCTCGAACGGCGCATCAGTATACATGGGCGCGGGCGTTTGATTATGCGACCCGGGCATGTGCCCGATCCCGTACCCGATCAACCCCCCAATCAGAAACGGAAAAACCATCAGTGCCATCAAGACTTTCTTCGTCATGTTCATACCCTCATTAACTACATCCCTCATACTCCGCTGCTCAGAGCTTGGACGCGGACGCTTTCATCGCCTTCTCTGCGAAATACGCTTTCACCGGTCCTATCAGACGCAGGAGAATCAGCAGACCCAGCAGAAGAAGATACCATCGAAAGCTCGCCGCCGTTGCATTGTGTGGCATCCACCGGCTCACGACCTCATCGGGCAGCACAAAGGGCAGACCCGACATCAACACGGTTGCACCCGCGTTGCCGACGTTCACATCGCGCGACAGCTTGTAGCCGATGAACCACGCCGCCATCCAGATCGGCAGAATCACCCATCCGAGGAGAAGCATCGCGCCGGCTGCCGTTGCCAGTCCACGCCCGCCTTTGAAGCTGAGCCACACAGGGAAGTTGTGCCCGAGAACGGCTCCAAGGGCGGCAACAGCAGCGGCCGTAAACTCATCGCCAAGAAGACGACCGGCGACGACCGCCGCCACACCTTTCACCACGTCGAGTATGAGCACGCTTGCACCGACGAACTTCGATCGCGTCACTTCGTAGCTATTCAGCGTGCCAACGTTGCCGCTCCCGGCGGTACGAATGTCCAGGTGCGCTTTCCATTTGACAAGAAGATACGCGCTGGGAAGAGATCCGATGGCATAGCCGAGAACGGCAGCAAGAAGATACACACTCATGATCGTGGCTCTTCAATCAAAAAAACAATAACGAAATTCCTCAGGAGAATCAACGGGCTTCCTTGATTCCCGCAACTGAAACGGCTATATTGTGCGTGCTCAAATTCCCGCCGGACAGATGACGGAGGGATGGCGTTTTGCCGCCGAAAGTGATTCCACGAGCAACATGCAGTTCCCCTCTGCCGACAATCCTTTGTGAGCGTGTTTCATGATACCCCCGGACATGAAAAAACTCCTGCGACGGTTCAAGCAAGGGAAAGTCTCGGAAGGAGAATTGATGCGTGCACTGTCTACCTCCATGATGGAATCGCTCGGGTTCGCTACCGTGGACCATCATCGTGAGATCCGACAGGGGTTTCCGGAGGTAATTTTTTGTGAAGGAAAAACGGAAGACCAGGTGGTGACGATTGCCAAGCGGATTGCTCGACGCGGCAACATCTTGTTTGCCACCCGAGCGAACCGAAAGCAGTTCGCCGCGGTAAAGAAGCAGATACGGAACGCCCGCTACAATCCCGTGGCGCGCACGATCACCGCCAACGAACATCTCATCCAGCCGCGCGGGCGGGGAACCATTCTCGTGATCACCGCCGGAACGTCCGACCTTCCGGTGGCGGAAGAAGCGATCGAGACGGCGCGTTTGATGGGCAACACGGTTGACACCCTTACCGACGTCGGCGTCGCCGGTATTCATCGCATCCTGCTGCAGAGTGCCAAGCTCCGCGCGGCATCCGTCATCATCGTTGTGGCGGGCATGGATGGCGCTCTGCCGAGCGTCGTCGGCGGGTTGGTGGATGTACCGGTTATCGCCGTGCCGACATCCGTCGGCTACGGGGCACACTTTCACGGCGTTGCATCCCTGCTGACGATGCTGAACTCCTGTGCCGCAGGAGTCGTTGTGGTCAATATCGACAACGGGTTCGGCGCGGGCTTCGCCGCAAGCACAATCAACAGACGCCGGGAGTGAGGCAAGTACCGCTCGGCAAGCGAATGCATCTTTCATACACTGTTCATTGAAACAAGGTATTCTCTCGATGGCCAAGGACCTGACAAAAGTCTGCTACTACGATAACATCCTGCAGACGATAGGCAAGACACCCCTCGTGAAGCTGAATCGCATTACGAAGGACGTGAAAGGACTTATCCTTGCGAAGGTGGAGTATTTCAATCCCGGCGGATCGGTGAAGGATCGCATCGGCGTCTCGATCGTCGAAGATGCAGAACGCGAGGGGCGATTGAAACCCGGGGGAACAATTGTCGAGTCCACGTCAGGGAATACGGGCATGGGCTTAGCGCTTGTGGCTGCGGTGAAAGGCTACAAGACCGTCTTCACGCTCCCCGACAAGATGAGTATGGAGAAGATACGACTGCTGCGCGCATTCGGTGCGGAGGTGATCGTCACACCCACGGCGGTGCCGCACGAAGCGCCCGAAAGCTATACGGAGGTCGCCAAGCGTGTCGTGCGCGAAACGCCGAACTCCATCCTCGCCAATCAGTATTACAATCCGCGAAACCCCGAGGCGCATTACCTGACCACCGGACCCGAAATCTGGGAACAGACGGGTGGGCAAATTGACTACTTCGTGTGTGGCATCGGAACCGGAGGCACGATCAGCGGAGTCGGAAAATTCTTGAAGGAACAAAATCCGAACGTCAAGGTCATCGGCGTTGACCCCAAAGGCAGCGTGCTGCGCGAATACTTCTACACAAAGAAAATCACGCCCATTCTGAAGACGTACAAGGTGGAGGGGATCGGTCAGGATTACGTGCCGGGAACACTCCACTTCGAGTACATTGACGAGGTGGTCGAGGCCGATGATCGCGAGTCGTTTCTCATGGCGCGGCGCCTGACGCGTGAAGAGGGCCTCATGGTGGGCGGCTCGGCCGGCACCGCCGTCGCCGGCATGATGAAGATTGCCGATCGCTTCACCGAGAAGGACGTCGTCGTGGTTCTTCTCCCCGACTCAGGCGAGCGCTATCTCAGCAAGATTTACAATGATGACTGGATGCAGGAGCACGGCTTCCTTGTGCCCGAGAAGATTACTGCCCGATACATTCTCGCATCGAAGAAGAGATGGGGTGAGCTTATCGCCGTCGATCCGATGACGTCGGTGCGCAAGACGTTAGAGCTGTTCAAGGAAAAGGATATCTCGCAGATACCCGTGCTCGACCGCGGCAAACCGGTCGGCGCCGTCCACGACTCCGATGTGATGGCGCGTGTGCTTGAGCGTCCGACGTTGATGGACTCGCCCGTCAGCGCGCTGATGGATGCCCCCTTTCCGGTCGTCAACGTGGATTCGCTGGTGGATGATTTTCTCAAGCTCATGACCACCAAGAAAAATTCCGCCGTGCTGATCGAAGACCAGCAGAAGATTACGGGAATCCTCACGCGGTATGATGTGATCGAGTTTCTGGGAAAGTGATGCTTTCGCTTCGGCACGACATTGCCCGAGGATATTCACCCTCCACGAATCAACCTCCAACTTAACTGCGGCACCATCATGTCAGATCACGGTTTCTCGACGAAGGCAATCCACGCGGGGCAGCCCGCCGAACCTGTCACAGGCGCTATCATGACGCCGGTTTTTCTCACCTCGACGTACGTGCAGGAAGAACTGGGCAAGCACAAGGGCTATGAGTACTCCCGCGTCTCGAATCCGACACGAACGGCGCTGGAGCAGAACATTGCCGCGCTCGAGAACGGCAAGCACGGCATGGCCTTCGGCTCGGGCACGGCTGCCGTTGATGCCATCATGCATCTGCTGAAGCCCGGCGACCACATGATCCTCTCGTGGAACGTGTACGGCGGGACGTATCGGATTGCTCGAATGGTGTGGGAAGATTTCGGCTTGCAGTTCGATTTCGTTGATACGACAAATCTGCAGAACGTCGAGCGCGTCCTTCGTCCGAACACGAAGATGCTCTTCATCGAAACGCCGACGAACCCGACGATGGAAATTACCGATCTCGCAGCAGCAGCAGCGCTCGCAAAGAAGTTCAATCTCATTTCCGTCGTCGATAACACCTTTGCCACACCCTACTTGCAGCAACCGCTGAGCTACGGCTTCGACATTGTCGTTCACAGCCTGACAAAATACCTGAACGGCCACAGCGACATGTTGGGGGGATTGGTCGTGACAGACAACGATCAGTATGCCGAGAAGCTTCGCTTTCTGCAGAAAGCGGTGGGAGGCATTCTCAGTCCGTTCGATTCGTGGCTCTGTTTGCGCGGCACCAAAACGTTGGCCGTACGCATGAAGCAGCACTGTGAAAACGCATTGCGTGTCGCCCGCTGGTTGACACAACAACCGAAGGTGCAGAAAGTGTATTATCCCGGCTTGGAAAGCCATCCGCAGCATGCGCTGGCGAAGAAACAGATGCGCGGATTCGGCGGGATGATTTCGTTCGAGGTCGGAAGCCTCGAGGCCGCTGCACAGTTTCTTAAACGCGTCAAGCTCTGCGCTCTTGCCGAGAGTCTCGGCGGTGTGGAAACAATCATCACTCACCCTGCAACGATGACGCACGCGTCGATACCGCCGGAGCAGCGCGCCCGCATCGGCATTACGGATGGATTGGTGCGTATCTCTGTCGGCATCGAGGACGTCGAGGATATCATCGCCGACATCGATCAAGCACTCAACAGCAGATGAACTCATGAGCACGCCGTCGTTGTATTCGAGAGTCTATTTTGGTATCTTTTTTCGAGCACTTCGACGACAGCAGAATCTTACCGTTCATCCAAGCACGACCGAACAATGAAAGCTGTGATCATGGCCGGCGGGTTCGGGACACGCCTGCGCCCACTGACGTGCAACACCCCCAAGCCGATGGCGCCCGTGATGAACAAACCGATGATGCATCACATCGTCGAGCTGCTCAAGAAGCACGGCATCACGGAGATGATCGCAACGTTGTTCTACTCTCCCGACGTCATCACCAACTACTTCGGCGACGGTTCGCGGCTGGGCGTACAGATGCGGTACGTGAAGGCCGACGCCGACTACGGCACGGCCGGCAGTGTCCGCAATGCCACCAAAGATCTGCACGAACGCATCCTCATCATCAGCGGCGACGTGCTGACGGACTTCGATCTGACCGCAGCGCTGCGCTTTCACGAACAGAAGAATGCAAAAGCAACCATCGTGCTGACGCATGCAAAGAATCCGCTTGCCTTCGGCGTCGTCATCACCGCCGACGACGGAAAGATCACGCGGTTCCTCGAAAAACCGTCCTGGGGCGAAGTCTTCAGCGACACGATCAACACCGGCATCTACATCCTTGAGCCTGACGTTCTGGAAATCATCCCCTACCGTGAAGAGTTTGATTTCAGCAAGAACCTTTTCCCGTACTTGCTGCGCAATAACCTCGGCCTCTACGGATACATTGCCGACGGCTACTGGCGCGATATCGGGAACCTGAATGAGTATCAGGAAGCCCACCTCGATGCCCTCAACGGCGTCGTGTGCGTCAACATCGAGGGGAACCGAAGCGGCAATTTGACCTACGGCGAGGGATGCTCGTTCCAACGAGACAAGCTCCACATTGAAGGCACCGTCTTGCTGGGCAGGAATGTCACCATCGGCGACGAAGTGACGCTCTCCAATACGGTCATCGGCGACAACTGCGTCATCGGGCCCGGCTCGGTGCTGCGCAATGTTGTGTTGTGGAACGATGTCGTCGTCGGTCACAGCGCAGAGCTTTCCAACGACGTCGTCTGTTCTCGCTGCTCCATCGGCGAGAAGGTGGTGATTTCAGAGAACGTTTTTATCGGCGACGGGTGTTGGATCGGGCGCAAAGCGCAGCTGTCATCAAACATCAAACTCTGGCCGGAAAAGGTTGTCGAAGAAGGGGCTGTCCTCACGCGCAGTCTCGTCTGGGAAGATAAATGGCTGCGCGAGCTGTTTTCCGACGCCCGCGTCACGGGGCTGGCGAACATCGAAATGAACCCGGAGTTTGGCGCCAAGCTCGGCGCAGCCTACGGCGCGTTCATCGGCGAAGGAAAGACGGTCGTGACCAGTCGCGACGCCGACAATGTCTCCCGCATGATCAACCGTGCGCTCATCTGCGGACTGATCTCGGCCGGGGTCAACACGTTCGACCTGCGCGCCATGTCCATCCCTCTCCTCCGTCACGAACTCAGTACGGGCAAGGAGGCGGGCGGCATTCACGTGCGCCGCTCGCCGTTCGACAAGAACCTTACCGATATCATTTTCTTCGATGCCAATGGGATGGATCTTCCCGCCAGCAAGACGAAGAACATTGAGCGCTTATTCTTCGGCGAAGACTTCCCGCGTGCGCCGCGGGATAAGGTGGGCACGATCTCCTTCCCCGAACGGACGACGGAATCGTATCGGGGAAAATTTCTGTCCTCCATCAATATTGAAGCCATCAGCAAGCGGAAGTTCAATCTCGTGATCGACTACTCGAACGGCGTGGCCTCCACGATCTTCCCGCTCATTCTGGGATCGTTCGATTGCCAGGTGATTGCCATGAATGCACACCTTGACGCGCGGCGTCTGACGCGAGATCACGACGAGTTCGAAAACAGCCTCAGGCAACTGGCGCACGTCGTCACCTCGCTGAAATACGACATCGGGTGCCTGATTGATGCCGGGGGTGAGAAGCTGTTTGTGGTGGATGAAAACGGCAAGAATATCTCGAGCGAACGCCTGCTGACGATTGTCACCGAACTGTTTCTGCAAACCAATCCCAACACGACGGCCATCGCGGTGCCGATCACGTCGCCCGGCGAGGTGGATCTGATCTGTGCGCCGCGCAACGTGAAGGTCATCAAGACACGCAACAGTCACCTGGCCATGATGGAAGCTGCGACCAGCAAGCAGGTACAGTTTGTAGGAGGAAACAAAGGCGGGTTTATTTTTACGGATTTCTTCTTCGCCACCGATGCGATGTACTCGCTGGCAAAGATTCTGGAGATGATGGCCCTCACCGGCAAACGCCTCGGTGAAATCGACGCAGCCCTTCCGCGCCTGGCGCTCTCGAGGCTGAATGTGAACTGCTCGTGGGAGCACAAGGGGAAAGTCATGCGCCACATTATGATGGACTCGGAAGGCAAGAAGCGCGATCTTGTCGACGGAGTCAAGATCTACATCGACCTCAATGGCCGGAACGCGAGCGTGCTGCTGCTGCCGGACAAGGAACGACCTCTGTTCCACATCAACGCAGAGGCACCCGATCAGCAGCTTGCCGACCAATTGGCGCAGCAATACAAGCGCAAGATCACACAGTGGCGCGACGAACCATAGGAGCTTTCAACGCATGAAAATCAGCGAACTTCTTACCGAGGATTTGGTTGTCACACATTTAGAGGGTAGTTCGAAAGAAGATATCATCAACGCGATGATCGACGTCGTCGCCAAATCCCCGAAGGTGTTGGACAAGGAGAAGGTGCGCGAGGCGGTGTTCGAGCGCGAGAAGATCATGTCCACCGGCGTTGGCGACGGGTTCGCCATCCCGCACGGCAAAACCGACGCCGTGTCGGATATCGTCGGCTCGTTCGCCATCACAGCAGAACCGATCGACTACGAATCGCTGGACGAGAAACCCGTGCGTCTCGTCTTTCTCCTCGTCAGCAAGGCAAACATGGTCGGCCCGCACATCAAACTCCTGAGCCGGATTTCGCGTCTGATGAATAAGGCCGATTTCCGAAACAGGCTTCTCACCGTCAACTCGCCCTCCGAAGTTATCGAGATGTTCCGCAAGGAAGAGGCAACATACTTCGAGGGATAGCCGAATTCAATGCCGAAAAAGAAGCACGTCGAGCCGGAGTTCGAGTATCGCTTGATCCTGGGAACACATGTTGACGAGTTGCGGCAAATCCCCATGACGCGTGTGATCATCGAAACCACCAAGCTCTTTGCCAGTTTTCGCTATGAACTCTCCGTCGAGGAACGCATCGTCGGGAAGGAGTTTCATTACGCGATCCTCGGTTTGAAGGCTCCGCGGCTGGACCTGCCCACGTCGGGGACGGGACAGTTCATTCGGGACTACCAACAGCTGAAAGGCAAGCACACGTTCGTTGTCACGCATTTGGATGGAACGACCAACGCGTTTGTCGTTCAGTTCACGGAAAAGCGCATCAAAGTTCTGCAATCACCCAAACATCCTTTTGTCGAACTGGTCATCGTATGATTCCTGTTCTGTTTGAAATCGGACCCATCAGAATCTACAGCTACGGCTTGATGCTCGGCATCGGCTTCCTGCTCGGCAGCTACATTCTCTCGTTAGAGTTCCGACGTAAAGGCATCAACCCCAACCTCGCCAGCAATATCACGATCATCGCGCTCATTTTTGGTATCGCCGGCGCGAAACTCCTGTACTTGATCGAGAACTGGTCCGACTTTGTGCAGGCCCCCATCGAGATGGCCTTTTCGGCCGGCGGGCTGACCTGGTACGGCGGGTTTGTCCTCGGAATCGTTGCAGTGATTCTGTACGTTCGGGCAAAGAAGGTCCCCATCCTGAAAGTGATGGATGCCCTCGGTGTGGCGTTGCTGCTCGCGTACGGCGTTGCGCGGCTCGGCTGTCACTTCTCGGGCGATGGCGACTACGGCTTCCCGACCGATCTGCCCTGGGGAACGAATTACGAAAAAGGAACCTATCCTCCTGACCGCGCCTTCAGAATCTTCTATGAATCGGAAGAGATGCGACGGCTGTATCCGGAAATCGCCGAGCGCTTTCCCAACGGCGTACCGGCGAACACGCCCTGCCACCCAACACCCGTGTATGAAATGCTGCTCGGCGTTGCAGGCTTCTCGCTCATGTGGTTCTGGCTGCGGAAGAAACCATATCCCGACGGGAAGCTGTTCGCCTTCTATCTTGTTCTGTCGAGTGTGTTTCGCTTCAGCGTAGAGTTCTTGCGCCTGAATCCGCGGCTGCTCTTCGGATTGTCCGAGGCCCAGCTGATCAGCGCGGTGCTGTTTGTTGTCGGCCTTGTGTGGATTCTTCGCTTGAATGCCAGACCTTCATCGGCGGTCGAGAGATCATGACGCTGGTCGAGCTTTATTCAAAGGATGATTGTCACCTCTGCGACGAGGCGCAGGCGGTGCTGGAAAAAGTCCGGAAGGAGATACCCTTCCAGCTTCGCATCATCAAACTGATGCCGGGCGAGGAAAACTTTGAAGAGTTCAAGGAAGATTTTCCCGTCATTCACATCAACAAGCGGTTTGCCTTCAAACACCGCATCACCGAAAACATGCTGAGAATTCGTCTGCAGCAGATAGCCGGCGAAGGAACCTTACCGGCATTGGAAGATGACGGCAGCAGCATGGATATGCCGGGTACGTGATGTTCGTTCTTGCCAAAAGTCTGGAAGCGGCGGGCATCGTGTGCGTGTTCGTTGGGCTTGTTTTGGGCATCAATAGTCCGACGCTGTGGATCGAGCTGTACCTCCTCATTATCGGCAGCGCAATTTTTCTTGTCGGGTGGGGGATCGAGAAGATGCACGCTCGAAGAACGTCACGCACATCATCGTCACGGTAAGTCCGTCTCATGTCGGATACAATCATCGGCCGGAAACCGATTCTTGAAGCCCTGAAGGCAGGCACGCCCATCGAGAAGATTGTGGCGCAGCAGGGGATTCATGGGCCTCTCATCGAAGAAATCCGCGCCGCCGCCGCAAGAAAGAACATTCCCCTCCTGGAACTTGACCACCAACAGTTTCGCAATCTCGCAGGAGACCAGAAGACGCAGGGTCTGGTGGCGATGCTGGCGCGTCCGTACACCTACGCCAGTCTTGATGCAATCCTTGCTCGCGCTGCTGAGCGCAACGAACCGCCGTTCGTTCTCATTCTCGATGAGATTGAGGACCCCCACAACCTCGGTGCGCTCATCCGCACGGCAGAATGTGCAGGCGCGCACGGCGCCATCGTTCCCAAACACCGCTCGGCCCCGATCAGCGCAACCGTCGTAAAAACCTCCGCCGGGGCAACCGCTCATCTCCCCATCGCCCTCGTCACCAACATTGTCACGACGATCGAGGAGTTGAAGAAAGAACGACTGTGGATTACGGGGCTGGATGCGGAGGGCGAAAAGCTCTACTCGCAGGTGGATTACACGGGACCGATGGCATTAGTCGTGGGAAATGAAGGACGCGGGATCCGCCGGCTGGTGAAAGAGCATTGCGATTTCCGCGTGCGCATTCCCCTTCTCGGCAAGATTGCCTCACTCAACGCGTCCGTTGCGGGGGCCGTGGTGATGTACGAGGTGGTACGGCAGCGGCGCGGCGAGCACCAGCGTTAGTCGTCTCGTGCATCCTCTCGCATCAAACCGAACTTCTTCATTTTGTTGTAGAGATGACTTCGCTGGATATCCAGCGCCTCGGCGGTCTTGCTGATGTTCCAGTGATGCTGGTCCAGCATCTTCTTGATGTACGCCGCCTCCGCGCGGTCCTTGAAATCTTGAAATGTTCCGCCAAGACTGAGCAGATCGTCGAACGCACTCTTGGTTCCCGGTGCGCGCTGCTCGATCTGTGCCGCCTCGATCGTCGTGGCCGGCGTCATGATCACCAATCGTTCGACGATGTTGCGCAGTTCGCGTACGTTGCCGGGCCAGTCCATCGCTTTCAATAGCTGCAGCGCGTCGTTCGAGAACCGCTTCTGCGGCATGCCATTGCGCTGGCAGACATCCTCGGCGAAAGCCGCAGCAAGCAGCGGAATGTCTTCACGTCGTTCACGCAGCGGCGGGACATGAATCGGAATCACGTTGAGCCGATGAAACAAATCTTCCCGGAAGCGTCCTTCCTTGATCATCTCGGGCAAGTTCTTGTTCGTCGCGGCGATCACCCGAACATCCACCGCAATCTGTCGCGTGCCGCCGACGCGTTCGATTTTTCCTTCCTCCAACGCACGCAAGACTTTCGCCTGCGCATTCAAGCTCATATCCCCAATCTCATCCAGAAAAATCGTCCCCCCATCGGCCTGCTCGAATTTGCCGATGCGCTGCGCCGTCGCGCCGGTGAATGACCCCTTCTCGTGACCAAACAGCTCGGACTCGATCAGTTCGTTCGGGATCGCTGCACAATTCACCTCCACAAGAGGCTTGTCTTTCCGCCGGCTGAGGCGATGGATTGCCTTTGCGACCAATTCCTTCCCGACGCCATTCTCGCCGGTGATCAATACGCGGGCATCGGTGGGAGCCACGCGTTCGATGACGGCCAGAACATCCTTGATCTTCTGGCTTTCGCCGAGAATGGTTCCTTTCCCTTCAACTTTCTCCTTCATCCGTTTATTTTCGAGAAGGAGATGTTTTTTTTCGATGGCGTTACGAACAACGATGAGGAGCTTGTCACGATCGAGTGGTTTTTGAAGGAAGTCGAACGCTCCCATGCGCGTTGCCTCCACCGCGGTCTCGATTGTGCCGTGACCGGAGATCATGACGACGGGCAGATCCGCTTCCAGCTCTTTGATGCGGCGAAGCACTTCCAGCCCATCCATTCCCGGCATCTTGATGTCGAGCAGAACGAGGTCCAAGGGAAGCGCGGCGACCTGCGCGAGGGCACCGGGTCCATCCTCGGCAAAATGGACGTCGTACTTGGCATACTGGAGAATCAGCCGAAGCGAATCGCGAATCTCTTTCTCATCATCAACCACAAGAATAGACTTCATCGCATCTCCCGGCAGTGAAAAAAGCCACAGGGCACAGCATCCTGTTCCTGGGCGAGCGTATCGCGCTCTGCAAGAACGAATTGCAGGAAAGAAGAAGGAACGGCACGCTTATCCTCCAGAAGCCGCAGAGCAAACTCCTGGCCATGCCTGTTCGCTCGAACGTCTCGCTCATCCAACGCGCCATCCACAATGATCTTATCCTCTCCCCACTCAATGAACTCGCCAATCCGTTCAGCGGCGTCACGAGATTCGAACAGGTACGTAATGAACGCGGAGCCGAAGAAATGTTGGAGCTTATCGCGATCGCCGACGCCGCCCGACGGCGAATCTTCGTAGAGCCGGCGCGGCAACGCCGCGACCCGGCGGTCGAAGTCTTCCGGAAACTCCGCCGTCAGCGGTACCCACACAATCGGGCCGAGGAGCGGTACTTTGATGCCGAACCTTCGGTGATCCATCGTGGCAAGCAGTGAGATAAACAGAGCTTCGTACACGTTATTCCAACTCAGCCGCATCGCTTCCGCAAAAAGGGCATCAACGGCATACCGATCGCCCCGACATGACCGTATCGCCGCAAACTCCTCACTGCAGATGAAGTCTCGCAGGCGGAAGTCATCCTGCGCCACTTTCGGGAGAACGAAGGGCGCGAGGAAACTTGCAAACTCGGTGATGCTGTCGCAGAAGTCCGGCGCCCTCGACTCCATCTGTGCAGTCGCGGGAAGCGCCAGCACGACCCCCAGTGCCACTCCCGCAGCGTTCATTCGTGCGACCATCAGGCGTTCACGTCTGTATCACACCTGGATTGAATTGCGGGATGTTCGGGTTATGTGCCGCCATCGCGATGCCGGTCGAAACAACGGTGCGCGTCTCCACCGGGTCGATGATGCCATCCACCCACAATCGTGCAGCCGCGAAGTACGGGTCGGTTTCTTTTTCGTAGCGCTGCTGAATTTCGGCAAGCAGGGCTTGCTGTTCCTCTTGCGAGATGTGTTTGCCGCCTTTCTCCATCTGCTGCAGTTTGATGCTGAGAAGCGTTTCGCTGGCTTGCTTTCCCCCCATGACGGCAATACTGGCCGTAGGCCACGCGAAGATCAGGCGCGGGTCGTACGCTTTGCCGCACATCGCATAGTTGCCGGCACCGTAGCTGTTGCCGACCATAAAGGTGAACTTCGGCACGACGCTGTTGGCAACGGCATTGACCATCTTCGCTCCATCCTTGATGATGCCGCCGTGTTCGGCGCGGCTGCCGACCATGAACCCGGTGACGTCCTGAAAGAAGACGAGCGGGATACGCTTCTGGTTACAATTCATGATGAAGCGTGTCGCTTTGTCGGCGCTGTCGCTGTAGATGACGCCGCCGACTTGCATCTCACCTTTTGCCGTCTTCACCACCGCGCGCTGATTGGCGACGATCCCCACCGCCCAACCGTCAATGCGGGCGTAGCCGGTGATGATCGTCTTGCCGTAGCCGGCCTTGTACTCATCCAGCTCACTGCCGTCGATGATGCGCGCAAGGATTTCGTACATCTCGTACGGTTTGGTTCGATCGGCCGGCATCAAACCGTAAATCTCTTCCGGAGGAAATTTCGGCGGCACAGGCTCGATGCGGTCGAACGGCGCTTGCGGACGATGGCCTAACTTGCTGATGATGCTGCGAATGGTTCGGAGGCACTCGTCGTCATTCGCCATTTTGTAGTCGGTGACGCCGCTGATCTCGCAGTGGACGGTTGCCCCGCCCAACTGCTCGTTGTCAATTTCTTCACCGATGGCTGCCTTGACCAGGTGTGCGCCTGCGAGGAACACACTTCCCGTCTTGTCTACGATCATGGCCTCATCGCTCATGATGGGCAGGTACGCGCCCCCCGCAACGCACGGCCCCATGATGGCGGCGATCTGCGGAATACCCATCGAGGACATGACGGCATTGTTGCGGAAGATGCGCCCGAAATGTTCTTTGTCGGGAAAGATCTCGCTCTGCAGCGGAAGAAAAACGCCCGCCGAGTCAACCAAATACACGATGGGCAGCCTGTTCTCCATGCTGATTTCCTGCGCGCGGAGATTCTTCTTCGCGGTGATGGGAAACCACGCTCCAGCCTTCACGGTGGCATCGTTCGCAACAATCACGACGTCGCGGCCATGAATTTTTCCGATGCCGAAGATCGTACCCGACGCCGGGGCTCCGCCGTATTCTTCATACATTTCGTACGCGGCAAACAAGCCGATTTCGAGAAAGCGGCTGCCGGGATCGATCAGCTTCGCGATTCGTTCGCGAGCGGAGAGCTTCCCTTTTTGATGGAGTTTCTCGATCGCCGCCGTGCCGCCTCCCAACGCTATCTTTTCCGTCCGCTCTCGCAGTTGAGCAAGAAGGGTGCGCAGGTTCTCCTCGTTTTTCTGAAACGCCGGTGTTGGTTTAATCGCCGAACCGATGACAGGCATGAGAGTGTTCTGACAGTGAAATGATTGTGGAATGGTCGGGGACCTTACGCCAGGATTTGTCGCGCAATCACCATCTTCTGCACCTCCGACGTGCCTTCGCCAATGGTCATCAGCTTCACGTCGCGGTAGAGCTTCTCGACGGGAAATTCTTTGATGAAGCCGTAGCCGCCGTGGATTTGCACAGCCTCGTTCGTTGCCCGCACGGCAGCCTCGCTGGCAAAGAGTTTTGCCTGCGAGACGGCAAGCGTGAAGTTCATCCCTTTCGTTGCCAGCCACGCCGCGCGCTGGGTGAGCAGGCGAGCCGCGTTGATCTCCGTCGCCATATCGGCAAGCTTCCACTGAATCGCCTGAAATTCCGCAAGCGGTTTGCCAAACTGCACACGCTGCTTCGCGTACTTGATGCTTGCATCAAGCGCGCCTTGCGCAATGCCGACCGAAAGTGCTGCGATGCCGATGCGTCCGCCATCCAGGACGGCGAGCGCCTGCTTGAAGCCCTCTCCCTCTCTGCCGATCAGATTCTCGCCGGGGATGCGAACGTTCTCAAACAGCAGCGTCGCTGTATCGCTGCACCGCATGCCGAGTTTGTTCTCTTTCTTGCCGATCGTAAATCCTTTCATCCCGCGTTCGAGGATAAACGCAGAGATACCGTGCTTGCCTTTTGCCCGATCGGTAACGGCCATAACGACGTAGGTTCCGCCCACCGAACCCTGCGTGATGAAAGTTTTGCTGCCGTTGAGGATCCAATCCTTCCCGTCGCGCGTTGCGACGGTTTTCATGCTTCCCGAATCGCTGCCCGAGCCGGGTTCGGTCAGGCACCACGCGCCAAGCTTGCGACCCGAGGCAAGATCCGGCACGTACTTCTTCTTCTGTTCGTCGCTGGCGAACTTCATGATGTGCCCCGTGCAGAGGCTGTTGTGCGAGGCAATGGTCAGCGCGACAGACGGATCCACCTTTGCCACTTCTTCGATGATGATGATGGCTTCCAGCTCGGTGAGGCCTGCTCCGCCCAGCTCTTCGGGCCAGGTAATGCCCATGAAGCCAAGCGCGGCAGCCTTCTGAACGATCTCAAACGGAAACTCCTGCGACTCGTCATACTTCATCACGTGGGGACGAATTTCCTCTTCAGCGAATTTCCGCGCAAGCTCCTGTACGGCGCGCTGGCTTTCGTTGAGCGTGAAATCCAGTCCGGCAGCGGTTGTTGTCTCTTCCATGGTAGCTCCTACTGGATGCGAAAGTTGGTAATCAGTTCAAGTGCAAGATCGTATGGGGTCGAGTGCTGGGACATGACGGCGTTCATCCGCGTGCGCAAGATCTCCTTGCGGTCGTCGCTCCAGAAATCGGTGCGCAGCTTGTCGGCCACCAGCTCCTGGATGCGGCGTTCGATCCGCGCGCGGCGTTTTTCCATCAACAGGCCGCTGCGTTCCAGATACGCGCGATGGTCGGCAATCCTCGCTGCCACCTCTTCGATGCCCTTTCCTTCGCTTGCAACGGTCTTCACGACATCGGCATTCCATGCACTCGCGGGTTTGAAATGCAGAATCATCTTAATGGACATGACGGCCTGCTCTGCGCCTGCGCGATCGGCCTTGTTCAGCACAAAGAAATCCGCAATTTCCATCAAACCCGCCTTCATCGCCTGAATGGAGTCGCCCGACTCGGGAACGAGGACGACGACCGTCGTATCGGCTGCGCCTGCAATGTCCAGCTCCGATTGACCGACGCCGACGGTTTCAAGAATCACGATGTCCTTCCCTGCAGCGTCGAGCACATCGGCGGCTTCAATGGCTTTCTTGCTGAGGCCGCCGAGGCTGCCGCGTGAGGCCATGCTGCGAATGAACACTCCCTCATCCAACTCTACATCGGTCATGCGCACGCGATCGCCCAGGAGTGCTCCTCCCGTAAACGGGCTTGTTGGGTCCACAGCAATGATGCCGACGGCACGCTGCTGCTTGCGGTAAAGCAGGGCGAGCTTGTTCGTCAGCGTACTCTTACCCGCTCCCGGCGGTCCGGTGATGCCGATGCGATACGCGCGTCCGGTCCTTGCATACACGGCGCGCAGGAAATCTTCCGAGCCATCAAGCTCGTTCTCGACAAGGCTGATGGCGCGCGAGATCGCCAGGCGGTCGCCGGCAAACAACCGATCCAGATCAATCGCAGGCTTAGCGCCCATAGCCTTCCGCCGTTCTGAAATACTCCACCGTCTGGCGCAGGCCTTCCTCGATGGACACCATCGGCCGCCATCCCAAGACGGTCTCGATCTTCTTTGACGAAAGGACACTCCTGCGCTGCTCGCCCTTCTTCGCAGGCCCGTGTCGTTCTTCGGCCGATGACCCCGTTGCGGCTTTGAGATACATAAACAGTTGGTTCACGTCCGTTTCGATTCCTGTACCGATATTGAACACGTGCGAGCCGGGACAGTTCAACGCGAGGACGTTGGCCCGTACGACGTCGCTCACGTACACGTAATCGCGCGTTTGCAGGCCGTCGCCGTTGATAACGGGCTGGCGCTGCGAGAGGAAGCGCGTCGCAAAGATGGCGACAACGCCGGCTTCGCCCTCAGGATTCTGGCGCGGTCCGTAGATGTTCGCGTAGCGCAAGCTGACAGAATCAATCCCATGCACGTACCGGTAGTAGAAAAGATACTGTTCTGTCGTCAGCTTGGCAACGCCGTAGGGGGAGATGGGGCGTGTCGGATGCGATTCGTCGGCGGGAAAGTAGTCCTGCTCGCCATAGATTGCTCCACCGCTGGAGGCGAACACCACGCGCCGCACGCCGGTCCTGACGCAGCACTCGAGCAGCGTCAGCGCACCGAGGATATTCACGGAAGCGTCGTACACCGGATCTTCGACCGAGCGTCGGACGTCCATTTGTGCGGCGTGATGATTGAGAAAATCGAAGCGTTCGCGCTCGAAGATGCGCTGCATTGCGGCGGCATCGCGGATATCCGCCTCATAAAATGTTGCCGCCGGGTTGATGTTAATCCGTCTCCCCGTTGAGAGATTGTCAATAATTGCCACCCGATGTCCAAGTCTGATATACTCATCGACAACATGTGAACCGATAAAGCCCGCGCCCCCCGTTACAAGGATGTTCACGCAATACCCCTTCTATAGTTTTCCCGAAAAGAACTGCCAGGCCGTATAGCCATAGACCATGGCGACCGCCGTCATCCACGAGCCGACCCAGCGTCGGTGCCGAGGAATGTGGAGAAATTCTCTGCGTGCTTGTGTGTCCATCAGCAAGGCACCGCCTGCGCCCGCCAACAAGGCGATAAACGGAACGACGGGCAGCCGATATCGTGCCTCGACATGCATCAACACGTGCACTGCACTGAAGAAGAGAATTGCGACAAACCAGCCCGATACCTTGTGCCGAGCTTTGCCAAGCGCCAGGACGCCCAACCCGGCTAACACATACAATCCAATATCGCCTGCAACGCACACGGCTTGAACTGCAACTGCGGTATCGGAGTGTGCAATGGGATACACGGCGTACATATACAGCTTTTTGATTGTAAGATTCAATGCATCCATCGGATGGTCGGCAACGTACGCGAGCGCGAGGTCTCGGCCGAGTGCGCTGCGTTCTATTTCATTGGTTTCCGCCAGTCGAATGCCGCGGTGCTCGGCTTCCTTCTTCACCCACTCTTCAAATCCCGGTTTCGAACTCCAGGTGCCGGTCGAATACGGGTTATTACCCAAAAGCAGCGAGATGCCGCCCCATGAGGAAACCGGAACAAACGTGCCGTGCAGAGTGTAGTTGCGAAAAGTCCACGGGGCGAGTACGGCGCACCACATGAGAGTCGCCGCTCCAAGTGTCACCGCAGAATCCCGCAACGTATGTTTGCCCTTCAGCCACAACATCACCAGCATCACCGGAAAGAATCCGAAGAATACTGCACGCGTCAGCGCTGCAAGTCCCGCAAACAGACCGAGCAGCAGTCCGTGACGCCATGACGCTTGCTTCTGGGCTCGATCCCACCACAGAAACGCCGAGAGAAGAAGAACGATGTACAGCGTCTCCGTCTGCAGGATGGCGGCGTAGATGATCAAGCCGGGATACAATGCCATCATTGCGGCACCCGCAAGCGCAACGCGCCGGTCGCCGGTCGCTTCGATGGCCAGAACGAATCCGAGCAACACTGCCAGCACGCCAGCCAGAGCGTTCAGCAGGTGCGGAACGAACACTCCTTCGCCGAACAGCTTGAACATGCCCGCGAGCAGCAACGGCCACAACGGCGCCTTCGTCGAACGTTCTCCGTTCGAATCAATGAACGGACCGCCGTGAGCAACCTTCACGGCGAGGGCGATGTACTCCTTTTCATCGGAGGTGTAGCCCTGTGCATGCAGCGGAGCGATGACGCTCAGGCGAAGAACGAATGCGACGAACGCAATCAAGAGAATGTCGCGATGCGGGCCGATCCACCGCATCAGTGCACGAATGCTTTTCGTCCGATGTCGCGCCGGTAGTGCATGCCCGCGAACGAGACATGGCGAACGGCGTCGTAGGCATCGGCAATTGCTTCCGCCAACCCCGGCTTGATGGCGGTGATGCCGAGAACTCTTCCTCCGGCAGTAACGAGAACCCCGTTGGCTATTCTCGTTCCCGCGTGAAAGACGAGCACGTTGTTCATCGCTTCCAGCTCATCAAGACCGTTGATTTCCATTCCCGTCGTGTATTCATCGGGATATCCGCCCGAAGCAAGAACCACGCAGACGGCGGACCGAGGCACCGGCGCACTTCGCCCGCGTGCCCGTAGGTCTCGGATTCTGCCCGTGCACGCCGCTTCGAGCAGTTCGACAAAATCGTCCTCGTACAACGGAAGCACAACCTGCGTTTCGGGATCGCCGAAGCGGCAGTTGTATTCCACGACCTTTGGCCCGGTCGCGGTGATCATCAACCCAACATACAAACAGCCTTTGTACGGCCTTCCTTCTTCGGCCATTCCTCGAAGCGTTGGCTTGATGATCTGTTCATGCACGGTCTCGAGAATGTCCTCGGTGACGATAGGTGCCGGGGCGTATGCGCCCATGCCGCCGGTGTTCTTACCTTTATCGCCATCGAACACGCGCTTGTGGTCCTGCGCCGGCGCCAGCGTTACAAACTCTTCTCCATCACTGATCGCGAAGACCGACGCCTCTTCACCCTCGAGGTACTCCTCGATCACGATGCGATCGCTTGCCGGACCGAACTGACGCTGCATAGCGTCGAGTGCGGCTGCGGCTTCGGAAGGATCATGACAAATGAGCACACCTTTTCCGGCCGCAAGACCGTCGGCCTTCAGGACAACCGGCTTGGGACACACCTCAATGTAGACTCGGGCATCTTCCACTTGCGTTCGGTCGAACGTGCGGAACTGCGCTGTGGGGATGCCGTGACGCTGCATGAACGCCTTCGCAAATGCTTTGCTCCACTCCAATTCGGCTGCGCGCGCAGTCGGCCCGAAAATCTTCAGCCCGTTGGCTTCAAACAGATCCACGATACCATCGGCCAGCGGTTGCTCGGGACCAACAACGGTCAGATCGATCTTTTCATTCTTCGCAAACTCGACCACCTGGTCCAGCGCCGTGGCCTTCATCGGCACGCATTCGGCAACTTCCTCGATGCCCGGATTGCCCGGCGCGCAATAGAGCTTCGTCACGCGCGCGCTTTGGCCGATCTTCCATACCAGCGCGTGCTCACGTCCGCCTGAACCGATGACCAGAATCTTCATGCGCGCAGAAAGATAAATGCGTGATTTTCAAACGCCCGGAACGTGCTGAATTGCCCGTAGTTCTTTCGAAACGCGAGGCGATAGCCCAGCCGCTCGAGCGTCGCGACCAGGTCGTTGTCCGTGATTCCCCACTGCCAGACGTTGTGAACATCGCCGTAGCGCTTGTTGTATCGCGGATGAATCTCGTCGGGCCGCTCGAACAGATTGCGGTACCCCGGACTCTTTGGGTCCATTGGCACGTATGCGAAATACTGCTCTTTTCCCAGCGCGGGAAGGCGCACGGTGTTTTCCCCGGCAATGAATTGTTGGTTGTAGATCACGAAGCATCGGGTCTGCGCCGCATACATTTCGAGAATCTCATCCCAATCGGGTTTCACCTGATGCAGAAGGACGTCGAACAACAGAACGGCATCCGTTGGACCGATGCGCTCGACGGTTTTTCGATCACCAAAATCACCCTCCAGCAGGAGAAGCCTGTCAAATCGTTGCTGGTTTTCGCGTACGCGTTCGGTGAAGTCGGTATCCACCAGCACAGCCCGCCGTACAGGATAGTGTCGTAGAATGTAAAATGTGTACGCGCCATCAATCCCCCACACCCCACCCAGGTCGGCGAACGAGGCGGGCTTGTACGGGAGGCCCGCAAAAGCGACATCAATCAATTCCTTCTTCGTATAGTCGAACCGGAACGGATAGCCGTGGAGCAGCGCGCCCGCCGCGCCGCGCAGACCTTTGTGAATCCGCTTCAGAGAAATGACCATATCATCACACGGCCAGCAAGGATTCAAACACTCGAACTAATTCACCGGTCAGCTTCACACGATTATATTTTTCCACCACGGCAGGAGGCGGGCCCGCAAGTGATCCCGCCTGATACTCGTTGTAAAATTCTTCAAGGGCGCGTTTGATGCCGACGATATCCTTCGGCGGTGTTACCCGTCCGCCGGCTTCGAGGATGGTCTGTTTCAAGAAGCCGTCGGGCACGCATCCCAGAATCGGCTTGCGTGCGCCGATGTACTCGTACACTTTGCCCGGCGAACCCACATCGTCTCCGACGATCATCCACAACACATCGGAGGCAAGAAGATTGTTGACACACTGGCGGTGCGGCAGGTAGTCCACGATGATGACCGCATCCTGCAGTCCGAGTTTCTGCACAAGCTTCTTGTTCTCGGCACGAAACTTCCCGATGAACAGTGCCTCGATCTTGTCGCGCAAGGCAGGCCGCTCCTGAAAGAGGGTGTGGAGCGCGTGAAGAAAATACGTCGGCACGCGATCTTCCCAAAACACACCCGCGTAGGTAATCCGCATCTTTCCGCTCCGCGGAATCACGCCGTCCATTGCTGCGGCAGCGGAGGGATGGAAATCCTCCGGGTCAAAACCCTGCGGAATAATCCTGATGTCGTGATAGCTCAGGAAGCCATGCCGCTTGATGAGGAGTTCCTTCACGCGCCGATTCGTCGTAACGATAAAGCTGCTCATCTTCAGTGCCCTCCGCTCAAGCTGGATGTTCCGCAGCTTGTGCAGCGGCGTGGGATAGAATTTGTGTGGATATTCCACCCACGGATCGCGATAGTCGAACACAACCGGCCGCCGCAGGCGCTTGCGCAGTTCAGCGCCGACGAGGAAATCGGTGAAGGGCGGGGCCGTAGCAAAGATGACGTCGAACGGCGTCGAACGATGGAGCGCAGCCGCGGTTCGGACCGCGGTCCGTTTCCAGCCGATCTTGTTGTCGGGAATGAAGAATGTATCGCTGATGCGGCTCAGCATCTTGCGCCAGAACTCGGAGGGGAGGCGAACATCGCGTTTCTTCGCGAAGACCCTGCCCGGGCCTGCTGCATTGGTGCGGACGATGGCCACATCGCGGCCGGAGAGTTCGTCGAGCAATGACTCGTCGTGCGCAAAGTAACCGCGCGGCTCGACGGTCAGCACGGTCGGCTTCCAGCCGAACTGCGGCAGATACTTGACGAACTTCAACGTTCGCTGCACACCGCTCAAGCCCATCGGGGGAAAATAGTACGCGATCACGAGCACGCGGCGTTGTTCGATGATCTCCGAGGGCGTTTTGAACGGGGCTGTGATGTCCTCGATCATGGTCGTTTCGATCGGAATCTACACCACAATGAAGTCCTTCGGCGCGCTGTTCAAGACCTCGCAGCCGTTTTCGCGCAGCACCACGTCGTCCTCGATACGTACGCCGCCGAAGTCCGGCAGGTAGATGCCCGGTTCGATGGTGATGACGCTTCCGGCCATGAGACGTTCCTTGCTGAGACGGGAGACGCGCGGCCGCTCATGCACATGTAAGCCCAAGCCGTGACCGAGCGAGTGGTGAAAGAGTTTTCCAAAGCCCGCACGCGCGATGCGCAAACGGGCCACGGCATCAAGGTCCCGCGCCAGCATCCCACCCCGCGCGGATTCAAGAGCCTCCTGTTGCGCTGCCCGGACGGCCTCGTACATCCGCCGCGCACGCCGCACCGGCCTGCCGACGGCGATCGTGCGGGTGATGTCGGAATTGTACCCATTGACCACACAGCCGAAGTCCAGCGTCACCAATTCTCCGTTGCGGACGCGTTTGAGGCTTGCGCGGGCGTGAGGCAACGCGCTGCGTGTGCCGCTGGCGACAATCGTATCGAACGCGTCCCGCTCGGCACCCATCGTCCTGTGCAGATAGGAGATCTCGGCTGCAACCTCCAGTTCCGTTATTCCCGGTCGAATGATGTCGAGGATCTTTTCGAAGACGCGGTCGGAAATGTGTGCGGCACGCCGAAGGTTGTTGATTTCTTCTTCATCCTTCACCACCATCACGTCCTCGACCAGCTCGCGCGTAGAAGCGAATGACACGCCGGGAAAGAGCGTGCGCAGCATGCGGTACTGTGCGTAGGAGACGTGCTGGGCTTCAAATCCGACGCGCGCGAGCTTGTCGAGCATTCTCCGGCGGGATGCTTCTTCGTACAGCCCGTTGCGCGTAACGATGACGCGTTTGCAGCCGCGCGCTTCCATCTTCGCTTGCTGCGCGTAGCGGCTGTCAGTCAACAGCGTGGATGTTGAGGAGGAAAGAAGAAGCAACGCGTGCGTCCCGGTGAATCCGGTCAAATAGCGAATGGCGTGAAGAGAAGAAACAAGCATGCCGTCCAGCCCCCGCTTCTGCAACTCGTGCTGTACACGTGCGATACGGTCTCGTGTCATGCGGTGCGGCGCTCAGAGATGATAATTGGGAGCTTCTTTCGTGATGGCGACATCATGCGGGTGGCTCTCGCGCAGTCCTGCGTCGGTCATGCGGACGAACCGTGCGTTCTTCTTCATCGCGGCGATCGTCGGGCATCCACAGTAGCCCATGGCCGCCCGCAGCCCACCGATCATTTGGTAGACGGTATCGCCCAGCGGTCCCTTATACGGTACGCGTCCTTCAATCCCCTCCGGCACAAGCTTCTGCAAATCATCTTCGGCATCCTGGAAGTAACGATCCTTGCTTCCTTCCCGCATTGCGCCAAGCGACCCCATGCCTCGGTACACTTTGTAACTGCGCCCTTCGTAGAGCACCTTCTCGCCGGGAGATTCATCAACGCCGGCAAATAATCCGCCGATCATCACACTGTCCGCCCCGGCCGCAATGGCTTTGGCAATGTCGCCGGTTTGTTTGATGCCGCCATCGGCAATGATGGGCACGCCGCTGCGCTCTGCCGCCTTGCTGCATTGCATCACGGCGGTGACCTGAGGAATGCCGACTCCGGCAACCACTCTGGTGGTACAGATGGAGCCGGGTCCGATCCCCACTTTTACCGCATCGGCGCCGGCGCGGATCATATCGCGGGTGGCTTCCGCCGTGCCGACGTTACCGGCAATCAGGTCAAGGTCCGGGAAGCGCTTGCGAATCCGGCGCACCATATCCAGAACGCCGCGTGAGTGCCCGTGCGCCGTATCGACAACAACAACATCCACATCCGCTTTCACAAGCTCTTCAACGCGTTCGATCGTATCGGCCGTAATACCGACTGCGGCACCGACACGAAGTCTGCCGTGGTGATCCTTGCATGCGTTCGGATGCTTCTTTCGCTTCAAGATGTCTTTGAACGTAATCAACCCTTTGAGCACGCCGGCCTTGTCGACAACGGGCAGCTTCTCGACTTTGTGTTTTTGGAGAAGCCGTTCCGCCTGCACGAGCGTCGTTCCCACAGGGGCGGTAATGAGATTCTCCTTGGTCATGATCTCTTCCACGAGCGCATCCTCGTCAGGCTCAAACCTCAGGTCACGGTTGGTGATGATACCGATGAGCCGGTTCGTCTTGTCCACGACGGGAATGCCGGAGATACTGTACGTGCGCATCAGGTGGAGGACATCGCGCACCTTCTGGTTGGGACGCACGGTGACCGGTTCGAGGATCATGCCGCTTTCCGAACGCTTGACCCGCAGGACTTCCTTCACCTGCCGAGCGATCGTCATGTTCTTGTGGAGGATGCCGATGCCGCCCTCGCGCGCCATGGCCACGGCCATTTCGCTTTCGGTAACGGTATCCATTGCTGCGCTGATGAGCGGAACATTCAGAGCAATGTTGCGGGTAAGTTTAGTGCGCACATCCACTTCCCGCGGCAGAACGCTGGACTTTGCAGGCACCAGAAGAACATCGTCGTAGGTGAGCGCTTCTAAAAGGACTTTAGATTTCACGTTCTCTTTCGTTGTAGACAGCAATCATACAAACGCAGGAATTCCCGTTATGTCTTCTCCAACAATCAACGTATGCATCTCGTGCGTACCTTCGTAGGTGATGACGGATTCGAGGTTTGCCGCGTGACGCATCACCGGATATTCGTCGAGGATGCCGTTGGCGCCGAGAATGCTGCGCGCTTCGCGGGCAATCTGCAGCGCATGATACACGTTGTTGCGCTTCGCAAAGGAAATCTGCTGGAAGCGTGCCTTGCCTTGATCCTTCAATCTCCCCAGGTGTACACACAGCAGCTGCGCCTTCGTTATTTCCGTGAGCATGTTGACAAGCTTCTCCTGCGTTAACTGGAACGAGGCAATCGGCCGATCGAATTGGATACGCGTCTTGGCATAGTTCAGCGCACTTTCGTAGCACGCCATCGCCGCGCCGATGGCTCCCCAGGCAATGCCATAGCGCGCCTGCGTCAAGCAACTCAGCGGCAGTTTCAAACCTTCGCCTCCGGGCAACCGGTTTTCCCTGGGGATGTGCACATCCTGAAAAATCAACTCCGATGTCACCGACGCCCGCAATGAGTGTTTGCCTTTCATCTCCGGTGCGCTGAAGCCTTTGGTCCCCTTCTCAACCAAAAAGCCGTTGACGACACCGTTCAATTTCGCCCACACGACGGCAACATCCGCCAGCGTTCCGTTGGTGATCCACATCTTGGCGCCGTTGAGGATGTAGCCGTCACGAGTTTCGGTCGCGCGCGTAATCATGCCTGCGGGATTGGAACCATAGTCCGGTTCGGTCAACCCGAAGCATCCGATGGCCTCGCCTCGTGCCAGTCGTGGAAGCCAGTACTCCTTTTGCTGCTCCGAGCCATAAGCATAGATGGGATACATCACCAACGCGCTTTGCACAGAGGCAAAGCTTCGGACGCCGCTGTCGCCGCGCTCGAGTTCCTGCATCACCAACCCGTAGGCAACGTTGTTCATTTCCGCACAGCCGTATTTGGCAGGAAGAGTCGCACCGAACAACCCAAGCTCCGCCATCTTCGGAATGAGATGCATCGGATACGTTCCTTCTCGCGCATGCTTCTCGATGATGGGGATAACGTTGTCCTCCACAAATTCGCGGACGGTGTTGCGGACGAGAATTTCTTCTTCGGTCAGAAGACTGTCCACGTTCATGTAATCGACTCCCTGGAACTTGGCAGGCATGAACTCCTCAGAGGGCTAAGAATGGAAAAAAGCCCTGTTTACAAAAAGCAACACAGGGCGCAGACTCCTTGATTTGCGATAAAAGGAAAGGATTTTCGCCTGCAAAATCAACCGACTGTTGTTCAACATGGAGGCCAACAAAGGAGAAGCCGACGGAGTTGGTCAGACCCCATCGGCTTCTGTAGGAGAGATGTATGTGGTACTGGTCACCTTGTTAGACGACTCAAGCAAAAAAAAGTTACACTTCCGGGAGTTCGAGAAGGAGAATGGCTCAGCCGATCGGGTTTCGCGGTCGATCATCCACCTTGAAACCGTACTGCTTGATCTTAAGATAAAGGGTCTTCTTTGAGATGCCGAGGGCTTCGGCGGTCTTGCCGCGGTTGAAGTTGTACTTGTGCAGCATGCGCTCGATGTGAATGCGCTCGAGCTGTTCAAGGGAAAGGTTATCGTTGAAGGGCGGGGCAGGCAATCCATCGCTTGTGAATGCAGCGAAGGTCTTCTCCGCGCGATGAATGGAGAGGTCGGCCGGCTCGATGGTGTCGCCCGACGACAGGATGATCGCGCCCTCGAGGATATGTTCCAACTCCCGAACGTTGCCCGGGAAGTCATGCGCCATCAACACGTCGAGTGCGGCCGCAGAGAGCTTTTTGGGAGTTTTCCCCTTACTCTTGCGCTGCAAGAAGTGTTCGGCAAGAATGGGAATGTCCTCCTTCCGTTCGCGCAGCGGAGGGACTCGCAGTGTCACGACGTTGAGGCGATAAAGCAAGTCCTCGCGGAAGCGTCCTGCCGCAACCTCTTCGCGCAAGTCTTTGTTGGACGCGCTCACGACGCGGACATCCACGCGCAGCACGTTTGTGCCGCCCACCCGTCGAAACTCGCCGCTTTCCAGAAAGCGCAGCAATTTGGGCTGGATGCCGGGACTGATGTCCCCTACCTCGTCAAGAAAAAGTGTGCCGCCGTTGGCGACCTCCACCAACCCCTGTTTGGTACTATAGGCGTGCGTGAACGCGCCCTTCTCGTGGCCGAACAACTCCGTCTCCAGCAATGCATCAGGAATCGACGCGCAGTTCACGGCAACAAAGGGGCGGTTGTTGCGGGGGCTTTTGCGATGAATGAGATGCGCCACAAGCTCCTTTCCCGTTCCGCTCGCGCCCTGAATCAGAACGAACGAATCACTTCGGGCGAAGCGTTCGGCACTCTCGACCATGCGCAGGAACGCGGGACTTTGTCCCACCATCTCGGTGCTGGCCCCTTTGCGCGAGAGTTCGTTCTTCATCAACTTGTTGTCAATGAACAGCTCCTTCCGCTCGATGGCCCGGTGGATGGTGTTGAACAACTCGTCGATGTCGTACGGCTTGGCGAGAAAATCGTACGCACCCATCTTGATCGTCTGAATGGCAACCTTGATATCGGCGTAATTGGTCAGGATGATGACCTGCGTGGTGGGAGAGTATTCGTGGACGAATTCGAGAACTTCCATGCCGCTTACGCGCGGCATGCGGATATCGAGGAGGATGACGTCGTAGACTTTTTGCTGGATGCTGTTGATCGCCTGGCTGCCGTCGGCAGCGGTATCGACGTTGAATTCCCCGGATGCACCAAGCTCGCCTTCGAGGAGGGTACGGAGATCCTCTTCGTCGTCAACGATGAGAAGGTTGTACTTTTTTGCCATGGTACCGCTTCACGGAGCTACTCGCCCATCACTCGTTCAATGGTCGTCAGCAGGTCCACCAGGTCGTACGGCTTGCTCACGAAATCTTCCGCACCCAGCTTCTTCGATTCAATGGCGTTCTTCAGGTCGGCAAAGCCGGTCAGCATGATCACCTTCGTCCCGGGGTGTTTGTCCTTAATCACCTTCAACACCTCGAAGCCGTTCATGTTCGGCATCTTGATATCAAGGAGGACCAGCTGGTACCGCGCTTTCTGCAACATGGCAACAGCCTCCACTCCATCCGCTGCTGTTCCGACATCGTAGCCTTCACCGCTGAGTTCGGCACTCAGGACCGTACGCAAAGCGTCTTCGTCATCAACAACAAGGATTTTTCCTTTTTGAGACATGCAAGAAACCCCCAAAGCTTATCTAAGGCTCATCCGCTGTAGCTCGGAGCGAGAAAGTGGAAGCGAACACGGATGATGATAGTCAAAGAAACCACGAAAATCAACAACGCAAAGCACAGAGAGCGAGAGGTCTTCCCCGCCGTACGACATATCTCTTACATCATTTCTCCTCCGCTGTGTTGCAGTGCCTGGCCATGACCGGCACATCAAACACGTTGCAAGTCTCTCCAACTTGTACTATACTTACTAAGAAGATTTCTGACCCCACACGCATGGAAACTCCCGACGTTATTAACCTCCTGTTTGTCGACAACGATACCAGTTACATGGCGGTGGCTCAACACCATCTTTCCCGTTTCCAGGGAAAGCGCTTCAATGTTGTATGGAAACAGGACGGCGCGGCCGCCATCGAAGAACTCAAGAACAATCCATCGCTGCATCTGGCCATCATCGACTACTATTTGCCGGAGGCGAACGGCCTCGAAGTCACCAAGGCCATCCGCGAGCAGGGCATCGACATTCCCATCATCTTTCTGACGTCGAATAAGGATTTCAAGCTCGCAATCGAAGTCATGAGGTTTGGGGTGGAGGATTACATGATCAAGGACGAGGCCGTGGAGTCCGTCTTGCCGCGTACGATCCTCAACATTCTCGAGCGTGTCTCGCTCAAGCGCAAGATCGCGATGCAGCAGAAGGCCGAGCTGATCGCGAAGAAGCGGACGGACGCGATCAAGGAGCTGGTCGTCACCGTCTGTCACGAATTCAACAACCCCCTTGCCGCCATCAAAATCTCAACGGATATTCTCTTACGTCAGCAACTGCCACCCCACGAAAAGAAACTTGTGCAGGCCCTTGACAATAACATCGCGCTGGTGGAAAAAGAAATCACGAAGCTCCGCGACATCAACTTCGAACGGATGGACTTTGGCGTAGGATGAGATACGACGGGCACTTGCATCTCCGCCGATCAATCTCTATATTGAAATAGAAAAATGACCATTAGAGACCAGCTGTGAGAACCGCGTGTCATGATGCGAGCAAAAGCATCCGCTCCGCAAACGTACCTTGCAACGTTAGAAAGTTAGAGAAAAGTGTCCCGCCCAAGAAGCGGGACACTTTTTTTGTCGTCGGGGGCGTGCACCGTGACCGTGCGTGACGTGCTCAACCTGCTGACGGCATGGGCACCTCATGAGGTGGCGTGGGAACGGGACAACGTGGGCTTGCAGGTGGGTGATGCTCGACGCACCGTTTCCCGCATCTGCGTGTGTTTGGATGTAACAGAGGCGGTAGTTGCTGAGGCCGCGAGAAAGAAGGCGGATCTGATTGTCAGTCATCATCCGCTACTGTTTCGGCCTCCGCGAACAATTAACGTGGAGGATGAGGTTGGCCGATGCGTGCAGACGCTTCTCAAGAACAACATCAGTCTGCTCTCGGCGCATACGAACCTGGATTTCACACGCGGAGGAACGAGCTTTGCTCTGGCCGACGCGCTCGGCTTGCGGAACGTCGAGTTCCTGCACAAGCCGTATCAGGTCCAGAGAAAAATTGTCACGTTCGTGCCCGAAACACACGTCGAGCGGGTACGCAACGCCATGGCCGAGGCTGGAGCCGGCGTAATCGGCAATTATGATCACTGTTCGTTCTCGATGCCGGGAACAGGATCGTTTCGAGGAAACGTCCATGCCCGCCCGGCGGTAGGCGTAAAAGAGAAGTTAGAGTTTGTGGCGGAAACACGGTTGGAGATGATAGCGGAGCGTTGGAACGTCCCGCGCGTGATCGCAGCACTCAAGGCAGCGCATCCGTACGAAGAAGTCGCCTACGACGTGTATCCGCTGGAGAACGTACACGGAAGTTACGGCATGGGCATCATCGGCGAGCTGGCGCGCCCGTTGGCGCTCGGGCCATTTCTGAAATTGGTGAAAACGCGGCTGCACTCGGGAGCGCTCCGCTATTGTGCCGGCGCCAGGCATCCGATTCGGCGAGTTGCGGCATGCGGCGGCAGCGGCTCGGACTTGACCGATGTGGCGATTGCCCAGAACGCCGACGCATTCATCACAGCCGACGTGAAATACCATGACTTTCACCATGCCGCGGGCAAAATTACGCTGGTCGACGCGGGCCATTTTGAAACCGAACACCCCGTCGTCCGGACGGTTGTGCGCTACCTGCAAGACGAGTTGAAAAAACAGGACGAGAGGATCGCGGTGTTTGCAGCGCAAACGCCGACGAACCCCGTACGCTATTTGTAATACTCATGGGAGATGGAATTGGAGACCAAGCTTCGCACGTTGTACACTCTGCAGCTCATTGACAACAATTTGGACGAGATCGAGGAGATGAAGGGCGATCTTCCTCACGAAGTCCGAACCCTGGAGGAGAAGATTTCGACACTCAAGCAGAAGCTTTCGGAGTTGGAAAGCACCATGCGTCAGGCGTTCTCGCAACGAGACAACGCCGATTCCGAAATCATCTCCCTCAAGGAAAAAATCGAAAAGTACAAAGCGCAGCAGTACCAGGTACGCAACAACCGGGAGTACGATGCCCTGACAAAAGAAATGGATCAGGCGGCGGAGACCATCGCAAAACTGGAGAAGGAGATGGCCGCTCTCGAAAATAAAGGGACGATCGCACGAACGGACATTGAAACAACAAGAAAAGAATTGGAAGAAGCACAACAGCTTCTTGAAGAAAAGAAAGCCGAGCTGGCTGAGGTCTCCAAAGCAACGGAGGAGGAAGAGCTGAAATTCCGGCACGAGCGTGAGAAAACGGTTGTCCGGATCAGCAAACAGGATCTCGCGATGTACGAGCGCATCCGGAAGGCGAAGAACGGGCGGGCAGTTGTTCCGATCCGCCGCGGCGCCTGCGGCGGGTGCCATACTGCTGTTCCTCCGCAGAAAATACTGGAGCTGAAGCAGAACAAGCGGCTGTATACATGCGAACGGTGCGGTCGCATCATCATCTCGGAAGAAATCGCCCAGAGCACGACCGCCATGGTACCGCAGACGAGTTTCTGAACTAACTAAACCAATAACATACACTGCAAGGTCGGGCAACCGCGTGGCGCTTCAAGCGCCATGAGGAAAGTCCGAACTCCGCAGAGCAAGGTGCCCGGCGAACAGCCGGGGGTTTGACGGCGTAAGCCCTCAAACACGGAAAGTGTCACAGAAAACATACCGTCCGCCTCCTGGCGGATAAGGGTGAAAAGGCGAGGTAAGAGCTCACCGCATCATCAGTAATGATGATGGTCCCGATGAGGGATGGCGCCACCGGCGTCACACGACAAACCCCACCTGGAGCAAGATCGCGTAGAGAGCATGAAGTGGCTCGCTTCGACGCGTCGTTTCTCCGCAGGACGTCATCGGAGAACGATGCGCAACTCTCGGGTAGATCGCTTGAGTCCGCCGGCAACGACGGACCCAGAGGAATGGTTGCCTCTCCGCTTTCGGGCGGAAAGACAGAATTCGGCTTACAGACCTTGCAGTGTCCTTTTGTGATGGAGCGTCCAACACCATGACCACCCGTGAGAACCGATGGACACTTGCACCACCACCTAACCCGGAAACCGTCGCCCGTCTTTCAAAAGAGATCAACGTCCCTGAACCCGTTGCACGGGTGTTGGTCTTGCGCGGCATCGACACCTACGAAAAGGCGAAGTCCTATTTTCGACCCACGCTGGAGCTTCTGCACGACCCGATGTTGATGGACGGCGTCGAGCGCGCCTCAACGCGCGTTATCGAGGCACTGACCAACAACCAACGGATTCTTGTCTTCGGCGACTACGATGTGGATGGAACCAACGGCACCTCCATGCTGTATCTGTTTCTGAAAGATCTCGGCGCCGATATCGAGTATTACATCCCCGATCGCATCAAAGAGGGATACGGCATCTCCCGAACGGGAATCGACCGCGCGGTAGCCAAGGGCGTGTCTCTTTTTGTGTCGGTTGACTGCGGCATCACGGCCATCGAGCAGGTGGAGTATGCCAACAGCCGCGGGCTGGATGTCATCATCTGCGACCATCACGAAGCGGGCGATACCATTCCCAATGCATACGCCGTGCTCGACCCCATCAAACCGGGCGACGCGTATCCGTTCAAGCACCTCTGCGGCTGCGGCGTGGGCTTCAAACTTCTTCAAGCCATCGCACAACGCGTCGGGCGTGAGGCTTCCCTCCTTTCGTATCTCGACTTCGTCACGCTTGCCAGCACCGCCGATATCGTTCCCCTGACAGGCGAAAATCGCGTGCTCGTCAAGCTCGGGCTGCAGAACATCAACGCCAATCCGCGGCCGGGCATCAAAGCCCTGATCGAATCCGCAGGGTTCAAGGTCGGCCAGATTCACACCGGCCAGATCGTTTTCGGTCTTGCCCCGCGTATCAATGCGGTGGGAAGATTGGGTGATGCCATGCGCGCCGTACAACTCCTCACCTGCCAGGATATCGGCGAAGCGCAACGCCTGGCAAAGATCCTCGAAGAGGAGAATCAGCATCGCCGGAAAATCGACGGGGATACTTTTGAGGAAGCACAGATGCTCGTCGAAAGCGAGTGCGACGACGTTGAAGCCGAAGCGGCACTTGTACTTCATCAGGACCATTGGCATCCCGGCGTCATCGGCATCGTCGCCTCCCGCATGGTCGAGAAGTATTACAAACCCGCGATCATGATGGCCACCGTTGACGGCGTGGCGAAGGGATCGGCGCGCAGCATCTCGGGCTTCAACATCTACGACGCCCTGAAGCGATGCGAGGAGACCATCCTGCAGTTTGGCGGTCACAAGTATGCCGCCGGCGTTACTGTCGAGCTGGCAAAGTTGGATGAGTTCAAGGAAGCGTTCAAGAACGCCGTCAAGGAAATGATGAGCGACGAGTTGAAAGTGCCGGAGATCCGGATCGACACAGAAATCTCCTTTTCGGAAATCACGCCTCGTTTCGTTCGCTTGCTGAACGAGTTCGCTCCATTCGGTCCCGGAAACATGCGGCCCGTGTTTCTCGCTCGCAACCTTGAACTCGCCGGTCCTGCTCGGATTGTGGGAAAGAATCATCTTCGCTTCAAGGTAAAGCAGAACAATCACGTGATTGATGCAATCGGGTTCAACCTCGGGCATCTCCTGCCCCGGCTGACACCCGGCCGAAACGACATCGAATGCGTATTCTCGGTAGAGGAGAATGACTTTGCCGCGCACAACGGCGGAAACGGACGGCGCGAGGCCGTTCCGCAGTTGAAAATCAAAGATCTTCGCTGACGGAACAGCGTCGCTTCTCAATACGCATGTATCACTGAAGGAGAACAACGATGTCAGGTCATTCAAAATGGGCAACGATCAAGCGGAAGAAAGCAGCAACCGATGCTGCCCGCGGCCGCATGTTCACACGCCTCATCAAAGAAATCACGATTGCCGCGCGCGACGGCGGCGGCAACCCGGACGGCAACCCGCGGCTGAGACTCGCCATTCAGAACGCAAAAGCCGCCAACATGCCTGCAGACAATATCAAGCGGGCGATTCAGAAGGGGACGGGCGAACTTCCCGGCACGGCATACGAGGAAGTGACGTATGAAGGCTACGGCCCCGGCGGCGTAGCCATTCTGGTCGAATGCGTCACCGATAACAGTACGCGCACGGTCTCGGAGTTGCGCCATCTCTTCTCGCGCAACAACGGCAACCTCGGCACCGCAGGAAGTGTGGCGTGGATGTTCCACAAAAAGGGACAGATCATCGTGCCGAAGGCGGGACAGCCGAAACCGCTCAGTGAGGACGACTTACTGGCCATCATTCTGGAGGCGGGCGCGGATGACATGCAGAGCGACGACACGTCCTACACCATCACGACAACGCCGCAGGCGTTCGAGGCGGTGAAGAAGGCCATTGAGGACAGCGGTATCCTCATCGAGAACGCGGCCATTCAGATGGTAGCGCAGAACACGGTGCGCGTCACCGGCAAGGATGCTGAGCAGACGCTGAAGCTGCTTGAAGCGCTCGAAGAGCACGACGACGTGCAGAATTTCTATTCGAATTTTGAAATTGATGACAAAGAAATGGCGGCGCTCCACGCGTCCTGAGGCTGCCCGGGCTGAACTGCCGACGACGCACACCGGCACAAGAAAGCTCCAGGCGGCCGCGGAACTCGTGGTGCTGGGCGTTGATCCCGGAACGCTTGTGACGGGCTACGGCATCGTCGCGCGGCGCAAGAACGAGATGCACCTAGTAACGTGCGGCAGCATTGCCAACAACGGCAGCACCGCATTGCCGCTGCGACTCGAGCGCATCTACTCGGCACTTGAGCACATCATCACACAATATCATCCCGATGAGTTCGCCATCGAGTCCGCATTCTATGGCAAGAACGCCCAGTCGGCGTTGAAGTTAGGGCATGCGCGCGGCGTATCGATTCTCGCCGCCGTCCAGCGGCAGATTCCGACGACCGAATATTCGCCGCGTGAAGTCAAGCGTGCGCTTGTCGGCAACGGCGCAGCATCAAAGGAACAGGTACAGTTCATGGTCAGGTCGCTTCTTCGCCTTCCCGCTTCCCGAATGCTGCATGATACCTCCGACGCCCTTGCGGTCGCCATCTGTCATGCCCAGCGGATGACGACACCGGCACGCAAACACAAGGACTGGAAGTCCTACGTCGAGTCCCACCCGGAGCGCGTGCGGGTATGATCG
Source organism: Ignavibacteriales bacterium (assembly GCA_037441705.1). Lineage (GTDB taxonomy): Bacteria > Bacteroidota > Ignavibacteria > UBA10030 > UBA6906 > CAADGV01. The sequence goes on from JBBIRR010000001.1 coordinate 45,725, forward strand.
CCTCTCTGCACGGAACGCTCCTCACCAAGTCTCCCACCGAGCTGCTCATTGACGTTCATGGCGTCGGCTACAGCGTGAGCATTCCTCTTTCCACCTACGAGCGGATCGGCGATGTGAATGCTCCTGTCACGATTTTCACCTATCTGCACGTACGTGAGGATGCGCTTCAACTCTACGGCTTTGCGACGGATGAGGAGCGTCGGATGTTCAAGCTGCTCATCTCCGTCTCGGGCATCGGGCCGAGGATGGCACAGAGTATCCTCTCCGGCATTTCCGTCACCGACCTGACAACGTTCATCAGCGAGGCGAATGCCATCGCCCTCACGAGAATTCCCGGCATCGGCAAGAAAATTGCCGAACGGCTTGTCGTTGAGCTGCGCGAGAAGATCGGCAAGATGGAGATGGTCGGTTCGCTTCCGCCGGCCTCCTCACCTGCGCAGACGGGCATTCGCAGCGAAGCGCTGCTTGCGCTTACTTCGCTCGGCTTCAACCGAACGGCGGCGGAAAAGGCGCTGCGCGCGGCCATTCAGGAAACAAACGGAAAAGACGTGACGGTGGAGGTACTGATCAAAGCTGCCCTGAAGCACGCGACGGGACAGTAGCATCAGCTCATCTCGTTTGTGCCGACCCATGCGTGCGGCGAGAGCCGTTGTATTTCAACCGTCTCTGTTTTACATTGGTGCAAATGGCAAAAGCCCCTTCCACATCCTCACACCGCATTGAACTCTCGGGCGAACGCCTCGCGTCTGAGGCGGAGTTTGATCAGACGTTGCGCCCGCTGACGTTCGACGAGTTCTTCGGCCAGGAGAAGATCACCGACAATCTCAAGGTCTTTATTGCCGCCGCGCGCAAACGCGGTGAAGCGCTCGACCATGTGTTGCTGACGGGTCCGCCGGGCCTGGGCAAAACGACGCTGGCTCACATCATCGCCAATCAGATGGGGAGTAAGCTTCGCATTACCTCGGGGCCTGTGCTGGATAAGCCCGGAGATCTTGCAGGTCTTCTCACGAATCTCGAGGAAGGCGACGTGTTGTTCATTGATGAAATTCATCGTCTCAACCCCGTGGTGGAGGAATACCTCTACTCTGCGATGGAAGATTTCCGTCTCGACATCATGATCGATTCGGGGCCGAGTGCCCGCAGCATCCAACTCTCGCTGCCGAAATACACCCTCATCGGAGCGACGACCCGCGCCGGCTTGCTGACGGCTCCCCTCCGTGCCCGCTTTGGCATCACGAACAGATTGGACTACTACGATCACTCCACATTGCACAAAATCATTCTTCGCTCGGCCAGAATCCTCGACGTCACCATCGCAGAGGATGGTGCCGAGGAAATAGCCCGCCGCTCGCGCGGCACGCCGCGCATCGCCAACCGTCTGCTGCGACGCTGCCGCGACTTTGCCCAGGCGGAGCCGAAGCTTGCTCACGCCAAAGGGGCGATCTCCAAAGAAGTCGCCGCGTACTCGTTGAAGGCGCTCGAAGTGGATGAGCACGGCCTCGATGAAATGGATAAACGGATACTTCTCTGTCTTATCGAAAAGTACAACGGCGGACCCGTGGGCGTCAACACGATTGCCGTCGCCGTCGGCGAGGAAGCCGGCACCATCGAAGAAGTGTACGAGCCGTATTTGATTCAGGAGGGATTTCTCAAACGCACGCCGCGAGGCCGCGAGGCAACCCCGTTAGCCTATCGGCATTTCAATTTGAAGCCGCCGGGAGTGCAGCAGCAGCCGACGCTGTTTTCGTGACCACATAATTCGCAAACGCAGACTACCGAAGGACCATCGTCATGGCTCTCGACAAGGACTTAGCCTCGATTCAGGAAGTTCGTGATCTCCTGCAGAAAGCTAAAGAAGCGCAGGTGGAGTTCAGAAATTACTCCCAGCATCAGGTGGACACGATTGTCAAAGCGATGGCTGATGCCGGGTACGCTGAAGCGGCGCGGCTCGGTCGCCTTGCCTGCGACGAAACCGGTTTCGGGAAACCGGAGGACAAGCAGAAGAAGAACGAGTTCGCCACGCGACGCGTCTGGGAGTCCATCAAAGACTTGAAGACCGTTGGTGTGGTGGAAGTGGATGAACAGAAGAAAGTGTACAAGATTGCCGAGCCGATGGGCGTGGTGGCGGCGCTGATTCCTTCAACCAATCCGACCTCAACGGTCATGTTCAAGGCCATCATTTCAGTGAAGGCCCGCAATGCCATCGTGGCGAGTCCGCATCCGAGAGCGGCGCGCTGCACGGTCGAGGCAATCAACGTCGTGCGAGATGCGGCCGAGCAGGCCGGCGCGCCGAAGCATCTCATCGCCTGTCTGCACACGCCGACGCTCGAAGGAACGAATGAGCTGATGCGCCACAAACTCACCGCCGTCATCCTCGCTACCGGCAGCAACCAGATGGTAAAGGCGGCGTACAGCTCCGGCAAGCCAGCGTACGGCGTCGGCTCGGGCAACGTGCCCGCCTTCATCGAGCGGACGGCGAACATTCGCAAAGCGGTTGCAGATATCGTGTCGGGCAAGCAGTTCGACTACGGCACACTGTGCTCTACCGAGGCGTCGGTGATTTGTGACGCGCCGATCAAGAATCAGGTGGTGGAAGAGTTCAAGCGACGCGGCGCGTACTTCGTAGCGGGCGACGAGAAGGAACGCTTAGGCCGGCTCATGTTCAGCGAGCGCGGCGCCATCAATCCCGACATCGTCGGTAAGTCGCCGGTCTGGATCGCACAGAAAGCCGGCATCACGGTTCCCTCGCACACGACGGTGCTGATTGCCGAGCTGCAAGGGGTAGGACGTGAATATCCCCTCTCGCGTGAAAAACTCTCTCCGGTGCTGTCGTTCTACACCGAAGATGGCTGGCGCGATGCATGTCATCGCTGCATCGAGCTGTTGGAGTTTGGGGGGATCGGGCACACAATGGTGATTCATTCAAAGGACAGCGACATCATCATGAAGTTTGCATTGGAGAAGCCGGCGTTTCGCATTCTCGTCAACACGCAGGCGGCGCTTGGGGCCGTCGGCTACACCAATGGCCTCGATCCTTCCATGACACTCGGTCCCGGCACGTGGGGCGGCTCCATTATTTCGGAAAACGTCACGGCAAAGCATCTCATCAACTATAAACGTCTCGCCTTCGAAACCAACCCGATTAATCCGGAAGCGGGTGTTGCCTCGCCCGGGGTTCAACATCCGGCAGCCTCCCCGTCCGGCTCATGGATGGAGGAGATCGACAGAAGAATCATCATGAAGGCGGGCAATCCCGTTCTGCCGGGATGGAAGAAGGAGGACGCCCACAGGCCGCCCGCCGCCACACCTTCCACGGTGTACGGCAGCGGCATCTCCGCCGAAGAAGTCGACCGCATCATCGAATCGTTTTCGAAGGAACTGAAGTAGATCCACCGGCCCTTTCGAGAATTCCGCGCGCATTTGGACAGTCCGAAGAACTCCGTTGCAGTACTCTGATAAAATCGGTAGATTAGTACGGCCTGGTAGGCGCGATTGGCTATTCTCTGGAAAATGTCTCGCTGCTCTCATCTTCAACAATCTCACAACATCTACCCACATCAACCGAAAGGATCTGACGATGAAACTCTCTACGGTTTCCTGTACGATGGTCCTTGTGCTCGCGGTTGTGTTCGCGTCGCATGCACAATACAGAGACATAGGACTCGGAGGAGGGGTCGGGTTTGGTAGTATTCTTGGTCAGACTGATGACCTTGCGGACCGAGAAGGTCGCTTTCTGGCTCGTGCGTTCATGCGCTACGGCATTGTCAACGGCGTGCAGGCAGAATTGGGTATTGGTTTGGGCAAGCTTGCAGGCAAGAATCGAGTCGGTAATTATGAGGGAAGTCAAGACAACACGACCGCACTCAGCGAGTTAGTGCCGATTGATGTTCGCTTTCTCTTCAGCCCCTTCTCCTTTACGGGATGGAATCCCTATCTCTACGCCGGTGTTGGTGCCGTGCATTATCGTATGGAGGAGGTTCCCGGCAACACCGATCCGAACGTCAAGAAGAGCGGCTGGTCGGCCTTCGCACCCGGAGGGGCGGGCGTTCAGATTCGGATTGATGATCATACTTCCTTCGAGGTCAGCGGTGGCTTGAATTACGCCTTCAGCGACAAGCTCAATACGATCACCCAAAACTCACAGGTCAACGCAAGCAAGAATGATGCATACTGGAGTTTCCTTGCCGGTCTGACGGTCGTGAGTGAGAGCGGAAGCGCCGACCGCGATCACGACGGCTTGACGAACAGCCAGGAAAAGGAATTGGGCACCGACAAGAACAATCCCGATAGCGACGGCGATGGCCTGAACGACGGGGATGAGTTCACGACGTACAAGACCGACCCGCTGAAGGCCGACACCGACGGCGATGGCCTGAAGGATGGCGAAGAAATCACCACCTTCCGCACCGATCCGAACAAAGCCGATAGCGATGGCGACGGGCTCAGCGACGGCGACGAAGCGCTCAAGTACCGAACCGACCCGCTGAAGGCCGACACCGATGCCGACGGACTGAACGACGGCGACGAGGTGACCAGATACCGCACCGATCCGATGAAAGCGGACAGCGATGGCGATGGCTTGAACGATGGCGAGGAGGTAAGTACATACCGGACCGATCCGCTGAAGGCCGACACCGACGGCGGCACGATCAACGACGGGCAAGAAGTTGCCAACAGGACCAATCCGCTTGACGCGAGTGACGATGTGCCGAAGAAGAAAGAGATCAAGGTCGAAGCCGGTAAAGCGATTGTTCTCGAAGGAATTGTCTTCCGCACAGGCAGTGCAGCGATCGAGCCTTCGTCGGAAGAGATTCTCGAGCAGGCATTCAACACGCTTGATCAGAACAAGGACATCACGGTCGAGATTCGGGGCTATACGGACAACGTCGGAAGCCGGGCAGCGAACCTGCGTCTCTCGCAGCGCCGCGCCGACGCAGTCAAGGCATGGCTGGTCAAGAAGGGCATTGCCGCCGCGCGCATTACGACGAAGGGCTATGGTCCGGACAACCCCATTGCAGATAACAAGACCGCCGAAGGACGGCAGAAGAATCGCCGGATCGAATTCTTCAGAACGAAATGATCGTGTAGCCATCCACACTCGATGAAGCCCGTGCTCGCACGCGTGGTGGCGGGGCGGGCTTCATGTTTTCTTCCACCTCTCTCACAAACAACGAAGGAGCATCACCATGTCAATGCTGCAAGAATTCAAAGCGTTCGCCATGAAAGGCAATGTGCTCGACCTTGCCGTTGGCGTCATCATCGGCGGAGCGTTCGGAACGATCGTCAACTCGTTGGTCGGCGATGTCTTTATGCCAATCATCGGCATCCTGACAGGCGGTATCAACTTCAGCGGTCTCTCGGTCAGCATCGGTGAAGCCGCGATCGCGTACGGCAAGTTCATCCAGGCGGTGTTCGTTTTCTTGATCACTGCGTGGGCCCTGTTCCTGGTGGTGAAAGCCGCCAACGCGATGAAGAAGCAAGAGGAAGCGAAGCCCGCCGCCCCTCCCGCGCCGACAAAAGAAGAAATCCTTTTGACGGAAATCCGCGACGCACTTCGGGCACGGTAGCATCGCATCAACAAATCCGTTGGACCGATGATCTCCGATTCGGGCCAACGGACGTTCCCACAAACCAATTGAATATCGCTATGAAAGCATTGATCGCTCTTATGCTTTGCGCATGGCTTCCAGCGTTTGGCCAGTCCGACACCGCAGCAACGTACGGATGGAAGCACACGATGACCGCTGGACTGAACGTCAGTCAGATTTCGTTCACGAACTGGTCGGGAGGGGGCGATAACGCTCTCTCGTGGACGCTTGTGCTGGATGGAAAGTCGGCGCAAGATGAAGAGAAGACGACTTGGGCAACGACCTACAAGTTTGCATTCGGTCAAGCTCGCATCAGTGACAAGGGATTGCGGAAGACGGAGGATCGCATCGACGTCGAGTCTATCCTGACCTTCAAGATGAACCAGTATGTCAACCCGTACGCTGCGGTCACGATCAAGACGCAGTTTGCGAAGGGGTACAAATACGATTCGCCGGCGGCGGGTATCAACACACCGGTGTCGCAATTCTTCGACCCGGCCTATCTCACGCAGAGCGTCGGTGCCGGGTGGCAGCCCCTCTCCGAGCTTAAGACGCGGATCGGTGCAGCGTTGCGCGAAACCTTTGCCGATCGCTTCGCCGCACTCTACACAGATGATCCGGAAACACAGGGCGAGGTGGAGAAATCGAAGGTCGAAGGCGGCGCCGAATCGGTCACCGATCTTGAGTGGAAGATCGCAGAAAACGTTCTCTTCACGTCGAAACTCGAGATCTTCGCTCCGTTCAGAAAATTCGACCGCCTCGATATCCGAACAGACGCCAAGCTCACATTCACCGTGAGCAAGTACATTGCGGCGATGGTGAATGTCCAGGTTGTGAACATCGAGCCATTTCCGCGGACGCAGGTGAAGGAAACGATCGCCCTCGGCTTGACGTACAACGTGTTCTAACGATGCAACGCATTCTATCTGCCGCGGAACGTAGGTCCGCCATGAGAACGTCGAAGCATCACAGGAGGCGTCCTGCATCTCCCCTCCGTCTGAGAAAGCTTCCTCGATCATTCTATCTTCAGCCTACGCTGCGCGTAGCGCGGCAGTTGTTAGGGATGTATCTTGTACGCGATGATGGTCGTGAACGCCTTGTCGGAAAGATCGTAGAAGTGGAAGCATACCTGGGAGAGCAAGACCCGGCAAGCCACGCGTACAAAGGAATGACCGAGCGCAACGAGGTGATGTTCTGGCAGGGCGGGCATCTGTACGTGTACTTCATCTACGGCATGCACTACTGCTGCAACGTTGTGACGGAACGACAAGGCGTGGGGCATGCAATTCTCCTCCGTGCGGCAGAGCCGGTAGCCGGCATCGCAACGATGGCGCGCAATCGCGGGTTGCGGCTGAACTCGGAGCGCGACCTCGCACTGCTCTGCAGCGGGCCGGCGCGCCTGTGTCAGGCTTTCGGCATCGGGCGGAAAGAAAACGGAACAGACCTGTGCGGGGAGAAAATCTGGATTGCTGCCGGTTCGACGGCGCGAGCATTGCATCGGATCGGGCGCTCACGCCGTGTGGGGATCGTACGCGCGGTGGATCACCCGTGGCGGTTTTTTATTCGCGGCAGCCGGTTCGTCTCGCCGGCAAAGCCCGCACGATCGAGCTAGAAACTCTCGTACACGTACACATTGTTCAGGATCGGGTCGTACTGGTGATGCGCAAGAATCCGCTCGAGGATAGAGCTGGAGATGACAGATTTTTCGGAAAGAAGTTTCGTGCCGTTCCCTGTCGTCAGATCGTGCGCAATCACCATTCCCACTTTCAGGTCGTACACCGACACCTGTCTCTTTCCCTCACGCCATGAAGGGTTCTCGATCGCTTCGAGATACTCGATCATGAGCTGAACAACGTGGGAATCGAGAACCGTGCCGCGCAGGCGGCTCAGTGTGGCGGTGAGCTGTTCCAGCGTCATGTTCGGCCGGGTAGATTCGACCTCGACAACGTTGATGGCACGCAGGATCCGGGAGGGCAGCGGAATCTGATCATGGTGGAGTTTCTCCGGGCCGCCCGTTCCATCGAAGTTCTCCATCTGATGGCGAATATAGATGCCCACCTCGCGCAGGCGCGGAATGCCCATCAGCGTCTGCTGTCCCATGAGCGGGAAATGCGACATCGCCGTGCGCTCGATATCGGTAAGTTGCGCAAGCGGCTTCTTCAGAAGCTCATCGGGAAGATTCACTTTTCCAATTTCGTGCAGTCTGGCGGCGATTTCCAGCGTCTTCAGCTCGGCGTCGGTCATGCCGAGTCGGCCGCCGATCCAGCGGGCCATTGCCGCGGCCCTCTCGGCGCGGAGCGAGGCGCTCGGCACGCGCTGCCCGATAATGTGTGACAGCAGCGCGATGACGCCCATGAAATCATCTTCCAACTCCTTGCACACCTGAGCGAGCTTTTGCCTGTCCGCCTCCAGCTCATCGTTGAGGCTCTTGATGCGCAATGCCGCACGGATGTGCGAGAGAAGTTCTTCCGTATTGAACGGCTTCGTCAGATAATCGTCGGCCCCGATGTCGAGTCCGCGAATGCGCTGTTCCACCGTCGTGGCCGAGGTAAGCATAATGAACATGGCCCGGCGCAGAACGGGGTGTGCCTTCATCTTCTTGCACAGCGTAAATCCATCCTCCTCCGGCATGTAATAGTCGCTGACGACAACATCCGGCGGATGCTTCTCAGCAATCTGCATGGCCATCGGCCCACTGGTTGCCGTCAACACCACATAATCCGAAAAGGACTGGACCGTGTGGGCAATCACCTGCAACTGAACCTCGTCGTCATCAACGAGCAGAATCCGCGGTGTCTTGCTCATGCTACGAAATCCCTTCAAACTTGATAAGGATGCTGATTCTTCGGTTCGAGTCGTCGAACGGCCGATTGCGATCACGCAGCTTCCGGTCGGCGTAGCCGCGCACTTCCAAAATTTGCTCGGGCCGCACGCCCGATGTCATCAGGAGGCGCCGCGCAGCGTTTGCACGATCGGCGCTCAGTTCGAAGTTCGTGTAGCCGTCGAGGCGCGAATACGGTCGGCTGTCGGTGTGCCCTTCCAGCACGACCATGTTCGGGAGCTTGCCCACTTCTCGGGCGATGGCGGTGAGGATACCGACAGCTTCCGGCTTCAAGCGCGCCGTGCCGATATCGAAGTATGCGTTCTCTGCAGACTCGTACAATTCGATGCGCAAGCCTTCTTCCGTGAATTCTATGGCCATTTGACGTGTCAGCTTCGCCAGCGAAGAGTCTTTCTGCACCTGTTCCTTGATCGTTTGCGCAACCTGTTCGAGCCGCTTGCTGTCCCGCTGGAGGTTTTCGTCAATCGTCTGTTGTGTCGCCAGCACGCTGTTGCCGGCGAACATGCCACCGCCTTTGGTGTTTTCGAAAAACGCGCCCGGGTCTTTGAAGTAGTTTGCAACATACTGCCGGACCTGCTTGCTCTGTCCGACGATCCACAGGACGATGAACAGGGCCATCATGGCGGTCACGAAATCGGCGTACGCAACTTTCCACGCGCCGCCATGGTGCCCATGTGCGGCATGCTTTTTTTTCCTGATGATGATGGGAACCTCGTGACCCGTCTTCGCCATGGGTTTTGCTCTGCGCTTGCCTTATCCGTTCTTGATCGCGCGCACGGCCTGCTCCACCTCATCGAACGACGGGCGCACGTCGTTCACGATCACGCGCCTGGCAAACTCCACCACCACCATCGGCGCATTGCCCTTCGCGTATGCCACAATCCCCGCCTTGATGCACTCCAGATAGCGGGATTCCGATTGACTCAAGAGATCAATATGCGTGGCCATCGGGCCGATGAAGCCGTAGCACATCAGCACACCGAGAAACGTGCCGACAAGGGCGGCAGCCACCTTCTGGCCGATTTCCGTCGGCGGACCTTCGATTGCCTGCATCGTGATGACGATGCCGAGCACGGCCGCAACAATACCGAGACCCGGCAGCGCGTCGGCTACCTTCTGAATCATGCTGCTGGCTGCGCTCGACTCGTGGTGATGCGTCTCGATGTCCGTCTCCAGCATTGCTTCCAGATCGTGCGGCGGAACGCCGCCGCCCATCAGCAACTTCATCGTATCGGCAAAGTAATGGAGGGCATGCGTGTGCTGGATGAGAAACTTGTTTTTCGAAAAGATCGAACTCGACTCGGGCTTTTCGACGTGCCCCTCGATGGCGATCAAGCCCTCCCGTGTCGCGGCGTTGAACAGCTCGAACATCGTCTTGAGAAGATTGAGGTATTCCGTCTTGGTGTAGGGATCCCCTTTGAAGAGCATGCCGATTCTGCCGGCGAGTTTCTTCAGCACCCCGATGGGCGTCTGCACCATCAGCGACCCCACTGCCGCTCCTCCGATGATCATAAACTCCTCCGGCTGAAAAAGAACTGCAATGGGACCGCCGTGAATGACAAAGCCGCCGATAACTCCAACGACGACCACAATGAATCCGATGATGACAAACATGAGGACGTTTCTCCAACACTCACGTATTCGATTTTTCCGTCGGCTTGGTGAGAAGGCTTGCTGCCTTCACCGCCGTGCTTTTCTGCGTCTGTGCCGCTTCCGTGTTTTGCTGCTGAATCGCTGCGTAGATCTCCGCCCGATAAATCCTCACCGACTCCGGCGCCTCGATGCCGAGCTTCACCTGGCTTTCCGAAATAGAGAGCACCTTGATCCGAATGTGATCACCAATCTGGATCGCCTCATTGATTTTGCGTGCAAGGATCAGCATTGGCGATCCTCTGCGGCAAATTCAAGCGGCTGCACCAGAGGATGATGGATTGCATAGAAATCATGCTCCAGCACAACCTGTCGGGCAGTCCGCTGTGCCGTGTCAAAGAGAATCGGGCTGCGCAGGTTAATAGTAGACTGCTCGACCGGATCCTTCAACGCCGCCACCACGGCAACATGCGTCTTATTGTTCGGCAGTTCGATGCGATAGTCTTCCACAATCACATTGGGATCGAGGATGGGGAACGATATATCTTGATCCTCAACCGACACGAGCCAGCGGAACGGCTCGCATGCAGGATCGGTCAGAATGATGAACCGCTTCAAGTGCTCGAAACCGATCAGCCCTTCAGAAAACTCGTACACATTCTCCTGCTCGAACTCGATCTCACCAAATTGGCGATTAAACCACTTCATGATCTCTCCTTTTGTTGTTGAGCGAGCGCCGCTGCCTTCGGCGCAATGACCACAATATCCACCCGACGGTTCTTTGCCCTGTTTTCGATTGATGTATTTGGGACTAACGGTCTCTGATCCGCGTAGCCGGCAAGCGTCACTTTGCCCGGGTCCAGCCCCTGGCGCCGCATCATATATTCGCCGGTGCTGACAGCCCGCGCAACAGAAAGGTGCCAGTTCGAGGGAAATGTTGCTGTTGCAATCGGCACGTTATCCGTGTGTCCTTCGATGCGGATCTCATTTGGAACCGTTTTGAGCACGCTGGCCAGCAAATCGAGGCTGCCGAGCGATGAACGCTTGAGCTGGGCGCTTCCGGAGGCAAACAGGAGTTCTTCCGATAGATGAACAACGACGCCGCGCTCGTCTTGCGAGAGGCTGGCCAACCCCGCGCGGATATCGTCGTACAACGCTCCGCGGATCTTGCTTTCGATCTCGAGACGGTCGGGGCTGGTGTTCTCCGGCGGTAAGGCGACCGGTGTAATGGCGATCGAGGTTCCGAACAAGCCTCCAAGCGCCTGCACGACGCGCGAATACCGGGTGCTGTCCACTTCCGACATTGCATACAAGATCACAAACAATCCTAACAACAACGTAATCAGGTCGGCGTACGTGAGCAGCCACCGATCGGTGTTCTGATGGACGTCCGTCCCCTTCTGATATCGTGTTCGTGTGCGTCTCATGTGTATCGTCGTTCCTCCTGCGTCGCGGGCAGCATGCCTTCCAGTTTGGCTTTGATGACGCTCGGCACCTCGCCGGCCTGAATGCCGAGCACGCCTTCGAGGGCAACATCCAGGTGATGGTGTTCTTCATCGTGAATTCGTCTGAGCTTATCATACAGCGGCAGCCAGACGATGTTCGCCATAAGCACTCCCCAGAGTGTCGCGATGAATGCGCTGGCAATATGCCGTATCAGGATGTCCGGCTCTGCACCGGCAGCAGCCAGCGTCGCTATCAATCCCATCACTGTTCCGATGATTCCCATCGTGGGCGAGTAGCCCCCCATCTTATGAAACAGCATTGCATTCTTTTCATGCCGGTCGCTCATGTAATGCAGTTCCGTTTCCGCAACGCTTCGGAGGCTGTGCGGGTCAATGCCGTCAATGAGCAAACGCAGCAGCCGCCGGACAAACGGATGCGGCGCCGAATCCACATATTTTTCGAGAGCGAACAACCCTTCCTTCCGCGCAATCGTTGCAAGCTGCACAATGGAGTTGATCGTGCCCCGCACTTCCTGCTGCGGCGGACGCATTGCCAGCCACATCAATCTCCCGATGCGGCCCACGGTACGCATCGAAGTCCCGATCATCGCTGCGGCAATCGTTCCCCCAAAAACAATCAGCAGCGCCGGACCGAGAATGAGCGCGCCGATGGTGCCTCCTTCGAGTGCGAAGGAGCCGAACACAACCGCGAACCCCAGGAGCAGGCCGAGTATTGTCCCGGCATCCCATCGACTGTTCATGCTATTGCAAAAAATCCATGAGAGATCTCGGCAGCAGGCGCGCAGCCGCGCTCAATGCCGCGTCCAGCATCAACTCCTCCTTCTTGAGCAGCAGCGATGCTTCGGCAAAATCCGTATCCTCATCAGCGGAAAGCAGCGCTGCGAGTTGATCCGCCTGCTTCTGCAACACCTGGTTTTGCATGTCAAGCGAGGTGAGCATATGCCCGGCGGTTCCGGTTTGTCCGGAGACGTATTTCATGAACCCGTCAACGGCATCGAGCTGCGCTGCGGTCGGCGGTGTCCCGCCGCGCATCGCATCGCGGATAGCGATCAACTCCTGAAAGATCGCCGCACCCTGAAACGCCTGCTGGCCGTCAATGTTGATTACCTGCAATGCCCCTTCGTTGACCGGTATCTCGATCGTCCCGGTAATGCCGTTGGGATTGACCGTCACATTCGAGCGGTCCGGTGCAAGAATAAACGGCGGGTCGGTGGTTTGCGTCCCGCCAAAAAGGTACTTGCCATTGAATCGCGTGTTTGCCGTTTGGACCGCGTCCGTCAGCAGGCGGTCAAGCTCGTCGGCCAGCGTCCTCAGTTCGGAGGTGCGGCCGCCACTGCGCGCCCGCGTCACAATATCTTTTGCATCGATCAGAAGATCGGTGAAGCGGCTGAGGGCCTGTTCCGTTGCCTGCAACATTGCCTGCCCGTCGGCGACATTCTTCTGAAACTGATCATTGCGGGCGATCGTGTTTTTCAGCCGAAGAATGCGTTCGGCCACCTCAGCATCGTCCGACGGTTGGAGCACACGCCGTCCGGTGGAGATCTGATCCTGCAACCGGCTCATGCGCGCGCGAGCGTTATTCACATTCCTCAAGAAACTGCTGGTAAACATGTTGTCCGTAACGCGCATGGCTACACCATATTCAAAATGGTTTGGATGAGTTCGTCGGTGGTCTGCACGACGCGAGCCGCTGCTTCAAACGAACGCTGGAATTTGATCATGTTCGTCATTTCTTCATCGAGCGACACGCCGGAGACCGATTCACGCTGCATGCTCAGCTGCGCCAGCACAAGCTCCGTGCCCCTGCCGGTGCCTTCCGCTGACGACACCGCCGAGCCGATGGTGCTGACGAAGTTTCCATAGTACTGCGCGAGGGTCTGCGTGTTGTTGCTCATGATCTGTTCGGTGCTGATGCCGAAGAGAGCTAAGGCCGTCCGGTTGTCGCCCGGGGCGCCCGTGCTGGAAGCAGCAATGTTATTGATGTTGGAACTGATCTGGGTATTGATGGCAATTCCCGCAGCCCCGCTGCCGGTGAAAAAGTCGATGCCGGTTGGGGGTGGATTCCCCAGACCGTAGCCTGCCGCGTGCACAGCGTTAACGCGTGCGATGAGCGCGTTTGCCATGTCGTCGAGCTGTGTCATATAGGCGGGAATGGTTGTATTGTACAGCTCCATCGCGCTTCCTAATTCTCCGCCCGAGATGTTCACGTCTTGGCCTCCCGGAGCAGTCACTTTGAACACGCCGTTGGCGAGAGAACTTTGAAGGGCCACCGACGTTCCATTGCCCGCCACCATCACGCCGCCAATCGAAACGATCATGACCCCCTGGCTGTCGAGCGAGGCGGTAATCGAGGTAAGCTGCGAGAGTTGATCGAGTGCCAGATCCCGTTGATCCATCAAATCGCTGGGGACGTTGCCGCCCGATGTGCGTGCAACTGCAATCTGGCGATTCAGTTCTCCGATCTGTCGTGTCAACTCGTTGATGCGAAGGACCTTGTTGCTGGCATCGTCGGCAATGGTGTTGCGCTGCGTTGTGAAGCTCGCACTGATGCGATTAAAGGTCGACACGAGCCGCGTGGCTTGCTGCAGCACGGCCTGCCGCGGTGCGCTTTCTTCGGGATGCGACGCAAGCTCCTGAAAACTATTGAAAAAGCCGCTGAGCAGGGCCTGCAGTCCGTTTTCGGACGGTTCGCCCAACCCTGCCTCGATCTGGCTCAGGATGGTGTGTCGCATCGAAGCAGAGCCGAGCGAGCTGTTTGCCTGACGGAACTGCGTGTCGACAAATCGATCACGCAAACGCTCGATGGCATCTACGGTAACGCCCGTCCCCAACAGAAAGCCCTGAGCATTCTTCAGCGGCAGCGTAGCCCCGAGATCTACACGCTGACGCGTGTAGCCCGCTGCATTCGCATTCGCGATGTTATGGCTCGTCACGTTCATCGCCGTAGTTTGCGCGGCGATGCCGCGGCGCCCTAACTCCAATAATCCGAACAGTCCCGGCATAATGTCCTCTTAGATCGTCCTATCAACCAACGATCGTGCGTAATCGTTGGTCACAATGCGCAGTGTTTCCCGCACAAATCTGCGCGAGTGTTCAATCAGAAACTGATTGGCTTGATTCAACTTCATCATCTTCTCGATGGCAGCAAGCAACCTGCTGCTAACGTCCGATAGCCGCACCGCATCGTTCCTCTCGAGACGGCTCAATAGTGCAGAAAGGTTGACCGGCCGGGACTCGTCCGCGGCTTCCGGAGCGACCGTGTGCCAGAGCTCTCGCGTCAGACGTTCCCGTTCGTGTTCCAACCCTTCCAGCGGAATCATCAACTCCTGCTGTTGATCAACTGTCGCGACAACTGCTTCAGTATCGCATGCGACGAGTGCCCGCTGCTGCTGGGTAATGACATCGACCAGCTTTTCGGCGATCTCGGCTTCGGTTGCCATCACCTCAGCCAGATGGTGGATGCTATTCATGATCGTTCTCCTCTTGTTCGATCATTTCGACGAAGTTCAACACGCGCCTGACATACTCCTGCGTCTCGCGGTACGGCGGAATGCCGCCATGGCGCTGCACAGCCGCGGGTCCGGCGTTGTACGAAGCAAGTGCGAGACGTTCATCTCCTTCAAACTGCTCGAGAAGCTGTTTCAGATACTTCGCACCGCCGAGAATATTCTCTCGAGGATCCCACACGTTCTGCACGCCCATGGCTTGCGCCGTTGAATCAATCAGCTGCATCAACCCTTTTGCTTCTTTTGCCGATTGTGCATCCGGGCGCGCACCGGACTCCGCCGCGATGACAGCACGGATCAGGCTATCCCTTACGCCGAAGCGCCCTGCTGCTTCCGCAATGTATCCATCGTACAGGCGCAGCCGCTCCCGAAATGTTTTCGGCATCCCTTCACGCGGTAGCGGAGAGTTCTCCTGCTGCGCGCTGGGCCGAACTGTCGTCGTTCGCCGCCCCGAGGCAGGTGGCGGGACAGGTGTTGCAGCGTTCGTCCGTTGTGCCTCTGCAAGCGACTCGCCCGTCATCTTCCGGTAAAGCATTTCCGCCAGACCCAGATTGCTGTTGCGCGAGATGTGCCTCGCCAGCTCAACGTCGAACAGGCCCTCGAGCATATCGGTGCCAAAGCTGTCAGTAGAATTATCGGCCTTTTCGACAGTGTTCCTCATGCTTTTCAGCATGTATCCCACGAAAATGGATTCGAACTCACGAACCGCCTTCTGAAGCTTCAGCCGTTGTGACGCATCGAGCTTGGGCCGCGTGGCACTGACCTGAAGGGATTGTTCACCGTTGAGCGTCATGTCAGATAATAATCAGTTCCGCTTTCAATGCTCCTGCTTCTTTCAGCGCCTGGAAGATGGCGATGATGTCACGCGCGCCCACCTTCAATGTGTTCAACGCTTTCGCAACATCCTGCACCGTCGCGGCGCCCTCCAGTGCAACCACCACCGACGTATCCACCTGTGCCGACACCGTCGTCAACTGCGTCACAACGGTTTGCCCCTGCGAGAAGGCGTTTGGCTGTGAGACGACAGGAGTGGATTGGATGTCGATGTTCAATGCACCGTGTGAGATAGCAACCGGCAGCAGCGTCACCGCTCCCCCGACCACAATCGTTCCTGTCTTCTCGTTGATGACGACTTTTGCAGCGACATCCGGCGTCACTTCCAGCAACTCGACCTGCGAGATAAAATCCACCAACGTGCCGTTGCGGCGGACTTCCTCGGGCACGGTCAGCGAGACGGTCGAAGCATCGTTAGCGCGTGCAATTGTGTTGCCGAATTTAGAATTCACCTGCTCGGCAATTCTGCTTGCCGTCGTGAAGTCCGCCTGCGTGAGCACAATGAACAACGTCGAGTCCTTGCTCCAATCGGCACCGGTGGATTTCTCGAGGATGGCGCCGCCGGGAATGCGTCCTGCCGCCGTATGATTGCGGCGCACTTCGTTGCCCCCCTGCCGCACGCCCATGCCACCCACCGAAATCGGCCCCTGCGCCATCGCATAGACTTCTCCTTCGATCCCCGAAAGCGGCGTCATCAGAAGGGTTCCGCCTTGCAGGTTCGTTGCATCGCCCATCGAGGAGACCGTCACATCAACAACTCCCCCCTCTTTGGCAAAGCTCGGAACGGTGGCCGTGACCATAACGGCGGCAACGTTGCGCAACCGCAGATCCGCTTGCGGAACGGTGATGCCAAAACGCTTTAGCATGCTCGTAACCGACTGGAGCGTGAAGGTCGAGCGCTGCGTGTCGCCTGTTCCGTTCAATCCCACAACAAGCCCGTACCCGATGAGCTGCTTCCCCTTCACGCCCTGCAGGTACGCAATGTCTTTGATGCGCGCAGCCGAGTGAGCCATGCACACAACCAAGACCGTGAGCAGCAAAGTGGGAATGAGTTTCCGCACGTTCATGGTGCCCTCCTCAGAACAACCAATGGAAAATCTTTGTGAGCCAGCCCGGCTCCTGCACCTTCGAGATGCTGCCTTCGCCCTGTATCACGATCGTCGCGTCTGCGATGTTGAATGAGTAAACCGAGTTATCCGCCATGATATCCGACGGGCGAACGAACCCGGAAAGAAGAATCTTCTGCTCCTCGCCGTTGATCGTGATGGAGCGGCTGCCGCTGATGGCGAGATTGCCGTTCGCGAGAACGGAATCCACGTGCGCGCTGATTTTTGCCCGCACCGAGCCGCGGTTCGACGTCGTGCCCTCGCCGTTGAATTTGTTGCCGGTCCCGATGCCGGCGCCGACCGTTTTGTTCGTGCCTCCGCTGATCGAGACATCGCCTGAGAGCGAAAGATCGCTGCCCCGCGCAGTTGCCGTCTTCGCGTCGTTCACCGCGCTGGAGTTTTCGACTATGAGAACAGTGACCGCATCGCCGACACGGTTAGCTTTTTGGTCGGCAAAGAGTGAACGACTGAGATTGCTGCGCATATCCTGCGCTGCCAGCGTCCCCGCAGAGAGCAATGCCACACTCATCATCATGAACGCTTTCATACTGCACCTCTACTGTTCGTTGGTTAATTCGACTGTTTCTGCGTCGACGACGCGAGCCGAGAACACCTCATGAGAACCAAGCTTCTGCACCCGAATACGATCGCCAGCAAGTCCATCCTCGCGCACAATGGCAGCTGTTCGGACAAGCACCGCACCCATCTTCACCACGAGCGTCACAACACTCCCCTGGCGGATCAGCGGCTGGCTCTCAAACATGCTTTGGCGCAGAACCGCTCCGCGACGAATGAACTGCCTGGTCCGTTTCCCTTGTAACTGTTCGGGTGAGGTCAGCACGTCCGGCGGCAGGGTTGTTGTCTCACGCTGTTCGATCACCACCGGGATGGCCGACCCCTGCTGATGCTTGCCCATCGTCTCTGCAGCGACCAGAACCTGACCGAACGTCCGCACGCGGAGCGAGACGAGGAAGGTGTGCACGACGCGGCCCGCATGCACCACTTCCACCGGAAGAATGACGTTGCCCTGAAGATCGGGCACCGACTCGGTTGCCACATGCAGTCGCGCATCCTTCGGGATATTGAGGATCCTATTAGGAACGCTGCGAAACTCCACGCGCACTTCCTGCGAGGATGAGCCAAGGCGACTCTGCACGTATTGCTGGACAACACTCTTGATCTCGTCTTCCTCGACGCTGCGCGTGGCGTCGCCTGCACCGAATGCGAGAAGCCCGATAAGCATCCACGTCGTCACCGCCGGTCTCCTTATCCACGCTTGAGGTTGTTTGCCATCTGCAGCATGTCTTCGACCGTCTTGATGGTTTTGGAGTTGATTTCGTACGCCCGTTGTGCGACGATCATGCTCACCATTTCTTCGACCACATCCACGTTGGACGCTTCGAGATAGCCCTGGTGAATCTCCCCGAACCCCTCGGAGCCTGCTGCACCAACCAGCGGCGGACCGCTTGCGGGCGTTTCCACGAACAGATTGTTCCCGATGGCCTTGAGACCGGCAACGTTGACGAACTTTGCCAGTTCGATCTGCGCAACCCGTATTGGCGCATCACCTGTTTTTTCGATCACTTCGATGACCCCTTCGCGGCTGATGGAGAGAGATTGCGCGTCGCCGCTAATGGAGACACCGGGTTCGATAACGTATCCCTGCGACGTCACCAGCGTCCCGTCTCCCGAGAGCTTGAAGGCACCGTCACGGGTATAGGCAAGTGTTCCATCAGGCCGGCGCACCTGAAAGAAACCGTCTCCGTTGATGGCAAGATCAAACGGATTCGACGTTGCCTGCAGGTCGCCCTGCAGGAAGCTTTTCTGCGTGGCCGTCGGCGCGGTTCCCGTTCCGATTTGAATCTCATTCGTTTCGCGCGTCGTGCCGGAGGCGGGCGCGCCACCGGCCTTCAGCGTCTGATACATGAGATCCTGAAACTCCGCTCTCGATTTCTTGAAGCCCGTCGTGTTCACGTTGGCGAGGTTGTGCGCAATCGTGTCCACATTCAGTTGCTGTGCGGCCATGCCCGCCGCCGCTGTTCGTAGTGCTCTGTTCATGTGTGTCCCTCCCTTTTAAAACTTGCCTGCCTCGAGAATTTTATCCAGCGTTGCGTCCTGCGATGCAATGGCCTTCTGGTTCGACTCGAAGTGTCGCGTTATTTCAATCATTTCAATCATCTCGGCGATGCCATCTACATTGGATTCCTCCAGAAAGCCCTGTCGCACCGTCGGCTCCTGCACTTCTTTCAACCCCGGATCATCCTCCGGATCAATGCTGAACAACGATCCGCCCGCTTTCTTCAGCCGCTGAGGCTGCTCGAACTCCACAATCCGCAGCGTTCCGATGACATTCTTCCCAACCGTAATCTCGCCGGTGGGTGTTACGGCAACTGCTTCGTGCGTTAGTTTCTGGAGATCGGGAAACTTGATGCTGCCTTCCGCTCCGATCACGGGATACCCCTCGCGGGTGGCCAGAGTGCCATCAAGCGTGATCGAGAAACTCCCATTGCGCGTGTAGCGAAGACCCTGCGGGGTTTGCACAACAAAGAATCCGGAACCCTGCAGCGCAAGATCGAGCGGATTGTTGGTTTGGACTAACGCGCCTTCAGCAAAGTCGGTCACGCGTTGAACACGCACGCGCGAGGAAATCTCTCCGGCCCCCGATGCGACGCCCTGATCGTTCATCATCTGGATGAAGAGCGCATCCTTCTTGAACCCGTTCGTGTTGATATTGGCAAGATTGTTGGCAATCATTTCCATTCGCACCTGCATGGGCGGCATCCCGCTGCTGGAGCTATACAATCCCTTGATCATCGTGTCTCCTTTCGTTGTTGTGCCTGCATTGACTGCAGTATGTGCAGAAGCCTGAGTTCTCCGGTTCCCACGCCGAGGTTCTTCGCCGAAGCGGCGGTGCTTTCCCCGGCAAGCAGGGGATTGTCCTTACGAATTCTCTGCTGCCACGGATACTCGGCGGCGCTCGTTTGCAGTTTTTGTGCAAGTGCCAGTTCTCCTTTTCCTCTCCCAAACGTTCGTGCAAGCGCCAGCCCGGTATCGAGGGGTTGCGATCGCTGGGCTGCATGCAGTGTACGCTGCGCTTTCTTTTCATGAATGATCAACTGCGCTTGCCGCAGCAGTGCATCCACCGGGTTCTCGCCTGGCGGCTTCGGCTGCACGGCCGGTGTCACGGGCGGTACGACAGAACTGCCCTTCGGACGCGGCTTGCGTACGACGATCCACAACACAGCAATTGCCCCGAGAAGAATAGCCATGAGGAATGCCATCGGAAGCAGCGGGTTGGCGGTTTCCGGCCGCATGCTCGGCTGGATTGGAACGGCGCGCTGAGCGTTCTTTGCCATCTCTATTTGTTGGCGAGCTAAGGCTCGCACATCCACCACCGGCCGCGTCGTGTCGTTCGATGCATGCAGCTGTTGCGCCGCGATATCAATTCCCGTCAGCGCCAGGATAAGTAAGAGGACCGAGAGTCTCATCGCAACAACCTCCTGCGCGTTGGAAGAAAGATGCTGAAAGTTGTGCCCTTCCCTTCTTCGCTTTCCACTTTGATTTCTCCTTTGTGCTCGCTGATGATCTTGCGGCAGATCGAAAGACCGAGTCCCGTTCCCTTTCCTTCCCCCTTCGTCGTGAAGAACGGCATAAAGATCTTGTCGAGATGGTCCTTGCGTATGCCCGTTCCGGTGTCGGAGAACTTCACCACCACATAGAAGCCCGATGATTCGGTCGCGATAGTGATGGTTCCGCCGTTGGGCATCGCGTCGCGGGCGTTGATCAGAAGATTCAGAAAGACCTGCTGCAGCGCCCCGGGGTTCGCTACCACAGGCGGCAAATTGTTCTGGAGTGCCAGCACAATGTCAATCTTGTTGATGCGGTACTCGTGCTGAATGATCGCCACCGTCTCTTCAATCGGCTGATCGACGTGGATCTCCTCCATGCGCGGTTCCTCCGCTACATTGCGTGAGAAGTTCATCAGACGGCGGGTGATTTCCGAGAGACGTTTCACCTGCAGCGCCACCATTTCGATCCAGTTGGGCAGAGGCTTACCTCGCTGGACCATCTCCATATGCATCACCATCACCTGGATCGGATTCTTGATCTCATGAACAATGCTTGCCGCCAGCTCGCCGATTGCGGCAAGCTTTGTGGCATGCATGGTTTGCGCCTGCGACGATTTCAGTTCCTTGTTCAGCGCCACGACTCGTTCGTAGCTCCGCCAGTTCTCGACGCCGATGGCCGCCTGGTTGGCCAGAACGGTCAGCAGCTGGATGTCATGATTGGCGATATCTTCGTGGGACTTCGAGGAGCGGATCATGTACATGCCGATGGCTTCGTTGCGAATGATCAGCGGAACGATGACGATGATGGCCTTCGTGCCGTCCCTGCCCATGGACTCAAGGTCCGGGAAGATCACCGTGCGCTGCTCGGCAATGACCCAGTCGACGATGCCCGCTTCAACATGTTTCTGGGCTTCCGCGAGGAATGCCGGGGAACCTTTCTGCGACAGCGGGACGAGCCTGCGCGCTTCACCTTCGAAGAGGAACACGTTCGATTCGATGACGGGCAGGACCTGCCTGGTCAGATGAATCAGTGTGCCGACGATCGTCTCGGGTTCTCGCGCCGTGCTGATACTGTTGGACAGTTGCTGCATTGCCATCAGCTCGCTGATCGAGTCCCGAATGGCACGGGTATTTTCTGTCGCCTGCAGGTTCGTCCGCTTCAGCACCGCGATGGTTTCCTCCAGCGCCTTGATGTATTGCTCGCGGCTTTCCATAAACGACTCGAACTGCGGCGCCATCGCATCCAGCAGCTGCATGCGATTCAATCGGATCCGTGTTTGTTGACCTGCAGAGCGCATGACGCTATTCCTTTGTTGCGCTGAAGATGGAATCAATCTGCCGGAGATCGGACTCGATGATCGAGCGATAGGTGGTGATGTACTGCTCGAGCACGAGGGGATCTTCCAGACCGAGCCGCACCAACACATCATGCTGGAAGTCCAACCCTTGATCGAAGGGCACCACACGGGTGTGGAGCCGATTGGCCAGCACATCGGCGCAGTGGATAATGCTGACAAGGTCGGGATTCTCCTTCGCCGAGAGCGGCGTGTGATGGGCCGCTATTGCCTCCACAAGCTGGTTGGGGAAATTCCACCGCTCTGCCAGCCATCCGCCGATCTCGGCGTGCGTCACGCCTAAGACGCGCTGTTCTGCTTCGAGAAACGGCACGCCCGATTCTTCCACTTCTTCAACAATCTGCTCATACTCATCGTGAAAATGCTGGTGCAGCACCGAGATACCCATATCATGCAGCAATCCGCCCACGAACACTTCGCCGCTGACCCGATACCCGAGATCACGCGCCAGGCGGCGCGCAATGACAGCACTGAAGATGGCATGATCCCAGAAGCCGCGCGTATCGAACGAGGCATCGTGCTTCTTGTGCAGCGCGCTCACCAGCGAAATGCTGATGATGATCTCCTTCAACGCGTCGAAGCCAAGAACGATGATGGCGAAATCCACGGTCGAGATCTGGCGTGGGAACCCGTAAAAGGCCGAGTTGGCGATCTTCAACACCTTGCTCGTCAAGCCCTGATCGGTCTCAATGACCTTCCCCAGGCGCGACGCCGACGTGCGCGGGTTATCCACCAGCTCGATAACTTCCTGCGCCACCGCGGGAAGCGCAGGCAGATGTATGATACTCTGAACCTTGTCCCGTATGAATCTCGGCGAGAGCATTCAATCCTCAAACCTGAAGAGATGAATCTTTGATTGCAATTTGTTCAAAGCCTCCGTGTGTAACACCATAGCGTCCCACTCGCTGATTCCCATCAGGAATCCGATTTCGGCAAAGGACAGTCCCTCATAGTAGTGCAGCGCGAGAAGCAGCTTTTCATTCTCCGGCAGGTTTTCCACCTGATCGAAGAGGCTTGCTTTCGGCTCGATGTATTCCTTCCACACTTCCTCCGGCATCAACAAGATCGGGTTGACATGCCTGTCGTTGCCCTGCAGATGTCTCATGGCCATCCCTCTGTTGACAAATGCATGAAGCGTTCGGAACCTGCTCGCACACCCTCTACACCAATTCGCTTACCGTCTCACGCAATCGCTCGAGAATCGCCGCGTGCCGCTGAAACACGCGTGACTCCGAGAGATGCATGATGTTGGCGATTTCCTTGAACGTCAATTCCTCATAGTAATACAGCGAAATCACAAGCCTGTCCTGCGGAGGCAGGCTTTCGATAATCCTCACCAACATTTCCTTCATCTGTTCGTCGGCAACGCGCTGCGCCGGGTCGGTATCCTCGTCTGCGGCGATGCTGTCAAGCACATCCTCGCCATGATCGCTTGACCCGATCACCTCCGGCACGCCGAGCTGGACGTCCTGCATCATGGTCATGTACTCGTCGAGCGACATGGCAAGAGCGCGCGCGAGCTTTTTGGCCGACGCGCTCAGAAGCTCGCCGCATTCGATCTTCTGCGTGGCACGATCAAGCGTCCGCATCTTCTCTCGAACCGAGCGGGGGACCCAATCGAGCTTGCGCAGCTCGTCCTGCACCGTTCCGCGGATGCGCGTGATGGCGTAGGTTTCGAACTTGACGCCGCGAGCAGGATCAAACCGGTCGATGGAATCCAACAGCCCGATCATGCCAAGCTGGAGAAGATCGTTCTCGTCGATGATGGACGGCGCCTGACGCGCATTGCTGCGAAACTTGCTCACCACAAACCGCACCAGTCCGATGTACTCGTTCACCAACGCGCGCCGCGCGTCGGCGGATTTCGTTTGCAGGTAGTTCCGCCACAGGGTCTCGTGTGTGCGATCTGGAGATGCTGTCTGCATGATCTTCCGTTGCCTATTGATGTCGTTGCGCGGCAGCTGATGCCTGGGCTTCGTCGCGCTCCTGCATCAGTTGTCGCCGCCTGTTGCTTTCGAGCATCGTTCCCCCGATCATCACCACCATAACGATGGCCAGCACGATGCCGACAAACACCAGGAAAGCACTGCTGATGATGTCCAGCAAACCGGCGTTGCCTGTTCCGAACACGACCGCCGAAACGCAGAACCCCAAAATGCCGAGTTGATAGATCAACTTATTCATGCCGTTGCGAATCTCCTTCTCTGCGTGTGCTTGCTTTGATCGAGAAGCGTTTCGGCGAGAGCGGCAAGCGCGCGCGACGCGCTGCACAACGGGAATTCATTCACCACCGGGCTTTGGCGCGCGACAGCCTTCTCCACATGCAGGTCATGCGGAACATATCCGAGAAAGTGAACATGCCGTTGCAGAAAATGCCGCACGGCCATCTGGAGTTTGCGAGCCGTCTCCTCTGCCTCCCCGGGCGTGCGTGCCTCGTTGACCAGGAGTTTCACGGGCACCATCGGATCGGCGGCCGTAATGAGTTTGATCATGGCATAAGCATCCATGACCGACGTCGGTTCGGGCGTCGTCACCACAAGCGCCTCGTGTGAACGCACGGCAAATCCGATTTCGATGCTGCCGATGCCGGCAGCCGTGTCGATCACGACGTACTCGAATTGTTGCTCAAGATCGGAGAGCGAATGCAACAAGTCTTTTTGCTGTTCGATGGTCATAGGACGAACGTCCGGATTGCCGGAGTCGGCAGGAAGCAGAAAGAGTCGGTGCGTTAACGGAACGATCACCTCGCTGATATCCTTCTCTCCCGCCAGAACGTTGCCGAGCCGAAACTTGGGTGCCGCACCAACCATTACATCCACATTGCCGAGGTTCTGGTCGGCATCGAGCAGGAGCGTATTGCTGCCGCGCGCGGCAAGCAGCACGGCAAGGTTCAGCGCGACGATGCTTTTGCCAACCCCGCCTTTACCGCTCACGACGGCGATCATGTGCGGACGCGAACGTGCGGGCTGTGTCCCGAATCGATCGGCTATTTCCCGCAAGCGAGAGGCTTGATCAAGCATTCGTCATCCCTCCTGTAAACACCATGCCGGCAAGCTGCATATTGTTTGCCAAGACTATATCTTCGGGAACATTCTGTCCCATCGTCAGGTAGGAGATTGGTAACCCCGACTGGTGCACAACATTCACCAGGTGTCCATAAACAACCGCCTCGTCGAGCTTCGAGAAGATGATTCGATTGGGACCTGCGGCTCTGAAGTTCTCTACCGTTTCGTTGATGACACGATGGTCGGCGGAAGCACTTATGACGAGATGCACCTCCGCAGGGTTTGCCGCACTGACGAGGTCGGCAATCTCCTTCACATCCTTCGCCACGCGCTGACTCCGCCCGACGGTATCAATGAACACGACATCGCGCTCGCCTAACCGGGCAAGCGCCGTTCGCATCTCGGAGGGTTCGTAGACGACCTGCATGGGGATGTTGGCGATGGCAGCAAACGTACGCAACTGTTCAATGGCCCCGATGCGATACGTGTCCGCAGAGATCAATCCGACATTCTTCCCCTTCATCAGCTTTTGAATCGCTGCAAGCTTGGCGATGGTTGTCGTCTTGCCGACGCCGGTCGGTCCGATGAGCGCCACGACCTTCGGTTTGTGCGCCGTCTCCGATTCGGGAGCGGTTGCAACCACCGAGGCAATCTCCTTCACCACCGATTGTTCGACGAGATGCTTGTTCTCGAGCAAATCCTCTCCCAGACGCCTGTACACCTTCTGCGTCAGCTCGGCGGCAAGCTGTTCGTCAACGCCGTGCGCAACGAGCGTAACATACGCGTTCTTGAGATGCTCAGGCAATGCCGGCATGCGTGCATGCTTCAGGTGGACGGCAACCTCCTGCATCATCGAGCGCAGGCTCTCCACCTCATCACGCAGTTCACGATATGGCGCCGTGTTCAACACCGAGGTTGTTTCGGTGCCGAGCTTTTTCGCCGCGCGCTCTTCAAAATGCCGCGCCATGTGCTGGAGACTTTCAAGCGTACTCTCTGCGGCGGCGACTGCCGTCGAACGCTTTGCGTCAGCCAGGGCTCCCTCAAACGCCGGCGAGGATCGTGCAGGCAAGACCTGATCGTCAATCGCCGCCGTGATTTCGAACTCTTCTTTTCCCAGAAAGTTCAACACACCACCGCGCGCAACTTTGCGTGTGCTGAGAATGATCGCATCGGCACCCAGTTCGCTTTTCATCATGTCCGTTGCCTCTTTCAGCGTTGCGCCGGTGAACTTCTTAATGCGCATGATCCACCTCCAGTTTGCCTATGAATTCGACATCCGTCTCCGGGGGAAGCTCGGTAAACGACAGCACGGCCACATTCGGAAAGGCCGTACGGATGAGCCGATAAAAGTACGGGCGCACGGTGGCAACGCACAGCACAACCGGTTGATACCCGCCGGCCAATGCCGCCTCCAGATTGGCCGCCATGCCCTTGTGTATCGCTTCGATAACGTCCGGCGCCAGGCCAAGGCTCGGGCTGCTCTCGCGCTGGTTCTGCAGCGCGTTGGTGATCAGCTGTTCAAGGCGCGGGCCCATCGCAATTGCATGGATGATTCCCCGCGCATCTTTGTACATCCGCGCAATCGTTTCCGAGAGTGAATGGCGGACGTATTCGGTCAACACGTCAACGTTCTTCGTCACCCGTGAATAATCCGAGAGTGCCTCGAGAATCGTGACGAGGTCACGGATCGGAATCCCCTCGCGCAGCAGATTCTGTAACACTTTCTGAATCGTTCCGAAGGGCAGCGTGTCGGGCGTGATCTCTTCGACGACCGCCGGATAGTCCTTCTTGAGATTGTCAATCAGTTTCTTCGTTTCCTGTCTGCCGAGAATCTTGTCGCAGTTCCGGCGCAGCACTTCCTGGAGATGCGTAGAGAGAACCGCCGCAGGCTCCACCACCGTGTAGCCGGCAAGCTCAGCAGCCTCCCGATCATGCAACGCGATCCAGATCGCCGGCAAGCCGAACGCCGGCTCCTTTGCCGGAAGACCGTGGATCGTTTCGGAAGCCGCGCCCGGATTCATCGCCAGCAGGCGGTCAACAATCAGGGTGTTGGTGGCAACGACGTTGCCGCGTATTTTGATGACGTACTGGTTCGGGTCGAGCTGCAGGTTATCGCGTACACGGACGGGCGGAATGACGATGCCCAACTCCATCGCAAGCTGTTTGCGGAGGTTGGTAATGCGACCGAACAAGTCACCGCCCTGCGCCTCATCAACAAGGGAGATCAAACCATACCCAATCTCGACTTCTATCGGGTCGACCTGGAGATAGTCTTCAATCTTTTCCTGCTGCGGTACGGCGGCTGTTGTCACCGCTGCGCCGTTCGATTCCTCCTCCTGCTGCTGGTTCTTCATCGTAACCAGGCCGACGGCGCCTGCCACCGTCGAGAGAATCAGGAACGGAATCGTCGGCAGGCCCGGCACGACGGCAAACAACGCCAACGCGCCGGAAGCAATCAGCATGGCTTTGGGTTTGCCCAGAAGCTGCGCGCGCATTTCACGATCTAACGCATTGCCCGACGCACTGCGCGTCACGATCATGCCTGCAGCAGTTGCTGTAATCAGCGCGGGGATCTGCGACACAAGGCCGTCGCCGACGGTTAGCAGCGTGTAGCTCTGCAAGGCATCGAGAAACGTCATTCCCCGCTGCGCAACCCCGATGACGAACCCGCCGACGATGTTGACGAGATTGATCAGCAAACCGGCGATGGCGTCGCCCTTCACAAACTTGCTTGCGCCGTCCATGGCACCGTAGAATTCCGCCTCACGCGCAATTTCGCGGCGGCGCTGGCGGGCTTGCTCTTCCGTAATCAATCCGGCGTTCATGTCAGCGTCGATGGCCATCTGCTTCCCGGGCATCGCATCCAGCGTGAATCGTGCAGCAACCTCGGCGATACGTCCGGCGCCCTTGACAATCACCACAAACTGAATGATCACCAGAATGATGAAGATGATGAAGCCGACCACGTAGTTCCCTTCCACCACGAACGCGCCGAATGCGTTGATGACTTCTCCCGCGTACCCGTTGCCGAGGATGAGACGCGTCGATGCAACGTTGAGTGACAGACGGAAAATCGTAAGGATCAGCAGCAGTCCGGGAAACACCGACAGCTCCAACGGGTTCGTGATGTACATCGAGACGGTCAGAATCAGAATCGCCAGCGTGATGTTTGCCGAAATCAACACATCCAGAACTACCGCCGGCAGCGGAATGATCATCATCGCGAGGATGAGGATGACGCCTACCGCCAGCAGGATGTCCGTATTCCTGCTGAGCAATCGCAGGGAGGGTGACTGCAGCACGCTGCTATTTCCTGCCGTGGCTTCCATAATGCTCATTCATGCACGTACGATGTCCGGCGTTCGTCCCTCATGCGATAGACAAACGCAAGAACGTGGGCGACGGCCTGGAAGAGTTTTTCGGGAATCTCCTCTCCAACCTCCACCATTTTGTACAGCATCTGCGCGAGAGGTTTGTCCTCGACGATCGGCACGTCGTGCTCGCGCGCAATCTCCTTGATGCGTTCGGCAATCAGGTTGGCGCCTTTGGCAACGACGCGCGGAGCATTCATCTTGCCCATCTCGTACTTGAGGGCGACGGCAAGGTGCGTCGGGTTGGTAACGACAACATCGGCCTTCGGAACATCCTGCATCATGCGGCGGTACGCGATCTGACGCTGGATGGTGCGGATGCGGCTCTTGATGAGCGGATCGCCTTCCGCTTCCTTCGCCTCTTCCTTTTGTTCATGCTTCGTCATCCGCAAGGATTTCTCATACTCGAACCGCTGGAACAGATAGTCTGCAGCAGCAAGCACGAAGAACGCCAGCCCCACTTTCATCCCGACCTGTACCGCCGACTTGGCCATGAACTCGAGAATCGCCCCTGTGTCACTGTCGACCAGCACCACCGCTTCGGAGATAACGGTCTGCGTTGCGTTGTACGCCACAAGTCCGACGATCACGATCTTCAGCATGCCCTTCGCCAATTCCACAAGAGAGCGAACGGAAAGCATCACGCGCTTCATGCCGGCAAGCGGATTCAGTTTGGAGAATTTCGGTTTCAGCGGCTCCCATGTAAATAGAAAGCCTACCTGCGCGACACTGGCAATCACTCCCACCATCAGTAAGCCCGCGAGAATCGGGATGAGCGCGAGAAGAAAACCGAACAGCCCGTCGGCAAACAGACGATGAATGTTCTCTGCATTGAGATCGAGGCCGGAAAGGTTGCCAAACAGCTCTCGCGCCATCGCGGCAAGCTTTTCCGCCAGCAGCGCTCCGCTGAAATAAAGGATCAGCAGGCCGAACAGCAGAACGAGGGCAGAATTCACGTCCAGCGATTTCGCCACGCTTCCCTTTGCTCGTGCGTCCCCGCGTTTTTTTGGGGACGCCGGTTCGGTTCTTTCTTCAGCCGATTCGAATTCCGCCATGACTTACAGGACCTTCACCAGTTCGAGCATGTTTTCCTGAAATGCAGCCAACAGCTTCTTGAACACAAACACCAACAGCGGCAGCGACGTCATGAACGCCAACAGCCCGACGCCCACCTTCAACGGGAAGACAACCGCAAACAGATTCATTTGCGGCATCACGCGCGAGAGGATGGACAGGGCGACATTGATGAGGAACATCGTCACCATCACGGGCGCGGCAAGCTTCACGGCAATCACGAACATCATCCCGCCCACCTTGATGAGCTGACCGACCGCCTCGCCGCCGAGCGTGAAACTTCCCATCGGCACGCTCGCGTAACTCAGTTGTAGCGCCTCGAGTACGTAGTGATGGCCGTTCAGCAGAACGAAGACCATGATCATCAGCAGATACAAGGACTCGCTGATGACCGACGCATGCGTGTTACTTTCAGGGTCGAACATCGCCGCCAGCGAGAGACCCGAATCGATCGCAATCAACTCACCCGCATAGCGGACGCCGGCAAACAGCAGGCCTGCCGCGAAACCGATCAGCAGGCCGACGGCGGCCTCCTTGAGAACGGTGAGGCTCAGGGGAATCAGGTCGGCGTTCACGACTGCACCCTGGCCTGCCGCAAGAGGATACATGACGAATGCAACGAACATCCCGATGGCCACCTTTACCTGCACGGGAATCGCCATGTGCCCTAACATCGGCGCGACCACGATCATCGCGGTGACGCGGACGAACAGCATGAGGAAGACAAGAAATTGGTCGGCAAACACTTCCATGGCTCACCGCACAAGTGATGGGATTTGGTGATACAGATTTGTGGTAAAGCCGACAAGTGTATCAATCATCCATGGCAGCGTCAGCACAAGCACAATGGCGAGTACGATCAGCTTGGGGACGAACGATAACGTAAACTCCTGGATCGACGTTGCTGCCTGAAGAACCGAGACGACCAGGCCGACGATCAGCGATGCAAGAAGCAGCGGCGCCGCCACCATCATCCCGGTAGAGAACGCCTCGCGAAACAAATGCACGACGAATTCAACATTCATACACTCTTCCTATCGAAAACTCTGCATGAGAGAATCAACAACGAGATGCCATCCATCGACCAGAATGAAGAGCAGAATCTTGAACGGCATCGACACCATGACGGGCGGCAGCATCATCATGCCCATGGACATCAGGATGCTGGCCACCACCATGTCGATGATGATAAAGGGAATGAACAGGATGAATCCGATCTGAAACCCGACGCGCAGCTCGCTGATAGCATACGCCGGCACGAGCGCATAGGTCGGCACCTCATTCCTGCTTTTCGGCTTCTCGACGCCGGCAAATTTCAGGAACAGCCCCAGGTCCTCTTCTCGCGTCTGGCGGAACATGAACTCGCGGATCGGCTCGACGCCCTTGTCGTACGCTTCCTGCAGCGTCATCTTTTTCTGCAAGTACGGCTGCAGTGCCTGATCGTTGACTTTACTCCACGTCGGCGCCATGACGAAGAACGTGAGAAACATCGCCAGCCCGATCAAAACCTGCGCAGGCGGCATCTGCGGCGTGCCCATGGCCTGCTTGAGAAAGTGAAACACGACGATGATGCGCGTGAAGGCTGTTGTGAGAATCAAAATCGCCGGCGCAAGGGAAAGGATTGTCATCAGGAACAGAATCTGCAGCGTCACCGACACGTCGTCGGGACTGGTTGCCTTGCCTACCTCAACGGAGAGTTTCGGGAAAGGCAACGTCTTTTCTTGCCCCTGCGCAATGCCGCTCACCATCAACAAAAAGAAACCCAGCAGAAGAACTCGCCGCATCAGGAAGCTCCTTTGGCTGCAAGCTTGGTGAGCTGAAGCGCCAACGCACGCGCGAAGGACGGCGATGTCCCGGCGCCTGTGCGTACCGCTGCTGCGGTGTCACCGTTTCGCGCGGCAAGTTTGTCCGCAATCTGCTGTAGACTCCGCTCGTCGTTCAGCTCTCCCAACGTCTGCATCCCGTGCTCGCTCACGCCGAGGATCAAAACCTTGTTCATCACCTTGACGACGGAGATGACCCGTTTGGGTTGAAGCATCATCGTTCCCAATACTCTCATCTCTACGATGTGAGACGAAGAAGATCGTCCGCCGAGCATGAATCTTTTCATGACGAACACGACGGCTCCCATCAACGCGAGGACGGCGGCCAGCGAAAGCAACGTTTTGACAACGACCCACTCCATCAGCTATTTCCCGAGGCCCTTGATCCGTTCGGAGGTGTTCACCAGATTCGTGACCCGAATCGCGAAATGCTTATCAATCACGACCACTTCGCCTTCTGCCATCTTCTTGCCGTTGACGACGATATCCACCGGCTCACTTGCCATTTTGTCGAACTCGATGATGGACCCGCGCCGCAGATCGAGCACGCTGCGAATCTCCAGCTCCGTTCTGCCCAACTCGATCGAGACGGGCAGCATTAGACCCATCAGGAGATCCAGCTTTCGATCGTGGCCGCTCGACGTCACTTGCTCGTCCGCGGCTTCGAACTGCTGAAACTCCGCTGCCCGAATTTCCGTGTCACCGGCAGGGACGTCTGCCTCTCCCTCTTTCTTCTGCTCGCGCGAAGGAAACTTCAACATCTCGTCGTTCTTGATTTGTTCCATGATATTCTACCCGTTGTTGTCACTATCCACGATGATGCGAGTGATTTTCAATGCCGCCTTGCCGTTGGAGATGCCGGGGCGCCCGCGTGCCCGCAGACGCCCGCCTATGAGCAACTGCATCTCGCCGTTGATGGGCGTGTTGGTGATCAGGAGGTCCCCCACCTCCAACTCTTTCAGCTGCCGCAGCGTCATCGTCGTTTCGCCCAAGATACAGGCGGCCGGAACTTTGGTCGGTTCGAGCGTGTGCAGGATGGCGCCCGTCCATTCCTTGTGCTCGAGTGTCCGCTGCATGTTTGTATGATGCTGGATTTGAAGAGTTGCCAGCACGTCTTCCAGAGCCAGCGTCGGGAAGCAGAGCGACATGCCGTAGCGATGCTCGCCCAGCATAACATCCAACTTCACCACCAGCACAATTTCGCTCGTCGGCGCAATCTGTATGAAGTCCGCTTCGGTCTCATAGCGATCGAGGGCAAAATCGCTTTCGATGATGGATGACCATGCACGCTGGAGTTCGCTCAGCGCACGCTGGACAATGCTCTTGACGATGTTTTGCTCAATCCGGGTAATGGGGCGAGACTCAGCAACCTTCTCCGTCGCACCCCCAAGCATGCGCGAGATAATGGCAAGCAGAAGCGCCGGGTTGAACTCCATCACCGCTTTCGCACCGAGCCGCTCTATATTGAACACATACAGACAACTCGGCCGGGCTGTCGCAACAACATACTCCGCGTAGAACATCTGATCAACCGACACCACGCTCACCGATGCTGTTGTCTGCAAGCGCGAGACGAGGAACGAGCTGAACGCCTCGGCAAAGTTATCATGAACGGTGTTGAACGTCTGCATCTGACGGCTGGAAAGACGGCGCGGCATACGGAAATCGAACCGCACGATCTCGCGCGGCAGCTCCTGGCTGCGTTCCTTCCGCTGCTCGCCCCCTTCTGCTTCCTTCTCGCCGAGATCGGACAGCAAGGTGTTGATTTCCTGTTGCGAGAGAATCTCTGCCATTGCTGTACGGTTATTGGATGATGTACTTGCTGAAGTATACGCTGGTCAGCTTGCCGGATTTCACCAGCTCCTTGCCGCGCTGAAAGATCTCCTGTCGCAGCAACTCACGTTTCGAGACATCAATCAAATCTTCCATGCTTTTGCTGGTGAGAATCGAGTTCAGGGCGTCACGCACGGCCATTTCTTTTTTCTCCATTTCCTTCCGCGCTTCTTCCGAGTTGAGATTGAAACCGATGGTGGTTAACAAATAGCGCTGGCCGTTCGTCCCGGCGGGATTGATAATCAGATCCTTGATGACAAAGACAAACTCTTCCTGCGGCTCGGCAGCGGTTTCTTCTGCGACGTCAGGGCTGGTCGCATGGGTTTGCGTTGCATGGGCCGGAGAAATGGCCGCGGCATTTTGCAGCGATAAGGGCACAAGAAACCGTGCCGTCAGGAAATACACCAGCACGAGTTGAACAAGAAATGCAGGCACGCCGATGAGCAACACTTTCTTGAGCGTCCCGGGTTCTTTCTCGGCCTTCTGGTCGGTCGGTTGTGGGGAAGTTTCATCAGCCATGGACAAATCCTTGTGAGTATTCGTGTTGCACACAGAAAGGTCAAACCGTATGCCATCGGAAGAATTCTTGAAATCTTAAGAGGAAGGACGAGGAATCGTGGAGAAACGCACGCGCATGTGCAGTCGCAGATCCGACGTGCCGTGCGTTGGTGGCTAATATCGGCCAACTGGTTTTCGCACGCTGCGGGTGATGCGTTGATCGGCAGCGGAAGAATATCGGGCAGCTCGCTGCGTCAGCAAGCTGCCCGGTTCGTTCCGATTACCGCCGCAGGTTGATTGTTTCCTGGAGAATCTCGTCGGTCACGGTGATGATTCTGGCGTTTGACTGGTAGCCGCGCTGCGCTACAATCATTCTCGTGAATTCTTCCGCAAGATCCACGTTGGATTGTTCCAGCACGCCGCTCGCAATTTCGGAGCTGGAGCCATCACCGGCAACCACATACGCCGCGTTTCCGGAGTTTCCGGTTACTGAATACAGACCGTCTCCCTCCTTGAACAAGCCGCCCGGATTGTTCAACTCGGCAAGAATGATCTGCCCCAGCGTAATGGTTGTGCCATTGGAGAATTTCCCCTGCACCTTCCCGTTCTTCTCCACGATGATATTCTCCAACGTGCCGGAGGCGTATCCATCCTGATCCCGCATGCTGATGAGGGAGTTGCCGGAGGTTTGCGTGATGCCGCCGAACTGTCCGGGCGTCCCTGCATCGAGCGTAAAGCTCACGGGGTTCGCACCGTTGGTCGGCGTAAACGCAATGGGAGTGCCTGTCGATGTCAGCAGCGTACCGCTTCCGTCGAACGTCAGTGCGCCGTTGCCGATGGAGCCCGATTGTCCCGTGAGTGTCGCATCCCACGTCCACGTGTTGGGACCCGTCTTTGTGAACGTAACGGTGACGGAGTGTTGGTTTCCTAGAGAATCATACACCTGGAATGTTGTTTGGACGGTTCCGTTGACCGCCGTGCCGCTGTCGAGGTTGCCCGCCAGTTTCACCGACGTCGTTGCTTTCGCCGGTGCTTTCCGGTCGAATGCGAACCGTAGGTTCGTGATGGGCGCATCCACCGGAATCGTTCCATCGGGATCGGCAAGGCGTCCTTGCAGCACCGCCCCGTTGCTGGGCAACACCATATTCCCCGCCGCGTCGAACGTGAAGTTCCCGACGCGGGTCAGGTACTCCTGATTGCCTCGTTTGACCACGAAGAACCCTGCGCCCGTGACCGCCAGATCGGTTGACGAGCCTGTGCCTTCGAGATTGCCCTGCGTGAACAGCGACTGAATGGCGCCAACGCTCGCACCCAACCCGATCTGCTGTGGGTTCACGCCGCCGTTCTCGCCCGTCGGACGGAAGGCGCTGAGGCGAGTCTGTGAGAACATCTCCGCAAACATTGCACGCGAGGTTTTGAACCCGATGGTGTTGATGTTGGAGATGTTGTTGCCGATGACATCCAGCATCACCTGATGGTTGCGCAACCCGGAGATGCCGGAGAAGAGTGACGTGTAGAGTGACATAGTTGTACCCCCTTGTGTTTGTTGTTGATGAAAAATGTGTCGGACCTCTGTCAGTCAGTCCGACCGGGGGCCTCCTCGTTTCGAGGACCGGCCCACTTCTGTTTGTTCTATCCTGCGATCACCGCACTATCAATATTGGTGAAGACATTGTCCTTCATGTTCTCACCGTGCATCGCGGTGACAACCGTTTTGTTCTTGACGCTGACGATGAACGCCATATCACGCAAAAGCACCAGCGAATCAGTAGCTCCCTTCTTCTCAGCAAGAGCAATCGCGTGCTGAAGGTCCGCAAGGTCCTGTTGATCGAGCCGGATGTTCCGTTCGTTCAGGCGATCCTGCGCGTGTTTCGAGAAACGTACCTCCTGCAGTTCCTTCTGGAACACGGCGTCGAACGAACGCTCGGCCGGAAGCGGCACCGGCGGCTTTTGCTTCAGCCCTTCGACTCCGCCGACCGGCAGGAAAGGCACCTTCACGCCGTTAATGATCTCCGCCATCGTCTTCAGCCCTCCAACACTTCCAGGATACTGCCGAGCAGAACTTCCTGTCCGTTGATCACGAACTTCGTCCCCTCCGTCGTGAAGCGTACCGCCGAGACGGTTCCGTACATGAACAGAGAGGCGTTGATCGTGTTGTTGTTCGCGTCCTTCGCTTCGACGACAAACGTGTACTTCCCGGCCGGAGCCTCGTTATTGGGATAAATGTTCGGATCGGTTCGTCCGTCCCACGTGAACGTGTTATCGCCTTTGTTCGTCCCATTCACGTGCAGCGTCCGCACCACGCGGCCCGACTCGTCCTTGATTTTCACCGTCACCGTAGTTGCCGCCGAGGGAAGTGTGTAGCCGAGCTTGATGTCGCGCGTCCGTTCTTCCGGCGCACGCAGGTTGAACGTGTCGCTGCTCGCCCGTACTTCCTTTCCCACAAAGCCCGCAGAGAGACCGTTGTTGATTGCCTGCGTGAGCACGTAGTTTGCGTTGATGCTGTCGGTCAGCGAGCTGCTGATGTTGTTGAGCTGCTCCACCGATGCGAACTGCGCAAGCTGCGATGCAAACTCGGTCCCTTTCAGCGGGTTCATCGGGTCCTGAAACCGCAGTTGGTTCGTCAGCAGCATCAGGAAGTCATCCTTGCCGAGGAGACCGTTTCCCGTGCGTGCGTTCCTCACTTGCGGCGGACCCAATCCCGTCGCCTGAAAGACTGGCATTGTTCCTCCTTTTGTTGATGTTGTGTTAGATAATGTATTCCACCGTGTTGTAACCGAGATCCCGCATTGCTGCGTACGTCTCCGTTACATCCACGTCCGTTTGGCGTCCCGACTGCGACTGATGCTGGAAGCGCTGCTGCTCGCGGTGCGCATTCCTCTGTTCATCCGCCACCACGTCGAACCGCCGAATCTCGATGCCCTGCGAGGCAAGCGCCTCGCGCAATTGGGGAAGTTGCGCGTCAAGCGCTGCCTTCACGGCGGGCACACTCACATCCAGGCGCGCGGCAAGCTCGCCTTCCTGCATGGTCACCTTCAGGGACAACTCTCCGAGATGGTCGGGCTTCAGTCGCACACGCACTTCCGACGTTCTGCCCGCGACATGCAGCCGCAGCTCATCGGCCACCCTCACAACGAAGTCCCGCGCAAAGCCCTCCGGCAATTCGATCGTCAGGCCTCCAGTTCTTGCCGGAACATCTTTGACACGCGCACCATCAACCTTCGTACTCGTCAATGGTTGTTGAACGTGCATCACGATCGTCTTCTCCGTTCCCTCCACAGCATGATTCGAGCTTGTAGCCTGTAGGAGTTGTTCTGCTTGTTCCTTCATCGTTGCTCGATGTATTGACCAATTCGGAACACCTTCTTCAATGGTGTTATCGGCATCGGCAGCCGTCGTATTCTCGTGCGAGCCATCAGGCTTACGGTTCATCTCCACAACCACAGGCTCCGGCACATCTCCGGCAGATTGCGCGACGTCAGGTGTACCGTCTGTGTCAGGGAACGGGTTAACTTCCTGTCTCGTCCGCGTCGGAGGTTCATTCTGCAAAGTGAATATCCGCCCCATGGAAAAGCTCTCAGCTACGGCTTTCAGTGCCACGGTTGTTTCAGCGGGCGTGAATTCGTGAACGGGCAGGGCACCGCGTGCCGTTAACTTCATCTTACCCCAATCTGCAGGCAATGTCGAGTGTGTGCCCGCTTCAACCTTGTGTGCCTCTCGAAGCACCTCAGCCGCTTCGGGGCTGCGCTCGCCCCGATCGGCACGCCAGATATCGGCTGGACTTTTTGCCGTTGCAGATGGACGCAGGTCTGCGTGCCCACTTTGAACTTGTGCCGCTGCGTCTGCTACGTGAAGCGGTTGCGGTTCCGAGTGAGGCTGTCCATCACCACGAACGCGAACAAATTCGCTGGTGGGGATTGCTCTATCTTCCTCGCTTAAGTTCGTTGGTATTTGCCTTTGCCTCTGATCTGCCACAGAAGAGACCTCATCATCAACACTCATCGGCGTAGGCACAGTGATAGGACTGTCTTTCTCCGTCTGCCTTGTTTGTGGAGGTACGCCGGACTTTGAGTTTTCTGATACGCTCTCCCGGCTTATAGGAATATTCTCCGCCACACGATCATCGAGCGAAGAAAGAGATGGCGGAGCGTCGCCGCTGTCGTGACGTGTTCGATCAACCGGCTCGACATACTGCACCGATTCTTTCGGCGCTGTTGCAGCCTCGGTCGGCTGATTGTCGAACCTCTGGCGCTCTGCCCATTGAGAAGGCAACAGCTCCGTCATCACTTGTTCACCCTGTGCCGGAACAGGAAGCGGAGGTGAAAGAAGAATCCGTGAGGATGAGTCAGTCGCTCTCGGTGATGCCTTCACGAACGTTTCCACCTTGACAGGCACGGGAAGTACATGGCCCGGCGTTGTGTTTTGTTCCTGTTCGGAAGACGCGAGAGTACCTTCAGGTTTTTGCACTGACGGATGGACGATGCCGCCGAACAACTGCAAAAGCAGAGAAAGGAAACTCGCTCGTTTTTCGTTGGCCTCCTTGGGAGACTGCTGTTCATCACTGCCGGCCGGTTGGGACGGAATCGCCGGTTTGCCTGTGAGAAGTTGCTCGACCAAGCCAATCATAGTTCACCTTTCACCTTGAGTATGCGTGCGGCCTGTTGTGGATCGAGGGCGGCAAGGATTTTGGCGCTCTGCCTTTTTTTCATCGCGGTCAGAACCTGTTTCACCGCCCGATCGTCCATGTTATTGAGAATCCGCGCTGCACTTGCGGGATCCATTGCCTCGAATATCTGTGCCATTGCTTTCGCCTCCGCCTCGGAGAGCGAGTCCGCGATTGGAGATGCGCGTTTGCCGAACCGTTCCTGGAGTTGCGCAACTGTTTGCACCAATGCCTTGATCGAATCCTGTGCCGCCGCCTGCGAGCGTTCGTTCTGCGCGGGCAGAGATTGGAGTTTCTGCGGCGTTGTCGTGCTCGTGTCTGCCTTCCGTGGTTCGCTCTGCAATGCCTGAAGACCGTGCTCGTGCGGTGTGTGAGTCGAATCCATCAGCACCCCGGCGGAGTCGGCTGGTAGCACAGCAGAGCCGGGCAAGACGTCTGCGGGAACGATGCCCGGCATGAGCAAAAACACCTGAGGCCACACAAAAGCGAGGAGGGTCATGATAGCCGTCAGCGAAACAAATGATGAAATGAGCATGGCGACGAGCGATTTCATGGTCTTCCTTCCTTCGTTTTCGTCGTTCGTTGTGCCAGTTCATCCATGATGTACTGCTCCTTGCGATCAAGCTCGCGCAGCGTTTCTTCCTTCCTTTTTTCTTCGAGTTTCTCCACCATCTGGCGTGCCTGTGCACGCTTGGTGAGTTCCTCGCGCGTTGCGTCTTCACGCTCTTTCATTTCATTCACTTTCGTTTCCTGGCGATGGATCTGGCGTGTCAGGTGAAAGATGAACGCACGATGAGTCTGCAGGTCGGTGGCTTTTGCCCGGCCTGTACTGTAGGATTCTTGTACCGCCTCTTCGCGCGCTTCCTGAAGGCGATCGAGCAATTCCTTTTCTTGCTGATGCGATTGTTCGATCTGGCGAAGCTGCTGCTGCGTGAGCTTTTCCTGATGCTTCTTCACACGCAGCACGGTTGAGAAACGTGATTTCGGTTTTGTCATGATCGAATCGTGTTACGCTTTCATCATGTCAATCAACAGGGCAACACTCGTTTCAAACTCTTCATGCTCATCCGCTTGCTGGCGGAGAAATGCGCGAATGATTTCACGCATCTTCAGTGCCTCATCGATCTTGGGATTGCTGCCGCGGACGTACGCGCCGATGTTGATCAGGTCTTCTGCTTCACGATACGTTGCAAGAAGGTCCAACAGGCGTGCTGCCGCCGCGCGGTGTTCGGGAGTCGTAACCGCCGGCATCACGCGGCTGACGCTTTCAAGCACGTCCACCGCCGGGTAGTGGCCTGCCGATGCAAGGCTCCGCGAGAGCACGATATGGCCATCAAGAATCGAGCGTGCCGTATCGGCAACAGGTTCGTTCATGTCGTCGCCCTCCACGAGCACGGTGTACAACCCGGTAATGCTGCCCTTCTTGCTGTTTCCTGCGCGCTCTAACAATCTTGGCAGCATGGCAAACACGGACGGCGTGTAGCCCTTCGTCGTCGGCGGTTCGCCGATGGCAAGTCCCACCTCGCGCTGTGCCATCGCCAGTCGTGTGAGAGAATCCATCATCAGAATCACATTCAGTCCCTGATCACGGAAGTATTCCGCAATCGTGGTGGCCAGGAACGCTGCCTTGATCCGAATGAGCGCGGCCTGGTCGCTTGTGGCCACAACCACGACGGAGCGTCGCAAGCCTTCTTCACCCAACTCCTTATCGAGAAACTCGCCGACCTCGCGCCCTCGTTCGCCGACAAGACAGATGACGTTCACATCCGAGCTTGCGTAGCGCGCAATCATCCCGAGCAATACGCTTTTGCCGACCCCGCTGCCTGCGAAGATGCCGACGCGCTGGCCAACGCCGCACGTCTTGAGCGTGTCGATGGAGCGAATGCCCGTCGCAATGGGCTTGCTGATGCGTTTGCGCTCCAAGGGATTCGGCGGAGCCGCATCGATGGATCTCTTCTCAAACGCTTCGATAGGCCCTTTTCCGTCGAGCGGGCGCCCGAGGCCATCCAGCACGCGACCAAGCAGCGCATTGCCGACGCGTACCGACAGGGCATGCCCTGTTGCAACAATCTCGCTGCCGGGGCTGACGCGGCCGGCGTCGCCCAGCACCATCGAGAGCACCCTGTTCCCGCGGAAGCCCACCACTTCCGCGGTGCACAGGTCTTCCCCGTTGCGCGCCTTCACCTTACACACTTCCCCTAAGAAACAATTTGGCCCGGTGGATTCGATCACCAATCCGATCACCTGCGACACCCGGCCGTTCACCTTCAGGAGATCGGCATGATGAAGCCGCGC
Organism: Ignavibacteriales bacterium; assembly: GCA_037441705.1. Taxonomy (GTDB): domain Bacteria; phylum Bacteroidota; class Ignavibacteria; order UBA10030; family UBA6906; genus CAADGV01. The sequence goes on from JBBIRR010000001.1 coordinate 86,143, forward strand.
GTAATAGGCCGCAAACGGATGCTCGGCCTCCGGGGCCGCTGTCGGTTCGGCATTCATCACCGTGTTTCCTGATCGTTGAACAGCGCAGCTTCGATCCGCTCGAGCTGCGTCGTGATGCTTGCATCCACATTGCCTGCGTCGCTTTCCAACACGCAGCTGCCGCGTTCGATCTTTTCGTCTGCTTCCAGGGTCAGCTCACGGACGGCATCGGCGCTCGTGAGGAGTTCCGCACGATGCGCCCGGACGAACTCTTCATCCTGCGGGTTGATGCGAATCCGAATCCGATCCACACCCACAACGCGCTTCATCGCTTCGTGAATTTGCCGCAGCACAACCTCATGGTCGAGAGCGATCGTCCGCTTCACAATACGTTCGGCAACGGCAACCGCCAGTCGCACGACATGACGTTCGGCGGCCGCCTGAAATTCCTTATACTGTCGCGCGATGCTTTCCAGAAGCGCATCTGCTGCGGCCTGCATCTCCGCATGCTTCTTCTGATACTCGTCGCGGATGGTTCGCTCGGCATGACGTCGCCCTTCATCGAACCCGGCTTTGAACTCCTCACGCAGTCGCTCTTCCACATCATGGCGCGGCGCGGCCTCCTGCGATCGCTCCTCGTGCCGCCTGGCCAGCGCTTCCTCCGATGCCTCATGGTCTTCGAAGACCGGGAGGGGCATCGTTCGCCGCGTCGCGCTTCGGGGCTGGAGAATGCGGACGTTTCCCACGGGCGTATGTATTTTTACCGTTCTAGACAACAAGTTCCTCCGTTCCGCCGGGACCGACAATGATAATCTCTCCTGCCTCCTCTAACTGCTTCACGATCGCAACAATGCGTGCCTGAGCGGCCTCCACTTCCTTCAGACGTACCGGGCCCATGTATTCCAACTCCTCTTTGAGAAGGTCGCGTGCACGCTCCGACATGTTCGCCAGAATCTTCGCTTTGAGCTTCTCATCAACCACTTTCAGTGCAAGCGCCAGGTCTTTCTTATCCACCTCACGCAGCATCCGCTGGATGCCGCGATCATCAACGTACACGATGTCATCGAACATGAACATGAGGTTCTTGATTTCCTGCGCGAGCTGCGGCTCTCGTTTTTCCAGATGCTCCATAATCTCCTTTGCCGCATCGCCGCCGACGCGGTTAAGGATGGTGGCAACGGACTTCGGCCCGCCGGTTTCGCTCATCCCTAACGCCATCTCCGATTGGGCAACGGTTTCTAACGCCTCCTCCATCTCTGCGATCAATGCCGGTGAAACTTTGCCGAGCGTGGCCATCCTGTAGATGACATCGTTGCGGAGTTCCGGCGAAAACTCCGAAAGAATCTCCGCCACCTGTTCCGTCCGCAAGTTCGAGAGGATCAAGGCGATTGTTTGAGGATGCTCCTTCTGTACGAAACTGGCAATCTGATACGCATCAACTTTTTTCAGGTTGTTGAAGCCGCGGACGTTCGTCACGCCGCGTACGCGTTCGAGGATGATCGCGGCACGTTCCGGACCGAGCGATTTTTCTAACAGCGCCTGCGCCTGTTCCGTACCGCCCTCAATCAGAAACTCCTGCGCCGTAATCAGCTGCTGAAACTCTTCGATGACTTTCTCGGTCACGGCAGCAGGAACGCTTTTCAGCCGCGTGATTTCCACGGTGAGATCTTCGATTTCCTGCTGGGAGAGCGCGCGCATCAACGCGGTTGCTGTGGGAAGATCCAGCGACAGCACCAACAACGCCGCCTTCTGCTTGTTGGTAAGATTGGCCGATGTGTTTCCTGTGACCATGTGATGTTCGTTCGCTTTCGTCATGCTCGCACCGAGACCCCGATCAGACATCGGCAAGCCACACCTTCAGCAAACGACCGGCATCCTTCGGTCGCTGCTCAATGTATGTTGTGACCGCCCTGGTCTTCGCCTCACGCGTGCGTGCTTCATCCGACATCATGTCCGAAGGTGTGGACAACACCTTTCGTTCCTGTTGAGGGCCGAGCGCACCAACCACGGTGCTTATCTCTCTCCCCAAGCGCTCCTCGACCACGAGGGGACCCCTGAACCTGCTTAACAAGCGCCAGAGCACAAACGCGGCGCCGCCCATTGCAACGAGGAGGAAAATCTTGCCGTAGATTTTATTTTCAAAAATCTCCTGCCATGAGGTCCCCGGCTGGTCTTTGTACAGGAAGCCTTCCGGCTCGAGATTCGTGCCGAACGGGAGGTTGACCACGGAGACCTCGTCGTTGCGTGTGGAATCGTATCCAACAGCCCGCTTCACAATCTCCCGAAGCTGTTCCATTTCTTCGGGCTTCCGGGACTGGTACTCGGTCACCGTTTGGCCATCGCGCTCCTGAGAAACCGGAATGCTGTTGACCACCGCGGCGACAGAAAGTCGCTTGATGCCTCCGACGTTCTCGATGATGTGCTCGAGGGTCTTGTTGATCTCATAATTCGTAACGGTGTTGCTCCGCGTTGACGGCTGGCTGGAGTCCTTCGTGACGTTCTTCTCTTCGGTGATTTGCTCGCTCCGCACAACCGTTCTGTCCGGATCGTACTGTTCCAGCGTACGCTCAACCTGTCGAAAATCTAGCTCGGCAGTTACCTGCACGCGGGCGTTGCCGATACCCACAACACCTTCCAGCATGCTCTGCGCTTTTTGTATCAGGTAGGACTCGACCTTTTGCTGTAGCTCGTATTGTGCGCCCGTCTTTGCGGTGAGGGAATGCGATTTTTCGCTGTCGGAAAGAAGCGTGCCCCGTGAGTCAATAACGGTCACGTTGCCCGGCTCCAATCCCTCCACGCTGCTGGCTACCAGATGAATGATGCCCTGAAGCGACTCCTGTCGGAGAGGTTTGCCGGATTTGAGTTTCAAAACGACTGAAGCGGTCGTCGGCTTTGCATCCTCTCGAAACAATGTTTTTTCCGGCACCACAATGTGAACGCGAGCAGCCTCCACTTCGTCAATGCCCAGGATCGTTCGGGCAAGCTCTCCCTCCATCGCCCGGCGATAGTTCACCTTCTGCACAAAGTCCGACATGCCGAGATTCGTGCGGTCGAAGATCTCATATCCGATGATGCTGGATTGAGGCAGACCTTCGCCGGCGAGCGCGAGCCGTACGTCGTAGATTTTTTCCTTCGGAATCAAGATTGTTTTGCCCGCGTCTTCAAGCTGGTAGGGCAGCTTCCTTTCCTGGAGCTTCTCGACGATTTTGGCAGCATCCTGCGGCGCGAGATTGCTGAAAAGGATGCCGTAGGTCGGCTTGTTGGCGATGGTTACCAACACAACGATCGCCGCCACTGCGCCAAGCGCCACCGCGCCGAGCGCTACACGCTGACCGAAAGAAAGGCGCCGAAGAAGATCGATGAATTGCGTGCGAACCTGCTTCTGGAATTCCGCCATGTCACACCTGCATCCTCATGATCTCCTTGTAGGCATCGATGGTTTTGTTGCGGATTTCCATGAGCAATTCGAAACTGGTCTTTGCCTTTTCGACCGCAATCATCACCTCGTGCATGTCGGTGGCTTCGCCGCTCACCATTCGCTCGATGGCCTTGCCCGCTTCGCCCTGAAGCGCGTTCACGTCCCGTACGGCCTGGCTGAGCGTTTCACTGAACGAGGTGTTCGTTTCCTTCAAAAATTTGTCGATCGCCCGACGGTTTGATCCCGAAAGCTCGGGCATGAGATGAAGTTCTTGCATCGCGTTATCCTTTCCGATCCAGAATCGATCCCACCTTCACTGCTTCCCGCTGCCCGTCCCGTTGGTACGGCGTGTACGAGCGCAGCGCCTCCGCCGATGCCGGATAGAGTTGCACGAAAAACTCCTTCTCCGACGACGTGAGCACTGCTTGTTGTTCGTCGGTGGGTTTCGTTGTGCTTTGGGTAAGATGGTCAGCAAAGGGCCTCTCCGCCGCCGGCGCAGCCGATCGCTGCGGCACTTGCGGGGGAGGAGGAGTATGTATGCGATTCACAGTCATTGTCAGATCTCCAGAGTATCCTTGGCCATAGCTTTTTGCGCGTTCAGTACCGTGATGTTCGCTTCGTACGCGCGCGAAGCGGACATCATATCCACCATCTCGGTTACAATGTTCACATTGGGCAGCTTCACATAGCCGTTCTCGTCCGCATCAGGATGAGTGGGATCGTGAACAAGCTTGAAATCGGATGGGTCTTCCGTCTCCTGTGCTTCGACACTTCCCGGCAGTGTTTGCACGTCGCGAAAGGTCGCCTCAGCGCCCGCAAAATGCCCCGGCTGCGTGGCGTCCATACGAATGCCGGATGAATGAGCGATGGCTGTCTCGAACGTTTGCGCCTCACCCGACTGCATGCTGACTACCTTGCGCCGGTACGGCGTTCCGTCTTCTGTGCGCGTGGTTTCGGCGTTGGCAATGTTGTTGGCAATCGCATTCATCCGCTTGCGCTGGGCGCTCATTCCCAACGCGCTGATGGTCAGCCCTGCAAACAGCTTCTCGATCCTCATAGCGTCCCTCGTATCGCCTTTTGAAGTCCTTTGAACGTATCCCCTAACATGCGCGAGCTAAACTTGAATTGGATTTGATTTTTCACAAGCTCTGCCATCTCATGGTCAATGTCCACGTCGTTGAACCCGCTCGCCGTTTCGTTGTACCCCGGAGGCGGATCGTCGGCCGTGGGATGGACTGCTGGCTGTGTGCTGTCGAGAGTGCTTGAGCCGCCCAGCGGAAGATGGTGAGCATTCGTTTGCGCCACTTTCACCTGCAATCCTTGTTGTGCCTGAGTCAGTTGCTCTTCAAACGAGACGCGCTGGCTTTTGTAGCCCGGGGTCGTAACGTTCGCGATGTTGGCGGCTGTAACCTTCTGTCGGAGCGCGTACGCATCGAGCGCCTTGCTCAAGAGAGGGATTTTCGTTGCGTCAAACAGCCTCATGTCTTTGATCCTTCCCGAATGTCCATTCTGCGCGTGTTGACGGTGCAACCGAAGTGCCAACCGAGCATGCACATGGTTGATCACCCAAATCACGAAGGAACACGCCGTTGGCAGGAAGGGCACACGTGCCCATGTTGGCTACTATCGGACAGGTGGCGGAAGTTCAACCGCGATGCGCTTTCCGAAGCTGTTCAAGCTGCGGCACCATGTGCTTTTGATAACACTCGGGGCAGATTCCGTGCGAGAAGTTCGCTTCCGTCCGATGGGAGATGTACGTCTCCATGTGCTGCCACTGGTTCTCATCGTCTTTGATCTTCTTGCAATATGCACAGATCGGAAGCAATCCCTCCAGTTGTTTCACCTCATCCTGCAGCGCCAGAATGCGTTCGGCAACGCGGATGCGCGCTGCAAGCGTCTCGCGGTCGAACGGTTTGGTGATAAAATCATCTGCTCCTGCTTCCATCCCCTCCAGATATTTTTCTTTTCCTTCAAGGGACGTGAGAAGAATAACGTAGGTGTATTTCGCTCGCTGCTCGCTCCGCACGCGACGGCACAGCTCCACGCCGGTCATGTTCGGCATCACCCAATCAGAGATGATGAGCCGGACATGATGCAGGCAATACGTTCTCCATGCCTCAAGCCCGTCATGGGTCTCGATGACCTCGTGACCAAATGAGCGCAGGGCGGCTGAAAGCACCTTTCGGGATACGGTATCGTCGTCAGCAGTTAGAATCTTCATGATCGAGCTGTGATGTAATGTGTTGAGATAGTGTAGCGAATGCTTGCTGAACTCTTGAGACTTCGTTTTCAATGCTTGTCACCAGGTCGCCGGCGCCCGCGAGGTTGTTGCTCTTCGCAGCGAGTTCGAGACTCTGGCAGTAGGCGGCAAGCTGGGCCGCGCCGATGTTGCGACTTCCGCCCTTCATTGTGTGGGCCACCATTTGCACCGAGCGCGCATCGCCCGCGTCGATTGCCCGACGCAAAGCGGCAAGCTGCACCGGCACATCGTTCCGGAACACATGCACCAGCTCCAGCACAAGCGATTCTCCTCCCAGCTCGTTCAGCTCCTGCAAGCGCGCCTCATCGAGAACCCCGGCGAGGGCCGCCATCAACGGAGGGGTATGCGCCGGCTTCGCTTCGTGACCGGAAGGCTCTTGTTCATCGGACACAGACTCAACCCAATGCATGATCGTGTTGAAGAGAACGTCGGCTTTGATCGGCTTGGTGACGTAAGCGTCCATACCACAAGCAAAGCAACGATCACGCTCGCTCTGCAACACGCTCGCTGTCATCGCCACAATCGGGACATGACTGCCCTTGTGTTCTCGTTGCCGAATGGCTTGCGTTGCCTCGAAGCCGTCCATTTCCGGCATCATGCAGTCCATCAGAATGATGTCGTAGCGCTTGCGCGATACGGCCTCCAGGGCTTCGCGTCCGTTGTGCGCGATATCCGGAGTGCAGCCAAATTTCTCCAGCATGCGGACGGCAACTTTCTCGTTCACGGCATTGTCCTCGACGAGCAACACACGCAGCCCGGCCGGAAGTCGTTGTACCAGCCGCGGTTGCTCAAGGGACTCAACACCCTGCACAACAGAAGAGGCGGAAGGATCCGGTTCGAGCACGACGCTGAACCAGAACGTGCTGCCCTTACCGGACACGCTATGCACGCCGATCGTCCCCCCCATCAACTCGGCAAGCTGTTTGCAGATGGCAAGCCCGAGGCCGGTGCCGCCATATTTGCGCGTCGTGGACCCATCCGCCTGGACGAAAGGTTGGAACAATGTTCGCTGAACCTCTTCTGGAATACCGATGCCCGTATCGGTGACGGAGAATTGTAGCATGATGTTCTTTCCCGCAGTGGAGACGCGTGAAACGCGCACAATGATCTCGCCCTTCTCGGTAAACTTCACGGCGTTGCTCACAAGATTGGTGATGATCTGTCGCAGGCGAATCGGGTCGCCGCGTACCATCCTCGGCACATCGGAGTGTACGACAGCAGCAATCTCGATCCCTTTTGCACGGGCTTTCTGCGTAAACAAGCCGATGGTGCCGTCCAGAACGTGACGCAGGTCGAATGTTACCGTCTCTAACGTGAGTTTGTTCGCTTCGATTTTGGAAAAATCCAGGATGTCATTGATGATGGCGAGCAGTGTCTCGCCGCTGGCGTGGATGGTCTCGACATAGTCGCGCTGCACCGGATCGAGCCTGGTATCCAGCAACAGTTCGGTCAAGCCCAACACACCGTTCATGGGCGTCCGAATCTCATGACTCATGTTGGCAAGGAACTGACTTTTTGCTTCGCTCGCTGCCTGCAGCTTGTGCATCGTGTTCTGCAATTCCTTCGTCCGCTCCTGCACGGTTTCTTCGAGCGCGCGATTCTGCTGATTGATGGTCGAATAGAGCATGGCGTTTTCCAGAGCGCTGGCCGTAATAAACAGCAGAATGGAGAGCAAACTCAGCGTGCCATCGGCAAGCTGGCCCTGTTCTGCATCCAGCACGCCGACGAACATGCCGAGGACGCGTTCGCGGGTCGCTATGGCATGCAGGGTTACAAGAACTCCGGGCGTACGCGACTCGACGATGAGGGGCCGGTTGTGGTTCAATGCCCACGCAAACATCCGCTGCTCGGTTTGATAGGCTACCTCCTGACGGATGACATCCTCATGCTCGGGCGGAAAGCACTCCGTCAGCACAAATTCATGCGTCGCATCATCGACCATACAGTACGCTACGGTGCGAAACGTGACGAGGCGGAGAACGTGGTCCCTGGCTGCCGTCAGGATATTCCTTCGATTCCACTCGGTTCGAGACGACGTGTAGAGATCGCTCATGGACGCGACGATATCCAGCGCGTCAAGGTTCATCCGGTTGATTTCCTCGAGGTACCGGATGCGCGTCTCCAGGTGCTCGATCTGCCGAACGATTTCGGGCGGAAGAGGCCCGTTTGGCCTCGGTAGTGATAGATGCTCCATTGCGAATTCTCTTACAGAATCAGTTTCACCGCATCGGCAAACTGCCGGTCAATCTGCTCCATCGTTGGCGCGAGGATGCTGATGGAGAAACCCAAACGCTCCCACGCATCCGGATGCAACGCCGGTACAAACTGTTCCCCGCTGCTGCCAAGACCCATGCTGTGCGCGATAATGTCCGCAACATGAACGATTGCGGTTTCGATGGGAAAGCGTGTTGCCTGCGACGGGCGATGGTGAAACGCAACCACCTCTTCCTGGTGCACAGGCAGTCGCCAGGCCTGCATCAGCGCGCGACCAACGGCGGCATGATCAAAACCAATGGACTGTTCTTCTGCGACGTGGAGCAATTCGTTGTTTTTCCTCGCCCGTAGCAATGCCGTACGGGAAAGGTCGGGAATCTTCACATACATCACGAGGCGCCCGATGTCGTGAAGAATACCGGACACGAAGAACCGTTCAACATTCGGCTCTCGACGAACTGCCGCCATTGCGCGCGCAGCGATCCCCACGCCGATGCTGTGCTTCCAGAATCTCTCCATATCCACCAGATCGTCAGGAATTCCGGAGAAGACTTTCATAACGGAAGTCGCGAGCGCCAGGTCCCGCAATTGCTGCGTTCCAACGATTGCTATTGCCTGTGTGATCGAGTCAATCCTTTGGGGAAAGCTGAAGAAGGCGCTGTTCACGACCATCAGAAGGCGTGCGGTGAGGCCGGCATCCTCGCTGATGATCCTGGCGATGTCCTGCATGGACGAGCGGGGATTGTTGACTGCTTCATTGACGCGCGCAAAGATGGTGGGTAGCGAGGCAACCTCTACGTAACCCTTGAGCAGATCATGCGGACCGGTTATCACAACTCCATCCCTTTCATGGTCTGCTGCACGGCCCGAACCACACACAGGCGCAAGAGTTCTTGACTGAAGGGATGTTGAAGATCGCAGTGTCGAAACAGGCTGCGATAGGATGCCTCTGCGTGCGCGAGCAGTTCTTGATCCAACTCCATACACTCCTGTGCATTGATCTCTTCTCGATCAACGCCCTGAACATCGGCTTCCGGAACACCCCACTGACGGAGCACCGTCAAGTGTCGCTCCGTCAATTCCAGACCGGCTTTGAGCAGGACACGGCGATTGCGGTCGAGAATGTCCGCCGCCAGCACCATGCCGGGCCGCAATTGATCCAAATTGAGTTTTCCCATAGGACCTTGCAAATCATTTAGTCGGCATTGCGCTGAAAGCGTCTTGCTTCGACCGTCAGAGATGTTCCGCACGTGGGGATAACATGCGTGAAGACCAGTACCCCGTCGGCTGGAAGGCCAACGAGGACTTGCTGCGTTCTCCATTGGTAGCCCTCCAAGCGAAGGTCGCGGTCGGCAAGAAAATCGTCCTTCGACTTCCACTGCATGCCGCAGAGTGAACATTGTTTGAATGATTCGTTCATAACCGGTCACTCCTGCTCAGCCGATGACTGTCTCACGATGCCGCTAAGGGCAAAGCATGTGCCACGACTTACGCGATGCGAGATGCAAGCAGATGGGTATCTGTGCGAGAACGAAGGGACTGCTTCCGGAGAGGAATGTTCCCCGGAAGAGCGTGCTGGTTACTATTGTTCAGATGGTCAGAAAGGATGGAACAGAGATGGGCGCAGGCTCAATTCGCTGCAAGCACATCGCGTACAGTCTGCACGAACTCCGAAGGGCGAAACGGTTTTTGGAGTGCCCGCAGAGATTCCTGTTCGAGCAAAGCACCGATAATCTCCCCGGGAGTGTACGCCGTGCAGAAGAATGCTTTGACCGTAGGTTTGATCTTTTTCATCTCAAGATATGTCTGGCCCCCATCAAGTTTCGGCATCAGGAGGTCAAGGACGACGAGGGCGATCTCGTCATGGTGGCGGCGAAAAAGCTCAACGGCCTCCAGCCCATCGCCCGCCACCATCACGCGATATCCGTTCTCCTCCAGCAATTCTTTCCCCAACTCCTGCATCAACGATTCATCATCAACGAGCAAAATCAACTGCTTGGGCAAAGGTTCAACCTGGTGTTCGGACGTCTGATACGACCGGCCTGGAGATTGCGCAGGGAGTGCCGATGTTGTCATGGAGGGGTCTTTCCAAGGTTATTGTTGAATGTCCGCCGGGCGATCTGCAACAACGGTGAAGCTCCGCTGCTCAGGGTGAATACCAAGCTGATCCATGCGGTAGCGGAGCTTCGAGCGTGTGAGGCCGAGAATCCGTGCGGCGTGCACCTGGTTGCCGTTGGTGAGAGCGAGCGTCTGCAAGATGAGATCCCGCACCACATGCGCCATGGTGACACCGGTTCGAGGGATCTCAAGGCGGTAGGTATTGCTGCTTGCCTGTCCATTCGTCGCTTTACTGTTACCGGAAGCCAGGAAGGAAAACTGCTCGGCGGTGAGCAACGGCCCGTTATTGAGAAGGACAACGCGTTCGATTGCATTGCGCAGTTCTCGTACGTTCCCTTTCCAGGGCAAGCTTTGCAGGAGCGTGAGCGCATCGTCCGAAAGTTTTGGCACCTGTTTGTTGAACTTCTTGCTGAACTCCTGCAAGAATGCATACGAGATGACGGCAATGTCTTCCTTGCGCTCGCGCAGCGGGGCGATTCGTACCAATGCAACGTTCAATCGGTAGAAGAGGTCTTCGCGGAATCTCCCCTCTTCGACTTCCTTGGCAAGGTCCCTGTTCGACGCGGCAATCACGCGAACGTCGACCGTCAGCTCGCGGGTGCCGCCGAGCCGGTAGAAACGATGATCCTCCAGCACGCGCAGCAGTTTGACCTGCATGTCCAGCGACAGTTCGCCGATCTCGTCCAGGAAGATGGTGCCGCCGTTTGCCAGTTCGAACTTGCCCTGCCGCATCCGATCCGTCGCGCCGGTGAAGGCTCCTTTCTCATAGCCGAAGAATTCACTTTCGGCGAGATTCTTCGGGATGGCTCCGCAGTTCAGGGTGATGAACGGCTTGTCGGCGCGAGCACTTTTCTGGTAGATGAAACGCGCCAGCAGTTCCTTGCCTGTCCCGCTTTCTCCTTCCAACAGAACCGTCGTATCCGTCTGTGCGAGTTTCTCAGCCGTCTCCAGCGTGCGCCGGAGGGCCGGGCTTCTGCCGATAATCCCGCTGCGCACACGCTGCTCCTCCAATTCGGTTTGCAGGAGCTCGACCTTCCGCTTGAGGCGCGACTGTTCCATCGCCTTTTCAATCAACACACTCAAATGCGAAAGATCGAACGGCTTGAGGACGAAATCGATCGCCCCTTCCTTCATGGCCTCAACGGCAAGCGCAACATCAGCGTGGCCCGTCATCATCAACACGGGTGTGTCGTTCCCCTCTTCCTTCATCTTGCGCAGCAATTGTAGGCCGTTCACCTTCCCCATGAAGATGTCCAGCAGCACCAGGTCCGGATTCACGTCGGCGAGTGTCGACAGAAACTGCTCACCGGAAAGACACGTGCTGACGGAGTAGCCCGAAGAACCAAGAATGTTCTGCAGGCTTTCGGTCAGAATTTTTTCGTCATCGACGACGAGGATTCTCCCTCTTGACATAAATGGTTCGTCCCCCCAATGGTTCATTGAATAGGAAACAGGAGCCGCGCAATGGTGCCCCCACCAACTGCCGGCTCGATGCGAATCTCGGCTTTGTGTTTGTCCATGATCTGCTTGGAAAGCGCTAAGCCCAACCCGGTGCCGCCGAGTTTGGTGGTATGGAACGGCTCGAACAGATGCTTCATCTGTTCGGGCGGGATACCGGGCCCGCGATCGAGAATGACAACCGCTACACGCTGACCGGCCTGTGTGCCGCGCGCCTTCACATCCTCAAACAGACACGTCGAGACGGTGACGGTGCCGTGCTCGGGCGTGCAATCAATGGCATTCTGGATGAGGTTCAGCACCACCTGCTCGATTTGCTTTGCTTCCACGTTGACCGGCGGAAGGTCATCGGCGAGGTTGGTTTCGACCGTGATGTTCTTCTGCGCAAGATGGGTTTTCAGAAAGCGGACTGCCTCGCTGACAATCCCGTTGATATTTTCAGGCCTCACAATTGGAGGCGTGACGCGGGCAAGGTTCAGCGTGTTCTCGATAATTTTGCCGATGCGCTGCGCACCATCGATCGCGAAGTCCAACGCCGTCTTGTCGGGAAAGTTAGGCGGAAGACGCTTTGCAAGGTACTGCAGGTTCAGCGTGATGGCCGCAAGCGGATTGCGGATGTCATGCGCGATGCTCGCCGCAAGTCGCCCCATGAACGCCATCTTCTCCGACTGAAGCAGGTGCCGTCGCATCTTCTTCTGCTCGGTAATGTCAAGGGCATAGAGCAAGATCTTCTTGTCGGTTTGCTCGGCATACGGACCGACAGCAAGCTCTACTTCGACGAACGCGCCGTCTTTCCGCCGCAGGAAGGTTTCCTTGGAAAAGAATGCGCCGGATTGGAGGATGGACTTGGCCGTGGAGGCATCCTCCACGAACGAGAGCGGCTCCAGCGACAGGAGTTCTTCACGTGAGTACCCCAGAAGCGACAGGCCCTCGGCATTCACGTCCAGCACGGAGCCGTCTTCTCTGCTCAGAATGAAAATCCCGACGCTGGCGTGCTCGAAGAGATTGCGATACCGCGCTTCCGACGCCTGAATCTCTCGGTTCTTGCGCGCAAGGGTCTCGGCATACAACTCCAACTCGTGCATCTTCTCTTCGAGTTTCTTGACAATCAACGCGTGATGGCGCTGAAGAAAGGCAACATCGTCCACGGGCGCCGTGGACACCTGCACGAGCGAGGGCCGTGCTTCTGTCGACTTCCCATACTTCTGACGGAGAAGATCGTCCACGGCCTGCATGAGAGCCGTCAGCCCCTCAACCTTCATTACATAGGCATCGACGCCGATACTTTTGGCAAAGTCCTGATCCTCGACATCAACGTAGTGGCCGGTGTAGATGATGAATGGAATGCCAGAGTACTTTCGGTGTTGCCTCACCTCGCGGCAAAGCTGGAAGCCGTCCATCGTCGGCATCATCGCATCCGACACAATAAGATGAATCTCCATCTCCTCGAGACGCTGCAGCGCCTCTTCGCCCGATTCCGCCGAAACGACCGCAAACCCCTGGCCCGAAAGTACCTCCTGAAGCAGGTGCAGGTTCTCCGCCAGATCATCAACCACCAGAACGCGCACGCTGCTCGGGGTGAGTTCCGCTAAAGTCGCTGAAGGGCTGCTCACCCCCGTGACCATATCTCCCCTGATAGACATTATTCCCCTGACGAACTGTAGAACGATGAAGTCTCTTCGTACTTCTCTCCAGCCAAATGTACAATAGTTCTCATCTGTTCACAATACGCCAAAGAGCGTAATTTCATCACGTTCAACATCGTATTTTTTGTTCGGAATGAGCAACGCGTGTGTGTAAAGCGCGGGCAAACAGACAACGATGTGTGGAGGGGAGGCGGCGTTACCGCTTACCGCTGCATGATCACAATTCCGTTCTTGATGGCGTACGTCACCAACCCGGCGGTGTCGTGGATGTCGAGCTTCTTCATGATATTATGACGGTGGGTGTCAACGGTTCGCACGCTGATCTGCAGACGATCGGCGATCTGCTGGTGGAGATAGCCCTCGGCAATCAGTTGAAGAATCTCGCGTTCACGGGCGGTGAGAGGTCGCGACGGTTTTCTGCCGGGCGCGGTTGAGGGACGGCTGACGTAGCTATCGATGATGATCTTCGAAACCGATGGACTGAAGAACGCCTGGCCGCTATGAACACTCCGGATTGCGGCGTAGAGATCTTCCAGGAAACTATTCTTGAGGATGTAACCGTTGGCTCCCGATTGAATCGTCTGCAGGATGTACTCGTCGTTGTCGTATCCCGAGAGCACCAACACTTTCATCTCCGGCATCCTCTTCTTGATCTGCCGGGTCGCTTCCAGCCCATTGAGGATGGGCATGCCGATATCCATGAGCACGACGTCGGGATTTTTGCTGACGGCAAGGTCAACAGCCTCGCGCCCGTTCTCCGCCTCGGCGACAACCTCGAAATCGGGATTCAGTGAAAGAAGAGACACTATGCCGCTGCGAACGATCGTATGATCGTCCGCAACAAGGATGGTGATTTTTTTTGCTGACATCAGTGCATCTCCCCCATTACCATTGGATGCCGAGAGAAGAGGTGGAGCGAACACCGTCAATATAACGAAACGAAAGGGAAAATCAATCGCTGCGAGGTGGGTGCGTGAGATGGGTCAAGGGTGACCTGATGGCAAGAAATGACCCCGCTACGCCGTCGGCGGCCGTTTCAAGTCCTTCATCAGCCCCTCAACAACTTTTTCGGTCACCGCGCGGGTTTCGTAGAACCCAGACTTCACGCGCTCCTGGATTTCTGCAAATCGCCGAACCCGTTCTGCTGCAAACAATTGCAGCGACTCTTCCGAAAGCTCGACCTTGTCCTGGCCACCGGGTGCCAGAGTGGACTTGTCTTTGGTTTTTGCGTTGTCAACAACGGGCGGTACGGTATGTCCGAACCCAATTCTTTCGATAGCCATGACGCTTCCTCTCAACGTGAATAGGCAAGAAGCTGTTTTTGGTTGCGTGCCTGCCGCAATTGTTCTGCAACTTCATCCTTTTTGTGAACGACCAACGTCCTGAGCTGGTGATCGGTATTCTGCAACAGGTCGGTGAGGGGTTTCAACCGAACCAGGTCTCCTCGGATACTATCGGCATTCTGCCGGAAATCTTTCCACTGCGCCAGCAGAACGGACTGCTGTTCTAACAGTTTTTCGCGGCGGTCCAGAAGTTCGTGCAACGATGAAAGATCGTCGCCCTGGACGGTCGAGCAGAGCTGCCGCGTCACCTCGATCAGCGAAAGCAGCGTTGAACGAAGCAGGTCAAACGTCGCCGTGCTCATGCGTTCCCGTCAATCAAAAGACCCAGGAGCTTGCTGAGCCGGGAAGCAATCCGCAGCGCTTCTTCTGCCGGAATCTGGCGGATGACCTCGTGCGTCTTGCTGTTGATAATCTTCAGCACAATCTTGTCGGTCTCTTTATCGACCGAGAAGTTCAGCTCCGTGTGCATGGCCAGTAGATTGTCGTTCACCTCTCGCACAATTCTTTCCACTTCTTCTTGCGAGAGTTTTTTTTGCTGATGGGACTGCTGCACCTGCGCGTCGCCCTGCATCGAGCGGCGTGTCGGCTCCATGAACAGTTTTTCGGGGGAAGACACTTGCATCGGTGCAAGTGGTGTTTCAATCGCTAATGACATTTCCTTGTCCTCCCTGCTTAATAACCATAAAGTTGTAATGACAGTCTCGAAATCGCTTGTGATTGTAATGAGATTCTGTTGAGCGTATTTTGCAGCGCCTCAAACTGAAGTCTGAAAGCCTCCACCCTTCGGTCGATTTGCGCATTGGTTCTGGTCAGCGCCGTACGGATGTTGGTGAGCTGATCCTGCGTCCCGTCGCGCACAACATCAATCTGTCCGCCGAACGAGGTGAACGTTTCCAACAAGCTGCTCAGTCGTACCGCCAATCCATCCGAGGCATTGAACAGATCCGACACCTTGCGCACGTCGCTGGCGAGTGCATCGTTAAGTTTTGCCGGATCGCTCAGACTCAACTTGCCGTCACTTCCCGCCTTGATGCCGATCTCCGAGAGCAGCGAGGGATTCCCCGGACTCACACCAGTAACGGCACTGCTCATCAGGGTACGCAGATTGATCTTCAAATCCTTGAAGAGCTGATCGCTCGCCAGAATCTCTCGTGTCTTGTTCTCCGGATTCACGGACGTCTTTGACTGCAAGAAGCCCAAGGCGTCGTTGTAGGCGGTGATAAACTGCTCAATCGCCGCCTTCACTTTCTCCTTATCTATTCCGATCGTGAGCGTCACGGGGGTATCGTTTATTCCCTGAACGCCCTTCAGCTCCAGGGTCACACCGGTCAGCACGTCGCTCACCGAATTGCTGCCGCGCACGATATCAATCCCATCAAGCTTAAACTTTGCATCAAGTGCATCGGTCGAGGAAACGAGATATCCCCCTGTCGTGCTCGTCGAAGCCGTCCTGCCGGCGATGACGTTGTCATCGAGACCGATTGCATCGAGGATATTTCCCGATACATCCTCGAGCACCACAGCGTTGCTCGAACCGGTTTCCTTGCTGGTGACCACAAGGCGACTGGTGCCGGTGGTATCGGCAACGACCGAGGCAGTTACCTTCGCTCCGGAAGCGGCATTGATGGCGGAAGCGAGATTGCTGAGTACCGTGCTGTTGGACTGTCCTGCCTCCACATCAAACGACACGTCCGTCGCTACGCCGTTGACCGTGATGCGGATGGTTTTTGTTCCGGGTCCATCTCCGTCGGCAATGCTCGTTGACGCGCTCGACAGACGCGACGAGAGCACCGTGTCATTCTTTGCAAGCTGGGTGACCAGCAGCGTGTGCGTGCCGGGCGCAGCCGAAGACGTGGCCGTCCCCCCGACAACCGACGGCAGCGAACTTTCCACGGAATACACGCTGAACTTCGACAGCGAGCCTGTCGCTTTCATCTCCTTTGCAAGCGAGTGAAGCGCCGTCAGCTTTGTCTTGAGATCCGCAAGAACGGACAGCCGCGCGTTCAGCGACGTCCGCCGGCTCTCCAACGTGCGTACCGGCTTGCTGATGCTGAGCCGATACTGCTGTACGAGAGACTCGATCTGACTTGCTATGTTGGAAATCTCTGCCATCGTCGTTGCTTCTGAACACTTAGAGTTTGAACGCCTCTTTCCATGCCGAGCGGAGTTCCTCAAGGACTTCCGCAGCGTCGTCGTGTTTGCCCTGCCGTAGACAGTATTTTGAGTACTGATAGAGCCGGTACAGGCTTACGGCGACCTCCTGGTATTCAAAATTCAATGCAGCAATCAGTTCATTCACGGCTCGGTTTGCCAGCGGCACATCGTTCTTCTTGATGGCCTGAATGGCAATGCCATAGAGCCTGTGGATGACCTCCACGGGAGACAGATTCAAGAGCTGCTCGTTGCGATAGGTTGCCAGCGCCGATTGAACGCGTGGACCAACAAACAACCGCTCAGCCGCGGGGACTTGTGCCTGTGTTGCTGCCTGCATGAGAGATCAACCTCCGTTCGTCGTCATTGTGTGAGATAATACGGGAGGGCGCCTTACGGGGCGCCGCTCCTGTTGTTCGTCAGGCCACTGTGTCGTCGAGATTATCGAAACAGTGACAGGAACACCTGCGGCGATGCATTCGCCTGCGCCAGCATCGACGTGGCCGTTTGCTGGAGGATCTGCAGCTTCGCAGCCTTGATCTGCTCCTTGGCAATGTCGGCATCGAAGATGCGGCTCTTTGCTGCCTCCGTGTTCGTGATGGCGGTGTTGAGGTTCGCCTCCTTCGCGGACAGGCGGTTCAACGAGGCGCCGATATCGCCGATGGCAGTGTTCACCGTCGCCAAGCCCGTATCCACCGTCAATGTGGAGACGTTGGCCGAGGTGATGCTGCCCGCTGTAACGCCAAGCAGTGCCGCCGAGGAAACACTCGCGCTGAACGACACGGTGTACACCTCTGTGCTTGCCTCACCAACCTGGAAGTTTTCCGAGTAGGTACCGCTGAGCAGTTGCACACCGTTGAACTTCGCCGAGGCGACGATGTCGTCGATTTCCGCAGCAAGGGCGCTGATCTCGGTCGCGATGGCTGTCTTCTCATCGGCACCGAAGGCACCGTTGATGAAGCGCGTCTGCTTCTCCTTCACCTGCACCAGAAGATCGGCAATCTTCTGATACGCGCCTTCAGCAACACCGTAGGTGGACTGGGCATCGCCGACGGTGTCCAGAGCAGAGTTCATCGCGCGAATGCGTCCCTCCATTTTCTTGGAGATGACGTATCCCGACGGATCATCTGCAGCCGTGTTGATGCGCCGACCCGTTGCCAGACGCTCCTGATGCATGCTGAGATCACGGTTGATTGCGTTCAACGCATTCAACGCGTTCATCGCAGCAACGTTCGTGTTGATACGAGCACCACCGGTTAATGGCATAACTACCTCCTTGTATTGTGTGTATTGATCTCCCAGGCTTCCCTGCCCGGGCGTTCTTTGTTGGAGCAGTTTTTTGCTCTACACTCATTATCGGAGATGCGCGGAATTTCTTTAGGGGCAGGCGGGCTAATCTTTTGTGGTACAAAGACTTAGGTGACAGCGCGGCGCCCTTCAGAGAAAGTGTGAAATACGCTTCGTTTCTTGCGCGCCCGAAGGGGTCAGGTTTCTGGCGCGGCCGACGCGGAGAGTTTTTCTGCGAGCGCGGAAAGACGATTGCGCACCGGCGTGAGGTCGACGTCACTCGTCTGGGCCATCAATTCCAGATGGCCAAACGCTGCATGCACATCGCCTTTGGCGAGGGTGAACTGAAGGGCGGCCTTGTGAAGTTCGAACGCCCTGATGCGTTTTTCCTCAGCCGCATTGATCAGGCGCTCAGCCTCCTCCATCTCGCCGGCCTCGGTACGCCAGCGAATTGCAAGTGCGTACAGCTCGCCATTCGTCGGCTCTGCATCAATTGCCTTGTCGAGGTAGCGTAATGCCGTTCTCCGGTCACCACTGGTGTAGTGCCGTACAGCAAGCGGAAGAAAAAACTCGTGTCGGTGCGGAGCTGCTCTTGCCGCTGCTTCAAGCTGTTCCATGCACACACGCGGCTGAGCAATCTTCTTTTCACAGCGAAGAAGTCCGTGAAGCACATCCTCCGCATCGGGATTCCGCTGCAGCATCCGAACGTAGACTTCGAGGGCTTCGGTCCACTTCGACGCCGCTTCGTACGTGAAGGCCAACCGCCTGTCAACTTCAGCAGCGGTCAGCTCGAGATCGGAAGAAATCTGGGACGAGCGCTCTGTGCGCGGCGTGCGAAGGAGGGGATAGATCTGTTTGAGAACACCGATTGCCTTCTCATACTCGCACAGATCATAATACAGCAGCGCGAGAAACCAGCGCGCCATGATTTGCAACGGGGCGAGATCGAGAGACCTCAAGCAAAGCGTCACTGCCTCCCGCAGGTTGCCCGATCGGACGGCAACCTCGGCGAGAAGATTATAGCACGACGCCTGAACACTCCTATCCAGCTTCGGATGTACAACGGCCTGTCCAAGAACAGCCTTCGCCTCGTCGTATCGCTGAAGCACGACGAGGCTGTTGCCCATCTGAAAGCGTGCATATGCATCATCAGGATCATCGGCAACCTGCTTTTCCAAGAGTTCCAGATTGCGCCTTGCCTTCTCCTTCACAACATCGTAGCCGCGGTTGTAGCCCACGTGGAATATGGTGAGAGGCGATGACTGAATCTTAAGCTTGAGTCGTTTCAGGGAGGGCCAGATCTGTTCATGCACACGCCCTTCAAACTGAACTCCGGGCAGTTTTCGGAACAGCCTGGGGTAAGCATTCTGTTGGTGGAACGTCCCGTGCTGCATTGTCTGAGGATTCTGGATCGTCACCGCGTAGGCATCCGCCTTTGCGCGGGAGATCAACTCAGGCAGAAGGCGCATGGACTCGGGTGTCAGTCGCTCATCGGCATCAATGTAGAGAATCCAATCACCCGAACATTGCTGCAGCGAGAAATTCCTTGCCGCGGCAAAGTCGTCACGCCATGGGTACTCAAACACTCGCGCCCCCAAGCTCAACGCAATGTTCTTTGTCGAGTCCGTCGAACCCGTATCCACGACAATAATTTCATCGGCGATCGGCCGAACGCTCTCCAGGCATTCTTTGAGGAAGCATTCCTCGTTCCTCACGATCATGCTTACTGAAAGCGTCGGCCGCGTCTGGTCGTCTTTTGAGGACATAGTCTTATGTTGGGTTATTCTCAGCAACAAGCACGGCTTCATCCGAACCGCAAGCGCCATCCGGATCGAGGAGTGAGTTGTGATCCTCCGCCATGCCGAGTTCGGTGTTCACGCGCGCGAGAGCCTCCCGGGCAGCGATGTTTGCCGGCTCGTTCACCACCGCATGCTCGAGCATTGTTTTGGCCGGCATCAGCATGCCCGCGTGGAGGAACACTTCACCCAAACCCACACACGCACGCGCCGAATGAGGCGTCACCGTCAGTTCTTCCTCGAAATACTTCTTTGCTTTCTCCAACAATCCCAACGCCATTGCCACATGCCCTGTCAGATTGAGCAAGTCGGGGTACTCCACCGCACACGACGCGCGTTCCGAGGCATGGAAGACCGCGAGAGCCTTCTCGAGCGTTTCCAGCGCAAGCGCCATCTCCTGTTCCTCGATGAGGATCTGTGCTCGCTCCCAGTACTGAACAAATGCATCGCGATGGAGAGGAACTGTCAACGACCGTTTCCGCACGTTCCTCTCTCCCCGATGGGTCCACAGGGTGTCCGGGTCAACGCCCCATTTTTCCAGAAAGACAAGCCGGTTGGTCTGCAAGCGGGCATGATACTTCTCTTTCCCTCCAGCAAGAAAACTCCTGGAGCCGTAATGATGGATGAATACGTCATTCGCCACAACGGTCTTAAAGCCCGCAAGTGCAGCTCGCAGACAGAAGTCATCGTCCTCGTAGTTCCCGGGCGTGAAACGCTCGTCCAGCCCACCGATAGCATCAATCACCTTTCGCAGGATGAGCGTGCAGAGGAACGCAACTCTCGGAAAGACGCGACGCTCGCCCTTCCTTTCCTCGCGCACCCTCCGTGCATACGCATACATCTGCTCGATCGTTTGATACACCGCCTGCTCATCTCGCTGCACACCGCTGGCATAGTTACTCACCGTGCCAACGATCCCGACCTCCGGATCGGCATCCGCCACTTCCAGCAGTCGTTCGAGCCAGCCTTCGGTGACGATCGTGTCGTTGTTCAAAAGCACGATATGTTCCCCCACGGCTGCGTTGATGCCCTGATTCACACCGGCAGGAAAACCGACGTTCTCTCTGTTGCTCACGATCCGCACCTCGGGAAACTCCTGCTCGATCTTCTTCACCGTGCCATCCGTGGAGGCATTGTCCACCACGATCGTTTCATGCGGCGTGTGGGTGAACCTGCTGATGCTTTCGAGGCACTGGTGCGTGTATGTGTATTGATTATGGGCAAGCACAATGATGCTCACCTTCGGTGGCAACGCACATTGCAGCGCACGCGAGGAGAGGAAGGCCCGACGTGTCTCAAAGCTCGTGAGATGCTCGATGCGTCGGCCCATCAGAGCGCTGGAATACTGTGCCGCGACAAGCTTCTGTCCCGCGACGGCAAATTCCTTCCACAGCCCCTCGTTCGTGTACAGCTCGACTGCATACCGCGCAAACTCTTCCGGCGTGTCAGCAATGAATGCGTGTACCCCGTGCACGATGTTCATTCCTTCCGCCCCGATCGACGTTGAAACCATCGGCACTCCGTGCGCCATCGCTTCGCCGACTTTCCCCTTGTTTCCCGCGCCGTACCGCAGCGGAATCACCGCCACACGGCATCGTTCGAGATAGGGACGCGTCTCGGGCACCCATCCGGTGACGGTCACATGCGACGAGGCAAGACTTTTTACTTTCGGCGTCGGATTGTTCCCGACGATCCAGAAGTGTGCATCCGGCAGCTTCTTCCGTATCAACGGAAAGATCTGTCGAACAAAGAAAACAACGGCATCTTCATTTGGGTCGTGATTGAAATTGCCGATAAAGAAAAAGTCCTTTCTGCGTTCGAAAGGTGTGGCTGACGGCTGTGGGTCATGCACATCGGTCATGATAAAGATGGGCTTGTCGGGGAGTTCCTTCTGCAAAACGGCTCTATCCGCCTCCGTCACCGTCGTCACGGCATCTGCACTTGCGTAGACGGCAAGTTCTTGCTTCTTGATCTTCTGCGCCGCCTCCTTTAGTCTGTGATCGTTGAGCATCTCTGCCCGACGGGCTTCCCGCAGGAAATGAACATCCATAGAGTCCACGATGATGGGAACGTTCGGATCGGCTGCACGAATCAACTTCATGAAGTAACGCGCGATATGCCAGAAACAGATGTACACCAAATCCACCTTACGCAGCGGCAATTCAAGGCTGGCGATCAGACGCTCAAGGATAGGCTGAACATGATCTGTCTCGCGAAACTCCCACCACGCTTCGTATTCGAACCAAATCAATTCCACTCCTGAACTTCGCAACTCCGTCATGTGCTTCACTGCCGCTTCATCCGTAAGCCGTCCCGTCAGGTGGACATACGTAACGTGATAGCCAAGCGCCAGCATCTGCTTGACGGTATGGTACAGGCGCAAACTTCCGGCCGCGCGATCGGGAAGCGGTGGGAGGTCATCAATGATGAGAATGCGCTTGCCGCGATGACGATGCGAAAACTGATAGCGCAAGCGTTCGTCGCAGGGATACTGAAGCGCAAGTTCTTTCTTCCACTTCTGTTTGAACTTCGGCGCGTTCAACGCCTGAAACTTCTTGAATCCCGCGGAAAGATTTGTGCCCGCTGTTATGCCTTCATGATGGATGACTTTGGACATCGGGCAGTACAGCACCTTGTACCCGAGCTTCCGCACCGCGAAGCACAGATCGGTATCCTCATAGTATGCCGGAGCGAAACGCGTGTCGAAACCGCCGAGCCGTCTGAACAGGTCGGCTTTGATGGTCAGCGCCGCACCCGAGCAATAGTCCACCTCTCGCACAAACTGGAAGCGAGAGCTGTTCGGGGGATGTCCCCGACCGTAGTTCCAGCCTGTCGCGTCATTGAAGATGACCCCGCCGGCTTCTTGCAGCACGCCATTCGGATAGATCAGCATCGAGCCGACGATGCCTGCACACGCGTTGCGCGCAAAACAGTTGTACACCTCGGTCAACCAGCCCGGTTGTACTTCCGTATCGTTATTGAGAAACACGATCAGCTCCCCTTCGGCGCTTTGCGCGGCAAGATTGTTGCCTCCAACAAACCCCAGATTCGAAGGAGAATGAATGAATTTGATGCGGGATCCGTATGCCTCTAGCATGCCGGGCGTAAAGTCCGTCGAGGCATTGTCCACAACAATCAGCTCGTAGTTGGGGTAGTCCGTGTTTCTCAACACCGCCTCGATGCAGCGCAGTGTGTACTCCGCTTTGTTGTAGCAGAGGACGAGAATCGAGATAAGGGGAACAGTCTGGCGCCGCAGCGGTTGGCGTTCCGGTTTCCGCGCGAACATCGCAGCAAGGGTGTCTTCTTCCCACGGCATGTCGCGCAGGATGTTGCTCACGCGAGCTGCCACGTGGACAAACGGTGCAGTGGTCTCATACACCTCAGCATAGAGCTTCAGCGCCGTGTTTCTGTCGCCGCACTCTTCGGCAATACGTGCGAGATAGAGTTTCGAGTACGGATTATCCGGATCCATCGAGAGGCTTTCGATGAAGAAGCGTCGTGCCTCGTCATACTCCTGCGCATAGAAGCAGGTTCGCGCCAGTAGATGTCGCAGATAGGCTCTCGCAGAAGAGGGAAGATCGGGCCCTTCGCTGGACTGCATGAGGAACGTTCTGGCGCGCTGTTCGTCGTTCGCATCGAACATCTCCTGCACTTCCTGGAGCAGGTCTTCGAGTCGTTGCATCATCCACCTCTTCTCGGCGATCATGAAGTCACAAGCGACGGGGTTTCCACCCGGCGTGTATCCGGGGCACCCCACACAAATTCTTTTCGTCCGATCTCTCGCGATCGTAACTGGATAACCTCCTCCGGTGTTTGGAACAGGTAGCGGAGGTGACGGACTGCTCCCTTCGTGCGCAGTTTCATCAGACACTGCACCGGAGCGAGCTTCTTCTCCTTCAGAAGCGCCAGATCGAGGTCAAGGATACGCATGATGAGGTCTCTGTCCTGCGGGTCATCGGGATTGAAGTTGTGCCCATATCCTCGATCCGTGAACCGATTGATGATGGTAGCGAAGGGAAGGAACATCTCGCAGTCGAACCGTTGGATCAGGAGTGGCAGAATATCCTGCGCGCGGATGCCTTCAAAACCCTCGCTGCTGCAATCATGATTCATCGGCTCATCATCATAAGTCTTCCAGTACGCGTTGTATTTGTACTTCCTGTCGAGCGTATCCCAGATCGTTCGCACAACGGAGGAGGTGGCGGGCCACATCACGTGGCCGTTCCGCCCGATCATATCATTCACAAGAAAGATAAACTGCTCGGACGCTGCAGCATCAATGGCGGCAAATAGCTTCTCTAATGCAACGATATGGTGAAGTGAATGGCTGGCAAGCACAACATCGAATTGCCCGCTCAGGTTCACGTTGTTCAGGTCCTGCACCGAGAAGACCGCATACGGGAAGCCCCGTTGGGCGGCCAGAGCGTTGGCTCGTTCAATCATCGTGGGATTCAGATCGAGACCGAGAAGCTGCACGCGTTCGGGTTCGCACACCCGGGCAAGCACATCCAGCTCAACATCTCCGTTGCCGCACCCGATCGAGAGGACACGGACGTTGCCGGCGCGGCTCTTCAGCATCTCCGAAATCTCTCTTGCCCACCAATCCCTGATATCCGACTCCCCGGTCAATTCCTTCAGCCATTGGGAGAGCGAAGCCTCGTTCACGACGTGATTGATTGGCGGAAGATCATGGACGTTGATCTCTCCGGCATAGCGGGCTATTTCTGCCCCGAGCTTTCTCCGGTACTCACCTTCGCCTGTATCATTGGGGTTGTGCGCATCTCGTCGGGTAAGCGTAAGCACGGGGTGATACCGGCGGTCGCTCGATGTCGGCCGGAGCAATTCGTTCAGCTCAGACTCTGCGGTTACCGGTGTGAAGCCTTTCGCTTGCAACGCCTCAACCAACTCGCGCGCGGTTTCGTTCGAGGGATCTACGGCAAGCACACGATTAAAAAAGTAGAAAGCATCTCCGTACCAATCGAGACTCACGCAAATGGAGCCAAGTGACAGAAGCGCCTCCGCGTCATCGCTGGACCGGCTGAGGACATAGCGGAGATGCGGAATTGCATCCTCGGGGCGACCGGTGTGGACATACAGGTCTGCAAGATTCTTCCGGGCATCCAGGAAGTCCCTGTCCAGGCGGACGGCGCGTTCAAAGTTCTGCAACGCAAGTTTGAGATTTCCCCGATGGAACGCCCGCACGCCAAGCTCATTATGGATTTCCGGCAACGACGGATCGTATTGCATCGCGAGATCGAAGGCGAAGTCTGCCTCCGCTGTTCTGCCCAAAGCCTGCAAAAGCCTGAAATAGCGGAACTGCAGCTTGGCCTGTTCGGGGAAGCACGTGAAACTTCGGCGGAGGCGCTGCAGCGCTGCTGTTGTATCATCCCGCTCCAGCACCGCGTCGATCTCGGCAAGGAGATGTGCAATGACTGGCTTCTCGGCCGCGTGTTTCGGGCTCAACCCTGCGCGCCCGGCCAGTTGATCATACTGCTGCTTGAGCTGTTTGTACTGATTTTTCCAATAGGCCATTTCGAGTCCGGCGTTGAGCTGCGTGTTTGCCTGATCGCCCGAATGCTGCCGATACTCCAGGAGAAACTCCGCACAATGAACAGCACTCCATCCGGCATTGACCATCCGAACAAACAAATGATGATCCTCGGGTCCCGCGGAATCCTTATACCCTCCGACCTGTTCAAAAGCTTTTCGCCGGTACATCGAAGACCCGTGGATGAAATTGTTCTGCGCCAAGGAACGCCTGGTCTCCTCGGTAAAATCCACAAAGCGCCAGAGGAAGACATCCGCCGTTCCAGCCGCAGGTGTTGCGCCGACCTTTTGTGCAAGCACTTCTGCACGCGGGCCGAAGAGGGCAACATCCGTATAAGCAATCGCCGCTTCAGGATGAGTATCGAGGGCGAGTTTGCACTTCTCGACGTAGTCGCTTCGCAGGCGATTGTCGGCGCCGAGGAAGCAAATGTATTCGCCGTTCGTCAGACTGACCGCTTTGTTGAAGTTGGCAACGATACCCAGATTTCTCTCGTTGCGCACGATACGAATCCTGTCTTTGTATCGCTCGGCAATCTCCATCGAGTTATCGACCGAGCAGTCATCAATGAAGAGGATTTCATCGGGGAGAACAGTTTGGTGCAGCGCACTTTCGATTGCTTCGGCGGCGAAGCGGCCGTAGTTGTAGTTGGCAATGATGAGTGAAACGGATGAAGAAGGGAAGCGGGTCTCACTCGTCACTTCGAGACGATTGAGCTGGTACCTGTCGCTGTTGTTTCCTCCAACGCACGACAATGCCCCGCGGAAGCGCCGCTTCACCTCGTCAACAACGGTGGGATTGTGTTTGCCGTAGGGATAGGCAAACCACCCAAAGCCTTGGGGGTCGAGCTTACGGACGTCCTCGGGCACGGTCAGTTCGTAAGCCAATGCGGCAGCATCGAGTGTTGTGCAGTCCGGATGTGTCACTGTGTGCCATTGGAGGCGCCCGCCTGCTCTTACACACTTTGCGAGCTGCTCGCGGGTCGCAAAGCGAGCCGGGGGTTCTTCAGCCTGATCAAATTCGTTCGACCGGCCTATCACCGCGCTGGTAATGAATAGCTCAAACGGGTAGCCGAACTTTCGCAGGATTGGAAGGGCAAATTGATATACATTCTCGTACACACCATCGAATGTAATGCATGCGTGTTTCGGGTCGTCGGGATTGTATTCATCGAGAGAGACGACCTTGTAGCGTCTCAGCTCTTCCATTTGCCGCCAGAAGGCATCAACACTCACCCACCACTTGGTCGGTGTTTCAGGGTGGACTTTGTGATACATGAGAATCATTTCTGGTACACCTCAAGGATGTGGGTATACTCTCGATACGAGTAGTACTCCCGATGCAACGTGACGTACGGGAACCGCAGCGCGTACCACTCATGAATGTGAACGCTGACCAGGATGCCGCCCGGAACCAGAACCCGATCAACGATTTCATACACGAGCTTCTTGCTCTGCGCGAGATACTGAGGATAGAATACCCCTGTGGCAACAACGAGGTCGAAGGCGTTCTCCCATTCCAGCTCAGGAATGTCGAAGAGAGAATGCTGTTCGTACGTGATCTGCGGCGGCGCATTCTGCCTCGCCCATCGAATGGCATTGGCTGACACGTCAATGCCCATCACGCGTTTGCCCGGGAGGCGTTTGGTGATGAAACCGTCGCCGCACCCGATATCCAGCACGCTTTCGTATTCCCGCTTCGGCAGCGCCCCAAGAAGCATCGCACGGCGGTTGAGGTCGTCGGGATTGGTCTCGTAGTGCCACGGATCAGGCCTCTCGTACCATTGTTCCAGCTCGTCGATCGGTTGAAGAACGTTCATTGTATGCGTCGATAGTGGATTCGTTTGCGCGTAAGAACTCTTTCCGCATCGTACAACCTGCATGCCGCGAAACCTCGGCGATTTGGAAAACATTATCGGCCTGACCCCTCTTCGTGGTGCACAATATTGCGCAAGTGTCTTCCTTTATCTTTTTCTTTGCATCTCCTCCCCCATCTTCCTATTTTTCGATCAACAATAGGGGCCGTTGTGGAGGCACAACTACCGGCCTGATCCCATGGAATTCCACACATCCATGCAACCAGACGGCCCGTTCGCAAATCATCCATGCTTGCAGCAACACAGCGACACGTACAGAACGAACTCCTGTCGGACGAACGCATAGCCGGTATTCGGGCTTTGTTCCCACACACGGCTCAGCGCAAGGTCTACCTCAACCACGCAGGCACGGCACCGATGTGTACCCGCGTGGTGGAGGCGATCACGGCACACCTCCGGGAACGCTCGGCAGGCATGATCGAGACCTACATGGCGCAGGACGTTGCGAAGTTCGAGGAATGCAGAAAACTCGTGCAGGAGCTGATCAATGCCGAATCGCCCGACCGCATCGCGCTGATGATGAACACGTCGGATGCAATCAATGCCGTAGCGTCGGGGCTATCGTGGAAGAGCGGCGACCGCATCCTGCTGCATGAGGCGGAGTTCCCGGCCAATGTGTGGCCCTATCTCGGACTCAAACGTCATGGGGTCGAGATCGATATCATTCCGCAGAGCAAGGGACACCCGACACCTGAGCTGATCGCCGATGCCGTCACGACGCGAACGAGATTGATTGCGTTGAGCGCGGTGCAGTTTCTCACGGGCTATCGTGCCGATCTCGAAATGATCGGATCGTTCTGCCGCCGCAACGGGATCATTTTCGTCGTGGATGGAATTCAAGCGGTTGGTGCTCTGCGGCTGGATGTGCAACGAATGAAGATCGACGCTCTCGCTTCCGGCTGTCAGAAGTGGCAGTTGGGTCCGCAGGGAACCGGCTGGCTCTACCTGACGGAGGAATTGCAGCAACGCATCCATCCTGCCTTCGTGGGTTGGCTCGCCGTGGAAGACCCGTGGGATTTCTTCAACTACGATCAACGACTTTCCACAACTGCGCGTATGTTTGAAGGGGGAACGAAGAACATCCCCGGCTTGTACGGCATGGCGGCCGCGCTGAAGGTGCTTCTCGACGTTGGCCTTGAAAGCATCGAGGCGCGCATCCTGACTCTCACACAACTCCTGATCGAGGAATTTCAGGAAATCACCGGACTGACGCTTCTGACGCCACCCCATGCGCATGAACGCGCAGGCATCGTCACCGTTGAGCTGCAGCCGGGAGTGAACGCAAAGGAAGTCTACAAGTTCTTGCTCGGACAGAACGTTACCGTGGCTTTGCGTGAGGGGAGATTGCGCTACGCTCCACACTTCTATAATACGCAGGATGAAATTGCTCTCGCGATCGAGCGCACACGCGAAGCACTTGCACTATACTAGCTCTTTCAATGGGGGGAAACATGCTTCCACCAAGCGATGTCAGTACCGATATGAAAAAAGGACCGACGATTCTCCTCATCGACGACAACGAGGACTTCCGGGAAGCCCTGAAGCATCTTCTTGTCTCCCACGGCTACCGCGTTTGCGAGGCGGGCAACGGCGAGCAGGCGCTGGAGCTGATGCACGTCGAAACTCCCGACCTCGCAATCGTGGACCTCGACATGCCGAAGATGAACGGGATTGAATTCTCGCGCCGCGTGAAGAAGGACTGGCCCGGCTTTCCTATCCTCATGGTCACTGCATACTCGCGGTTTTATTCCACCAAGGAAGTTCTTGCCGCGGGCATTGATGCCTTCTTGCAGAAGCCGATTGACGGCGACAAGCTGATTGAGGTCATCAACCAGTTGCAGATTCCCGCGAAGAAAGCCTAACGCTGCTCGGCGTCCCTCCGGTCAGGCCCTTGCGCGCCATCGTCCAATACGTTCGGCAGTACTTCCGCTCGGAATACGACCCCCGGCTGTTCGGGTTGACTGCCGCGCTGCTTGCCGTCTCCTTTGCGATCAACTACGGACTTGACTTCGAGACAAACGTCATTCGTCGGCTGACGACACCGTGGGAGCAGGCGGCGTTCTTCTACGTCTTCTATGCCGTGCCGTATTTCCTCACCCTCGTGTTCTGGAGATCTTCCACACATCGAAGGGGTCCGTTCCGCGATCGGCGGTTCTGGTTTCTCTTTCATTTATGCTTCGTCACCCTCGCAGTATATGTCACGCTCCATAACGTTCCGTACTTCCTTCTTCAGCACCAGCCGCGTGCTTATTCGTTCTTCCCAGCACATCTGCACACGTACATCGTTCGCTATGCGAGCAACGTGCTGCCCGGCATCATTGCCGTTATGCCTCTTGCCATCTATTGGTATGCACAGGATCGGTCGACGTCGAGTTTCTACGGCTTCAGCACGTCGTACATCCGGTTGAGAACGTACACGGCAATTCTGCTCATCCTTGCACCGGTTATTCTCGCCGCATCGTTCAGCCCCGACTTCCGCGAGGCATATCCGCGGTACAAATTCGGTTTGCCAACCAACCTCCCGATGGGCGAGCAGCAAGTGCTTGTGGGATTGTTCGAGATTTGTTATGGGATTGATTTCGTGATGGTTGAGTTGTTCTTTCGAGGATTTATGGTGATGGCATTTGCGCGGTTTCTCGGATCGGCCGCCATCCTGCCCATGGTTGTGGTATATGCATTCATCCATTTCCAGAAGCCGATCGGCGAGGCGCTCGGTTCCATTATCGGCGGACTTGTTCTCGGGATTATTTCCCACAACACCAAATCAATCTACGGCGGGGTGATCCTTCATCTCGGTGTGGCTTATCTGATGGAGTTGGCGGGAACGCTGCAACGAGTCCTATGAGGGGGGTAACGGCTCAGGTTTGGGGCGTCTTACGGATACTCCGCAGCAACCTTCTCGACCTCCGCCCACACCCGCATGAGATTCTCACCGCAGATTTTCCGGATATCCTCCTCTGAGTAGCCCCGATCCAGCAGCTCAGCGATCAGATTCGGGTACATCGAAACATCCTTCAAGCCGGTCGGAAGCGAATCGCCGACGCCGTCGAAGTCGGAGCCGAGGCCGACATAGTCGATGCCGACCAACTGCACCACATGGTCAATGTGGGC
The DNA here is from genome assembly GCA_037441705.1 of Ignavibacteriales bacterium. GTDB lineage: Bacteria > Bacteroidota > Ignavibacteria > UBA10030 > UBA6906 > CAADGV01. The sequence continues at coordinate 116,345 of JBBIRR010000001.1, forward strand.
GACCACGTCTTTCACATCGGCATAAATGGGGGGATGCTGCTCGCGGTACTGCCTTGCGTATTCCTGCGCAAGTGTGTCGGTTGGCTGCAGGTTGTGTTCTTCGTAGTATTTGTTCAGCGTGTTGCGTGCCTCTTCGTGATACCGACGCACCTCGTCTTTCAGAAAGCTCGAACCGAAGTTGATCTGGATGACGCCGCCGTTCTTTGCCAGCGCACGAATCATGTCATCGCTCATGTTCCGTTCCCAGCCCGGCGTGAAGTGCCGGCAAGACGAGTGCGATGCAATCACCGGCGCCTGCGTGACGCGTAGAATCTGGTAGAACGCACTGTCCGAGACATGCGACACGTCGATCATGATGCCGAGGCGATTCATCTCCTTCACGACTTCTACGCCAAAGGGACTGAGACCGTCCCATCGTTTGTCCGGGTCGAACGATGAGTCGCAGATGTGATTGGACTTTGCATGGGCCAGCGTGATGTAGCGGATGCCGCGTGTGTAGAAGTAGTGGAGATTTTCCAATCGTCCTTCGATCGGCGTTCCGTTTTCCATTCCCATCGGCAGCGAGATGACGCCGCGTTGAAAGTTCGCGCGTACATCTGCAGTGGACAACGCAAGCGCAAACTTCTCGGGCCACGCAGCCGCCAACTTCTCGACCATCTGGATGAGCTGCTCGGCAAGGGCCCTGCCTCCTCCACTTTCCTCATACGCGGAAGGGACGTAAATAGACATGAAGGCCACGTCCAAGCCTCCCGCTTTCGCCCGTGGGTAATCGAAGTCGCCACTTTCCGTCCGCACAGAGATATCCTCCATCTTCGCTTGCAACCGATAGGGGACGTCAATGTGCGTATCAACAAGAAGAAGTCGGCGGGCAAGCTGTTCGGCCCGAAGTTCACGTTCCATATCATCCTTTGGTATGAAGACACGAGTCGGAGTGGCGCAGTAGAATGCAACCAGACAAATAAGGAAAAAGCCAATCAGGCGGTAGTACACGCATCCTCCTGTTTAGAACGACACACTCAATCCGAACGAAGGAAAGATGGGAATCCCATAGATCACCCGCTCACGCAGCACGCCTTTGTCGTCAATGAAATAGCTGAGCGCTTGCTGATTCTTGCGATAGTACGCGTTCTGGACGTCGAGATAGACGGCCCAGTTCAGTCCCCACCAAGATGGATACGTGGTGAGCCGGATATCGAGTGTATGATAGAGCTTCAGACGTCCCGAAAGGGCATCACGCTCGTAGTCGACATCAAGGATCACCTTGCCTTCTCTGTCCGTTTGAATGACGGCGGTATCCAGGGAGCCGACCCGCGCGACGAGCACGCGGGGCTTCACGCCCAGCGCCTTCGCAAACGGCCTCCCCGAGCGCAGGGTGAAGCGCACACCCAGTTCCCACTTCTCGGCAAAGCGATAGTTCCCCACAATGTTCATCGCATGCCGCTGATCGAAGAAGAACGGCGTCACCACACCGTCCCGATCGCGCTCGGCGAAGGAGAGTGCGTAGCTGATCCAGCCGTTGAACCTGTCGGTCGGGAGCGACGCGATCTTTTGCAGCATCACTTCAAACCCATAGGCTCTGCCGGTTGCATCGTTCGTCGGGAAGGAGGTGAGAGAATCCGAGGGAATGCGGACGGGCGGCGTCCACCCGCGCACGGAGAAGATGCTTTCCGACGTCCGCTGCGAATACCAGCGGCCTCCCTGCAGTTTCTGCGGCACGATGACGTCGGAGAATCGCTTGTAGTATGTTTCCGCTTTGAATTGCCACGACGCCGTCACCATTCGCTCGATGCCGAGGATGTAGTGCTGGGCTTTTTCGGCAACCAGCGTCCTGAAACTTTCGTCGTCGAATGTGATGCGCGTCTGGAAGTTTTCCTTCTCCATGCCGGGCGATTGAAAGTACCATCCGTACGCGGCGCGTAGGGTTGTCAGATCGTTCAGCTTGTATGAGAGATTCAAACGAGGAGAGAGATAGAGTTTCCTGGACAGGAACGGATAGAAATCCAGGCGCAGGCCCGGCTGAATGAACCATTTGTCGCCGATGGCAATCCGATCCTGCGCGTAGAGGTTGTACCGATTGTAGCGGACGCTTTCCGTCTGATTGGTCGGCACGACAAACCCGCGCTGTGCGATGAAGTCCTTCAGTGCCTGATCGATCTCGAAGAAGCGGGTAAAGTCCGTGCGAAGAAAATCAACCCCAACACCCGTTTCTACGGTGTGCCGCTCGAGCGTCCACACAAGCCGATGCTGCAGCGAGAATTTCTGGTAGGCGTACGCATAGTCCACGGCAAAGCGAACGAAGCGGAGGCCGAGGGTATCGCCGCGGCCGATGCTGCCGGTGTTCTGGGACGGATCAACGAATGTTCCATCGAATGCGCCTTCACCCGAGTTGCGGTACCACGAGAGTTGCGTGCTGAGCAGCAGGTCGGTCGAGGGCGTAAATTGCCACGTGGCACCGATCATCGAGTTGAATGATTCGTCGAAGACACTCACGCTGTCGGCGCGATCGCGCTCGGCGCCGGAGACTACCGAAGCGCCATCGCGCGAGGTCAGGGCATTCACGATCAGCCGGTGTGATTCGTTCAGCGGAAGAAGCCCCCGGAACTGCAAATCACGGAAGTTGGGAAGAGCAACGTCGCCTTCGACGAGCTTCGCCTTCTTGAGAATGGGACCGAGGATCAGATCGTAGTACGTGCGGCGCAGCGAGAGGAGGTACGACGAGCCTTCCCAGGGCAACGCCCCTTCGGCGATCAGATTCATGTTGGTGAGACTCAAGTTCAGCTTCGCCGAGAGACCCACGTCGCTGCGCCCATCGCGGTTTTTCACATCAATAACTGCTGACAGACGGTCACCGTATTGCGCGGCAAAGCCGCCCGTCTGCAGACTGATGTCCCGCACGGTTTCAGGATTGAACATGGAGATGACGCCGTAGAGGCGATACGGGTTGATCACTTCAAACCCGTCGATCATGATGAGATTCTGGTCGGGACCGGAGCCGCGCACGACGAGCTGCGAAGAAAAGTCGTTGACGCTGGTGACCCCGGGAAGTGCTTGCAGGCTGCGCAGCACATCCTCGGCGGCACCGGGGAGGTACTTGGCTTCGCGGGGCGTCATGGTCGTGACGCTGGGTCGAGTGTCTTCGGCGGCCTGCCGTCGGCTTCCGGTGATCAGAATCTGACTCAGCTCGATTTCGTTTTCGCGCAGCGTTATCTGCACGCGTACGGTATCATCAGCACGCACATGAACGCGCAGCGGCGCCGTTTGTTCGTAGCCGATGAGCCGCACCTGAAGGTTGTATGTGCCGACCGGAACGTTTGTGAGAACAAACGAGCCGTCCTCTTCCGCCACCGTGCCGAGTTTCGTGCCTTCCAAAACGATTGCAGCGTTGGCTGCGGCATCCCCCGTCTCCAGCGTCACCTTCCCGGTAACACTTCCGATGGGCTGCTGCGCGAGCAGTCTTCCGTTGAACACGAACAGCATGAGCAGCACTACCAAAGGCCGAAGCACTTCCTCTCCTCTTCCTGATGATCGTTCGGTCGGGTTCCGTCTTGACCAACACAATCTAACGAAACTTTTGTTCCGCGCAAAGGGGATGACGATTGTGTGTGCGGGTGGAGCATCATCGTCAGAGACTGATCACGCCAAAGATCATCCACCCAAAGACAAATAGAACGCCGATTGCTAAGAGCCAGCCCACGATATCCAGCACGACGCCGGCACGCATCATATCTTTCATCTTCACATAGCCCGTTCCGTACACGATCGCGTTGGGCGGCGTCGCAACGGGCAGCATGAACGCCAATGACGACGCGATGGCCGCAGCAACGGCAAGTGCCACCGGATTCTCTCCCGTTCGCTGCGCGATGGAGATCACAACGGGAGCCATCATGGAAATGACCGCCGAGTTGGTGGCGATTTCGGTGAGGAAATCTATGAACAACACGACGGCAAACATCATGACCACCGTCGAGGGGGAACCGACCAGCGAAATGAACGACGTTGCGATCCACGACGCGAAGCCGGTCTTGAACATTGCGTCGGAGAGGCCGATGCCTCCACCGACGATGGCGAGCGCGCCCCATTCCACGTTGCGCAAATCTTTCCAGTGAAGAAGAAACGTCCGCTCTCGTACGTTGACGGGAATGATGAACAGGAGCAATCCCGCGATCAGTCCGGTCGTGTATTCATCCAACCACTTCATGTGTGTGAGAACGCTCGCGGGAAAAAGTTCCGCTCGAAACGGGAGGGTCAACCATAACACCACGGCCAGTGAAAAGACGGCTATGGAACCCTTCTCTCCGCGGGAGAACCTACCGAGACGATGAAACTCATCGAGCAGACGCTTCTTACCTCCTTCGAACGCCTCGACTTCCGGAGGAAAGAGTTTGATGAGAACCAACCAGGCAAGGGGAAGGAAGCAGACGACGAGCGGGACGCCGAACTTCAACCAGTCGAGAAACGTGATGTGATGATACGAAGGGTCGTGCGCGAAGTGAGCATTGAGGACGCCGACGGCAATCCCGTTGGGCGGTGTGCCGATCAGCGATCCGACGCCGCCGATGGACGCGGCCCATGCGATGCCGAGCATGAGCGACGTTCCGTACCGGGATTGGCCCGGTTCAGCACCGATGTACCCGAGAATACCGAGGCTGAGCGGCAACATCATGGCGCAGGTTGCCGTGTTCGAAATCCACATGGAGAGGAAAGCACTCACCGCCATCATTCCAAAGAGTGTCGCCCGCGAACTCTCGGCCAGAGCGCCGCGGGTGAGGAACCACAACGTGATTCGTCGGTCGAGGTGCCAGCGGCGCATGGCGGCCGCGAGGAGAAATCCGCCAAAGAACAGAAGAACCACCGGACTGACGTAGTGTCGTGCAACCATCGGCAGGCTGAACTCGACTACACTGCCATTGCTCAGGCCAACAATGCCCAGCGGCGGCACAACGGCCAACGGAAGAAGCGCCGTCCATGCGAGCGGGATCGCCTCCGTTATCCACCATATCACCATCCACGCCATGAGACCGGCGACGATTTGCATGGAGCGGGCAAACCGCCCTTCGTCGAGCGCGGCTATCCTGTGCTCGGCAATGAATGCACCCGATGCATCACGAAACGTGTCAAGCGGCGGCGCTGCGATCGCGAGAACGAAGAGGAGAATTCCGAGGGCAAACCCAAAGCGGCGCAGAGTCATGATCAGAATTATGGTGATTAACGCGTGACAGAACGATCGGCCGACTACAGCGTCATCGCTTCATCCAACACACGCTGGTTTGCAAGTGCATTCTCGGCTGAAAGCAGGGGCTCGCGATCGCTCAGGATACACTCCGAGAAATGAATGATCTCCTCTACATACAAATTCGGAATCTCGAAGGACTCCGTAATAGCATCCGGCGTGCCGCCGGTGCGCCGTTCGATAAGCAGCTCGCCTCGACGCTCTCCGACCGTGAAATCGAGCGCCGATAGCCGCGCTTCCGTTCCGAGAATCTCGATGCGGCTTTCGCGCAGCGGCGATTCATACGAGGAGAAAACCAGGCCGATTGCTCCCTTCGAAAACCGCAGGAGAAGCTGAGACGTGGTCTCCGTCTTCGTCTCCGTTGGCTTCGGCTCGAGGGTTCCTTTCACCGAGACGACCTCGTCATCCAGAATGAACCGAAGGGTATCGAGGCAGTGCACGCCAACGTCAAACGTCGGCCCGCCGCCGGCAAGCGTCCGATCCATCAACCACGATCGAGAGCTGAGTCTGCCATCGTACACAAAGTCGGCGACGGCGCGAACGACACGTCCGACCGCCCCGCTGTGCACAAGCTCACGCATGCGCCGCACGAGCGGCGAAAGGCGCACCATGTGCCCCACCATCAACTTCACGTTGCGCTGCCGGCAGACTTCGATCATCCGCATACACTCGGATGCGTTCATCGCCATCGGTTTCTCACACAACACGTGTTTGCCTGCCTGTGCCGCAAGCACGGTCTCCTCACAGTGGTTCGCATTGGGAGATGCAATGAAGACGGCATCGACATCGGGATGGGCGACCAACTCCGCAACCGACTCGAACGCAAGCGGGGCACCACATTGCAGAGCAGACACTCGCGCTTTTGCAAGCGAGCGATTTTGAATCGCCACCAACTCCGCATTGCGCGACCTGCCGATGGCTGGAGCTATGGCCTTTTCCGCAAACCTACCGAAGCCGACAATACCGTAGCGAACGCGACGCGCTGTCATCGTTCAATCACGACTTCATCACCGACATGAAGCGTTCCGGTCGCCGCATGCAGCAGGTTCTGTCCAAACATCACCTTGTTGCCGACCGAGCGAAACGTTGCAAGCGTGCGCAGCGGTTCTTCGCCTGTTTGTGCCGTGTGCGTATCCACTGACGTCACAACACACCGGGCGCAGGGCTTCACGACCCGAAGCGGGACGGTGCCGATGCGGACTTGCTTCCAGGTGTCCTCAGCAAAGGGCGTGCAGCCGTCCACGACCAGATTCGGCCTGAACCGCTTCATCGGCAGAGGCGTTGCAAGACGGGCGTTGAGATCGTCCAACGACGGTTGAGAGATAAGCAGCAGCGGAAAGGCGTCGGCGAAACTCACCACCTCGCCGTTGCGAGCGTAACGCGTATCAACCCGTCGGATCGAGTTTTCCGTCATTGCAACGAGCGAACAACGGATGCCGAGCAGCGTGCTGAACCACTCTGCCGCTGTTTTTCCGGCGGAAACGGCCTTGACGGTATCGCTCCACACCTGAACCGAGACGTGATCGTCTGATGGCGTCTCCAACGGCACAAGTAATGGAGACATTCCCGGCGCTTCCACATGCAGACGATCGGAAAGAAGTCGAACAGCAATCAACGTCATGCGCGGGAACTCGCGCTGCGTTACGAACCGACCCTGTTCATCCACCACCATCCAGTGCCGGTCATACCGAAGGCCACGCGCCTCAAGCTCCGCAGACGCTCGCTCAATTCCTCCGCAGCTCTTGATGGGATAAATCGTGATTGCGGAAAGTGTTATGCTCATCGAAAGGAGTGACTCGAATGGTGTAACCTGCTGCAATATATCGTATTCCTATCTCAGTCTCAATGAATCGAGCGCAAGAGGTTGCATCCGCAAAGCGGTGGTATCATCGATAAGCTTCGAGGTTCGGCGTTTGAGGTTGGAGGTTCAGGGTTCAGGGTTCAAGGTTCAGGATTCACGGTACATAAGCGTGCGGAGGCGCGGGTGACGATGTTCAATCGCGGATGTAGGATGCGGTTTTGGGGTTTGAGGTTCAGGATGCAGGTTGATTCTCGATCTGGATTCTTCGCCTCTGAAAAACGAGGCTCAGAATGACGAGGGCCGTCGGATTCCCATCGGAACGCTCGCCGGCGGCCTTACGCACTTAACGGGGCCGCGGTGAGTCGGCGTTCAAGCAGTCTCAACAACATTGGCTCATCAACCTCGCGGCGATCTCGTCGCAGAGCAGGTAGCCTTTGCGTGTCAGGCGAAAGAAACCGCTCTCCACCATCGCTGCACCTTCGTCCATAAGAGAAGCAATGAACGAACGCGAGGAACTTGAATGTTGCTCAAGAGTCTGCAAGCGCACGCCATCACTCCGCAAACCGAGGAAGATTTCCTCCTCGAGAAGTTGTGTAGCATCCAGGCTCTCCTCCTGGAGGATGGGAAGCCTGCCGATGTTCAGCGCCGTGCAGTAGTGTGAGAGGTTCGGGAGGTTCCACCAGCGTCGTGCCGTTGCGCGCTCCTGTCTCCAGAACGAATGCGCCGACGGCCCGAAGCCAAGATAGTTGCTGTGGCGCCAGTAGTTGTAATTGTGGCGGGATCGAAATCCGGGCCGTGCGTAATTGGAGACTTCGTACTGCTCGAAGCCGTGCGCTTCAAGAAACGCCATTGTGAACTCGTAGAACTCCGCTTCTTCTTCCGGCGGTTTGGGAGAGACGAGACGCGCTCGCACCATCCGCGCAAGAGGAGTCCCATCTTCCACAATCAACCCATAAGCAGAAATGTGGTTGGGCTGGAGAGCGATCGCCTTCCGGAGTGTCTCTTCCCACCGCGCAACTGTCTGTCCCGGCAGCGCATAGATCAGGTCAATGCTGACGTTATCGAATCCTGCCTGCCTCGCCAGCTCGATGCACTGCATCGCCTGCGACGAAGTATGTATGCGTGTGAGAAACCTCAGCTCATCCTCGTGGAGCGACTGCACGCCGATGCTGAGCCGATTGATGCCGAGCGCGCGGTACGCTTCAAGCTTCTCCTTCGTCACCGTGCCGGGATTGGTCTCGACGGTGACTTCGGCACCCTGCTGGATGGAGAATGTTTTGTGCAGATGGCTGAGGATGCCCTCAAGCTGAAGCGGCGAGAGCAGGGAAGGTGTCCCGCCTCCGAAGAAGACCGTCTCGAACGTCTCTCTCACGGCGTAATCCGCATAGAGATTGATCTCGCGATGAAGTGCCGCAAGAAAATCCTCCATCGAGGAGAGATGCTCGATGGAGTAGAAGTCACAGTACAGACACTTCTTCTCACAGAAGGGAATATGGAAATAGAGTGATGCCACGAAGACTCTCGTTCACGATTCAGAATTCATCGGATGATCGTCCCAATCCTCTCCCAACGAATGTGGTTGAATCCCTGGCGTGCTTCATCTTCCTCCCACGACCAATAAATCAGCATCGCTTTGCCGATGATCAAATCCTCAGGGACGAATCCCCAGAAACGGCTGTCCAGGGAATTATCCCGACTATCTCCCATCACAAAATAGTAGTCGCCGGCAATGACATACGAACGCTGCGGCCTTCCATCAATCATCACCGTTCCCGTGCTGTCCAGCCCGATGGTGTGCCCTTCAAAGGCGATGATGTCTTTGTAGAGAAAGAACGTTGTGCTGGAGAGTTGCACCGTGTCGCCTCGCTTAGGAAGAACGACGGGGCCGTACTGGTCTTCATTGAAGTTCGATCCTTTCGGAAACACGCGCGGATCGCCAAAGCCGCGTGGAAGCAGATGGCGTTCACTCAATCGAATGCTCGAGACGACAAGCTCCTCGCCGTTCACGTACACGCGTCTGTTTCGGATCACCAACGTATCGCCGGGCAGCGCAATGCAGCGCTTCACGTAGCGTTCATCCTTATTGCTGTAGGCATCTCGCGCGTACGGAGGAAGCTCGAAGACAAGAACGTCTCCGCGGCGCGGGGCAACAAGCCGGGGCAAGCGGATTCTCGGAAGGGCGATCGCGGTAAAGGGAACCGTCGAAGGCGTGCGGACTCCGTAGATGAATTTGTTCACAAGCAAGAAGTCCCCGGCCTTCAACGTGTTTTCCATGGAAGCTGTCGGGATGCGGAACGCTTCGACGACGCACGCTTTCAGCAGCAGCGCGACAAGAACCGTGACAAACAGAATCTGCGCGTAATCGCGAAGGCCCAACGTTCTGGAAGCCGGTCGCGCCTCAACGACAGTGTCCGTTGCAGCATCGCCGTTCATTGTTACCTGATAATCGTCCCGATGCGATGAAAGCGGATGGATTTGATTTTATTGAACGGATCGCTGAACAGCGAAATGTCGGGGTCCCACGACCAGTACACGATGAGCGGCGTTCCGACGATATCGTTCTTGGGAATGAAACCCCAGAAGCGACCGTCGAGACTGTTGTCTCGATTGTCGCCCATGCCGAAGACGTAATCTCGTTCGACGACGTAGCGCTGCGTGGGCACACCGTCGATCGTAATGCGCCCCTGGGCATCAATCGCCACGCGATGACCCTCTCGCTCGATAAAGGTTTTCCATCGGTCGAGCGTTTCAAGAGAGAGCGTCACGATATCCCCCTTTTTAGGAACGACAACGGGTCCCCAGTTATCCTCGTTGTAGGGCGCGCCCTTCGGAAAGATGCGCGGATCGGCAAGCCCGTGCGGCATGATGCGCGGACTGTTGAACTTGACGTTCCGCGGGAACGGCATCTCCTTGCCGTTGACATAGACGCGCCGCTCGCGAATCTCGACCGTGTCGCCCGCAAGGGCAATGCAGCGTTTCAGATAGAACATGAACTCCGGCGATCGCACCTCATCACGCTGTCCCGGAAACTCGAAGACAATCACGTCGCCGCGTTCAACGTCGCGCCACTTCAGAAACGGAAGAACATCGGTAACACGAAACCACGGAATGCGAATGTTGGTCAGGGGAATGGTGCGCGGCGTGCTTCCTCCATAAATAAATTTGTTGACGAACAGGAAGTCGCCGGCCATGATTTCGTTCTCCATCGAGCCGGTCGGCACTTCGAACGCTGCCAGCACCATACTGTTGAGAACGAGAAACGCGCCAACGACGAACACGACGTCCTTGATGAAGTCCTTCACCGGCTGCTTCTTCACCGGCGCGCTCGGAATCGCTTTTGTTGCTGAGTCTTTGGCCATGCTTGGCTCCTTTTGGTTCTGAAATACGACTTCTGCCCTCGGACCGTTTTCTTGCCTACGACTCCTCGTCCATCGAGAGCACGGCGAGGAACGCCTCCTGCGGTATCTCGACTCTTCCTATCTGCTTCATGCGTTTCTTTCCCTCTTTCTGCTTTTCCAGCAGCTTGCGTTTGCGGGTGATGTCGCCGCCGTAGCATTTGGCAAGAACGTTTTTGCGCATCGGAGAGATCGTCTCGCGTGCAATCACTTTGCTGCCGATGGCGGCCTGAATCGCCACCTCGAACATTTGACGCGGAATGAGTTTCCGGAGTTTACCGCAGAGCTTCTTGCCCCATTCGTGAGCTTTGTCCCGATGCACAATCGTCGAGAACGCATCCACCGGTTCCCCGTTCAGGAGGATGTCGAGCTTGACGAGGTCGGCTTCGCGAAAGCCGATGATCTCGTAGTCGAATGAAGCATAGCCGCGGCTCAAGGATTTCAACTTATCATAAAAATCAAAAATGATTTCCGACAGCGGCATCTCGTACTGAATGTCTGCACGCGTGGGATCGAGATACGTCGTGTTCTTGTAGATGCCGCGTCGATCCATGCACAGCTTCATGATGTTGCCGACATACTCCGTCGGGACGATGATCTGCGCTTTGATGAACGGCTCTTCGATCTTCTCAATCTCTCCCAGCGGTGGCATCAGCGAGGGGTTGTCCACAAACACGACCTCACCGTTGCGTTTGGTAACCCGGTATTCGACGTTCGGGACGGTGTTGATGATGTTCTGATTGTACTCGCGCTCCAGCCGCTGTTGCACGATCTCCATGTGCAGCAGACCGAGATAGCCGCAGCGGAAGCCAAATCCCAGAGCCGCCGAGGTTTCCGGCTCGAAGATGAGGGCCGAATCATTCAGACGAAGTTTTTCGATCGAAGCACGCAGATCCTCGAAATCCTCGGCGTTGGTCGGATAGACGCCGCTGAACACCATCGGCTTGACCACTTTGTAGCCTGGCAATGGCTCGGTGGCCGGGTTATGCGCCGAGGTGACCGTGTCGCCCACTTTCGTATCGTGCACATCCCGGATGCCGGCAATCAAGTAGCCGACGTTGCCCGCGGTCAGCTCGCCCGTCCGGATCTTCTTCATCCCGAGGATGCCGACCTCTTCCGCCTCAAAGACTTTTCCGTTGTGAAAGAAGCGGACCTTTTCTCGTTCACGCAGCGTCCCATCAAAGACGCGCAGATACACGATCGAGCCGCGATACGTATCGAACACGGAATCGAAAATCAGCGCGCGCAGCGGATGGGAAGGATCGCCCTGAGGCGGAGGAATGCGGTGAACGACGGCTTCAAGAATCTCTTCGATCCCGATGTTGGCCTTTGCACTGGCAAGAATGATCTCCTCGTCCCGGCATCCGATCAGTTCCCGTAACTGCTGCTTTACCGTGTCAATCATCGCACTCGGCAAATCAATTTTGTTAATCACCGGGATGATTTCCAGTCCGGCATCGAGCGCAAGATAGAGATTGCTGATCGTCTGCGCTTCTACACCTTGCGACGCATCAACCACGAGCAACGCGCCCTCGCATGCGGCGAGCGAGCGCGACACCTCGTAGGAAAAATCCACGTGCCCCGGCGTGTCGATCAGATTCAGGGTATAGTCCCGTCCGTCGCGCGCCCTGTAGGTCATCTGCACGGCATGCAGCTTGATGGTGATGCCCCGCTCCTGTTCCAGGTCCATATCATCCAACACCTGATTGAACTTCATTTCGCGAGGCGTAATCGTACCCGTGCGTTCCAGCAGGCGGTCGGCAATCGTCGATTTGCCGTGATCGATATGGGCAATGATGCAGAAGTTGCGAATCTGATTCATCGGGCAGCACAAACTCTAATAACAGAAAAGTCCGATTCCGAACCGAGGGTCTCGGGACGGACGGACTTGGGTCAGAGTTCCGCAACAATATATACTTTTGGGGTGCGAGTTGCAACGCGCCGGGGAGTTCCCTGGCACGACCCAACCGGGCGCGTTCAACGGATCAGGAGAAGTCTTCTGGTGTGTACAAACCCACCCGCGCGCAGACGATAGAAGTACGTTCCGCTCGCAAGCCCCGCGGCATCGAACCTTACTTCATACCTTCCGGGCTTTAGGTCTTCATGCACCAGCGTTGCGACCTCTCGTCCCAACACATCATACACTGCAAGCAGCACGAATCCGGACGCGGCAATCGTGAAGCGAATGCGGGTGGTCGGGTTGAAAGGATTCGGAGAGTTCTGCTCCAGCGCATACGTTGACGGCGCGCCGTCCGATTCGGCGGTGCCGGTTTGATTTGATCTCGTCAACACGACGGTGATGTTGGAGAGATAGTACGTGTTGGGAGGAATTGTGATCGGAACAACCTGAGGCGTGAACGGCTCCTGATCCACAACCATCGTCACATCGCCGAACGGCAGCGCTTCGACGCTATAGCTTCCAGACGCCGTGCTGATGGCGCTGCCGACAACCGCTCCGCTCGCATCGCGGACGAGAATCCGACCGCCCACAAGAGGTTCACTCGTGGAAGAGAGCGCAACACCGCTGACGGTTGTCAGGCCGTTGCTCTCGATCGCAAGCACACCCACAGCAGCCTCCGCTCTTCCAGTAGCAACAACCACACTATCCGCAAGCTGCCACTGGGCGACGCCGTACTGACCTTCCCTGTAAAAGGCAGGAGCGTAATTACTGAAGGGGACAGCGAGCACTGCATAGGTTCCGCTTGCGACGTTGTTGAATGTGTACTCACCGTCGGCTCCGGAGTGCACAACCTGCGTTGGTGGCTGGCCGTGAGGCGGACGGGGAAAGAGAATCACTCGCGAAGGCGCAGGCTGACCCGTGGAGTCACGAACCGCACCTTCAATGGAGCCTGGGTAAGCTGGCGCAGGACGGAGGAAAAAGTTCACCCCCGATGTGTCGGCGTTTGCGCTCAGGATCGCGGCGCGTGTGGGATCGAAAGTCTGGTTAAAGTATTGAAGGAGATAGCCGGCTTTCCCTGCAGCGACAATGTATGAGCCGTTTTGTGGAACGCTGGCCCGAAAGCGTCCCTGGGAGTCGGTCGCTCCGCTCCAGATTACACCCCGCGTGTACCCGATACCGGAAAGCTGCCGCGCTTCCGAACCGAGGCCCGGGATCGTTCCGGTGGTTGCCGCCAACCTATACATCTCTTGAATTGATCGCATCACCGCCACCGTAGCGTTCGGGATGAGCTGCCCCTGCTCGCTGCGCACCACTCCATTGATCGAAACATAGCGCATGATCGTCACGCGCTGCAAGCCGAAGTGCACCGTGCTGACGGCGCCGCTGCTGACCGTCACCGGCGTTGCGGCGGACGGCTCGGAGGCATTTTCAAACCACTCCGGCCGATATTGTATCGTGCCGATCGGCTCGCAGGGCGGCTCGGCTTTGATCAGATAGCGCCCCGTGTCCACCGCGGCCTCATACATGCCGAGCGAGTCGGTAACGTCATATTGATTCGTCCACATGGCGCCGACACGGAAGAAACGAACGCGCACAGAGCGAATCGGTGCGCCGGTCGAATCGTCCACGACCGTTCCTCGTATCGTTCCACGCATGCCGCCGGAGGGACCGAGCACGGCAACCGCAATCGCACTGCGCGGACCTTCCGCCGCTGTGGAATCCGCCCACGCAACCGCCCGGAGGTAGTAATGGTATGTTCGGCCTCCCATCACGCCATGATCGTCAAACGATCTGCCCATCACTTGAGCGATGCGCGTGAAGTGCAGTGTATCGTTGACGGAACGATACAGATTGCAGTACCACGTTCCGGGTGCGGTCTGCCACGAAATTTCAATGCGGGGATGATTGCCGGGGAACGCTTGCGCTGTGACTTGAGAAGGAGGGGCTTGCGCATACAGCATCGCAACCGCGCTCAGATGCAGAAGGAAGAGTTTCAGAAACGTGTTCATGCGCGTTGCTTTCGGGACATTGAACTCGCGGGAAACGGCATACGCAATCTACACCTTTTCTCCATAAGAATAAACCACAACCCAGCCCCCCGGAGTCGCTCTCCCTCCAGAAGGCTGGGCGTGATCGAAGAGTTCTCGCTCTCGCGTGAGTTACTTGAGAAGCAACATCTTCCGTACGGAGGAGAACTCTTTTCCCCCTTCCGTTGCTGTTGCATGCAGTTTGTAGAAGTACAAACCGCTTGCCGCAGGACGCCCGTTCGCGTCCACGCCGTTCCACACAACATTGTATGTGCCCGCAGCCTGAGCCGGATTATTCACCAGCGTTGCTATTTCCTGACCCAGCACGTTGAAGACCTGCAACCGTACGTTGCTTGTAACGGGCAGAGTGAAGGCAATAGCGGTGCTCGGGTTAAAGGGATTGGGATAGTTCTGACTCAGCGAATACTGATCGGGAACCGTTGATGGGCCGCCGGCAGAGGTTGGACCATCCGGCGTCAGCGTCATGTTCACATTGTCCAACGTATAGGTGTTGGGGCTGATGGAGACGAGAGTTTGTGCCGAACGATAGCCCTCACGGTCCGCAACAACCGTGACGCTGCCCGCCGCGACCGCATAGATATCGTATGACCCGTTCCTATCGGTCACGCCGATGCCGAGCAGCTCACCCGTGCTGCTGAATGCCGCCAGGCGAACACCGCCGAGCGCAAGAGATGTGTTCGTCCGAATCGTGCCGCGAACGCGCGCAAGGCCGTTACCGGTAATCGGTCGAACACCCACATCAATGCCCGTAACGTTGCCGCTGACTTCAACCGTATCGGCATCCTGAATGCGCGTGACGCCGTAAGCGCCTGCTTTGTAGAACGCAGGTCCGTAGCCGCTGTAGGGGCGAGCAAACACGAAGTATCTGCCGGCTTCAACGCCGGTAATCGTGTACGCGCCGAGGGAATCCGTATGCACATAACGGAGATGCGTCCCAGGATGACGGATGGGAATCAGCGTGATACGCGAGGGCACCCTCGTGCCCAGCGAATCCTTTACGACGCCGCTGATGCTGTTGTTCGGGATGGGCCGCACCGCCAGCGAGAAGTCGATCCCGGATGTATCTCGCGTGCCCAAGACGATGATATCTGCAAGCTCGGGGGTCGGCTTGTTATCGAAATACTCGGGCAGGTAGCCGGGCTTCGAGGCCATCGCAATGTAACTATTGTTGCCGACAACACGGATGCGGTACCGGCCAAGCGAGTCGGTATAGCCGGTACTCACAACGCCGCGCGTATGCCCGATGCCGTCAAGCTCCATCGCTTCTTCTCCGATGCCCGGCGTCAGTCCCAGCGATGCAAGGTAGTTCATCTCCTGCAGCGTTCTGATGATCGCGACGCGGGCGTGTCGCAATGGATTGTTGGCCGTGTCGGTCACCACACCGCTGACGTAGACGAACACCGGCGGCACCAATCGGGCCAGCCCCATATCAGCAACGAACACGGAGCTTTCAGCAACCGCAATCACGGTTGCGCACGAAGGCTCGTAGCAATTGTTGTAATATTCGGGCCGATAGCGCGGCAGCGATGCCGAGCACATCGGGTTGGCGCGCAGGATATACCGACCGGTGTCCAGCAACGCAGAATAGCGACCCAAGGAATCAGTCCACACGCCGACGTTCGACCAATGCGTGTTGGTAAGACGATAGAACGACATCAGCACGCGCGGAATGGGAAGCCCGGTCGAATCGTCGGTCACAACGCCGCGCACGATCCCCTTCGGTCGAGGCGGTGGACCCGTTACCAGAATATCTACAACATTGCTGCGAGGGCTTTCGTTGTTGCCCGCAACGGCCTTCACAAAATAGTAATACCGCGTCCCCACAACGACGCCATGATCAACGAACGAGCGTCCGTTGACCATGCCAAGCGATTGGAAATTCGACGTGTCGTTTGCCGAACGGTACACGCGGAACGACGCCATCGTTTGCGGGTAATCCCACATCAGTTTCACAGCCGGTTGTGTGCTTCCGGAAAAAATGAGTTCAGCTCTCAGGTTCGTCGGCGGCGGAAGTGTTTGAGCAAACACTCCTGCGATCAACGCCACACACAGAGAGCCTACCAGCAGCAATCGAGTCATAGATGACCCCCTCGTTAGTTTGATGGTTGATTGTAGTGAGCTATTGAGATTCATGTTTGTTCATTACCAATATCTCTTTTCACCCCCTCTTCCTCAATACCATAAATATGGTAATTTGCAAGGCGGGTATCCGACGAATTACCAACAGGTTAGCCAAAGAACGGAATCGCAGCGGCCTCCCCAACGTTCGAAGAAATTCTCTCAGCCGAACAGCCTGTACTTGAGCGCCTTCGAGACGGCGGCCGACTTGGAATGGACTTGCAGTTTCTCGTACACGCGTTTGATGTGAGACTGGACGGTAAGCGGACTGATATACAACTTCTCGGCGATGCGTTTGTAGCTGTAGCCTTCAACGAGCCACTGGAGAATATCCAGCTCGCGCGGAGTCAGATTCATCTGCGTGGAAGGCGGAGCTTCCTTGTCTCTGACCATGGAGAGCAGCCGCCGCGCAATTGACGCACTCATCGGCGCACCGATGCGGATCTCTTTGATCGCGCGTATCAACTCCGCCGATTCGGCATTCTTCAACACATATCCCGACGCGCCGGCGCAGATGGACTGAAAAATCTTGTCATCGTCATCGTACACGGTGTGCATCAGGACGTCAACCGTCGGGAACCGACTCTTCACCACTTTCACGCCTTCGATGCCGCTCATTCCCGGCAATCCAATATCCATCAGCAGGACGTCGGGAACATTCTGCGGCAGCTCTTTCAACGCACTCTCCACAGAGTTGTACGCGCCGATGCATTTCAGTCCCGGCGTCCCATTGATGATATCAACGATCGTGTCACGGATGCGGCCTCGGTCTTCCACCACCGCGACACGAATCGTGGCTTCCTCGCGCTTCGCCATAAAATTACTTCAGCAGAAGAAGTTTTCGCGAAAGCACCACACTCGCCTCGCGCCCACCGGCAGGGAGCGCAGCCACGCGGCAGATGTACATCCCACTGGCCAGCCCCGACCCGTCCACCGTTACGGCGTGATACCCTGCGGACAGGAGAGCATCCATCACGGTCATCACCTCATGACCGACGAGGTCATACACCTTCACGCTGACGCGCGCGGTGGAAGGCAACCCAACGCGCAGCGTCGTGCTGGGATTGAACGGATTAGGGTAGTTTTGCGACAACGTGAACGCCGTTGGAATCCCTCCGCCCTCGTCGCCCACACTCACCGGCGGGCGCGGTTTGTACAGATTGATATACTGAAAGCTCGACGCCGCTTGAATCGTTCGAACGAGATTTCCGGTCGTGGAATCAATCTCATGAAGGCCGGCAGAATTCGTTGTGAGAAAGTTTCCATTCGGGAGCTGGTACACGCCGCGGTTGCCCGTCACTCCTGCCAGCAGTCTGAGGAACGTCCCATCTGCCGTATACAGACGAATACCGGTCGAGCCGGTTCCGGAGAAATTCGCGACCGCAATTCTGCCATCCGCCATCCGGAAGATTTGCTGCGGAAAGCTCGAGATCGATGCCCATTGAGCAAGATAGTTTCCGTTCAGGTCATAGCTCTTCACGCCGGTGGGCGAGCTGGATTGCGAGATGAGAATGTCATTTTCGCGAATGAGAATGGCGAACGGGCTGTTCAATCCACCCACCCCCTGGCCGATGAAGTTGCCGAGGTAGTTGCCTCCCGTATCGAACTCCGCTATCGTATTGCTGTTGGTGCCGCTGGCAACCGTGACGAGGAGGTTGTTGTTCGGACGATACGCGTGCCCGCGAATGTTGTCGAGGATCGCGTTGTTGACGCCGCCAGAAGGCGCAAACCAACCAAGCCACGTGCCGTTGGATGGATCGAATTTTTGCACAAGGTCGCGAATCTGATCGGAGACGGTAACGAAGTTGTGCACAGGATGCAGCATTGCTTCCTTCGGGCTATCGAGTGCGGTGTTGTTTGAACGGATAAAAGCGGTGTCCACCAGATCTCCCGTCGCGGGATTGAATGCCCAGACACGGTCGGCGGTCCAATCCGGCACCAACAGCAGGCTGTCGTTGTCAAAAGGGCGCCGCGTCGAGCGCGCGTCGTCCCTTCTCGATTCCTGCGTGTTGCCAAAGGTCATCCTCACGGCGGTGCGAAGGTCATAGCGCCGGGCGATCTCTTCATAACGCGCCGTAAAGCCGCCATCGAATGGGTGCCGAAGATTGGTAATGACGGCATACACCGGTTGATTGTCCTCAACGACTACGGGATACATCAGCACATCCGAAGGAAGGTAGATGCTCGTGGGCAGATTGCGCTCGCGCGCGAGGCGATTCGCTTCCCGAAAGAGCGACGGGTCCTGCTCAACCCGCACAAGCACATCCTCCAAACTGGATGGCCCGAGCGATTGACTGAACGACGGCATGAGCAAAAGAGATGTGAGCAGGACGATGGTAGAGATTCGAATCATGACAGATCTCCCTTTATGATTGTGGATTGACGTTGTTCGGCGCCTTTGTCCCGTGCTGGAATATACACAATCATCTATCTTTACGGTATCCTTGCTTTCAGTTTCACGGTTGTCCCTTTACCCGGCGAGGACGTCAGCACAAGCTCACCGTCGAGCGATTCTGCGCGCTTCCTCATGTTGCTCAACCCATTTCCTTCGGATACATGGGCAACATCGAACCCTTTGCCGTCATCAACGATCGTCATCACCAGCGCCCGCCCCTCCTGCCGGATGGTGAGCAACACTCTCGACGCGTGGGCGTGGCGGATGATGTTGTTCACCGCTTCTTTGAAGATGAGGTAGAATCGTCGCCGAAATCCCAGCGGAAGCCGCAAATGCGAGAGCGCTTCGGGGATGTCGATCTCATAATTGATGCCTTTGGCGTCCAGCATCCTTGCCGCATGCGTCTTCATGCGGAGGAGGAGGAATTCAAACGAATCGTTTTTTGGATCGACGGCCCACACGATGTCGTTCATTGCGTCGATGAGTCCGCGCGAGGTCGAGCCGATATCTTCCA
Source organism: Ignavibacteriales bacterium (assembly GCA_037441705.1). Classification (GTDB taxonomy): domain Bacteria; phylum Bacteroidota; class Ignavibacteria; order UBA10030; family UBA6906; genus CAADGV01. The sequence continues at coordinate 135,746 of JBBIRR010000001.1, forward strand.
GCAGCGCTTCGACACGCGCAATGCCCGCATCACCCTTGTGCACGCCTTTCGCCCGCAGTTCGCGCAAACCGACATCGCTGTACAGAGCGATCTCCGTGAGCGTCGAGCCGATGTCGTCGTGCAGGTCGGTCGCAATCGAGGAGCGGATGCGCTCGATCTCCAACAGCTTGTTGACGCGATAGCGGTACATGGCGTAGAGCAGCCCGATGAGCACGACGGCGGCGAGCATGCGGAACCACCATGTGCGCCAGTACGGCGGCGTAATGGTGATGGTCAGGGCAACGCCGTGTTCGTTCCACACACCGTCGTTGTTCGATCCTTTCACGCGCAGCACATACTCCCCCGGATCGAGATTGGTGTAGCCGGCATAGCGCCGCGAGGCGGATGCAACAATCCAATCGCGATCCAATCCTTCCAGCTTGTAGAGGTAGCGGTTCTTTTCGGGCGAGATGAAGTTCAACGCGACAAATTCGAAGGAGAAGAAATTCTCATTATGCGACAGCGTGATGTGCGTTGTGGCAGCAAGGGCTTTCGGGAGACGGAGCGGAGTATCGAACACCCGGAAGCTGGTGAGATAGACCGGCGGCACATAGTCATTGTCCCGGATGCTGTCGGGAAAGAAGGCGTTGAAGCCGTTCAGCCCGCCGAAGAACAACTCCCCGCGCGCGCTTCGGAAGTGCGCCCCTTGATTGAACTCGTTGCCCTGCAGCCCGTCCTTCACATCGTAGTTGCGAAACACACCTGTTGCAGGCGTGAACTTCGAAATGCCCTTGTTGGTGCTGAGCCAGAGGTTACCGCGATCGTCAGGCAGAATGCCGTACACAACGTCATTCGGAAGGCCGTCTCGCTGCGTGTAGTACGTGAATGTTCCCTCCGAAGGGTGAAAACGATTCAACCCACCGCCGTACGTTCCAATCCACAACACTCCTGCATCATCCTGATAGATCGACAGCACGGTGTTGTTGTTCAGTCCGGCATTGGGAGTGGCTGAAGGAAGATAACGAACAAACGAATCCTTCTCGTGGACGTAGCGGTGCAGGCCGCCTCCCAGCGAGCCGATCCAGATCGTGCCCCGCCGATCTTCGTAGATGCACATGATGGATGTGCCTGCGAGCGCTGCGGGACTGTCTTCGTCGGACGGATAATGAATAATCGTGTTGGTACGGAGGTCTAAGCGGTCAATACTTCCCCCATTGTTGCCGATCCAGAGATTGCCACGACGATCCGCCAGCAGCGCGGTAATCTCGTCGTGACTGAGACCGGTGCGCGTTCCGGGTCTGCGTCGGTAGTGGGTAAACGTCCCCGAGGCGCGATCAAAACGATTCAGCCCGCCGCCTTCCGTTCCAATCCAGATGCTGCCATCGGCCGTTTCGCAAAGTGAGAGAACATTGTTGTGGCTGAGACTGCGGGGACGCGCTGGGTTGTGTTTGTAGTTCACGACCTTCTGGCGCGAGCGATCGAATCTGTTCAATCCGCTGCCGTATGTGCCAATCCACAATTCCCCGCGCGCATCTTCGAGGATCGCCCAGACGTCGTTGCCGTGCATGTCGTTGGGATTGTTGAGCGCATCGCGATAGTGCCGGAACCGATCGCGTCGCCAATCCACCATATTCACGCCGCCTGCACCCGTGCCGATCCACATCGTGCCTGCACGGTCTTCACACAGTGCGCTCACGATATTATTGTTGAGTGAATTGGGATTGTGGGGATCGTGCGTATACCGCACAAAACTGTCGGTAGACGGCATGTACAGACACAGGCCTGCATCGCCCGTTCCCACCCAGAGAATTCCCCGCGCATCCTCCTCAATCGAAAGGATGAGATTGCTGGCGATACTGTTCGGATCGGCGGAATCATGCGTGTAGTGACGGAACGATTGCGTGCGCCTATCGAAGCGATCAAGCCCGGCGCCCCACGTTCCAACCCACAATGTTCCTGCATGGTCAACATACACTACCCGAATGTTATCGCCGCCCAGGCTCCGGGGATCGGACGGGTTGTGCGTGTAGCGTTGGAACCGCGCCGCCGGGTCCTTCAGGCTCATCCTGCACAGCCCGCGCCAGGTTGCCACCCAGAGATTGTGCTGCGCGTCTTCGCAGATCGACCAGACGGTATTGTTGCTCAGGCTCAGCGTATCGTTCGCATCGTAGCGATAGCGCGTGAAGCGGTTCGTGCGGCGGTCGTATCTGTTCAGTCCGTTGTTCAGCGTGCCCAGCCAGATGGTTTGCTCCGAATCTTCGAACAGCGAGGTCACGTTGTTCTCGCTGATGGTCGTCGGATCACGCGGGTTGTGCATGTGGTGAACAAACCGATTCTCCGAAAGAATGAATCGTTCTGCGCCGCCGCGCAGCGTCCCGACCCAGAGGTCTCCGCGCGAATCGCTCAACAAACACCAGATGCTGTTGTCGGCAATCGTGTTCGTGTCGCTGATGCTGTGCTTGAAGACCGTAATCGAATAGCCGTCGTAGCGATTGAGGCCATCCTGCGTACCAAACCAGAGATAGCCCAACGCATCCTGCACGATGGCATTGACCGTGGATTGCGACAGCTCCTGCTCCTGCGCGAGATGATCAAACTTCACGTGGGTCGGCTGTGCAAGCGACACGCGGGCAATCGTCACCGCCATCACGAACGGGGAGATATGTCGGCGCAATGATGGCACTGTCACGACCCAACGTAGAAAGGTTTTCCGAGAAACTCAAGCTTTGCTCCTCCGCTCCTTTTTTGTATCTTCTTTACCAACTTCATCAGAACATCGCGAGAACATGCCCGTCTCCCCCAAGCTCGAGTCCATCCTGCTGCGCGCCGCTGAGGCTGCGGATGAAGCTCCCACCGCCGTGTTCGACTGCGACGGAACCATCATCCAAGGCGACATCGGCGAAGCGATGTTGTACTATCAGATCGAACACTTTCTCTTGCGCGTCGACCCCGCCAACGTCTGGCTCGATCATCCCCGGCGCGAAGAACTCAGTACGCTGTACACGCTGCTCGCAGCCCTGCCGCCCGACCGGCGTATGCAGGACCGCCGCTTCGTGTCGTTTGCCGAAATGGTGGTGGAATGGTATTTCGATCAGCTTCAGGAAGGAAAGACGGAGAAAGCCTGCAGCGACATCGTGCGGCTGTTTGCCCGCTTCAGCGAGCAGGAGGTACATGAGATTGCCGCGGCCACGATGCGCGAAGAGCTTGCATCACCTCTCACCGTGAGAAGGTTCGGCAGATTCACCGTGCCCAAAGGCGTGCGGTATATCGCAGAGGCGGTGGAGCTGTTGAAGGAGTTGCAACGTGCAGGCTTCGAGATCTGGGCCGTCTCGGGAAGCAATACGTGGAGCGTGCGCGAGGTGTTCGAACCACTCGGCGTGCCGCGGGACCATATCATCGGCATCGACCTTCAGGTCGCCAGCAATGTGTTCAGCGCAAAGGTCCGAACGCCCGTTCCGGTCCTCGAGGGGAAGGTGCACGCGCTGCAACGTGCCGGCGCGGCTGCTCCGCTGATTGTCGTCAGCGACTCCTTCTACGATCTGCCGTTGTTTGCGTACGCGAAGGAATTGAAAATCTTGATCAACTCGCGGATGGAAACCTCCTATACGTTTTTCAAGGAGAGCAACATCGTGCAGGATGAGACGTGGATGGTTGTCGAGAAGCCCACGCTGCTGCACGACGTGCCGATTATCCCAACACTGAAAGAACACCATGGCTGACGTCGCCGTGACCGTGATCGGCGGCGGAGTCGTGGGCCTTGCCATCGCCGCCGAACTTGCCCCAAGGTACTCCCCTCTCTTCCTTCTGGAACGGCGCGACAGATGCGGCACGGAAACCTCCAGCCGCAACAGTGAAGTGATCCACGCGGGCATCTACTACCCGCACGGCTCGCTCAAAGCCCGTCTGTGCATCGAAGGAAAGCGCCTCCTGTACGAGCTGTGCGCGAAGCACAACATTCCCCACCGACGCGTCACCAAAATCATCACCGCCACAACACCTGAAGAGCTTTCTCGCCTTGAGGCGCTCTACGATCACGGACGCAAGAACGGCGTTGAGCTTGAACTCCTGTCTGCCGTGCAGGTGCACGCGCTCGAACCCAACATCGCTTCGCTCGGCGGAATCTTCTCTCCCTCCACGGGCATCATCAGCGCCCACGGACTGATGGACTATTTCTCCTTCACGGCCCGACGCTTCGGTGCTGAGATTCTCACGCGGCGCACGGTGGTCGGCTTGCAGAAAAAGGACGGCGAGTTTGAAGTAACGGTGGACGAAGGCGGCAGCCGCACCTCGTTCACATCCGAGATCGTCGTCAACGCGGCGGGACTGGAGAGTGACACGATCGCCTCGCTCGCCGGCATCGACATTGATGCGGCGGGCTACAGGCTGCATCACTGCAAGGGAAGCTACTTTGTCGTCGCCAACGCTGCCAAGGCCGGACTGGTGAAGCGCCTTGTGTACCCCGTGCCGCCGCGGGAATCGCTCGGCGTGCATGCACTGGTTGATTTGGGTGGGCGATTGAAATTCGGGCCGGATGTGGAGTATCTCGCAGATCGTTCGTACGATTACCGTGTGGACGAATCAAAGCGCGCTGCCTTTGCCGAGTCCGTGCGAAGAATTGTCCCGGCCATCGCCGAGGACGATCTCGCTCCCGACTACAGCGGCATCCGCCCCAAACTCCAGGCAAAGGGCGAGCCGGTGCGAGATTTTATCATCGTCCACGAAACAGAGCGCGGCCTTCACGGGCTGATCAATCTTATCGGTATCGAATCGCCCGGATTGACTGCCTCGCCCGCCATCGCACAGTACGTGCGAAGACTTCTACAATAGCCTTCGCATCTTGCAATCTTCACATTCAACTCTTAGATTCGTGGTGCCGGTCAGCAAGCATCTCACCATCCCGGTCTCCTTGCACTTCACCTGGTTCAATCACCAACCATCTTGGAGGGATTATGAAACGATCCATTTTCGTGGCCGTTCTCACGGTGGGCGCGCTGTCCATTGCCCGGAGTCAGGACTATGTCCTCTACATTGTGCCCTCGGCCTACGACGTTCCGTATACGCTGAATCTGTTCGGGACGGACGTGTCCGTGTTGAAACGGCCGCAGTTTTCCCATCAGTCAGCACGGATGATGGGTCTGCCTCCGGCTTTTCGCGGATTGATTGCCGACCCGCTCTCGGATTGGTTCCGCAATCCTGCATATGGTGTCGAAGCGAACTCGCTTCAGTTGTACGGCTTCGGCAATGATGCGAGCATGATTCTGGCTGGGACATTCATACCGGTTGACCGGAGCACCTTCGGTATGTTCGTATCTGCTGCTGCCGCCTCTGACCGCTCGTCGGGAAGTTCCTCAATATCTTCAGTGTCGTCTTCTACACCACCTCTCATCTCTTCGGGTAACCAAGCAACAAATGAGGTGACAAACTCGATGGAGGCAATCGCACTATATCGCTTTCAGGTCGAAGAGGATCTTGCCCTTGGTTTTGGCTATCAATTCTCGAGAAACAAATCCGACGGAACCATCAATTTCTCCCAGTTTAGTTCCCGAATCCAGAACAACCAACTCTCCGAGCGAACGTGGACTACACGCACAACCAATCACATAGCCACTCTTGGTCTTCAGCTCCATGGAGCAGTGACGCAGTTCGCTCTACGGCTGGGATTAGCCCGAACGACGCCGACACTCGGCCAAACAACCCGATACAGTTCAACGTATCCTTCGAACCGTACTGAAGACCTGTCGCATCTCTCCAATGACGTGCGCACGACCGGCCTATTCGGTGGCATCGAATACACTTTCCCCCTCAATGGCAGGTGGAAGGTCCATACGCTTGCGGAGGTAGTTCACACAAGCTATGAAGCACCGGGGGCTCGTCTCTTTGAATCCGCTTTCGGCGACACCATCTTCCGATCAATCCTAACCGTGCGTGGAAACCAATCCGTGAGTGGAAAAATCTTCGACGTGCGAGTCGGAGGTGTCGCAGAACGACCGATAGGCAGCAACCTCACTATGTTCTTGGGCGTGGTAGCGGGCTACATCAAGAACACATCTGATCAAAGCGAGAGTGCGATAAAGGTTGAGCTAACGGGAATGCCAGGAATCGTTACGACCGAAAACACCGCGCTCAGCATCACGACCGAAGGATTCAGCATTCAGTTGCCGCTGGGCGCAGAGTACGCTTTCTCGAAGGTGTTGACATTTCGCGGAGGCGTGATGCCTCAATACCTGTCTGTGCGCAGGAAGTGGGATAGGGTTCGTACGGAACCATCATCGTCCTTGTCCTTTCTCGTCAACACCACGGACAAATCGCTCAAGTTCCTCACAACAATGGGGCTGTCGCTTCGCGATGAGGAGATAGGAGAGATGCACTTATCGTATGGGGTGAGTGAATCGGGCGTACGGGCGTGGTCTCTTTCGGCGCGCTACATTCCTTAATCGCAGCGTGCCATCAACCAATGACGCTGTGAAGCAGCCCGCGCGGGCTGCTTCCCTTTTACTTCCTTTCGTAATATCCCGTGACGCTCGCTTCGGCAACGACCTTCCCTTCGAGATGATTGAGAAACACGCGCAGCGATGTGCTGATGCCAAGCTTCAGCGTCTCCACATTCAGCGCATAAAGCGTTGCCACATACGGATGCTGCCCTGACCCGCGCGGCGGCGCAGGCCCGCCGTAGCCCATCTCGTTGAAACTGTTGATCAGTTCTTTCGCACCCGGCGGCAGGGACTTGCTTCTGGAAGCACCTTCGACCAGCTTCCGCGTACTGAACGGAATGTTGATGAGCAACCAGTGAATCCAGTTGTTCGCCACGGGATGAGGATCAATGATGCTGAGCGCGAAGGATTTCGTTGTCGGAGGCGGATCACTCCACTCAAAGCCCGGCGAGATGTTGCGCCCTCCTACGACCGTCGTGTGACAATGCTTGGTGGGAATCATTTCCTTGTCTTTGTACGAAAGACACTCGAGTTTGAACATATCGACTCCTGATCTGAATGCGAGGATTGGCTTTGAGAAAAATGTACGGCGTCCTTCTGGTGATGTCAACACACAGAGCCACAAAATCGTGCCACGAACGCGACGGCATCAAGGATACGAGAAAAAATGCGAACCCGACGGCAGCACCGGCGCCGTTTTCAGGCATCAAACGCACGCATCCACCTCAGATCACTCCAATCCCTAACAGCGCAGCCATCAGAAAGAGAAGGGCCGCAACAAGCGTCTGCACTGTCTTCATGGTCACCTTCGCAACGAGGCGACTCCCTACGAAGGCACCGAGGAACGCACTCAGCGTTGCAATCACGAGCAGCAAGGTGTTCTCACGCAACCCGCCGATGGTCAGGTGACGCACATACACGCCCAGCCGCGTCACATCAATCATGCAGGCGATGACCACACCGGTGGCAATGAAGCCCTCTTTGGAGAGTCCCGCGCGTACAAGGAATGCGCTGCGCAGTGCGCCCTGATGCCCGGAGAGTCCGCCGAAGAATCCGCTGAGCACGCCGCCAAGCGGAAGGTATCTGGGACTGAACTGAAGAGATTGCAGCGAGGGCAGACTCTCTAAGAGAGCAAAGCCTGCAATGAGACCCGCCATGAGAAGTTTTATGGGTATGATGGAAAACGTCCTGCCGAATGCCGTATATGTGAGAAGCGGCTCGCTTTCGGAAATGATAAACAGCAGAGCTGCGCCTGCAAAGGCTGCAAGAATCGCCGGCAGGCCGAAGCGAAGCACCACGCCCATGTTTGCATGCCGACCGAGAAGGCCGAGCTTGAAGAGATTATTGAGGAAGTGCACAATCGCCGTCATCGCAACGGCAAGCTCGGCCGGAAAGAAGACAAGAAACGCCGGCAGCAGCAACGTGCCGAGTCCGAATCCGGAGAACAGCGTCAGGCCGGAAGTCAGCAGCGCTACAAGAGGAACGACCACATACTCCATTCTTATCCTTTTCTTCGCGTCTTCATGTGACTATCCGGTTGCTTTCAACAGCCAGCGGACGAAGGGCATGGTGTCGAGAAAAATGCCGGCGACGGTGTCGGCAAATTTTCTCGAGTAGCACGGCGACTCGTCCTCCCACTCCACACCAACATAGAATTGTTTGTGTTTGAGATGCTCAATCATCGGATGATCTTTCGGAAAGCCGAGCGGTGCCTTCTGCAGCTTCTCGCCCTGAATGGCGCCGAACCGCCGTATGAAGCGCCTGTCCTCCACAACGACAAGAAACTCCTCGGGCCGCTCGACGATGGCTGCGCGGATAGCCTTCAACTGGTCGCCCGACGGCATGTACAATCCGCCGCCTACGAAAATCTCTCCCGGCTCAACACCAACATACAGTCCCGGATACTCGATTCCCTTGCCCACCCCGCGCGGCTGGAAGGACGCGGCAATGTTCGTCTTATAGGGCGCTTTGTTCTTGCTGAAGCGAACATCGCGATGAATGCGAAAGATCGAGCGGCGCGGATTGAACTCCATCTCCGGAATCTCATCGCGCAGCATCCGCGCCAGCGTCGCAATCAGGCACTGCATCGGAAAGCGCACGTTCTGCTCATACTCCGATTTGTGCCGTTGAAACCACGGACGGTTGTTGTTCCTCTTCAGCTTGCGCAGAAACTCGATGCCGCTTTTGGGAAATCCCTCGAACGGTGGGAAGACGTCCTCATCGATCGGATGTGGGTATGCCATCATGCATTCTCTTTTTGCAGGAACGTCACAGGCGGATGTACGAATTCATCATTTCCGGAACACAAGATTCCGCACCAACTTCGTCATGTCATAGGGTGCCGGCTCGCCGCCGAGGTAGCGGTGGAACCAGTCGAGATGCGCGTTGTAGTACAGAGGCATGGACTTCACATGACTGGGCCAGTGGCCGTCATTCTTGAACACGATCAAACGCGAAGGGACGCCCATCTTTTGCAGGCCGGTGAAGAACTCGAGACTCTGCGTGTAGGGCACGCGATAATCTTGTTCACCCGTAATGACAAGGCACGGCGTCTTGAAGTTCTTGACGTAATTGTTCGGAGAAAGTTTCTGGTAGAGGTCGGACGTCCAGGGCGTTCCGCCGAGATCCCATTCCGGAAACCACAACTCTTCCGTCGCGCCATACATCGCCGTGAGATTGTACACGCCCATCATGCACGCGATTGCCTTGAAGCGATCGGTATTGCCTTCCAGCCACATCATCATGTAGCCGCCGTAGGACCAGCCCATCGCGCCCATGCGTCCGGCATCAACATACGGGAGTTTCGCCAGCGAGTCGGTCACGGCCATGACGTCCTGATACACTTTTCCGTTCCAGTCCTTGGAGATCGCCTCGGTAAAGGCCTGGCCGTACCCGGTGGAACCGTGGGGATTGGGAAATGCAACGATGTAGCCGGCACCGGGATACACCTGCCAATCGCCGCGGAAGCCGTCGGTCCACTGCGACTGCGGGCCTCCGTGGACGTTGAGAATGAGCGGATATTTCTTCGTCGGATCAAAATTGTGCGGGGTAACGATGAACGTATGAATCAGTTTCCCGGTCGGCGACGGAATCCAGAGTTCTTGCGCGGGGCGAATATCAACCGCATCTGCTATCTCTTTATTGAAGAAGGTGAGCCGCTTCAGGTTCTTCCCGTCCGTATCAACACGCCACAGTTCTCGCGGTTCGCCCACGGAGCGTCGCACGAGGGCGATGGATTTCCCATCGGGCGAGATGGCGAACGCGTCGATGGTTCTCGCATTGATCACCTCTGTAATGCGCCCCGATGCGATGTCGACGCGGAAGAGCGGCACCGTTCCCTTCACGTCGGCAGTAAAGAAAATACTCTTTGAATCCGGCGCCCAGCGAAACCCGTTCACCCAGTAATCAAACGCGTCGGTCAGAACGCGAATGTTCTCCGTCTTCCGATCGTACAACGCGAGACGAAAGCGATCGGACTCGAAGCCGGGCACGGTTTGCATCCTGAAAGCGATGTACCTGCCGTCGGGCGAGTAGAGCGGATCGCCGTCGAACGCCCTGTTCGTCGCAGTGATGTTGCGCGGCGTGCCGCCCGCAACAGGCACAAGCCACAAATCCTTGTTCGTCGAGGAGGCTTCATCCGCATCGTGATTGGACGTGACACACAACTCGGATCCATCAGGCGAGAAGGCAAAGCCTTCACCACCAACCGACCAGGCGGGCCAGTCAAAGTCGCCCGGCGTGAGATCGCGATAGCTCTTCGTATCGCGATCGAACAGGAAGGTGTGGGCTCGTTTTCCATCCTTCCAGAAATTCCAATGGCGGTACAACAATCTGTCGGCCATATGCGCTTGCACCGGACCGTCATCCAATCCCGATTGATTCTTCTTGTTGCAGGCGTCGTCGGCGCCGCATTCGGGAAAGACAAGCGACGAAAAGCCGATATGCCTTCCTGCCCATCGCACGTTGTCCGCCCCCATCGAAAAGCCGGTAAGCTGGACCGGCTCTCCGCCTTCGAGGGACATCAACCACGCCTGCGAGCCGTCCTTTCGATTCGATGTGAAGAGAATGGACATGCCATCCGGCGAGAACAAAGGCTTCGTGTCTGCCGCCGGATCGCTTGTCAGTCGCCGCACCTGACTTCCATCCGCGTTGATGAGATAGATGTCGGTATTGCTTTTGCCTTCCTCCAAAAAATCTTCCTTCACCGTGAAGACAATGCGTTTGCCGTCCGGAGAAAACTGTGGATTCTCCACGGTCTTGATTTTGTAGAGATCGGCAATCGTGAAGGCGCGCTTTTGTGCCACGCCGCTCGCGGAAAGAACGAGCGTCAGGAGAATGATGCTATAGGATTTCATCGTGTTTCCTCAGTGAGTTGGTAGAAGGTGGATGGAATTAGACCTGGACTCGCGGAGATGGCTCGACGTTCTCGGAGAAGGCATGAAACCGGCGCTGAGGATTACGGGCCGCGCTCCAATCGTGCCTGCAGCCGCGTGGTGATAACGTGGCACTCATCCTTCGAGACGACAACGTTCGCCTGTGTCCACTCTCGGTATCCGGGCTTGCGCACGACAACCGTGTAGATGCCGGGCCGCTCAAACGCCCCGACCATCGTCAACGCACCCTGCGGCGGAAGGGTGGGAAACACGCGCAGGGTGTCCACAAACAAACCCTCTTGCGCCAATCCGATGGCGCCTTCCGCGGCCGGTTCACCGGTGAGAGCATCTCGCACGTCTACCTCGATGCCGGCACGCGCTTCCGTCGTACAAATCCTTCCGGGAAGCCCGTCATCTTTGCAACTCGAAAACAGCACGACCGCCGCGAACAAAGCAGCACCCTTGCTCATTGCCCCTCCTACCTTGCATTGAACTTCGCTTTGAGATCCTCGAGCGTAAAATGTTTTTCCGGCGGCTTCTCGTGCTTCGCTTCCGGTACGCTTTCCGGCTTTTGCTCCTGCTTCTTTTTCGCGGGCTTCGCACCCTTTTCTTTTTTGGTCGGCTTCTCCTTGCGCGGCCGTGGGGGCGCATTCGGCGACTTCATCGTCAGGCTAATGCGCTTCAATGTCGCGTTCACCTCGAGCACCCGCACCTTGACGATCTGCCCGACCTTCACCACTTTCTTCGGATCGGCAACGTACTTGTCTGCAAGCTGTGAGACGTGCACGAGTCCGTCCTGATGCACGCCGATATCAACGAAGGCTCCGAAGTTGGCAACGTTCGTCACGACGCCCTCAAGCTCCATTCCCGGTTTCAGGTCGGCAATGTCTTTTACATCTTCCTTGAATTTTGGGGAGACAAACTCCGCGCGCGGGTCCCGTCCGGGCTTCAGCAACTCGTTGATGATGTCGCGAACCGTAGGCTCGCCGGCCGTTTCCGTGACGTAGCGTTTGATGTCGAGCGCCTGCAGCTTGTCGGCAACCTCGGGCACCCTGTCCAGCGTCACACCAAGGTCCTGCAGGATTCGTTCGGCGATGTGGTAACTTTCGGGGTGAACTGCCGAATTATCGAGAGGATTATCGCCGTTGCGGATGCGGAGAAATCCCGCGGCCTGTTCGAATGCCTTCGGCCCGAACTGCGGCACGTTCATCAACTCCTGCCGGTTGCGGAAGGGACCGTGATCTTCACGATACTTCACGATGTTGCGTGCGCTGCCCTTGTTCAATCCCGACACGTACTTCAGCAACTCGACCGAAGCCAGATTCAGGTCAACGCCGACGTAGTTCACGCAGCTTTCGACCGTCTCTCCCAACTTCTTCTTGAGCAGCTTCTGATCCACATCGTGCTGGTATTGCCCGACGCCGATGGATTTGGGATCAATCTTGACAAGCTCGGCAAGGGGATCCTGCAGGCGTCGCGCGATGCTGATGGCGCCGCGAATGGTGAGATCGAGTTTGGGAAACTCTTGAATCGCGACGTGGCTTGCCGAGTACACCGACGCGCCCGCCTCACTCACCAACACTTTGATCGGCGGCTTCTCCAACTCCTTGATCACCTCGCCGATGAACTCGTCGGTTTCGCGCCCGGCCGTACCGTTGCCGATGGCGATGAGTTCCACATTGTGCTTCACAATCAAATCGCGTATCACCTGCCCTGCCTGCAGGCGCTGCGCCTCGGAATGATGCGGGTAGATGGTCGCATCCTCGAGGAATTTGCCCGTTTCGCTCACGACGGCGACCTTGCAGCCGGTGCGCAAGCCGGGATCAATCCCCATCGTGGGCTTCATGCCGGCAGGGCTGGAGAGCAACAGCGCACGCAAATTCTCCTCGAATGTTTTGATGGATTCCCGATCGGCATATTCCTTTTTCTCCACCCGCACATCGTTCTCTAACGAGGGCCTCATGAGACGTTCGAAGGCGTCCTTGAGCATCGCTTGATAGAACGCGGCCACCGCCGGTGCCTGCGTGTGAAGCTCCTGTTGCTCGAGGTAGCGCAGCGCCGCGGCTTCATCGAACTGCAAGCTCACGGTCAGCACGCCTTCGTGTTCGCCGCGCAGCAGTGCCAGCATGTTGTGGGCGTGGATATCCCGCACGCGCACTTTGTACTCGCGGTACATCTCGAACTTCGTCGTTCCCGGAGGAAAGTCATCCTTCACCTTTGAAACAAAGAAGCCCTCTTTCATCAGGTACTGCCGCAGATGCGCGCGGAGATGCGCTTTCTCCGAGACTTCCTCTGCGAGGATGTCGGATGCGCCTGCAAGTGCCTCCGCCGCTGTAGGAACACCTTTTTCTGGGTTGATGTATTTTGCGGCTTCTTCCTCCAGCGACGCCGCGGGAGATTCAGGAACGTTCAGGGATTGGATGAATGCCGCGAGAGGTTCGAGGCCTTTTTCTCGCGCCTCGGTTGCGCGCGTCCGTTTCTTCGGCTTGAAGGGAAGGTACAGATCTTCGAGTGTCGTCTTGTCCAACGTCGCCTCGATCGCTGCGCGAAGCGCGTCGGTCAGCTTCCCCTGTGCTTCGATCGCGCTGAGAACAGTCTGCTTGCGCTGTTCGAGTTCGGTGAGATAGGCAAATCGGTCGAAGAGCTTGCGCAATCGCGTTTCGTCCATCCCGCCCGTTCGCTCTTTGCGATACCGGGCGATGAACGGCACCGTGGCACCGTCGGCGTGGAGGGCAAGCGCATTCTGAACATAGTGAAGTTTGAGGGACAGCTCGCGGGCGAGGCGTTCGGGGATGTTAAGCATGGTAACTTCTAAGGTCTCGTTGGAACCTACGTCAACCGCACCCAATGTACATAAATTTTCCCGTTCGATACAAGCATTTGTTCGGCCGTCCCTTTTTCCATATTTTCTTCTCCGCAGAAGAACGAGGGGCAGGAGTGCACCACATAAACTGTTTTTCCTTCCGGCCTTCACGTCACGTCTGCAGTCACACGTTCCAACGATGGGTATCAACGAAGAACTTTTGAAGCGGCGCACGTTCGCCATCATCTCGCATCCGGATGCGGGCAAGACGACACTGACGGAGAAGTTTCTCCTCTACGGCGGCGCCGTGCAGCTCGCCGGCTCCGTGACCGCACGGAAACATCAGCGTCAAACCACCAGCGACTGGATGGAGCTTGAGCGCAAGCGCGGCATTTCCATCACCTCCACCGTTCTGCAGTTCGACTACAACGGATACAGAATCAATCTGTTGGATACGCCCGGCCATCAGGACTTCTCTGAAGATACCTATCGCGTTCTCACCGCGGTTGACGGCGTGATTATGGTGATTGATGCGGGCAAGGGCATCGAGTCGCAAACGAAGAAGCTCTTCGAGGTATGCCGCCGTCGGCATATCCCCATCTTTACCTTCATGAATAAATGCGACCGCCCGACGCTCGATCCGCTTGCCCTGATTGACGAATTAGAAGAGGTTCTGGGCATCGGCGCATTCCCGATGAATTGGCCGCTTGGCACGGGAGAGGAATTCCGCGGCGTGTACGAACGGCAAACGAAGCTTGCGCATTTCTTCGAGCGAACGGCCGGCGGAGCCTACCGCGCTCCCGTCACCGTCGCCTCGCTGCATGACGACGCGATCAAGGACCTGCTCAGCAGCGAAACCCACGAACGGCTCGTCGAAGAAATCGAGATGCTGGACATTGCAGGCGCATCATACACCTCCGACGCCGTTCTGCAAGGAAAAATCACGCCGGTGTTTTTCGGGAGTGCGAAGAACAACTTTGGCGTACAGTTGTTGTTGGATGGATATCTCGAGCACGCGGTACCGCCGGCACCGCGCCGTTCGGGCGAGCGGTTGGTGATGCCCGACGAGGAGGCCTTTTCGGGATTCATCTTCAAGATTCAGGCAAATATGGATCCGCGGCACCGCGATCGCATTGCCTTTCTCCGCATCTGCTCGGGGAAATTCACGCGCGATATGTTCGCCATCCACGCCCGAACCGGAAAGCGCGTCCGCCTTGCCAATTCCCAGAAAACGCTCGGGCAATCCCGCGAGACCATTGACGAAGCGTACGCGGGTGACATCATCGGCTTCATCGGCCACGCCGACTTCCACATCGGCGACACGCTGACGGAGGACCCTTCCATCGTCTACGACGAGATTCCGCGCTTCCCGCCTGAGCATTTCGTTCTCCTCCACAATCCCAGCCCGGCGAATTACAAGAAGTTCCGAGATGGACTCGATCAACTGACGCAGGAAGGAGTTGTACAAGTCTTCTATCGCGCACAGGCAGGCCCACGCGTCCCGATCCTCGCTGCCGTCGGGCCGCTGCAGTTCGAAGTCGTGCAGTACCGCCTCGAGCATGAATACGGCGCGCCGTCGCGCCTCGAGCAGACGGAATGGAAATTCCTGCGCTGGCTTCCGCCCGATCTCGGCGCCGAGCGCATCACATCGCTCATCATCCCGACGGGCGCGGCACTCGCAGAAGATCCTCACGAACAGCTCGCACTCCTCTTTCCGGGCGAGTGGGCGCTCAACTATTTTCTCGACAAGAATGAGAACGTGTCGGTGAGCGATTTGCCCTTTCGCAATCTCCTTACTCCTCCATAAGCCGAGCTTGCCCATCTTGCCTTTGTCATCGGCTTTTAGTAGAATCGTATTGTCAATTCATCACTTACAGGGACGTCGCGTTCCACGAAGATGTCGAAATCCACGAAATGGTTTCTGACCATCCTGTTCATCCTTCTGGTCGTCGGCGCGGGGTTTGTGCTGTTGTTGTTCTCGGCTATCAGATCGCTTGAACGCGACGAGCGCGAAACAGTCGTGATCGGGCGCGGCGAGAAACTTGCCGTCATCGAGTTGAAAGGCGATATTGAATCGGCCGACGATGTTGTTCGCCAGCTCAAGAAGTACCGCGACGACAAAGCCATCAAAGGAATTATTCTGCGCATCGACTCTCCGGGTGGCGGTGTCGTGGCCAGCCAGGAGATGTACGAGGAGATGCGAAAGACACGCGACGCGGGCAAGCCCATCGTTGTTTCGATGGGCGCGCTTGCGGCAAGCGGCGGATACTATGTTGCATGCGGCGCGTCGAAACTGGTGGCCAACCGCGGCACACTCACCGGCAGCATCGGCGTCATCGGAGAGTTCGTTCAACTACATGAAGCCCTCAACAAGCTCGGCATTGACGTCAAGACAATCAAGAGCGGCAGGCTGAAGGATGCAGGATCGCCCACGCAACCAATGAGCAAAGACGCCGAGAAGTATTTTCAGAGTTTGATGGACGATGTTCACGATCAGTTCATCGGCGTGGTTGCTGCGGAGCGGAAATTGGATCACCGTAAGGTGGTCGAGATTGCCGACGGGCGAGTATTCACCGGCGAGCAGGCACTGGAGCTGGGACTCGTGGACACGCTCGGAACGTTCGAAGATGCCGTCCGCATTGCAGCCGACCTGGCAGGAATCGAAGGCGAGCCGTCGCTCGTGCGCGAGCAGGCGCGCAAACGCTGGTGGGTCGAGAGGATCTTCGGCGACGTTCGTGCAAGCGTTGAGGAACTGAAACGGGGACTCCTGCAAACACCGGTGCTCTCCTATCGGTACAACGGCCCGTTTTGATCGAGAAGAGTTTCCTCGCAGAATGCCGGGGTTCCTGGTACGTACGGCGGCGGCAACCCGTGTTGCGCTCGGGCATGCGCAGGTTCCTTTCTTTACTTGGTTCACAAGCAGCGTCATATCGTACAAATACCACAGGAGGATTTGCGTTGACCAAAGCCGATATTGTTGATCGCATCGCTACGGGAACGGGCCTGACGAAAGTCGACACCGAGGCCGTCGTGGACGGGTTCATCCTCACCGTCATTGAAGCAATGAAGGAAGGAAAGAATATCGAGATACGCGGGTTTGGAAGCTTCAAGGTGAAGAAACGCAAAGGACGCATCGCCCGCAACCCGCGCACGGGCGAACAGGTGATGGTGGATGAACATTGGGTCCCAATCTTCAAAGTCTCTAAAGAAGTGAAACAGGCGGTGAACGAGAACCTGCAGAAAACCGCCCAACAGCAACCGGAGTCGTAAGAGGAGAACGGGCGAGATGGCGACGGCGAAGCTTGTGTGCAGCGAGTGCGGAAACGAACTTTCCCGCGGCGATAGATTTTGCCCTAAGTGCGGCGCGCGCATTGACGACGGCACGCCGCAGCCGAAGAGCACCGCTGCATCTCTCACGTGCGAAATTTGCGGCCACATCAATACGCACACCGGAGCCTACTGCGAAGCCTGCGGCGCCAAACTTCCGGGCAGAACGTTTGGCGAACCGGCACCTGTAGAAAAATCGCCCGCCTCGACGTCACAGAAAAAGAAGGCAATATCACGAAACGCCCAACCGTTCCGATTTCAACCCTGGCATTACGCGGCGGGAGTGTTCGTGATCGCGCTGCTCGGCTATTTCATCTATCTCGAGCTTCAGCGCGACACAGGAGAACACATCCATACCGGCATGCAAGTCCCAGCCACACAGGGTTCCTCGTCACAGCCGCCAAAAGAAATCCTTGACGCGATCGAACGCCTCGAGACCCAGGTCAGAGACAACCCGACGAGCGACGGAGCGAAATTGCTGCTTGCCAACGCATTGCACGACGCCGGCATGCACGACCCCCGGATGTTACCGCGCGCCATCGACGCGTACAAGGAGTACCTGAAGAAAAAACCCGACGATCCCAACGCCCGCGTAGACCTCGGCATCTGCTACTTTGAGCTTGGCAAACTCGACACCACGCGCAAGGGCTCACTCTTCTCCATGGCTATCAGAGAAATGGAGAGCGCGATGAAGATGTCGCCGACGCATCAACCCGGGGCGTTCAATTTGGGCATTGTCTACCTCTATGCGGGCAACGTGAAGGAATCCAACAGGTGGTTCAAGAAGGCGATTGACTTGAATCCCGAATCGGATTTGGGGAAGAGGGCGAAAGATATTCTCGACCAACATGCACAAGCAGGTCTCTAACCTCATCCAACCACCCATCTCGAAGGAAAGGAGGTAGCATGCCCAGCGGCAAGAAGCGCAAGCGCCACAAAATGGCAACGCACAAGCGCAAGAAGCGCCTGCGCAAGATGCGCCACAAGAAGAAGAACCGATAAGCCATACACGAATCCCGCCTCGCAGGCGGGATTCGCATGTTCAGTTCACGGCTACCGGATCGAGCTGCAACTCGGCAATCTTCAACTTCTCCGACTCCTCGGCGGAGCGGAGCGCGAGCTTTAGCACATCGCCCATCTCCTTCACGAAGTGGAATGTCATCCCTTCGATGGCAGGCTTCGGCACTTCGTCCAGGTCGAGCTTGTTGCGCTCGGGAAGGATGACGGTCTTGATGCCTGCGCGGTGAGCGGCGATCACCTTCTCCTTCACGCCGCCGATGGGCAGCACGGCACCGCGCAGCGTGATTTCGCCCGTCATCGCAAGGTCGTTGCGCACGAGGCGGCCGGTGAGCAGCGAGGTGAGCGCCGTGAGCATGGCAACGCCCGCCGAAGGCCCATCCTTAGGAATTGCGCCCGCCGGCACGTGCACGTGAATGTCTAACTCCGAGCGGAAGTTCTCGTCAAGGCCAAGCTCCTTTGCATGCGAGGCAATGAAGCTCAGCGCCGCCTGCGCGGATTCTTTCATCACATCCCCAAGTTGACCCGTAAGCGTGAGGTTTCCCTTCCCCTTCATCTTCGTCGCTTCGATGAAGAGAATATCGCCGCCTATGGGCGTCCACGCAAGACCAACGGCGATGCCGGGACGATTGATGCGCTCGGCAACATCCGGGAAAAACTTCTGTTGACCCAAGTACTTCGTAAGATTGTCTTTCTTGATCGTTGCTTTCTGGATCTCTCCTTCTGCCACATCTCTGGCAACGCCGCGGCAAATGCTCGCAATCTGCCGCTCGAGGTTGCGTACGCCCGCCTCTCGTGTGTAACCGGAAATGATGTGCCGGATCGCCTCGTCGTCAATCTCCACCTGCTCGGATTGCAAACCGTGTTCGCGCAACTGCTTCGGCAGCAGGAAGCGGCGCGCAATGTGCAGCTTCTCATCCTCGACGTAGCTCGGAATTTCGATAATCTCCATTCGGTCGCGCAGCGCGGGTGGTACCGGTTCGATCATATTCGCCGTGGCGATGAACATCACCTTCGAGAGATCGAAAGGAATCTCGAGGTAGTGATCGCTGAAGGTGGAGTTTTGCTCAGGGTCGAGAACCTCCAGCAGCGCCGCAGCCGGGTCGCCGCGAAAATCGGCGCCGACTTTGTCAATCTCGTCGAGCATGAAGACGGGATTGTTGGAGCCGGCTTTGCGCATGCCCTGGATGATGCGCCCGGGCAGCGCGCCGATGTACGTGCGCCGGTGCCCGCGGATCTCCGCTTCGTCATGCACGCCGCCGAGCGAGATGCGGACGAACTTCCTGCCGAGCGCGTTGGCGATGGAACGCCCCAGCGACGTCTTGCCGACGCCGGGAGGCCCGACAAACACCATGATGGGACCGCGCATGTCGTTCTTCAGCTTGCGAACGGCAAGATATTCCAGGATTCGCTTCTTCACTTTATCGAGGCCGTAATGATCTTGCTCGAGAACCTCTCGCGCCTTTTTGATATCGAGATTGTCCTCGGTGCTGACGCTCCACGGTAAGTCGAGGATCCAGTCGAGATACGTTCGGCTGACGGTGTATTCGGCCGACGCCTGGTTCATCTGCGAGAGACGCTTCAGTTCCTTCTCGGCAACCTTGAGCGCTTCTTCGGGAAGTTTGGCCGCTTCGATACGCTTGCGCAGTTCGTTCAACTCAAGGTTCTCGTCGTCTTCGCCCAACTCCCTCTTGATGGCTTTCATCTGCTCGCGCAGGTAGTACTCACGCTGCGTCTTGTTGATGCCATCCTGGACCTCCGATTGAATCTTACTGCCCAGCTCCAACTTCTGAACGAGTTTGGTCAGCACAACGGTCACCTGTTCCAGCTTCTTCCTGAGGTCGAATGATTCCAGAACCTGCTGTTTCTCCTCGACCGAAACCGGAACGAGAGACGTCGCAAGGTCGGCCACCGCCGACGGTTCGTCGGTATTCAGGATGATGGTCAGGTGTTCTTCCGTAAGGTTCGGAGACAGCTCCACCGCTCTCTTGAAGAGATTCTTGATGGTCGTGGTCATCGCCTCGATCTCGATGCCGGTCTCCGTCGTTTCATCCACCGTGCGAACGACCGCTTTGATGTACGGATCACTGTGAAGGATGGAAAGGAGCTGCACCCGTTCCAGACCCTGTGTCAGAACGCTCCGGGTTCCATCCGGCAGCGTGAATTGTTTCAACACTTTTGCCAGCGTGCCCACCCAATAGATGTCCTTTTCCGTCGGATGTTCGATGCTGCCGTCGGTTTGTGCCACAACAACAATAAGGCCCTCTTCCTTGAGCGATTCATCGATCACCCGTATGCTGCTCTCTCGTCCGATGGAGAGGGGCATCATCTGACGTGGGAAAAACACGGAGTTGCGCAATGGCAGCACCGGTAATGCCTGGGGAACTTTCGCTTTCTTCATCTTTCGACCTTTCATACGCTGTGTGTGCCCAACATGGTAAACGTCCGCCGCGTGTGATTCGTTCGCGCAGCGAGCGCCTGCGAGAATTCCGCTAAAAGAAAAATGGGAGCCGAACAGGTCCCACCACCTGCCAGCTCCCGTTTCGGCGTGAACCCGGATGCAGCAGGATTCACGTTTACTTCACTTTCACTTCGATCTGCTTCCGCTTTGCCTCTTCAGCCTTGGGCATGGTAATGGTCAGGACGCCGTCGCGAAACTCGGCCTCGACCTTGTCCTGCCGTACTGAAGTCGGCAGCGTGAAGGATCGCTGGAACGACCCGTAGCTGCGCTCGAGGCGGTGGTAGTTCGAGTCTTTCGACTCTCTCTCCTCCTTCTTCTCGCCGCGGATGGTGAGAATGTTGTCGTGGAGGGTGACCTTCACGTCGTCTTTGTGGACGCCGGGAAGTTCGACCTTTGCAACGAACTCATCATCCTTCTCGAGAAGATCGACAGCGGGCATCCAGGTCGAGGGGAACAGGTCGCCCTCATCCAGAACGCCGCCGCGGAAGAAGCGATCGAACATGCGATTGATCTCCTGCTGCATGCTCAAGATGCTCGAAGGGATCGTCGCAAGTTCACGCACGGGATTCCAACGTACTAACGACATTGTCAACACCTCCTTTGGTGAACGAATGAGTTAGCGAATCTGGATTGTTCTGGGTTTTACTTCTTCTTTCTTCAAGAGTTTGATCGTCAACACTCCGTCGCTGTAGTGTGCCTCGACGCTGTCGCGGTCGATACCATCGGTCAGGTTGAAGACCCGCTCGTAGGTCCCTCCGCGAATCTCGTGGTGCAGCACTTTGGCGTGTTCATCGCGCGTGCTGTCCACCGTTCCACGAATCGTGAGCGTTGACCTGTCCATGCTGAGCGAGATGGATTCCTTGGTTGCCCCGGGAATATCCAGCATCAGCACGTACGCGTCATCCGTTTCGTAGATATCGGCCGGCGGAGTGACCGTTGCAGCCGCGCGAGGCTTGCTGATCAGCGACTGCTCTCGTTCGCGCTTCATGAGTGCGGCATTGTCTCTGCTTGCCATAGTGCTTCACTCCTTTCTCGTCGGCATGCTTCAGTTAATCTTGATTTCGCGAGGCTTCACTTCGTCTGCCTTGGGAAGCAGGATGTGAAGAAGCCCGTTCTGCAGCTCGGCCGTGATGCCGTCGACCTTCACGCCGGCGGGCAGCGCAATCGAACGAGTGAAATCGCCGCGTTGAATCTCGTTGCGCAACCACCGCGCGTTCTCCGGCACACCGTTCTGCTTGCGCGTGCCGCTGATGGTCAGCACATCATTTTCCAGCGACAGCTTCACATCCTCTTTCCGTACACCGGGCATCTCCGCAACCACCACGAACTCATTGTCCTTCTCAACAACATTGATCGCCGGTGCATACCCTTCGTCCGTTACCGCCTCACGGGAAAAGAAATTGCTGAAGATGCGGTCCACTTCCCGCTCGAAGTCCGCAATCTCTTTCCACAACGTGTTCATAGCCGGGGAATGACGAACCTGGACGAACATACCTGAACCTCCTTTCATGTATCTGTATGAACTTGTTCTTGAATTTCCATCCGCTCAGGTGTGCTTCAACCGACATGCCACTTGCGAGCCGTGTTGAATTTCAAGGGAATTTGTGCGGCAAGAGATGAGTACAGCTACGAACGAGTCAGAACGTCAGAAGGTTGGTGCAATGATTTCAGTAGCGAAGTGCAAGCGTGGCGGATACTGGTGTCAAATCGGCAAAGGGGGTAAAAACACGAACGGGCACCGCAGCCTGCGCCGAATGCCCGTTCGATTGTTGTGCAGTTCCGTTCAACTACTTCTCGGCATGCACCCCCGGGCGAAGCGAGAGAGTGAATGCAACAGTGGCCACACTGCCTGCCGTGACAACAACTTCCTGACGCTCTTCGTACGGGGCTTCATAGTAATAGGTCGTCACCTTCCCTTTCTGAGTCTCTGTCTTTGTCACCGCCACTCCCTCATGCCACATCTTGACTGTGTACTTGCCGGGGGGAACATCCGTCAGTTCAAAGCGGCCGTGTGCGTCGGTGACTGCATAGTACGGATGCTCAGCAACCACGACGTATGCGCTCATCCATGGATGCCCTGCATCGCAGGTCGCGTGGTACGCTCCCGATTCGGAGAAGCTTCCAGCCTTCACCGAAAAACGAACGCCTTTGATGGGCTGGGCGATGTTAAAGATTGTGCGCGGGTCGCTGCCCGGTGCATACGAATGAACGTTGTGCAGCACGGCGTCGCTGTTCACGATGTCAAGCTCCGCGCCCAGGGGCAGAAGCAGAATGTGCGGTACGTACTCACACGATCGCTGATCGAGAACGTACTTCCGATTCTGCGCGAATGGTTTTCCGCGCGTTATTCCTTCCAGCGATACGACCGTGTTCGCAACGCCGCCGCGGGCACCCAGGGCGAGCCTCGGCGACACCTTGCTTGTTCCGCACCAGTCGGGGTCCTTCCCTGTAGCAAACAGAACCGGCTTCGGCGCGGGACCCGAAATCCGTACCACACCCGTGATCGTCCCGCCGTATTTCACGTCAACAGCCCGGTAGGGCGTTGTCGCAAACACATGCGAGCCCACAGCGGCGACGATTGCGCCCAACATGACCCAGCTTCGCGTCATAACGTCCCTTCTCTTTCGCGTTCTTGTGATGATGGAATAACTACTGACCTTTCGGCGGAATCGGTTCCGGTACCGCATTCTTCACCGGCGGCAGCGACTTGAGATACGCGAAGATCGCCTTCAAGTCGGCATCGTCGAGCTTGGCAAAATTCTCCCAGGGCATCGGGGGAAGAATCGGTCGCCCCTCGCCCATGTGCTTGCCCGTTCGAAGCGCCTTGACGAACATTGCTTCCGTCCAACTGCCGAGGCCGGTCTCAACATCAGGCGTGAGGTTCGCGGCAAAGCTGATGCCCCACGGTCCGCCCCACGTGCTCAGATGCGCGTTCGTAACTGCACCCCACTTGTCGGGACCCATGCCGACTGCATCCGGGATCGGAAGAACCTGATCGTGCGCGGGCGCGCCGGAAAGAATCCGCGTCTCATCCAATTCCATTCCTTTCGGTCCAAACTTCTTCGGAGTGTGGCAGTCGTTACAGCCGCCGAGATTTACCAGATACTTGCCGCGCTCGATGAGCTTGCCGGCCGCAGCGGATTTCTTCTGGGCATCGGCCTGCCCCAGCATTAGCCCTCCAAACATCACTCCTACGGCAAGGACTCGCAGAGTTTGCATTCATGTCTCCTTGATATGTGTGTATGATGAGTTGATTGGGTAGTTAGGTTTGGTCGAACTTCATACGAAGTATCATTCAAAACGGATGTCTTTCGGCACGAAAGCTCCAGCAGCGAGCGCGCCATGGCTTCGAGCACGACGCCATAGCCCATGAGCAGAAGGCCAAACACCGTGATTGCCAGCGGGATATATTCGCCCAATGCTGCTGCCTCTTCCCGAATGGCCGAAGGCAGCATCGGAATCAACACGACAAACACCATCAAACCGAACGATCCGCCTGTTGCGTTCAGCGACCGGGGCAGATAACGCTGGAGCAGCGGAAACACCACGCCGCCGGCCACACCAATGGACGTCGAGAAAACGAGCGCGGCAAGTGTTCCCTCGATGCTGAACGTCAGCTCGTGGCCGCTCATCAATGCGATGAATTTCATTGCGGCGCGTCCTCCGACACCGATGAAGAGAAATGCCGAGAGAATGCCTGCTACAACCGATGCTGTCACGACGCGAATCGTTCTCATCGCATAAACCCATCACATGGTGAACATACGGCGGGGCTTGCACATCATCAGCCCCGAGGATTTGAACGGGCATAATCTACTTCAAATCCGTTCGCCGCAACACCGCATGTGGATGTAGGAAGAGTAGGTCGTCCTGCGGCTCGCCTCCTCCTACGAAGAAGGAAAAGTGATTTCCCCCGCATAAGGATGTGGGTCGAGTGAATTGCGCGACGGGAAGATCATGCAACAGGCGTGGTACCACCACCAGCTGCGTGACCGCAGTCCGACACCCACTAAATCTCTCCGCGAAGCGACTTGCTGATCACTTCCGCTTTGGAGTTGACGTGGAGCTTCTTGTAGATGTTCTTGATGTGAAAGCGGATGGTGTCAATCGAAATGTTCATTCTGTCGGCGAGCATCTTGTAGCTCAGTCCGTCCACGAGACCGATGACGATTTCTTTTTCTTTGGGTGTGAGGACGGATTCAGGAGTTCTTTGCTCGACGGTGGATGGGGTGCTGAAATGTTCCATCACCTTGCGCGCGATTTCGGGTGACATCACCGAGCCGCCGGCACGTACTGTTTCAATCGCCTTCTTGATTTCGCCCAGGGGGGTGTTTTTCAGGAGATACCCGGATGCGCCGGCACGCAGTGAATCGAAGATCTTCTGCCAATCATTGTACACCGTCAGCATGATGATGTCGACATCGGGATGCTGTTCTTTGATGAGCCGCATGCCGTCGATTCCCGACATGCCCGGCAAGCCGATGTCGCTGAGAATCACATCAGGAAACTCGGTCTGTCTCGCTTTCGCAAGAAACTCCTCGACCGATTCCGCCGCGATCTCACACAAAACATCCTTCTGGTGACTCAGATACTTCTGAATCCCCAGCCGAATGTCCTTATCATCTTCAACGATGCCGACGGTAATCATGGGGCAATAAGCCAAGAAGCCTGCACAAGGTGAACCACATATTCATGTGGGGACACTGAGGCACTGCATTCTCAACCGAGGGGACTGCTTGATCGCCTCTCGACCCAAAAACAGAACGGAGGCTGACCAAAAAGTAGTATTACGTCATTCTGAGCCTCGTTTCTCAGAGGCGAAGAATCCAGAACCGAGCCATTTACTGGATTCTTCACTCCGCTTCGCTACGTTCAGAATGACAA
This sequence comes from Ignavibacteriales bacterium, assembly GCA_037441705.1. GTDB lineage: Bacteria > Bacteroidota > Ignavibacteria > UBA10030 > UBA6906 > CAADGV01. The sequence continues at coordinate 161,021 of JBBIRR010000001.1, forward strand.
TGGTTACTTTTTGTACAGCCTCCGTCGCCTGTCGGAGCGGCGGGATTTGAACCCACGACCCCTTGCACCCCAAGCAAGTGCGCTACCGGGCTGCGCCACGCTCCGAAGTTTCAAACTGCATCCCCAAGATACGAAACGCTGCCAACGAGTGCAAGCACACGGCTGATTTCGTTCGTTATGGCTAACGGCTCGGCTCTACCGCCTTGCGCCCTCCTTCAAGCGGTCCGAAGAAGTTTCCCGTCTGAAGAAACAGCGTGAGCGTTCGAATACTCCAGTTGTAGTAGTTGTTCTCCAGAGGAAGAGTCGTTGCGACGTTGATGCGATAGGCGGCATCGGCAAATGCCTGGTACGCGGGCCCCGCCGCCATCGCCGCGGCACCGAACGGGCCGATGAAGATGCTCGTCGGCTCGCTGCGCACCGGCTTGCCGTCGAGGTAATACCCGTTGGCAATATTCGCCGCCCCGATGGACGATGCGAAGCGAACGATTTTCTCGCAGAACTGCCGCGCGTCTTCGTTGCCGTACCACAGATAGTCCAGCGCGATGCGCCACGGCGTGCGCGCTGCATCCCAATAGTAGTAATAGCTCTGCGCGCGTTCGGGCGCAGGCGAGCCGTCCGCGCGACACCAGTCGGGCACCAGACCCGTTTCGGGGTGTGCGCATTTCTTGAGAATCTCATAGCATCGAGCAATCACTTTGCGCCACCCGGCGTTTCCCGTCGCCGCCTCGAAGGCGCGGTAGTACGCGGGAGCGAAGTAGGACGGATTGAGCATGTGCGAGCCGCCCCAATCGCCGTCGCCGGGCTTGAGAACGAACGTGTTCTTTTCGACTTCATGTTCCCAGATGCGATTGATGAGAAGCACTGCTTCGTGTTTGTAGTTGATGGCGCCGTCACTGCACCACTGCCGGTCGGCGAGCAGCAGTGCGAATGCGGCATCCTCATCGGCATCCGTTGCGGCGCCTCCTTCGAGCACCTCGCAGGTGCTGCCGATGTGCCATTCCATCAGCCCGCGCTCATTCATGAACTTCTTGTAATACAACCAGAGATCATCGAAGAGCGGACGGTCGTTGAAGTTCACGGCAAGCAGCATCCCATAGCCGATGCCCTCGGACGTCGTCGAGCTCATGTCATCGAACAGAACGCGACGAAGTCCGCACGCGCTATCGCCTGTCACATACGCACTCTTCCAACTTTCGTACGACCGCTGCGCGTCAACATGGTTCCGGTATTTGCTCATGATGCCGAACGGGTATGCTGCATTCTGCGGAAAGGGAAACGTCACGCAGCCGCCGGCGTTCTTCGTTGACAGGATGGTGCCACTCGTGCCCACGATCAGGCCAACGACAGAATCGGCCATCGCAACGCCGCGCAAATCCTGTTCGGTCCCACTCGGTCGGCTCACCCACGTGAAACCACCGTCGGTCGAGCGGAGGATGGTTCCGCGTGACCCCACAACCGTCGCGTCGTGCAACGAAGAGGTCGCCACGTCCCAAAGATCGTGCGTCGTTCCCGATCGTACAGCAGTCCAGCTCACGCCTCCGTTTTCGGTCCGCAAGATGGTTCCTTTATCTCCGACGGCAAATCCATGTCTGTTTGTGGCAAAACGCATGCGGTAGAGCATCCCCTCCGATCCCTCGGCCACACGCGTCCACGATTCACCTGCATTCGTGGTCCGCAGGATGATGCCGTTCGAACCGCAAGCCAGAAAGGTCATCGCTTCAAGGCACTGGACGCCGCGCAAGTCGTTGTTAAACCCGCTCGTACTTTCGGTCCATGTCGTTCCTCCATCCGTCGTTCGAAGAACAACCCCGCCGTATCCTACGGCAAGGCCCGTCGTTGCCGTGCAGAATGAGACGTCGTACAACGACTTCGCCGTTACACGCTGAACCGAGGTCCAGGTTTTTCCTCCATCCGTCGTTCGAAGAATGACGCCGTTCCATCCAACAACATAACCAACAAAAGGAGACACGAAGGCAACACCGCTGAGCCAGGTGCCCGTTCCGCTTTGCTGCGCGCTCCACGTTGTTCCGCCATCCGCGCTGAAGAGAATCGTACCGCGTGCGCCGACGGCGACAGCGGTTCTTCTGTCGACAAAAGTAACGTCAGAGAGCGGAACGGTGACGCCGCTGGTTTGCTGCACCCACTGGGCGTGCAGGCGAGGACTGGCCGGCAGAAGAGTGAGAAGCCAGCAGGCGATTAAACGGAGAACAGGTTTCAGGCAAGATGTTGTGCGTAGCATCAGTGCTCCGTGGGAATTGATGATTCGGCAGCTTTGCGCAGTGTTTCGAGAATGACTTCTGCGTTGCGCTTCAGGTTGAATTCCCGCTCCGCTTTACGCCGTGCATTGGCGCCAAACTCACGACGAAGAGCGGGGTTGTTCATCAGCAGCAACAACCTCTCCGCCAGTGCCGCCTCATCCTCTCCACGAATCAGGAAGCCGGTGGTACCGTCCGTCACCATTTCGTCAATGCTGCCAAGCTCGGTAGCCACTACCGGAAGGTTCATGGCCATTGCTTCCATGATGGCAAGCGGAAAGAAGTCCGCGCGTGTCGGCAGCACGAACACGTCGGCCTGCTTGTAGAGGTGCAGGAGTTCGGGACTGTTGGGAGAGATGTTCGAATGAATGACGACATTCCGCGGCCTTTCGCCGGCCGCGCTGTTTGTCACAAGATGAAACTCGCAATTCCTGAACGGCTCATGGCGGGCGATGTTACACAGCAAATCTCCACCCTTCCGCATAAAATGATTGCCCACAAACAGGATGCGCACCTTCGACCCCGGCATTCGTTCAGAACTTTTCCAGAGATCGAGATCCACGCCCGGCGCAAGGACGCGAATTCTCCTCTCATCCACCCCATAATGTTCGATCAGCGATCGTTTCACCCAGTTCGACCAGGGCAGAAGAAAGGTCGTGTTCCGATACGTCCGACACGTTTGGAGAAACTTGATGCGTTCGATCAAATGCTTTTGCGATGAAGTAGGAACGCCGTACCACGCGCGATGCTCTTCCATCAGCAACGGTGTCACATCCATCGCCATCACGCTGGGGACGCGCTTGCGGAAGGTGTTCAAGAACGTCGCAGGAATGTGGTCGTTGAAATAGACTGCGTCGAATTTCTTTCCCGCTTTCAGCTCCCTGCGGATGCGCGACCGAGCAATCCATCCCCCCTTCAGAGTCCAGTTCAGCGAAATCGGAGGAATGCGCGCAAGAAGCTCCGGCGGACTGTACTCGATGGGAAGCCACGTGCACTCGACATCGTCACGCGCAGAGACGACGCCCCGCAGGTTCTGCAGCACCGTCGCCGTACCGCCAAACCACATGCCGGTGAACAAGAAACTCGGTTTGCCCTTATCCGACGAATTCATGATGCCGTGTTTCCATTTGAATTTTTTGTTCGGGTAATGATATTCAATTCGCCTACCGCACCAATCGCCCATCCGTGAGGTACGCAGTAAGCAGCCTCGCAACAAAAGCATGCCCTCGTTCATTCCAATGAGGGTCATCATCAAGCACGAGCGGAAACTCCTCACAGGCACGAAATGCAGGCAGCAGGTTGAACACTACGTAAGGCAACTGCGGCGCCGCTTCATCAAAGAATCTGAAGTACTCATCCTGATATGGCTCCGAGAGTGCGTACTCGTTTTTCTCCCAGTTGTTGGGACATTCATTCGGATTCCAATGCTGAAATCGAGGAGTGACGACCAGAATGAACATCGCGCCAATGTCGTTGGCCTTTGAGGCAATACGATTGATGTGCGCCAGAGTGTTCAAGAAGTACCCTCGTGTGCTTGCCAGAGGATGTCGGTAAATGAAGAATCGGTTGTGCTCAACGACGCCATCAATCTTCACTGCAAAGTCATAATAGTCATATCCCGCCTGACGGGTCACGCTTGCTCTTGCATCGCCCCTGTTCGACAGAGCGTAGCGCACGACACTGAACGGGTAGCTGAGATATCGGCGTATCTTTTCAAGTTGGAAGGATGACACGTTCCCAAGCGCAGTGTGAAAGCCCATCTCCTCGGTAGACGATTCAGCCAAGTTGAATTGGCTCTGGTCACCATCGCCCTGTATCTCTGCTGCATATTTCATGTCATCACCGATATCCGTTGCATCCAGAAAAAGGATAACGTGAGTGGGCGCGTAATGGATCACGATGCCGGAGAACAGTCGCTCTTCCAGAAGTGGCGAGTAGCTGTTGATCCCGGCATTGAGCACCGCAACGTCATTGCGGCCCAGTTGTTCTCGGAGCAGACGCTCGGCGACAGCCGGAAAAGCAAACTCCTGTCTCACACACTTTCCGAAGGTGAAGGAATCGCCAAGAAGAGCAATTCGGGTCTTGAAGGCGCGGAATGCTTCACGCGAGTACAAGCTCCTGAGGCCGTCCTCATTCGTTCGGACAATAACCCGCTTCCCATCGAAGATGCCTGCATTCATTTCCGCGTTCTTCGGAAGCAGATGGTGGTATGTTCTGGAACTGATGCCATGGAACTCCGGCATGGCAGCAGGCGGATTGAACATGCGCAGACCCAATTCCACCCCCACCAGGGTTACCAGTACCGTACCCACCAGAAGGAGAATTTCTCTCCATCGCTGGCGTCCTCTGAACGCGAGGAAGATTCCGATGATGCTGAGGAGCCAATAGGCAACCAGCGAGCCAATGAGTGCCTCGTCAACTTTCCCGTCCGCCGCAATGAAATCAAGAAGATGCCAGTACACAGCCAGAGCGGCCATCAGGAAGAAGGCCGTAATCGCAACCATGAGGGTGCTATCGGTATTCCACTTCATGCAGCAAAGTCGTTGCAGCTGTTGGATGATTTCCGTTCTACAACATTCCTCAACTCGTGGAGGCTTTCCGCGTTCCAGCGCTCGACAAAGCGATACGCAGCGCGAGCCAGTGAACGGGCACGAGCGGCATCGCGGGCGACATGCAACACGGCTTGCGCAAAATCGTCGGGCGAGTCTGCAACGAGAAACGCCTGCCCGGCTCCATCCTCAAGACCACGCGACCCGGCAGACGTTGTGACGACCGGCCTCCCGTAGCCAAGCGCCTCGATGGTCTTGATGCACAGTCCGGTGCTGAACTCAATGGGATTTACGACAATATCAGCCACTTCGTACAGAGAATCAAGATCATCCACCACGCCGTGCTTGATGCAGCCCTCGGCATCCGGCACGTTGTCACAAATCTGCCCGGCAAGGTGTAACATGGCGTGCGGTACTACGCGTCGAATGCGCGGAAACGTTTGTGCGAGAAAGGAACGAAGACCGTGAATGTTCGTCCCCGCATCCGAACCGATAAACAGGAGGTTCGCCTCATTTCTCTCTCGCGGAGGCAGGGCGCGAAGCGGAGCAATATGCCGGACGGTAATGACCGGCCTGGATGTGAGCCGCGAGAAATATTCCCTTTCCTGATCCTGAATTGCTACAACGACATCGGCGCGGTTCAAGGCTTTCGCTTCTTCCTTCGCGGTAGTACAGTACCATCCGTAGTCTTGCCCCGCTTTGCGATACAGCATGTGTCGCCTGGTGAATACGTCGTGCGTGTCGATGATCTTCAGAACGCTATCGTCGAAACAGTCCAACGCTTTCGACCAAAAGATATATTCGACAATCACCACATCGAAGCGTGTGGACTTCGCCAACTCTCGCAGGACGAGATCGAGCGCGTTGTCGTACCGATAGTCCACCGGCTGGATTTCCAAGAATCCCGGCTCGAAGAGAAAACGCAAGCGGGAGATGTAGCGCCGGAGACTCCGCGGCGGATGACGATACGCGACACGATAGAAATGCTTGCCCCACCACCGTGCCATCGCCTCCTCGTCCGCCTTCCATGGTTCGGTGTTCACGCAGAGAAAGTGCACTTCATGTCCCATGTCACGCAGACTTTGCAGCAGCCGCTGAATGCGCGTGCGGTTACCCGCGATCTGGGGGTGGGTGGGGATGGGTGAGATGAGGAGAATGCGGCGCCTCATCATCGCTTCCCGCTCAGGTGATTCTGTATCAAGGACTTCAGTACGTCAAGTGTCTCGCGAATCATCCGGTCTTCCGAAAACTGCTGCACCCTTGCCTCCGCAGCGATGGCCATCGCCCTCATCTGGTCAGGATGGGTTAACGCCCATTGGAGCGCTTCTGCCCAACCGTGCACGTCGCTTGCGGACACGATCAGACCGTCTACGCGATGACGAATGACTTCGGGGATTCCTCCTACATCCGAGGCAACAACAGGAACTCGCTGTGCCATGGCTTCGAGTATGGTAAACGGCAGCCCTTCGAATTCTGTGGGCAATACAAAAAGATCTGCCGCGCGCATCAGGCGCGGCACATCCGACCGATATCCGAGAAAGAGAACGTTGCTGGCGATGCGATGCTCGGCCGCTTCTCTTGCAATGCACTCTTTATCTTTTCCCTCCCCCACCCATACACAACACACGTGGGAAAAATCTCGGATGATATCGGGTAGCACACGAACGAGAAGCCCAAAGCCTTTCGTCAACTCCAATCGGGCAACCGTGAGAAGCATGATCGAACGATCCGACAGGCCAAGTTCCGCTCGGACCTCCTCACGAACGGTGGCCGCATCATCACGAGGGCTTGGCGATGTCAGACGAATCCCATTATAGATTCTGACAACTTCGTCTTTATCCAGGCCGAAGGTCTGACTGATAAGCGACCGGTTGAAATCGGACACTGTGACCCAGCGCTGACGACGTTGTCGCGCCCAGTGGTAAACTCTTCGCTTCGCTGCGCGAAAGGCGAAAGGAAAAGGATACCCATGAAAAACGACAGCCGTGGGGACGTTCACAACGGCACATCCGGCAATTATGCCAAGCCCGAAGGTTCCCCAGCATATGTTCAGAAGGACAACATCAGGTTGTACACTTCGCAGGAGTTTCACCGTCCGCATCAACTGCGAGACCGTGCGCTGAACTTCGGCAAGCCGATGAAAGGTTCGCTCAACGCCTCTGAGCATTCGTCGAACCACACTGCGCTCCCGCGGTCGTTCGTGTTTCCACGTGTGCTCGGTTTGCAGCACTGCAAAATGTTGTAGCGGGAGACGAAACGTATGGCACGCGATCCCATCGTGCGTCAGTTCCTCGACCAACGGTAGCGTCTGCGGGGTCTCGGTCACAGCAGCATGAACATCCCATCCCTGAATGCAGGCGCGTGCAATGGTCTGCGCGTACTTTTCGGCACCTCCGCGTTCCACCGCAGGTATGATGACCAGAAGCTTCTTCATTGCTTCGAACCTGCAAGCCATTGCAGCATCTGGCGTTCGAACTGTTCTCCGTTCCAATCCAAAACAGAGAATCGAGGGAGTTGGAAGCAATCCATCCCTATCGTGACAGGGCTGTGCGTGACAGAACACGCAGCCACGTAGCCTTCGTTCCGTACGATTGCAGCTGTTTCATCCGTGTAGCGGCCAAAGGGATAGGAGAATGTGGTTATCTCCTGCTTCAGAAGCTCGCGAAGATACGACCTGCTTTCTCGGATCTCGTGCCGCTGCTGTTCCAGGGGTAGTTCCGTGAGCAGGGCGTGGGTGACCGTATGCGCGCCAATGCTGACAAGCCCTCCATCGGCCAACGTACATACTTCCTGGGGAGTGAGCGAACGGTGGCTTTCGCGCAGGCTGGGTTCGGTTGCTGCCCACGATTGGATCTCTGTCAGCAACTGCGTTCGGTGCTGATGCGGTACAGAGCGGAGTTTTTCCCACACGGCGTAGTAGAACTGCGTGCGCCGACTGGGCTCGCGCGTGTGCCTGCAATCGTGATGGTACTCCTCTTCACTGTAGACTTCGGCTCCTCCGAGGTCCCAGGTCCACTCCCCATCGCGAAGCGTGAGCCTCGATGGCAATCTACCGGGACGCAGCAGTGCTTGCTCTAATTCATCCCACCAGTACTCTTTGCGGGCGCCGAGATACCCTGTCGTCACAAAGACCGTCGCCGGGATTTCGTATCGTTCGAGGATGGGTTTGGCCTGATACAGGTTGTTTGCGTATCCATCATCGAAGGACACGACAACCGAGCGGTCCGCTAAACGTCCCTGATCCAAAGCGACCGGGAGTTCATGAAGATGAATGGGCCGCGCCCGCGTGCGGAGGATTCTCATCTGCATATCAAAATGTTCCGGGCTCACTCGGAGATACCACGGGTCGGCGTCAAGGTCACCCACCCGATGATACATGAGAATGATCGCGCGCGGCTGCTGCAATCCTCTGAAGTTCTGCTTCACCCACTGCAGGCGTGTAAGGCCGGGTACTCTCATCGCGACAAACTCCTTTGAATCCGATCCTTCAGGCGCCGGACTTGTGCCGAGAGCCGCACGAGACGCGGATGCCGATACGGGAATAGCATACCTCGCACGATCTCCCACGTTGAAGTATGCTTCAGCCCGTTTGCTGCGAGATAGCTTTCCAGCCAGAGCAAGAACATCTTGCGTGTTGATGCCCACAGTCCGGCCTGATGCGATTGCGTTGTACACGCTTTCTCGTGCTGGCGGTATCGGTACCAGCATTCGCTCGAAACAAACACAGGAAACCGCGCGCAGAGCTTGGCGTGAAACGCTTGATCTTCATACATGCCGCGAAACATATCGTCGTATCCCCCTACCGTCTCGATGGCGCTGCGTCGAACCATGATATCACACAGGCTCGCCCATTCATCCTGCAAGAACATATCCAGCACAGCCGGTGGTTGGATTACGGTATCGAGGGGGACACTGTACTTCTGTAGAAAGTCTCGACTCTGATCTTCGGGCTTTCGCGTCCAGCTATACCACCACTCCGTGCGGCCACAAACAAGCGCGGCCTCGGGCTGAGAGGTGAGAATCTCCACCTGTCGCTCGAGTTTGTGCGGAAGCCACACATCGTCGGCATCAATGAACGAGATGAACGTCCCACGAGAGCGGGCGATACCCAGGTTTCGCGACGCACTCATCCCGCGATTCAGGTGTCCATCATGTTCGAGATAGATAAAGCGTGATGGATCGGATGCCACATAGCTTCGAGCGATCGCGCTGCTGCTATCGGTCGATCCATCATCCACCAACAGCAGCTCCCAATCTTGAAACGATTGCTTCACGACACTCTCGATTGCTTCGCGAAGAAACTCCTCTCCGTTAAGAAAGATCAACACAACTGAGACGTGAGGTGTCCGGGCTGCGTTCATATTGCCTTCCAATCGCTGGGGGTTGTACCAAGCGCACGCAACAGCGCAGATTCGAAGTAGGCGAAGGAGTGGACTTCCGCAATGTAGCGCTGGGCTTGTCTTCCGACGCCTTCTTTGTCGAACCTGCCCGTCACAACCTGTTCGATTGCTCCGGAGAAGAGGTCAAGCGTTTCGGCATCGCTGCCATCGCCGGACCTCTCGCCTACGAAAATCCCGAATCTCTTTGTCAGGTCATCTGGATTGAGCGCGGCGATGCAGGGTTTCGCAAACGCAAATCCCTCCAGCATCGCCACGGGCACCCCTTCGTGGATGCTGGTGTTGATGGTTGCCCACGCCGTCTTCAACAGCTTTTCCTTTTCTGCACCATCCACTCTTCCCAGAACTTTCAGATTAGGAATATCCCGATAGCGGGCGAGAATGGGGTTCATGATATGAGGATGGTGTGTTGTACCAGCGAGAAAGAAATCGCAGTGCGGGAACCGCCGTGCCAGTTCACAAAACACCCACGGACGCTTGATCGGGTCGAGGCGAGCAAGAAAAAGGAAACTGGGACGTTCGGAAGACGACGGCGCCCCGGGGGCAACAGGAATCGGCTTGGGCCAATGAAACGCCTCTATGTGATCGAGGCCATAGAGCCGCCGCGCGATTTCGGCGAGATGGTTCGCCTCTGCGGCAAACAGCACCTTGCGACCGTAGGCGCGGCTGAGGTCCAGCATCCGTCGCAAGGATTCGCCTCGGCGCTCTCCCTGTTCAATCAACTCGTCTACGGTGGTCGCACCCCATACCTCGATTTCCAGCGCAATCGTCCCAAGCTTGGCCCATACCTCCCGGTCTTTTGGGTCTTTGATCCAAATAATCCATGGGATGTAAGGAAAATGTTGCAGGTAGAATTCGTAGGATGGATAGTGATCAACACCGACCCAGAGGTTCGTTCCGCGCCGAACAACGAGCTGTGTACATTGGAGGTGCGCTTTCACGCCCGGCCACCGCGGGAGAAATACAAGCTCGGCATTGTGATATTTCTTCATCGTAACCCGGGCAACATCTTTGCGTTCGCAAATGAAAACATCGCCCCGCAGCGGTCCAACATGCGTGTTCATGTGGTCTGTCACGTACTTCAAGGTCATGCCGTATCCCCCGAAGGGCATCAAGTCCGGATGACTGAACTCGTCGCTCAAGAACCCGATATGCCACGATCGCCGCTGTCGCCCGATCTGTCGCGCCCTAAAGAGGAAGCGGCCGGCTTGAACAATCAACAACCCGATCAGTTTCTTCACGTTTTCCTTCATTCCCTCCGATGGTGTTCTCTGAGGAGGGACAACGCCGCGGTGGAGAAGTTCCTGCCAGGTCACTTTCGCGTTGCCGAGAACCTTCGCCCTCACCGACCGCCTTCCGAGGACGTAGTGCACGGCGAATCGGTGATGTCCATGTTTGATGACATAGTAGTCGCTGCCGGCAATCTTCGCCACACTCAAGAATTCCTCCGGCACGGACGGATCATTCGAGGCATGTCGGGCAGGCGTTCCGTTCTTTATCGCGCGGTAAAGATCGAGAAAGACTTGCGCGCGCTCGATTACGCGTTCCGGCTGTGTAATGCCGAAGAACGAGCCGAAGACCGCAATATCCTCGCAGCCGTGCTTGTAGTAGTCCGTTTTGGTGAAGCGTTCGAGATCGATCGTTGCTGCGCTCCTGAATTCCCGGAGGAACTTCACATGGGGAGAGTGATCGAGCAGGCAGTGCTTGCGTTCAGTGAATCCGCCCGTCAACAGTTTGTCAAGAGGGATGCGGCGCGCTGTCAGCCGAAAAACGAATCGGTGCCACATACGTATCCACCGCTGAAACGTTTTTGCGTGACCGAGGCGATAGGCAGTTCGCTGCAGCGCCCATATCGGATCAGCCGCTGCTCGCTGCACATATGTGGCAAGTGGTTTCATGGACGTGTACTTGAAAGCAAGATGGGTTAGTTACGTAACACCGAACTGTAGTGTGCTTCCAGCACGTTCAGCTCCTTGTCAATGTCATGGTATGTTTCGATAAACGCACGCCCAACTCGTCCCATCTGTGCCCACATCTCCTGGTGGTCGATCAACTGCACGACGTTGGCGGCCATTGCTTCACAATCCCGTTCCGGCGAGAGGAGAGCACTCTGGCCAGGCACGACAACGTTCGGAATGTCTGCGTGAAGAGTACTGACAACGGGGATTTCCATTGCCTGGGCTTCGAGGATTGTTGTGGGCGCGCCGCCTTCACTGTTTCCGTCATCAGCGGTAATACTGTGGTGCAGATAGATGTCGGCCTTGCTCATCTCTTCAAGATAGGCATGGTGATTCAACGGCCCGAGAAGTCGAACGCAGTCGTGCATGCGATGATCACGGATGAAATTTTCGATTGCCGGTTTCATTACGCCATCACCGACAATGCGGAACTCAAACGTTTTTCCCTGCTGCCGCACGAGGTCGAGCGCCTTCAGCGCGTATAGGACGCCCTTCTTCTCCACCAGCCGACCGCAAAAGAAAAAAACGGGCGGTTCATTGTGCTTTTTCGGCATGCGTGCACGAAAGGGGGTTTTGGAAAGCGGTATGCCAATTCTCTGAATACCGACCTTCTCCGCTGAGGCTCCCATGGCAACGAGACGTGACTTCATAAACTCTCCCTCTACAAGAAAGCGCGCCCCTTCCTGAAAGAGCCGCTTGTACTTCTCGCGCCATTCTTCTTGCTCAGCATAGCGTGAGACGTCGTACCCGTAGAAGCTGGTGATAATCGGGATCCTCTGTTTGCCCCTCAGCTCCAACGCTTGCCAGCCCCGTGGTCCAAAATGAGCATGAATGAGCCGTACCTCGCGGCGTTTGAGGATTTCTTCACTCAAGGACAATGACCGACCGCTGAGACGGCGACCGATACCGCGCCGAAACCAACGCCAGGAGTATTTTTGAGGGGCGCGCAAGGGGAGTGTATAGGCGTCACGTTCCGGAATCCGATAGTGCGTCAAAGGACGGAACTCTTCCGCAAAGTACACGTTCCGGAATCGCCTCAATCGCAAAAGGAATTCATAGATGAAAGGCTGAATCTCTAGAAAAAAGCAATCGTTCATCTGAGCAACGACGGGCCTGGTGTTCATTCTGCATCACCCATCTCGTTGAAGGATTGACCGCACCGCACGGATAACATCATCTACGTCTTGATCCGAGAGCTTTGGGGAGAGCGGCAAGGAGACGGTCCGATCCGAAATCCACTCCGCATTCGGAAAATCGCCTCGCCGGTAGCCGAAGGTTTTCCGATAAAAGGGATGCAGGTGGAGAGCAATGTAATGCACGCCGACGCCGATCCGTGCCTCCGTCATCTTCTGAAGAAAGACGCCACGTCGCATTTTGCATCGTTGGATATCCAACAACAGGGTGTAGAGATGGAACGCATGACGTGTGTTCGGCTCAGGATCCCGCGGAAGAATCACAGGTAAGTCGGCAAACGCTTCGTTGTAGCGCAGCCAGATCTGTTGCCGCCTCTGCCAGTACCGATTGACACGCGGCAACTGATGGATGCCGATGGCCGCCTGGATATCCATCATGTTGTATTTGAATCCGGCATGAACCACCTTGTAGTGCTTGTAGCCTGCATCGCTGAAACGACGCCAGGCATCTTTGCTCATGCCGTGCAGCGCCAGCACCTTGATGCGCTCCGCATAAGCCTTTCGGCGGGTAATGACCATCCCTCCTTCGCCAGTTACGATGTTCTTCGTGACGTAAAAACTGAAGCAGCCTAAGTCGCCAAATGTCCCGGCGTGCTTGCCGTGATATTCTGTCTCGATTGCATGTGCGCAATCCTCAATCACTTTCAATCGGTGTTTGCGCGCCAGAGCCATAATGTCATCCATGTCGCAGGGCCGTCCTGCGAAGTGCACGGGGATGACGGCCCGTGACCGTGAAGTTATCTTGCGCGCAAGATCATCAGGCGAGATGTTCTGCGTGTCCCGTTCACAGTCCACGAAGACGGGTCGGCCGCCTGCATGGATCACCGCATTGGCGGTTGCGGCAAACGTCATTGCCGGCACAAGCACCTCATCGCCTGGCCGCACTCCGATGGCAAGAAGCGAGAGATGCAGGGCAGCCGTGCACGAGTTGAGCGCAAGGCCGTATGGACTTCCCTTGTATTGCGCAAACATTTCCTCAAACTGCTTGACCTTGGGTCCGGTTCCGAGCCATCCCGACTGCAATGAGCGCGTAACTTCTGCAATTTCCTCAGCCTCTATGAGCGGATTCCCAAATATCAGGAACGTGCTTCTTTTTGTTGGCGGCGTTGGTTGTGCTCGACCTGACATGGAAACTCCTGAATCAATGAACCTCAACGGTTTCGGGCACACTCCACTGATAGTCAAAATGGAGATACCCTTTAGCCCACGTATAATGGCCTGCACTTCTTTGGTTGCCGGAGGTAGGACGAATGCTGAAGAAGGCAGCCTCCGGGAGATGGTCCTGCCGCGCTCCATCTCCGAAGAGACGCAGCATGAGGACATACTCGCCTGAACGCAAGTAGTTCGGATCGAATCGAAGCTGAATGCTGTAGCGACCGGGATCGAACCGATGAGAAAACTCCGGCGAGGCGACGGTAAAGAGTTTGATCTCCTCTTTCAGTGTCTTGATCGTGCAGCCCAGCTGCAGATGCTCCAGCGGTTCGTCCACACGAAAGCCGAGTTCGACAACGAACGGCTCCTGTTCATAGACTGAAGGCGTTTCTTCTCCCTTACTATTGACAAGGCGAACCCATTCGTACCGTGCCTTGGTGCCGACAATACTCTCATCGCGTTCAAGGTCAATCAGAGAGGCTCTGCTCTTTCGCTCGACCTGTGCCTCTATGTGCTGGACATACTGCCGCACCACCTCATTCGTAGGACCAGAGGCAACAATCTGCCCCGCTTCGAGCATGAAGCTACGCTGGGTTAGGTTGAGAATGGAGGACATGTTATGACTGACGAACAACAGTGTGCGTCCTTCACTGGCAACGCTCTCCATTTTTCCGAGGCATTTCCGTTGAAAAGCAAGATCGCCAACGGCCAGCACTTCATCCACAATGAGAATCTCCGGCTCGAGGTGTGCTGCCACGGCGAACGCCAGCCGCACATACATGCCGGACGAGTACCGCTTCACGGGCGTGTCGAGGAATTTCTCTACCTCCGCGAACGCAACAATCTCATCGAACTTCTTCTTGATCTCGGCCTTGCTCATTCCTAATACAGCACCATTCATGAAGATGTTCTCGCGTCCGGTCAATTCAGGATGAAAGCCCGTTCCAACTTCCAGCAGACTGGCGACGCGTCCTTTGATGCGGATGCGTCCCGTGGTCGGCTCGGTGACGCGGCTGAAAATTTTCAGCAGCGTGGATTTGCCGGCACCGTTCCTGCCGATGACGCCGATCCGCTCGCCCTGCCGGATTTCCAGCGATATGTTCTTCAAAGCCCAGAATTCTTCCCGCGTGGAATACATCCCGCCTGCGTGCTGCGGCGAACGAACTTTGCGCAACAGCGTCTGCGCTGCAGCCGAGAGGGCATCCTTGAGTGTCGGATTCCGGTTCTGCTGACGGTGGACAAGGATATATTTTTTTCCCACGTTCTCGACGCAGATAACGGGTTCAGCCATGGCGCAAGCACAGCAAACAACGACAGGGTCTGGAAAGAGTTCGAATCATGATTCGCTCAAGGACTTGGCAGCGGGAGACGTCCGGAAACTGCCACAAGAGCATACAAAAAGCAGATGATAATGCCTGTTGGCAACATCACCCAGGCCCAATGGTGCCGGTGTTTGAAGCCCACGATTCCCTTCATGCTCAGAGGCAAAAGCAATGGAATCACATCAATAGCATAGAGCATTCGTGCGGCAACCGCCATGTGGATGAGCGTAAAAGTCCCAACAGCCACAACAATCGGCCACGCGCGCGTCGGTAGGGCACGCGCACCACCGAGAAGGGCAAAGGCAAGAAACAGCCCGTGCTCCAGCATTAGAAAATAGTCGGAGAAGCTGGCTGCTTGACCGTAGGCCTCAGGAACTTTCCAGTTGAACCACAGCGGCAGGGCACGGTAGAAGGAAAGGAGAACGTACTCTCCGGGATGCGAGAGGATAATGCGCGCAGATTCCTTCTGCAACAGGCGGTCGAATTCTGCTTCGTTTTCGCGCCCCGTGAGTTCTGGATGTTTTGACACAAAGGCCAACAGCGCACGCTCGGTCCCCGGGCCCGCCACAAACGGTACGAACTTGCCCTCTTCCAAGAAATGGTTCTGACGATAGAGATTATACCCAAACAACGTTGTCCCAATAACCGGACGGCCGAACGCGAGATAGTTCCTCGCAATCCAAGGCAGTTGGACGGCAGAGAAGACAAGCAGGAATAAACCAACGGCACGGGCGTTCATCGCTGCACGTTGGTTGTTCAACGCCGGTTTCTTCCATGCAATCACAGCCAACCCCGTCAGCCCCAGAGCCACAGCCATGAATGCAGAGCGAGACAACACCGCCAGGCCCAGCATCAGGCCCGAGGCTGCCCACCAGCCGGTGCCGCCATCAGACCAAGCACGCGCGAAGAAGGCAAGCGACCATACGGCACACGCAGCAGCGATAAGGTCAACCTCCTTGGCGGAGACTTCTCGAATTGCCGGAAGGTACACAACCCAGAACAACGCGGAGATCATCGCAAGCCGGTTGTCCTCAAGCCTCCGTGCAAGAGCGACGATGCCAAAGAGGGTTATGATCCGGATAGCGATGTGGAACGCGCCGAGCGCAAAGTACGAACCGCCTGCAAGCAGACCGATCCCGGCAAAGAGCAAGACGGGCACAGGCTCTCGTGCCGCGCTCACCTTATTGCTCGGACTGCTGAACGGGAAATACGATGGCGCAATGAAACTGTATCCTTCGCCCTTCCGCAGTGACTCGGCAATATCCCACGACATTCCGGTAAACGATATTGCTGAATGCCGTGAATGCCAAACATGATAACCATCGATCGCCACAATCATCAACGCCAGGGCGAGGAGGATGGTTATGGAAGAGCGATCGCCCCGAAGCAGGAATTGCTCCTTCACCATCCTCACAACACCTTCTATCCGTTTTCCAAGGTTCTGACTCATAAGAGAAAGAAGTTGAGCTTTTTGTGTGTCAGACGTGTGACGCCCACGAGTTGCCATCGCCGTCGTCGTTCAGATGACATCGGCAAATGTTCGCTCCGTTCGGCGGAAGTACCACATGCCCGAAAGCATCAACAGAGCGACAATCGAAATCGAAAGCACGAGCCCCGGCAGAAACAACTGCTGCGCTCCACCCAGGAGCGACCAGCGGATGCCGTCAATCCCCGCTGCCATTGGATTGACGTAGTACAGCAATCGCCATTGTTCCGGGATGACGCTGCTGGTGAACCCCACAGGCGAGACGTACACGCCAAGCTGAATGACAAATGGAATGATGTGCTGAAAATCCCGATACTTCACATTCAGCGCAGCGAACCACAGGCCCAGGCCGAGCGACGCGCCGAGTGTGAAAAGCAGAAACAGCGGAAACAGCACCACGCGGCCATCGGGAACGACGCCGTACCATCCCATCAGTCCCGCCAGCATCAGTGCGGAAATGCCGAAGTCAACCAGACTTGTGATGATGGCACTGAGCGGTATGATGAGACGCGGGAAATACACTTTCGAGATCATTCCTGCGTTCTTGGTCATGCTGTAGCTGCATTCGGACAGCCCGTTGGCAAAAAGTTGCCATGGAAGAATGCCGGCGAAAACCAGGAGAGGATACGGGACTCCTTCGGAAGGAAGCCCGGCGATTCTGCCGAAGATGATCGTAAAGATGACCATTGTGAGCGCCGGACGCACAAACGCCCATGCAACGCCGATCACCGTCTGCTTGTAGCGGACGAGAATGTCGCGCCAGGCGAGAAAGAGGAACAGTTCGCGGTAGCGCCAGATATCGCGCCAGTACTGTGCTTCCGTCCTTCCTGCTTCGATGATGACTTCGGGTGTCTCCACGGCGCCTGAAAAGTTTTGATAAGGTTCTGATTCTGATTCACAGGGATCCGCTTCGAAGACGCGCCATCCGACCGTGATGAATTCTGTCGTACAACCGGCGCGGGCGTGCGTTTTCTCCTGTCGGAGGTTCCTGCTGAGCTGTGTGCGGCTGCGCGGCAGGTTCGGAATTCCCTTCTTTCTTTGTCAGAGCACCACGCAACGAACGCCACCCGCGGTCGTCCTGCAACAATCGTGATGTCACCGGATGGGTAATGAACCGAATCAGTGCCTTCAGCAGCGTGAGATGGAACTCGGAGGACACAATCCGCAACAGGTCGGCGGCAAAGCTCCTCCACAGATACACAAGCGTCACTCCGTACTGACTCTGCCGGTTACTCTTGCCCGTAAGATATAAATAGAAGTAACTCTTGGAATATCGTGTGATAGATGCCGGCACCCGGGGATTGCGATGACGAAGTTCCGTCGTAAAAGCCGCAAAGGCCCGCTCCATCCGCCGGTGGTTTGCCGAGAGGCTGGTCAACACTTCGCGGTAGCCGACGAGAATCTTCGGCACAAGCCGATACTGAAAGCGTTCGGCAATCCGAAGGTACATATCCCACTCCTCGCACGGTGTCGTGGCGCCGTTGTACAGGCCCACAGCATCGAAGCAAGACCGACGGATCAACGCGCAGCTTCCGTTGCCGAGAAAGTTGGAGAACATGAGGTCGGCGACCACATTACCCTCATATCTGTGCGTGATGGG
The DNA here is from genome assembly GCA_037441705.1 of Ignavibacteriales bacterium. Classification (GTDB taxonomy): domain Bacteria; phylum Bacteroidota; class Ignavibacteria; order UBA10030; family UBA6906; genus CAADGV01. Next base: position 178,933 of record JBBIRR010000001.1, read on the forward strand.
AACAATGGGCCGATCATCTTCATCAATAATCATGGACCAGCAATAGATGAGGCCCACGCTGTCCTCGCAGTCCTGCATTACCCTCACCTGCTCGCTCAGTTTTTCCGGATACCACACGTCGTCCGAATCGAGCGGGGCAATAAGGTCGCCCTTCGATTGCTGAATGCCGAGGTTGCGTGCCGTGGCGACGCCGCCGTTGTCTTTCCGCAGCAGAACGACGCGCCCATCCTGCTGGCAGAATGACTCAACGATCTGCGGCGTCTCATCGGTCGAGCCGTCATCCACCACGATGATTTCCATGTTGGGATACGTCTGCCCCACCGCCGAACGCAGCGTGCGCTCGATGAAGCGTGCCGCGTTGTACGAAGGAATGACAACAGAAACCAAGGGATGTGTGGGCACGGGTCTTCAGGGATCAAAGAGTTTGGTTCTACCGAAGCAACGTGAGAGAATTCCGGCTGCCATCGCATGTTGCCGTCACAGGCGAGGGCACCGCCATCCTCATCGAACGAGAACAAGCTTACGTGTGGCAACGAAACTGCCTGCTCGGAGACGATAGTAGTATACACCGCTGGCAAGCCCGTCACCATGAAAAACCACTTGATGATACCCGGCTTCCTGATGCTGCGCCACGAGGCGTGCCACCTCACGGCCGAGGCCATCATAGACAACCAGCGAAACGACGCTTGCGCGCGGCAGACCGAACCGAATGAGCGTTGTCGGGTTTGCCGGATTGGGATAGTTTTGCAGCAGTTCGAATGCCTTCGGTGTTTCTGCAGCCTCGGCCACGTCAGTCAGATGAACACGAAAGTTCCGCACCTCACCGAACTGGCCCCATCCTGCTTCGTTCCTCGCTCGCACCCTCCACCAATAACTTCTCGAGTTGGCAAGTTGCCGCGCAGTCGTTGTCGTATCAACCAGCAAGGAGTCGACAAGCGGCGAAGAGAAGAGCGAGTCTGTGGCCAGTTCAAGCCAGTAGCGCACAACGTCCGGCCGACTTTGACGCCAGATGAGACGGACCGTGTCCGTACCGATCAGCGCATTGGGCGCAGGCGAAACCAGCGCCACCGGCTCGGGCAGCTGAACGAGCGTCCGGAAACTCCAGCGATCCGACCACGGACTTGTCCCACCGGCGTTCGTTGCATTAACCCTCCAGTAGTACCACTGGCCGCGCTGCAATCCTGCAACCGTGCGAGCTGTGTCGCTCAACGTGGAGTCATCGACCTCGAGCGCCGTGAACAGCGAATCGGCCGCCACCTGAAGGCGATACCGATCAGCCTCCGCGCTTCGATGCCAGACGACAGGAAGCGTCGTCGGGTGACCGACAGAGAGATTGGCCGGTGAAAGCAATTGCGGCGCAAGGGGCGCTGCAAGGACGGTCATGAAATTCCACCACGGACTGAATTCTCCCCACCCCATATCGTTCCTCGCACGTGCGCGCCAGTAGTAGCGCGTGTTGTTCGCCAGTTGGCTCACAGTCGTGGTCGTGTCGGTGAGAGATGTATCTCGCACGGCAGGCTGCGCGCTCGTGTCGGTTGAAAGCTCAAACCAGTATCCGCTTACGTTCATTGGTCCATCACTCTCCCACCATAGTTTTTTTGTTGGTGAAATGACGGACGTTTGGTCCGCGCCGCGATGCCACATGAACGTCACGCTCGTCGGCTGGTTCAGAGCATTGTTGGGAGGGCTGAGCAAAGCAACCTGCATCGGAACGCCAAGCGTCTTGAAGCTCCGCCATGGAGAAAACGCGCTGGTGCCCGCGCCGTTCCTCGCATTCACCTTCCAATAGTACCACGTCAACGGCTGAAGATTCTCCAGTTGATAGGTCGTGTCGGTGATCAGCGAATCATTGACAACGAGTTGGATGAACGACGTGTCGAGTGCAACCAGCACGCCATAGCTCGAGGCGGTGGACGACGTGCGCCAGAGAAGTGCTGTTGACGGTGGGTGACCGACGGACCCATTCAGCGGCGACACAAGCTCCGGGGCACTCGGCGGCAGAATCGGAACGCTGTCCAGCGGATTGAAGAAGTTCCCCGTCTGCAGGAACAGGGTGAGCGTTCTGAGGCTCCAGTTGTAGTAGTTGCCGTTCACAAAGGGCGGGACGGTTGCGACGTTATCGTCGTAGGCCGAATCGCAAAATGCCTGATACGCCGGAGTGGTCCCCATCGAGCCGGCGGCAAACGGCCCGACGAACACGTTGATGTGCTGCTGCCCGATGGGAGTGCCGTCAAGGTAGTATCCCTCGCGGATATTGACTGAACCAATCCCGCGTGCGAAGTCGGATATTTTTTGCAGGAACACTCTCGCCCGGTTGTCGCCAAACCACACGTAGTCAACGGCAATGCGCCAGGGCGTGCGGGTCGCGTCGTAGTAATAATAGTAGGCGAACCCGGGTGCCGGCTGCCCGCTCGCCTGACACCAGTCGGGCACGAGACCGGTGTTGACATGCGCGGCGCGCTGGAGAATCTCATAACACTTCGTCACAACGCTATCCCATCCCGGATTGCCCGTGACGGCACGAAAGGCTCGATAGTACGCAGGAGCAAAGTAGGATGGATTGAGAACGTGCGACCCGCCCCAGTAATCGCCGGGCTTCAGCACGTACGTGTTGGGTTCAACTTCGTACTGGTAGATGCGATTGATTTGGGTGATTGCATGCTGAAGATAATTGATCGCGCCGGTACTGCCCCACTGCTTATGTGCCAGCAGCAAAGCAAAGGCAGCATCTTCATCGGCGTCGGTTGCTCCGCCATCACCCAGAATCTGACCGCAATTACTGCCGATCCACCAGTGCATCATGCCGCGCGGGTCCATGTGCGCCATGTAGTAACGCCACAGATCATCGAACAACGCGCGATCGTTGTAGTTCACCGACAGCAGCATGCCGTAGGCAATCCCCTCCGAGTACGTCGAACTCATATCATTGAAGAGCACGCGGCGGTACCCGCATGCCCCGCTGGTGGTCACATAGTTGTTTTTCCAGGCAAGGTACGACGATTCGGCAGGAACATGGCTTCGCGCGGTGGGCATGATGCCGTACGGGTACGTGGTGTTCTGGGGAAAGGGGTATCGCGCCTGCGCGTGTGCCGGCTCTACAGCGATGAAGCAGAGAAGCACAGCCTTGCATGCCGCAAGCAGTATTACGTCCGACGCGCGCGTAGGTTCACCTCTCATTCGTGATTGTGTACAATGCCGGCGAGTGTGGGAAAATCATCGGCTGCAACCGGCACAGGACCCCTCAATGCAGTGACCGTCTCGGAGGGAATATACGTGAGTCCATCACCGTAGTCAAGTTTCTGCGCTGCGAACGCTCGGCCCTTACGGGCGTGGATTTCGTGGCCTAAATTCAGCGACGCGCTTGCGAGAAAAGCCGAAGGAATTCTTGATGATGGCCACGATTCGCTGTGCCGCTTTCCCATCGCCGTAGGGGTTGACAGCGTTTGCCATCCTGCGGTACTCACGCTGATCGTTCAGCAGTACAGTTGCTGCGCGGAAAATTCGCTCTTCGTTCAGCCCTACCAGACGTGCCGTACCGAATTGAATGGCCTCAGGACGCTCTGTCACCTCTCTCAGCACCAGCACCGGCTTTCCCAGCGCCGGCGCCTCTTCCTGTATCCCGCCTGAATCGGTGATGATCAGATGAGCCTTCGCCATGAGATGGATGAATTCCAGATAGCCCAACGGCTCCAGAAGGCAGACGTTGGAGAGGCCGCCGAGAATCGGAACAACAACCTCGCGCACGACCGGATTGAGATGAACCGGAAAGACGAAGAGGTCCTCCGGATGACGCGACGCGAGCTTTTTCACTGCACGGCATGCGCCGCGCATCGGTTCCCCCCAATTCTCACGCCGGTGCATGGTCAAGAGAACAATCCGACGCGGCAATTGCATGATACGTGCAACGGTCCGTGCATGCGGCTTGAAGGGCCGTTGAAGCGCAATCCGTAGCGCGTCGATGACAGTATTGCCGGTGACAAAAATCCGCTCGGGTGGATAATGCTCGGCGAGCAGTGCGTCCTTTGCCGCTTGCGTCGGGGCGAAGTGCAGGTCGGTCACCGAACTTGTAAGCCTGCGGTTGATTTCTTCCGGAAACGGATGCGCCTTGTCGTTCGTTCGTAAGCCGGCCTCAACATGTCCAACGGGAATGCGGCGATAGAAGGCCGCCAGGCTTCCCACGAACGTCGTGGTCGTATCCCCCTGGACGAGAACCATGTCCGGCTGTTCCTTTTCCAGAACGGCATCCAGGGCCGACATCGTTCTGCTGGTGAGCGTCGCAAGAGATTGCCGCGGCTGCATCAGGTTCAAATCGTGTTCGGGCCTGATGGCAAATACGTCCAACACCTGATCAAGCATGTGGCGGTGCTGCGCGGTCGCAATCGTTACCACACGAAACAACCGCGCTTGGTTCCTGAGGGCGAGAATGACGGGAGCTAATTTGATGGTATCCGGGCGCGTGCCGAAAATGACTGCAATGCGTTTGCGCTGTTTCCGTTTCATGAGGTTCCGAGAGTATCCAGGCGCGGACACCAAGAAAGTACGTAATTCGGCAACGTCTTCCAACGCTCTGTGTGCTCTCTGGTTGAAATGATGGTTGAAATGATGGGTCAATTTCTCTACATTGGCTCGGCGCTCTCCCCTGCCTCGTATTTAATTCGTCGTCCAGGTACCGACCATGCGTCACAGGACAACCAAGCCTCCCCTCAAAATTGCACTGACATACGCAATCGTGGCCAGCCTCTACATCATGATCTCCGACAAGCTCGCCGGCACACTCGCCTCCACGACCGAAGCGCTCACCGGGATCTCCCAAATCAAAGGACTGATGTTTGTCGCCCTCACCAGCCTGATGCTCTACCTGATGGTCCGGCGACTTACCAACGCCCAGCACCGCGTTCAAGAGGAATTGGTGAAGAGCAACGAACGCCTCGCGCTTATCACCTCAACGACGCCGGTCTTTCTTTTTGAGATTGATCGAACAGGAACCATCCTTCACGCAACGAAGCCGTTCCAAGGAATACCGACGACGGATATCCTCAGCACGAACTTTTTCTCGTTCCTCCCCGAGCATCGGCGCGGAGCGCTCGCCGCGGTTATCGAAGCGACGTGCGCCACAGCGACAGCGCAGTCGTTCGAGTACACGACACGGACAGACGGACAGGAGCCGAGAACCTTTTCTCTGACGATTGCCCCACTTCATCACAGCAACAACTCGCCTCACCTGCTGGTGACCGTCCACGACATCACCGACCAGAAACAGAAAGAGGATGCACTCCGACAATCGCATCAACGCTTCGAGTTAGTTTCCCGCGCCTCCAACGACACCATCTGGGATTGGGATATCGTCTCGGGCAAGCTCTGGGTCAGCGACGCGTTCTTTCAAAAATACGGCTATCCCCGAACCGCATCGCTGACGCTCAGTGATTGGGATTCACACATCCATCCGGAGGATCGCGAGCGCGTGGTGAAAAGCCGGCTCACCGCGGTGCAGCAGAGAGCAACTTCGTGGGAGGAAGAATTCCGCTTCGTGCATGCGAACGGATCAACCAGTTACGTTGTGGATCGCGGGTTTCTCGTGTTCGACGATCAGGGCACGCCGGTGCGGATGATCTGCTCCATGGTGGATGTGACAACGTTGAAGCTCGCAGAGCTGGACCAGCGGTACTTAGCGGAAGAGCGGCAAAAGCTGCTGCATCAATTGCGCCTGCAGTTCGAGCGCATGCCGATCGGGTACGTCCTGGCCGACAGAAACTTCCGCATCGTCGAGTGGAATCCTTCCTGTGAGAAAATCTTCGGCTACACACGCGCGGAGGTGATCGGGCGGTCACCGTTCGATGTTGTGATCCCCTCCGTGCTCAAGCCCTTCATTCATGAGTTCATCGAACGGCTCAAGACGGGAAAAGAGACGCTGACCGCCATCAACGAAAATCTCACGAAAGACGGACGTACGATCCTGTGCGAATGGTTCGACACGCCGCTGTTTGACGAGTACGGTAACTACACCGGCATGATCGCGATGGTGCAGGATATTACCGAGCGTCGGCATGCAGAGGAGGAGCTGAAGAAATCGAACATTCAGTTACGCAACCTTTCGGCCTACTTGCAGACGGTTCGCGAGCAGGAACGTAAACACATCGCGCGCGAGATACACGATGAACTGGGCCAGGAACTGACGGCGCTGAAGATGCAGGCAGCACTGATGCAGAAAGCGATCGCCAAGCTGGATGCAGCCGCGCCGAAGTCCGAACTTCTGGACCTCACGCACTCGCTCACCGTCATGGCCGACACGGCGATCAAGACCGTTCGCCGCATCGCGACAGAGCTGCGCCCCGATGTGCTGGACAAAGTGGGGCTGATCGACGCGCTGAAATGGCAGGCGCAGGAGTTCGAGAAGCGAACCGGCGTCCAGTGCATCTTTCGCTCGCGCGTGGACGAGTGGGACTTCCCCGACGACGTGGCAACGGCGCTCTTTCGGATTTTTCAGGAGGCACTCACCAACGTCTCGCGCCACGCTCGCGCAACGCGCGTTGCCGCCGAGCTTTCGCTGCGCGAGGATTGGGTGGACTTCCGCGTGGAAGATAACGGCCGAGGCATCAGCAAAGAACAGATCGAGAACACGTCGTCGCTCGGACTGATCGGCCTCGTCGAGCGCGCAAAACTCCTGGGCGGAACCGCCACGATTGTCGGCGTGCCTGGCGCGGGCACCACCATCAACGTGCATATTCCTCTCCCATCATCGAACGCGGAGAACGGACAGTCATGATCAAAATCCTCATCGCCGACGACCATCCGATGGTTCGGGAGGGGCTGAAGAAGACGCTGAGCGAGGAACCGGATATCCACCTGCTGGGCGAGGCACGCAACGCACAGGAAACGCGCGCGCTGGTTGCCGAACATGACGCCGATGTGCTGGTGCTGGATATCTCGATGCCCGGCACAAGCGGCCTTTCGCTCCTGCAGGACGTCCTGCGCATGAAGAACGACCTGCGTGTGCTGATCCTGAGCATGCACCCCGAGGAACGCTTTGCCATCCGCGCACTCAAGGAAGGCGCCTCCGGTTATCTCACGAAAGAATCCGCGCCGGAGGAACTTGCGCGGGCAATCCGCAAAATTGCCGCCGGCCGACGCTACATCAGTCCCACACTTGCCGAGAAGCTCGTCGAAGAGCTTCAGTCGGATAGCACCGCTCTTCCTCATGAACTCCTCTCCGAGCGCGAGTACGAAATCTTCCTCATGATTGCCGGCGGCAAAACCGTAAGCGCTATCGCGGAGGAACTCTCGTTGAGCGTTGCGACCGTGAGCACACATCGCCGACGCATCCTCGAGAAAATGAACCTTTCGAACAACGCAGAAATCGTGCAATACGCTTACGCCAACAAGCTGATGCAGTAAGACCCGCCGCAACACGTCACCCCTGTTGGTTCCTTCTGCTGCAACGAGTTATCAGCGAAAGTATGACAGTACTTTCATACCCCCGCGAATTTTGCTTCCGTGTGTTCCATCGTATCTTTCTGTTGCCATCATCCGCGTCCGGGAGACCGCCGCGGCCCCCCGATGATGCGCAACAAAACAGTCAGGGAGAGAAAAATCTTTGCAACACAACAAGCAGCACAACACACAGGGACGAGACGGGGCCGCGCGCGCGGTTCGTATGAAGAGAATAGGTAAACTCTGTCCTCCGTTCGATGCCTCGTACACAATCCTGAGCCGCACGGAAGCATTGTGCAGGAACGGAGCGGCCCTCTGGTTCCTCGCGCAGAGAGCAAGCAGCTCTACACAACGTCCTTCACGCAGCTTGCTCATTCCGCCCTTCCCGCCAGAAACACCATGCACGCGTAAGGAGGGGCAGTGAAAGACGCACGCATTCTGATTGTGGAAAACGAAGCACCTCATGCCATGGACCTGAAGTACCGCGTCGAAACGCTCGGTTACCATGTGCTGGGGATTGTGGACACCGGAGAGAAAGCCGTTGATTTTGTCAAACGCTATCGCCCCGATTTGATTCTCATGGATGTCGGGCTGAATAGCGCAATGGATGGGGTTGCGACCGCGGCGGAAATCTGGAAGAAGACCAGGACGCCGTTCGTGTACATCACCGCGTATTCGGAAGAATCCATCGCGACCCGAACGGATGCCGTCGAGCCTTACGGTCTTGTCGGCAAGCCGTTTCATGATCGGGAGCTGCAGACGGCCATCGAAGTGGCGCTCTACAAGGCCGCGGTCGAAGCGTCGGTGCGCCGACGCGAACGGGAGCTTGAGACGATTCTCAACAGCATGCGCGACGGCGCGATCATCGTTGATCGGCACTCGCGTATTCGCTACATGAATCCCATTGCAGAACTCCTGACGGGTTGGAAAGCGAGCGAAGCAAACGGGCGCGAGCTTAGCAGCGTGCTGCGTCCGGCAGGGACGGACACGAAACAGGAGTTGTCCATCTGTCTCGGCATCGTCCTTCGTGAAGGCGGCGGCTTGACCGTCTCCAACATCGAGTTGCTGACAAAGGATGATGCGCCCATCGTTGTGGATGCGGCGATCGCCGTGGTGCAGAATGCAACGGGCGAACTCGAAGGAGCGGCAGTGCTCCTCCAGGACGCTTCACCGCGCCTGCGTGCCGAGCGGGAGTTGGAGATGCAGCGCGCGTTCTTCCGCCAATTGTTCGAGAAGTCACCCCTGGCCATTGCCATTCTCGATCGCAACGATCGCTTCGTCGACATCAACCCGGCGTTCACCGAACTGTTTCAGTACACGCCGTCGGATGTCCGGGGGAAATGTATTGCTGATCTGCTTGTCCCGCCGGAATCCGCGAGCGAGTGGATGAACTACTCCCGTATGGTTCATGACAAAGAACGAGTGACCGCCACAGGATTACGTCGGCGGAAAGACGGAGGCATCGTTCCAGTTTCCATACATGCGATCCCCATTATGCTTTCGGACGACTCGATCGGCGTGTATGCAATTTACGGGAATGCCTCAGGGCAGGACCTCGACGCGGCCTCGCCCTCTCGCGTTCTTACGCAGACATCACCAGAAACCATGAACGAAAGCGTATGACGACATCCGCGAGTATTGATCTTCAGGGCAACATCAGCTTCGATTCTTCGCACCGGTCTGTGTATGCACCGGACATCGGTGTGGAAGAACGCTATCGCATCATCACGGAATTACTGACCGACATCATCTGCGAGACCGACCCGAACGGTATCGCGACGTACGTGAGTCCATCGTGTCAAAAGGTTCTCGGCTACTCGCCCGATCAGTTGGTAGGCCGCTCGATCTTCGACCTGATTCATCCCGATGATGTTGCCGAAGCACTCATCGTGTTCCACACGGCGATCAGCGATCGAAGCGAGGGCCGGGCCGAGGTTCGGTATCGCACCGCCGATGGTCGGTACATCTGGATGGAAGCAGTCGGACGAGCCATCTGTGAGTGGGACGGCACTGTCCGCGGCGCGATCATTATATGCCGGGACATCACCAGACGAGTTGAACAGCAGCGTGAACTGCGCGTCCAGAACGCGCTCCGTCAGGCTGCGCTTAACAGCACCGAGAACGGATTGTTTGCAATCGATGGCGAGTATCGGTACACCCTGTTCAATCGCCATCACGCGGAACGCATGAAGCGCTTGTTCGGCATCGAGATCCAGCCCGGCAAGAGCATTGTCGAAGCCTTCAACACTCATCCGCAGCGGGATGAGATCAAGGCGTTCCTCGACCGCCTGCTGCAGGGTGAGCAAGCAGAGCCGCATCTGTGGTCCTTCGACACGGCTGAAGGGGGAGAGTACTACTGTGAAGCCTCCGGCAATCCCATCCGCAACGGACGCGGGGGCGTTGTGGGCGCTGTTGTCGTAACCAGAGACGTTACCCATCAGCATAAAGCGGAGGTACGCCGCCAGGAGCAACTGCTCTTTCTGAACACGCTGCTTGACGGCATTCCCGCTCCTGTTTTCTACAAGGACTGTCAGGGAAGGTTCCTGGGAATGAACAGAAGCTTCGAGCAGTTCTTTGCCATCGCGAAAGAGAGTCTCATCGGCAAGACGGTGTACGATCTTCTGCACGACGAACTCGCCCACGTAATCAGCCAGCATAACCGGCAGGTTCTCTCGACCGAACAACCGCTTGTCTATCCGACAACGGTTTACAACGCAGCCGGCCAACTGCGTCAAGTGCTTGTTCATCTGGCTCCCTTCAAGGATCGGTCAGGGGCGATTGCCGGTGTGGTGGGGGTGGTTCTGGACGTAACGGAGTTGCGGGAGACGCAACAGCAGCTCCGCGGATCACTGGAAGAGAAAGAGGTGTTGGTGCGTGAGCTGAAGCTGCAGCAGGCATTCTTCAAACAACTGTTCCAGGCATCCCCCGAGGCGGTTGCCATCCTTGATGCTGACGGCGTGATCATAGATGTCAACGCGGCGTTCGAGCAGCTGTTCCAGTTCACAGCCGATGAAGCTCGGGGGAAAGTCTTCCGGGAGCTTATCGTGCCCGACGAACAACGGGCCGACGCAGCAGCACAGTGGAATCCCCAAGAAGCTACCGATCTTCTCCGAACGGAAACCATCCGCATGCGTAAGGACGGTAGTCGCTTCCCGGTCGCCATCAGTGCGTCATCAATCATGCTGGACCAAAGTCGGTTGGGGGTGTGTGCTGTGTATCAGGACCTCACCCAAAGGAAGGAAGCAGAGGCACAACTTCGGCAGCTTTCGCGTGCCGTCGAGCAAAGCCCGGCTTCGATCATCATCACCGACACGACCGGAGCCATTGAATACGTCAACCCAAGATTCTGTGCACAAACCGGCTACGCACTCGAGGAGGTACTCGGCAAGAATCCGCGCATCCTCAAATCCGGGCTGACGCCGCCGGAGGTGTATCGAGACCTGTGGCAAACGATCACGTCGGGCAGAGAGTGGATTGGAGAGCTTCACAACAAGACAAAAACCGGGGAGCTCTTCTGGGAACTCGCACATATCTCACCCATCATGGATGAGAACGGTACCATCACCCACTACCTTGCCGTGAAGGAAGACATCACCGAGCGGAAGGGCATCGACTCGCTGCGTTCTCATCTGGAGGAACAGTTGCGCGCACGGAACGCCGAGCTGGAGCAGTCGATCGCGCAGATAAAAAAAATGCAGTCGGGCCTCATCCAGTCGGAAAAGATGGCGTCGCTGGGCTTGCTGACCGCCGGCATCGCGCACGAAATCAACAACCCGCTGGCCTACATTTCCAGCAACCTGAATCGGTTTGCCGAGTACTTCAATGACTCCGTTGCGCTGCTCGAGCGATGGAAGAAGTTCGCCGACGATGCTCGCCTCCAGGAAACACACGGTGCGGCGATCGCCGAACTGCAAGCTGAAGAAGAGCAGGTTGATCTTCCCTTCATCACAACCGATTTCACAAACCTGATGCAGCATGCCCGCGAGGGAATCGATCGCATCCGCTCCATCGTGGATCAACTACGCGGCTTCTCGCACGTGAGCAGCGAGGTGACGGATGACGTCTCGGTGGAGCGCGCCCTGGACGACACGGTGATCCTTGCCTGGAACGAGATCAAGTACAAGGCCACGATGGTTCGGGAATACGGCAACATCCCGCCGGTACGCTGCAGCGCGGGCGAGCTGAAACAGGTGTTCGTCAACCTGCTGGTGAATGCGGCCCACGCGATTGAGAAGAACGGGACCATCACGCTGCGAACGGCCACACGCGACGGACAGGCCGTGATCGAAATCGAAGACACCGGATGCGGCATTCCGCCGGAACATCTCAAGAAAATTTTCGATCCCTTCTTCACCACAAAAGCCGTCGGGAAAGGGACGGGCCTTGGCCTGTGGATTTCCGCAACCATCATCAACAAATATGGCGGAACGATCAACGTCGAGAGTCGCGTCGGTGTCGGATCGAAGTTCATCATCACCCTCCCCCTCGCTGCGGAGGCAAAAGGCTGAGCAGGTGACATGATTGCGGTCGATGAACATAAGAGGGCACAGGAGTCGGTTGCGTCGTCGTCCATCGTCGTGGTGGATGACGAGCCGGCGATTCTTGCGTCGCTCACAAGTTTGCTGCGCCGTCAACGCTTTGCCGTCCACGGATTTGAGGCAGGAACGGAAGCCCTCGAGTTTCTTCGCAACAATCCGGTGAGTCTGATCCTCAGCGACATGAAGATGCCGGAGATGAACGGGTGCGAGGTACTTCAGAAAGCTGTGCAGCTCAATCCGGACTCTGTACGCATCCTGATGAGCGGGCATGAGAGTAAAGAGGAGATTCTGGCTGCGATCAGCGACGGCATCGCCCAATTTTACATCATCAAACCGTGGGACGACGAGGCGCTGCGCGAGACCATGGGTGAAGCCATCCGCCTGCAGCAGGAGCTGAAGGCCCTGCGTCTCAAGGAAGTGCTGAAGTCGCTGAACGCGCTTCCGTCACCCTCGCGATTTCAGACGGGGCTCTGGCAGCTTCTGGCCAAGCCCGAGAAACCCATCCATGAACTCGCCGAAGAGATCGAGCGCAGTCCTGCGCTTGTAGCGAAGCTCCTGCGCGTCGCGAACTCGGTTTTCTTCGGGGCACGGCAGAAAGTCACAACCGTCCTCGATGCCCTTCGCCTCGTCGGGACGCAGTACGTCGTCTCCATGGCCATTTCGATCGAATCGCTGAACGCCGCGACGGGGGGGATGTCTGCCGACACTGCCGCTCGTGTCGAGAAGATTTGGGAGCGCAGCCTGCGGAAGACACATCTGGCAAAGCAGATTGCCTCGCGCTGGCAGAACTTCCAGCAGATGCATGCCCTGACGATCGCGTCGTTGCTGCAGGACATTGGCATAATCATCCTGATGTGTTATCGTCCCGAGGAGTATCGTCGGTATCAATCTCTGCTGGACACCAAGGGGGCGACGCCGTACGCACTGCAGCGCGAGGTCTTCGGCATTACGCACGAGAAGTTGGGCGAAGCAGTGCTTGAGTACTGGAACTTTCCCAAAGAAATCAGCGCCGCTGTGGGACGACACCATGGTCCGACGGAGAACGATACGATCGCTGTAATCCTTCAACTCACCAACATCCTCGACGACGAAAATGATGCGCGTCCCTACGACGAATCCATCCTGCCGTTGGTCGGGGAGTGGAGCAATATCACCGGAACATAATTCGTGAACTAATGATGATTGCCCTATGAGTACACCATTTACGCCCAACCGAAAAGTCCTCTACGTTGACGACGAAGCGAATCTACTGACGTCGTTCATGTCGCTGATGCGGAAGGAACGTGTTCAGGTGAGCGTCCTCCAGCAATCGGAGCGGATCGAGAGCGTCCTGCAGGAGCAGGGGCCTTTCGCCGTCGTCTTTTCCGATCAACGTATGCCGGCGATGGATGGTGTGGCGGTGCTCGAAACGGTGATGCGTCTGCATCCGGCAACCATCCGCGTGCTGATTACGGGTCATGCAGATTACGCAGACACGGTACGCGCCATCAACCTCGGCGGCATCAGTCACTTTATTTCCAAGCCGTGGAAAGACGATGCTTTGCGCAAGCTCGTCGGGGATTGCATTCAGCGATACAACATGGCCGAAGAGAACAAGTACCTCTTCGGTGAGCTGCAGCAAGCCAACGCCCATCTGAAGGAGTTGTTGGAGGGAACGGTGGTGGGTGCGGTGCACATCCTGAGCGATATTCTCACCTATCTCAATCCCGCTGCTGCCGCGCAGGTTGATCGCGTGCGCAAGTTAGGCCTGGCGTATTTGAACATGACGCCCGAGATTCACGGACAGGAACGATGGGAAATCGAGCGGGCGTTGGACCTGTTTAACCTCGGCATGGCATTGCTTCCGTCATGGCTGCAAGCGTCGCTCAACAAGGGGAATGCTGCGCTCCACGCCGATTCTCCTGTTCTGCAGAAGCAGCATCTTGTCGCGGCCGGATTATTGAAAGACATCCCACGTCTGGAAGGCGTTGCGCGCATCATCGCCCTGCAGACAAAGAACTTCGACGGCTCCGGCGAACCCGCCAACGAAAACATCAGCGGCAAGGACATCCCGCTGGGCGCGCGGCTGCTGCACATCCTCATCGACCTCGACAAAGCACAGATCGAAAAAGGCCACGGCCGGCTTGCCCTCGAGCGCATGGCAACACAGCCTGCAAAGTACGACGTGGACATCATCGCTCGAATGGTGGGAGCTCAATCCCGACCAGCAGACCAAAGCGAACGGCTGTTGCCGCTGCACGAGCTACGCCCCGGGATGATTCTGCTGGACGACATCATCACCGAAACGGGTCAACTGCTGCTGAAAGCCGACTTCGTGCTGACCGACGTCGCCCTGAAGATTCTGCGTCAGTGGCACATGAACGATCCTATCGTTCACAAATTCCGCGTGAAGGCGGCTGCGTATTAGTATCGAGAAATCGCGGCAGCGTTTGCACTTCCCGAAAATTCTTCGTACTAATTGGCCAGACATCCATCCAGCAATTGTGTGTTTGAGTGAAGGAGGACTTGCCAATGCGGATTGCGTGTCCGAAGTGCGCGTGGGAGCCGAGCGCAGGAGACCAGTGGCGATGTGCACCCGGCTGCGATTATGTCTGGAATACATTCGAGACGATGGGACGATGCCCGCAGTGCGGCAAACAGTGGCGCGAAACCTGTTGCCTCGAGTGTAAGCGGTGGAGCCCACACCTCGACTGGTATCACGATCTGCCCGATGTGCTCGATGAGGTGGAAGACGCCGTCAACGCTCCCGCCTGACGTTACTCCAGCTTCAGCTTTTTCAGCTTCGGTTTGATCACGAACTGGCAGTACGGCTGGAAGGCGTTGTTGTTGTAATAGTTGTGGTGATAATCTTCGGCAACGTAGAACTTTGTCAGCGGCGCAATCTCGGTGACGATCGGCCGGTCGAAATGTTTCTGCGCTTCCTTCAACGACTTCTGCGCCGCCGCTTTCTGTTGCTCGTTGTGGTAGAAGATCACCGAGCGGTACTGTGTTCCGACGTCATTTCCCTGCCGGTTACGCGTGGTGGGATCGTGTGCCTCCCAGAAAATCTCGAGCAGCCGCTCGTAGCTGACCTTCGATGGGTCGAACGTAATCTGCGCAACTTCGGCATGCCCGGTGGTGCCGGTGCAGACTTCCTGATAGGTCGGATTATCCTTTGTGCCTCCGGCATAGCCGGGCACAACGGATGTGACGCCCGTGATGCGCTGGAACACAGCCTCGACACACCAGAAACATCCCGCGCCGAATGTTGCTTTTTCCTCGTGAACCATCTTGTCCCCTTTCTGTCCTACGCCCGGCATAAGCATGAGCAACGTCATGAATGTCATCATCGCGGACCCTCCTTCCCTTAAACAAACACATTTGCCATCACAGAATGTTCACGCGCCGATCACGGAAGGAGTTCATCGCACTCTCCCGATGAACACATCCGGTTCCCTCCGTCCCGCCTCGAACAGCTTCACCAGCACAAGACCGACTAGGAAGCCGCCGATGTGCGCAGCATACGCAACCCCGCCGCCTTGCGAACCGAGCGAGCCAACGCCGCTCGCCAGCTGAAACACAAACCACAGCCCGATTGCCATGAGGGAAGGAACTTCTGTGAGCATGTTGAACATGATGACGCGAACGCGTTTGCCGGGAAAGAGAATAAGATAGGCGCCGAGCACGCCCGAGATTGCTCCGGAGGCACCGAGGCTCGGAATGTACGGGTTACCTCCGAAGATGAAGGTCGAAGACACGTGGGCGAGAGAAGCAAGTACCCCGGCGACAAGATAGAAGATAAGATATCGCAGATGGCCGAGCCGATCTTCGATGTTATCGCCAAAGATCCAGAGGTAGAGCATGTTACCGCCGAGATGCGCAAAGCCTCCGTGCATGAACATGGACGTCAGCAGCGTGAGATAAACGGAAATGGGGGTCGGCTGGAGGCCCGGAATGTCGAAGATGCGTCCCGTGCGCGGATCCCGTGCCATACGATCTTCCGTAACCACGTCCGCGCCCGTGGCAATCTCTTCGGGCACGGTGGAGAACGCCATCGTGAACCTGTCGTTGGAGCCTAACCCTTGCAGGAAGACGAACACGATAACATTCAATGCGATGAGCGCATAGTTGACCAGCGGTGTCGTTGTCCGATCCGTGTTGTCATCACCGAGGGGAAGTATCATCGAATTGGCCTTTCAGGTTTCTCATGCACGACGAGGATTCCACCGACAACTTACTCAACCCACACATGACAAGCAAGACGAGACAAATGAAGAGCCGGCAGGGTTAGATGACGACCGTTGTTGCCGGGTGCTTATTGAGCGCGTGATAGATACCCACCCGATCATCGTCATTGTGGACGACGACGAGTACCTTGAGCGAGATGTATCTGCCGTGCGCGCTTGTGTTGGAGAGCGTGACGGTGTGACTTCTCTCCTGAACGATTTCGCGTACGGCGGCTCGCAGTTCCAGTTCGCTCCGCCCGATGACCACGTAGGGCCATTCACAGGGGTATGAAAGCTTCAATCGTGGTTGCATTCCGGAATCTCTCATCAATCCATCCTCTCATAGTTATCGGCTGCGCCGTAGAGTTGATTGAGCGGCACCTGCCGAATGGTGCGGAGGTTCTGCGGATTGGAAATGTAGCGGAGAATGATTTTGTAGCTGTCGTAGTCGAATCGCGGCGTCCGCCTGAACAATTCGGTCTGGCCGAACTCGTTGAACGTAAAGCTCGACAGCAGACACCAGTTGTCGATCACAAATGCCTGTCCTTCATTGGTTACCGGATTACGCTCCTCGATAATGATCCCCCCATTGAAGGGCCACGCTTTGATGCGGCGCGACGCAAACGCCTCCTCGACCCGCCGATTGTACGTGGCGGCTTCCTCCTCTCCCACACAGGCGCCGCTGCACTGATGAAGATGATAGGCAAAACAGTAGGAGTGTGTCCGTTCCAAACCCAACAGCTTGTGGCAGAGGCGGTATTCCTTTGCAGAGGCGGCAAGGTATTCTTTTGCTTGCTTGATGCTCTTGAAGATTCCCATGATGGGCGCTTCGAGGTCAATGGCAATTTCGTGCACCTTTTCTAACTCGATGCGGGCGTACCCGTTGGGAGAGAGGACGCGGCGCGCAAGCACAATGTCGCGATGGCTGCGCGAGGCAACGTTGTACACGGGACGCAGTTCCTTGATCAATTGCGACTCCAGCAGCAGCGCGCCTAACTCGCCGCTCGTCTTTCGTGCCTCGATGCGTGCCACCTGCTGCGCCATCTCCATCTCGCGAGAGGAGCGATGATCGCCGGAGAAATGCGACATGACGCGGTCGCGAATGCAGACACTCTTGCCCACGTAGAGCAGTTCGTTCGCCTTGCCGTAAAAGAGATAAACACCCGGTGTCTCCGGCAACTCCTCGATCACTTCCTTATCCAGATGCGCCGGCAGGCTGGACGTTTTGAGGATGGCATTCACGGCGTTCGTGAACAGCTCTCGCGACGTCTCACGTTCGAGCGCGCACAACACCTCCAGCAGCGCGCGTGCATCCCCCAATGCACGATGACGATCCCGGCAGACAATCTGATGCCGCTGCAGCATGCTGTCGAGATCGTGATGCCGATAGGCGGGAAAGAGTTTCTTCGAGAGCTTGACCGTACAGAGGCAGCGCGCGGAAAACTCTCGCCCCAACCGCCTGAACTCATTCTTGATAAACCCATAATCAAACCGGGCGTTGTGTGCGACGAAAAGTGCGCCAGCCAGCATCGTGAACAGCTCGCGGGCAATGGAGTGAAACATCGGCGCGTGGTACACATCCTCGTTGGTGATGCCGGTGAGCTGCTCGATTTCATGCGGGATGAACCGGTCGGGATTTACCAACGAGTGAAATTCCTTCACCACTCGTCCTCGCTCAAGACGAATCACGGCGACGTCAATGATGCGGCCGTACATCGCATTGCCGCCGGTCGTCTCGATATCCACAACAGCGAGCGGCCGATCATCGAGAAAGCGGAGGCGGGGTTCGAGGGTTGAGGTCAGCGTCATGACTTCTTCATGAACCGGACGACATGCTTCGGATACGGAATCGCCGCGGCGCCCCCGCGCTTGCGTGCAGTGAGCGCGCCGACGGCGTTTGCAAAACGACAAATGGACGTAAGCTCTTCCTCCGTCAGGTTACCGGCCGCGCGCCCCGTCGCTGCAATGCCGTGCAGCAGGGCGGCAAAGAAGGCATCGCCGCAGCCCGTCGTGTCCACGGCTTTGACCTTGAAGCCGCGCACGAAGGCCCGCACCGAAGCGGTTTGAACATAGCTTCCCTTCGCACCGAGCGTGATCGCAACGAGGTGAGGACCCGATGCACGCAGCTTTCTCGCCGCGCGGTCAAGGTCTGCTTCTCCCGTCAGGAAATTGGCTTCGTCGGCATTGAGTCGCAAGATGGATGCACGGCGTGCCATGAGAGACAACACGCGCCGGGCTTCGGCAGCGGATTTCCAGAGCGAGAGTCGAACGTTTGCATCGAACGCAACAACCCCGCCGATGTCTCTCACCCTCTCTGCAATCTCGAAGGCCGTGGAGCGTGCCGGTTCCTTCATGAACAAAAGCGGCGCGATGTTGACGATGCACGAAGCTGCAACTGCATTGAAGTCGATGTCGGCGGTTAGAAGCTGCTCTCCGGCCGGCTCCTTCTCCCAGAATTCGAAATCTCTCTCCCCATCGCTTGAGAGTGATACAAACGCGAGGCGCGTCTTGTGCCTCTTGTCGAACACGATGCCGCGGGTGTCGACGCCGTTCTTCGACAACTCTTCCACCAAAAACGTTCCGAACGCATCCGCGCCCACCCTTCCCACAAAGCGAACGGGCGAGCCGAGCCGGGCAAGTCCGACGGCAACATTGGCACCTTCACCGCCGAGGGCTTTCACGAATCCTCGGACGTGAGACAGCGGACCCGGCGAAGTGGCAACCAAATCCACCAACGCTTCGCCGATGCAGGTAATGGTAGGAGAGTTGGCTTTCACGGTTACCAACATACAACAGCGCAATCGTTTAATCAAGAGTTCTCTTGACTTTCTTACCCGATTCAGTAAGATTAGAGTCGGCATCATGACCAGAGGTCGCAATGCAGACTCCGACCATCATCTTCACATACGATGACTACCTGACTCTTCCCAACGACGGGAAGAGATATGAGATTATTGACGGAGATTTGCACATCACCCCCGCACCCATCCCCGAGCACCAGCTTGTCCTTGTTTATTTGACAGAAATCTTGCTGGCCTACCTTCGCAGCCATAAATGGGGAAAGTTGTTCGTTGCACCTACCGATGTGGTGTTCTCCATGACGGAAGTGGCACAACCTGACATCGCAGTCGTTGCAAGAGAGCGTGACCACATCATCACAAAAAGGAATATCATTGCAGCTCCCGATCTCATCGTCGAGATTCTTTCGGAGGCAACGGAGAAAACCGACCGGACAACAAAGAAGGCGATGTACGAACGGCATGGCGTGAAAGAATACTGGATCGTTGATCCGTCCGATCGCTCCGTGGAGATCTTCGAACTCGTGGGCGGAGCGTACGCGCCGGGCACACGCTTTGCATCAACGGAAGAAGTACACTCCCCGCTTCTGTCCGGGCTTTCGTTCCGTGTGCAGACCATTTTCGACTTCGAGTAGTTTCCCATACCGAAAGGAGCCAACACCATGTCACTCGCGGCAGAAGTACCCTCCATCGCCTCTGCAACAAAATCCTCCAACGGCGTTCGTGTGTTGATGAACTATGTGAACGGCTCGTGGGTGGACGCAAGAACCGGAGAGTTCCAACCTGTCATGAATCCTTCAATCGGGCAGCAGATTGCCCGGGTGCCGCTCTCGCTGCC
Source organism: Ignavibacteriales bacterium (assembly GCA_037441705.1). Taxonomy (GTDB): domain Bacteria; phylum Bacteroidota; class Ignavibacteria; order UBA10030; family UBA6906; genus CAADGV01. The sequence continues at coordinate 198,740 of JBBIRR010000001.1, forward strand.
GGAGGATGTTGATGCGGCAGTGCGCGCCGCGCGGGCGGCCTTCCCCGCATGGTCGGCAACGCCCATCAAGGAACGTGTGCAGGTTTTCTTCCGCTACAAGCGCTTGATGGAAGACCATCTGCAGGAGCTTGCCGCACTGGTGCATGAAGAAAACGGCAAGACGATGAGCGAGGCAATCGCCGAAATCGAAAAGGCGATCGAAGTAACGGAGTTCGCATGCTCGATGCCGCAGCTTGTGACGGGAGAGATTCTCGAGGTGAGCAAAGGGGTCGAGTGCAGAATTGATCGCTATCCTGTCGGGGTCGTCGCCTCGATCACGCCGTTCAACTTTCCCCACATGGTCCCGAACTGGACGATCCCGAATGCACTGGTGCTGGGCAATACGATGATCCTCAAGCCATCCGAGCTTGTGCCGCTCAGTTCCATCCGCATCGCGGAACTGCTGAAGGAAGCCGGCCTTCCCGACGGCGTGTTCAACATCGTGCACGGCGGACAAACAGCAGTCGAAACAATTTGCGACCATCCGGGCATTGACGCACTCACGTTCGTTGGCTCGACGCGCGTCGCAAAGCTTGTGTACGCACGCGCGACGTCGCACTTCAAGCGAGCGCTCTGTTTGGGCGGGGCGAAGAATCACCTCATCGTCCTTCCCGACGCGCATGAGGAAATGGCAGCGTCCAATATCGCCGCCTCGATGAGTGGCTGCGCCGGTCAACGCTGCATGGCCGCTTCGGCCATGGTCGCCGTCGGCAACGTGGACCACATCATCAAGCGATTGTGTGAAGAAGCAAAGAAGATCATCCCCGGGAAAAATCTCGGCGCCGTCATCTCGAAGAAAGCGAAGGAACGCATCGAGGGCTATATCACCGAAGCCGAACAGCAAGGGGCAAAAGTTCTCGTTGACGGACGGAACTATGTGGTCCAAGGAAAGGAGGAAGGCTTCTACGTGGGGCCAACAGTGATTGACCACGTTCGTCCGGAAATGCGTATTGCGAACGAGGAGGTGTTCGGACCGGTTCTTGCCATCATGCGCGTCAACACGGTTGATGAGGCGCTAAAGATTGAGAACAACAATCCGTACGGCAATGCGGCATCGGTGTTCACGCAAAGCGGGGGCGCTGCCCGCTACGTGATCGAGCGTGCAAGTGCGGGTATGATCGGCGTGAACATCGGCGTGCCCGTCCCACGAGAACCGTTCTCGTTCGGCGGATGGAATGAGTCGAAGTTCGGTGCGTGCGACATCACCGGCAAAAGCTCCATCGAGTTTCTCACCAAGCCGAAGAAGACCACCATCAAGTGGAATCCGGAATCGCGTGTGAATTGGATGAGTTAGCAAGGTAAACGTCTCGGAAATGGAGTGTTGGAGTTCTGGAGTTGTGGGGGTTCCATTACATCCCTGTGGTGGACGGAGGCTTCAAGTGAGAATCTATTGCGGACCGGAAATCCGGAGTTGCAAATGACCGAATATACGAAACGAAAGAACGTCAACCGCGGCTACATGAAGCTTGATGTCTGGCAGAATAGCATCGAGCTTTACAAGATCGTTCACAACATTGTTTACAAGGAATCCCAATTGGATTTCAAAATCCGGTCACAGATCGACGACGCCGCTCATTCCGTCTCGAGCAACATCGCCGAAGGTTATGCAAGAAGATCAATCCACGAGTACATCCAGCACCTTTATGTTGCTGCCGGGTCACTTGCAGAAACACTCACCCGAACAATTGGACTGATGGTAACAGGTCAGATATCTGGAAAACAGTTCGAGCACATTGATGAGATGCATTATGAAGTGGAGAACAAACTGATCCGACTCATAGAAAGCTTGGAGCATAAACGTGACACCGGCTCCTGGGTCAACAAGATATCAGAACCCATAGACGTATACAACCCGTAGCTCCCACCACTCCAATACCCCAATACTCCAATACTCCATTACTCCATTACTCCACTACTCCATCACTGCGTCACTCCGTCACCCCATCACTCTACCCTCCTCCTCATCATCGCCGCATACACCGCGAACGCGACCGCAAAGCCGACGAACCAGGCGTAGTCATAGAGAAAGCGCAACGGCTCCACCAACAAGCCGATGAGCGCGACCACGACGCCTGCGGCAAGGGCAAGGAGCGCCCGAAGATTGAACCCCCCTGCAAACTCATACTCTCCCCCGCGTAGATACAGATCACGCACGCTGAGGGTTCTCTTCCGCACGAGATAGTAATCCGCGATCAACACACCGGCGATGGGACCGAGAAAACTCGAGTACCCAACAAGCCAGCCGAAGATGTACGTACCGTAATCGGACAGCAGCTTCCACGGCATCATCACGATGCCCAGCACGGCCGTGATGAGGCCGCCGGTTTTGAAGCTGATTTTTCGCGGCAGCAGATTGGCAAAGTCGTTTGCCGGCGAGACAACATTTGCAGCAATATTCGTCGTGAGCGTTGCAACGACAAGAGCAATGAGCGAGAGAAGGATGACGATGGGACTTTCGAACTTCGACAGCAAGACGACCGGATCCCAAATCGCTTCGCCAAAAAGCACCACGGTGGCGGAGGTGACCGCCACACCGATGAACGAGTACAGAGCCATCGTCGGCGGCAGGCCGATGGCCTGACCAATGATCTGCGCACGCTGGCTTCGGGCGTAGCGCGTAAAGTCGGGAATGTTGAGCGAGAGCGTTGCCCAGAAGCCGACCATGCCGGTGAGCGACGGCATGAAGAACGCCCAGAACTCGCCGGCCGTCTGGAACTTGCTCGGCTGGGCAAACATGGGACCGAAGCTGCCGATGCGCGTATAAGCCCACGCCAACAGCGCCAGCCCAACAATGATCAGAAACGGCGCGGCAAGCGCTTCCAGCCATTTGATTGATTCCGTTCCTTTGATGATGAAGTAGACGTTCATTCCCCAGAAAATGAGAAACCCGATCGCCGGTCCCCATTCGAAAATAGCCCACTGCGGAAGCAGTAGGACGATCAGCGAGTTGAATGCCTGTCCCCCAATCCATGTTTGAATGCCGAACCACCCGCAGGCAACAACAGCGCGCAGCAATGCGGGCACATTCGAGCCGAGCGTCCCGAATGAGGCACGCGCAAGAACCGGAAACGGAATGCCGTACTTCGTTCCTGCGTGCGCGTTCAACACCATTGGAATGAGCACAATGATGTTACCGAGCGTGATGGTGAGCAGCGCCTGCCACCAATTCATGCCGCCGGCAATCAATCCGCTGGCAAGCATGTAGGTGGGGATGCAGACGCTCATGCCGATCCAGAGTGCGGCGATGTGGTACGTGCCCCACGTGCGCTGAGCGATTTTGGTCGGGGCGATGTCGGGATTGATGAGAGGACTGTGGTTGACGGAGGAGAGATCAGCCTCAACGAGTTCGGAGGTTACCTGCGTTTGCATAGAAGAACACCGTTGTCAATGGACAGAAAGCGTGATGCGATGGCCTCATGATAGGAAATGGAAAGCCGAAGGTCAAGCACCTCTTATCCCGGCAGCGAAGAGAAGTGGGGATGCTTCACGCTGACATCCCCACTTCGCGAGCTCACACCGACGAGGGGATTGCCGGCATGATCGGTCACCTTTCCGCTCACTTCTACCTCCTGCGAAAGCGCCGGGCCACCTGCCCAGACAAGAACCAGCAGCAACAGTAGAAGATGTTTCATAGGGGGTCTCCTTTGAATGTGAAAAGTTGAGTGAATTGAGAAACAACGCGCGTTCTCACCCCCCCGCATGCGCTTTCACCCACTTGCTAACGGTTCGCGTTTGATGAATTTGCCGCGGCCCACCGTCCCGACAAACTTTCCGTCACGCGCCGCAACTTCGCCGCGGACGGTAACCACGTGCGGCCTGCCTTTGATCTGCCATCCCTCGAACGCGCTGTAGTCAACGTTGAGCTGATGCGTGCGCGCCGAAATCGTTCCGCGATACTGCGGATCGTACACCACCACATCGGCATCACTGCCGACGGCGATGGTGCCCTTGCGCGGGTACAAGCCGAACAACCGGGCCGCCTGCGTGCTGGCACAATTCACAAGTGTGTTCAGGTCAAGACGACCTTCGCAGACCCCGTAGGTGTAGAGCAAGTTGATGCGATCTTCGAGCGAGGGGATGCCGTTCGGTATTTTGGTGAAGTCGTTGCGTCCCATCTCTTTTTGTCCGACAAAATCGAACGGCGCATGATCGGTGGCAACCGTTGAGACAAGTCCCTGACGTATCGCGTTCCAGAACACAGCCTGATTCCGCTTGTCGCGCAGCGGCGGGGACATGACGTACTTTGCCCCTTCGAAGTTCGGCAGCTCGGCGTAACTTTTGTCCAGCAGTAAATACTGAATCAATGTCTCGACCCGCACATGCAGGCCGCGCTGCATGGCAAGCAGCGCTTCTTGCAGCGCTTCTTCACAGCTAGTATGGACAATGTAGCAGTGCGTGCCGTGCAGCTCGGCAAAGGTCAGCAGATGATGCACGCCTTCCGCCTCGATGCGCGGGGGGCGGCTCCAATAGTGCCATTCGGGTCCCGTCTTTCCTTCGCCGAGCAGCTTCTGCTGCAGTTCGAACACGGCGTCCGCATTCTCGCAGTGTGCCGTAACAGTAACGCCGAGTTCTTTCGCGAGCCGCATGGTGTGGTACAGCTCCTCGTCCGTAATGCCGAACGCGCCTTTGTATGCGAGGAACACTTTGAAACTCGTTATCCCGCTGCGGACGATTTCCCTCAACTCCCCTTCAGTCTTCTTGTCGAACCGCGTCACGGCTTGATGAAATGTGAAATCGCATGCACTCTTGCCCTCGGCTTTTCCTCGCCACAACTCGAATCCATCGCGCAGCGGGTTCTCGGCTCTCGACTGACAGATCATTTCGATGAACGTCGTCGTCCCTCCAACGAGTGCCGCCTTGCTTGCCGTTTCATGCGTGTCTTTCGCGAACGTTCCCATGAACGGCAGATAGATGTGCACGTGCGGATCAATGAAGCCGGGAAAGACATACTTTCCCGTCGCATCAATTATCGTTGCGTTCGGCGGCGCGTCCAGGTGCTTGCCGATGCGAGTGATTTGTTCATTCTCGCAATAGATATCTGCCACGTAGTCCTGATCGGCAGTGATGATCCGACCGTTTTTGATGAGGATGGACATTGATGGCTCCTTGATTCATGAGGTTCAAGATTAGGGTTTAGACCTTCTCGTCCAGCGGGCGGCTAATGCCGTCTCACGCGTTTGAGACGCCGGAGGCAGTTTGCCATTCAAGAACAAGCAAAGCCTGAATCTGAACAGGAACAGTGGCAAGAGTTTCGCCGTCTGAGTTGCTGAACTCCACAAGAACATTTTCATCATCAAGCGGCTCAACGACCGTCCCAACCATCCCACGGATGAGTTTTTCGTCTGGGATGTCCTGAAGCAGTGCGACGACATCATAGGGCTTTGGTTTCGCCGTCATTTCATTCTCCTCCTAACAAAACAAGAAATCAGTCGTGCTTTCGCGGAACGTCTTGGAACCATCCATATACTCCGAAGAATTTCCTTGCCCTTCACGCCGTCAATCTCATAATCAATTCGGAAGTACTCACCGTACTTGTCACTTCGAACCAGTTGAGCTTCAGCTTCTTCCGTGGGAAGACTTCTTCTACTTTTCTGAGCCGCGAAAGACGGATGCCGGACAATTCCGTATTGCCGTTGCCCGGCATCCAATGAGTTACGGTATTGTTATGCTGTCGCTGCGCCCTTCTTCATCACAGCCGCGACAACGGCACCGAGAATCACATACCAGATGATGCCGTAGATCGTCATGATCCACGATAGCCCGTACGGAAACCCGTTGAACATCAGGTTCATGAAGATGTATGTCGGGAAGCTCATGAGGATCCCGAGGTAGAGACCCGCGGTTGCACCGTCCTTCACCGTTGTGCCGAACGAAGCGGCAACCTTGTCATACACCCATGCGAAAACGAACACTGCAACGAAGTCGCCGATAACGAACCATGCCACGTTCCCTTCCTGACGAAACAGTGCCGTGTTCTGCATGATGTACGCCGGTTGAAGCCACAAACTCCACACAAGCCAATCCAGCACATTTACCACCACACCACCCACCAACACCGCGAGCCAGAACTTGCCGCTTTTCATAGTGCCTCCTATTGATGTTTGTTTGTTGTTTGGGTGATGATTCGGTTGGCATAAAGGGACAATGTCATCCGAACCGTACATGTTCGTGTTCAAGAAGCAGGGCGTTGCCCCAGCGTCATGTCAGTGAATTTCAATCCCATGTTTCTTCTGGAAAGCTCGCAGCGCATCCCACGTGAGCGGCTGCGGAAGCTCTTTGACCAACTGGTTCCAGGTCTTGGATTCCTTCCCATCATCGAGCCGCACCATCGAGATGCAGTTTTCCACGGGGCAAACGATGTAACAGAGCCGGCAGCCAACGCAATCTTCTTCGCGAACTTTCGGTTGGAGGATTGTCTCGGACGCGCCGTTCTTTCCGACTTGCTTCGGAATCCTGTCGATGCACTGATGCGCGCTGTCTTCACAGGCAATGTAGCAGAGATTGCATTGAATGCACTTCGCCTCGTCAATGCGCGCAACGGATTTGTACAGAAGGTTGAGATTCCCGAAATCGTCTATCCCGCGCAGCGCTTTGCCGCGAACCTGCTCGAGCGAGGTGTAGCCCTTCTCCTCCATCCAGTGTTCCAAACCTTCGATCATATCCTCCACGATCCTGAAGCCGTAGTGCATGACTGCGGTGCAGACTTGCACGCTGGTTGCGCCAAGAAGAACAAACTCCAGCGCGTCGCGCCAGGTTGAAATGCCGCCGATGCCGGAAATAGGAAGTTGAATTTCGGGATCAAGGGCGATTTGCGAGACCATATTGAGGGCAATCGGTTTGACGGCCGGACCGGCATACCCGCCATGACCGCCTTTGCCGTCAACCGCCGGTTTCAGCTCGAACGTGTCAAGATCAACGCCCATGATCGTGTTGATGGTATTGATGAGCGAGATGCCGTTCGCGCCTGCTCGCTTCGCCGCGCGGCCCGGATAGCGGACGTCTGTTACGTTCGGCGTGAGTTTGACGAGCACGGGAACCGTCGAGGCTTCCATCACCCATTCGGTGATCATCTGACAATACTCGGGAACTTGTCCCACCGCCGAGCCCATGCCGCGCTCACTCATGCCGTGCGGACAGCCGTAGTTGAGTTCAATCCCATCGGCGCCCGTGTCAATCGTTCGCTTCACGATGTCGTGCCACGCTTCGCGCTTCGACTCGACCATCAGTGAAACGACAACGGCGCGATCGGGCCAGAGTTTCTTCGTCTCGGCGATCTCACGCAGGTTCACCTCAATTGGCCTGTCGCTGATCAGCTCGATGTTGTTCAGGCCGAGGATTTTCTGTCCGTTGTAATCCACCGCGCCGTAGCGGTTGCAGACATTCATCACCGGCTCGCCGATGGTTTTCCAGACGGCGCCGCCCCAGCCGGCTTCGAAGGCTTTGCACACTTGATACGCAGAGTTTGTCGGCGGGGCAGAAGCGAGCCAGAAGGGGTTGGGGGATGTGATGCCGGCACAGTTTACTGAAAGATCAATCATCGTTGCTCACTCCTTACAAATTTCAAAACTGAAACCGCAAATTACAAACAAAGTCCAAATCCCAAAAACCAAGCAAGCTGCAAACCATTTGGAATTTGAAACTCTTGTGATCGGCGGCTCCGGGAAGCCTCCACTTTGTAGTTTGAATTTTGAAGCTTGCGATTTGTTTGGAATTTGGGATTTGAGATTTGATGCTTCTGATCTGTTGCTCCTTGGAGTCTTCTTCGGTACTTTGAATTGGGAGCTTCTGATTTCCAGCTCCACCGTCATCTTGTGCCGACGAGGAATCCAAGGATCCCCTGCCCGCCTTCTTTCCATCAGCCGCGGCATTCACCGCTTCCTTCATGAATTGCCATTTTCTGTCTTCAGTTCGAAGGTCATAGCACTTGGCTGTGTTATATGCTGCGTTGCATTGAGGATTTCGAATCCGACGATGTTGCCATCATAACCAAAGTCAACAACGATGCCTTCTCGTATTTCATCGCTTTCCTTGATTCGCTCGTCCCTGAAAACGACGTTCATGGTATCGGTATGTGGGTCATAAATCACTTTCATCGTTCTCCTCACATATATTTTTTGATATTCGATGTCTTGTACACCGTAATAACAGAATACGCATTCTCCAACACTTCAACAACAACTCGATAGAGCATAGGCTTCAAGAGAATCCGGTCATGAATGACTTTCTGATAGATTCTCCTACCGAGGCGTCCTTCGATGGTCTTGTCTGGTTCTGCAATCGTAAGTTCCACATCCGACTTGTCAATCTCACGCAACGTAAGCTCAAGAAGAGCACGAGAGCTGAATACCAACTTCATTATCTATTCTGCGGGATCAGGAGTTGGTTTATTCCATGGGCCGCCTGCTTCCCATCGGCTGCAGCATTCACCACTTCCTTGCCGCCGTTGATGCAATCGCCGCCGGCAAAGTATTTGGGATTGCTTGTCTGCATTGTTTCCGAGTTCACCCACACCCTGCCGCGTTCGATGCGTAATCCCGGAATCGTGCCGAGGAACGTCTCTTCAATCCGCTGCCCCACAGACTTGATAACCATGTCCACAGGAATTCGGAACTCCGAGCCGGGCACGGGCACAGGTCTGCGCCTGCCTTCTTCATCCGGCTCGCCGAGCTTCATCTGCACACACTCGATCGCCTCCACGTGCGTGTTGCCGATGATGCGGACCGGAGCGGTGAGAAACTGAAAGTGAACACCATCGCTCTTCGCCAGCTCATATTCGAACTCGTACGCCGGCATTTCCTCACGACTTCGTCGGTAGATGATCATGACGTGTTCGGCACCGAGACGCCGCGCTTCGGTCACCGCATCAATCGCCGTGTTGCCCGCGCCGATGACCGCAACGCGACGACCGACATCTATTGCAGGCCAGTTGCGCGTCGTAACGCGTTCGATGAAATCAATGGCATCCACCACGCCCGACAGATCTTCGCCGGGAATGTTCAAACGCGATGATATCCCCAACCCCACGCCGAGAAAAATTGCGTCGTGCCGCTGCTCAAGCTCTGCAAGCGTTACGTCCTTGCCGACTTTGACGCCTGAGTGAATCTTCACGCCGAAACTCTCGACCAGTTTCACTTCCTTGAGGGCATCCTCCTGCGACATCTTGTAGGGCGCGATGCCCCAGGTGTTCAACCCGCCCGGCTTCGGCTTTGCGTCGTACACCGTCACATCGAACCCAAGCAGCGCCGCTTCGGCAGCACAGGCAAGTCCCGCCGCGCCCGCACCGATGACTCCAACGGACTTGCCGTTCTTCGGCTTCGGCTGGAACAGCGGCGGCATTCCGTGTTCGAAGTACCAGTCAAGCGCATAACGCTGCAAGCGTCCGATTTGAATCGGCTGCTCGCCGCGTTCGTTGTACACACACGCGCCTTCACACAGCACATCCACGGGACACGCCTTCGCACACGTCAACGCAACCCAATTGGACTTCAAAATCGTTTTTGCCGATCCCTTCAGATTGCCCGTCGCGATTTTTTTGATGAATGTAGGAATATCAATGTGCGTCGGGCACGCCTTTGTGCACGGCGAGTCGTAACAATACAAACACCTATTCGCCTCCGCCACAGCGGAGTTGGTGCTGAACGGGGGATGCAGCTCCGCGAAGTTGGCTTCGTATTGCTCAGGAGTAAGTTTGGGAGCGAGAGTGTTCATAGAGGGTTGGGGTCGTCAGATTCTGGATTCATGATGTTTGATTGGGGACTCAAGAACAGATCATAATCAGAAGTTGGCTCTTTTAGGAATCCTGGAGTTGAGTGAGAAGCCTCCACAGCTTCGATGAACCGGAGCAGCATTTTGCTCTGTCGAACATATTCCGAGACGAGATCCTTGTACAAGCTTTGATCCGTTAGTGAACCTGTTTCAAGCAGAAAGGTCAAATGCTCTGTCGTCTCTTCACATGATCCGTATGCCCGATAGACATAGTGAAGAAACTCAGCTTTATACTTACGCAGAGCAAATCCTTCTACTATCTGGGCGGAGATGGATTTTGATGACCTTCTGACCTGACTGCCTTCTTCATACCACTCAAACTTCGGCAAAGCCAGAGTCATTTGATGAACTCTCACGGCGAGCGAATGGGAAAGTTTGTAGCTGTCCAATCGTTTGTACCCAGCTTCCATTCCTCAATCCTCCTTTCTTTGATTAACCGTCCATCTGCAGACCCAGAATCCAGCAGCCACAATCTTGAATCCAGCATCCACAATCCGGATTCAACTAAGCAGTACAACCTCCTCATCAGCTATCCTCAACGCCTCATCCAGCGCTGTCACGCCGCTGTCGATTTCTTCTTTCGTGATGATCAACGGCGGAGCGATCACGAAATGGCTGATCCACGCCTGCACGAACACACCGTTCTTCATCATCTCGGCGGCGACCTTGTCCACCACAAGCGGCTTGCCGGAGACTTTGTCGGCCTTGGTGTTGAAAGGCTCTTTCGTTTTCTGATTCTTCACCAACTCGACTGCCCAGAAGAGTCCGATGCCCCGAACATCACCGATGCTTTTGTGCTTTGACTTCAGCGCGTGCAACTTCTCGCCGAGGTAGGTCCCCAGTTCCCGTGCCCGCGTGTTCGTATCCAGTCTTTTCATTTCTCGAATTGCTGCAATGGCGGGTGCCAGCGTCAACGGATGGGCTTCGTACGTGTGCCCGTGCGAGAAGTAGTGATCGTCGAAATAGGCTGCGATGGATTTCGTCGTGGCACACAAGCCGAGCGGCACGTACGCCGTCGTAATACCTTTTGCCGTTGTGAGGATGTCGGGCTTCACGCCCCAGTGATCGACAGCGAACCACGCGCCGGTGCGGCTCCATCCGCTCATGACTTCATCGGCAATCAGCAGTACGTTGTGCTTGTCGCAGATCGCCCGCAAGCGCGGCAGGTATTCCTTCGGCGGCACGAGCACGCCGTTGGTTCCAACAACAGGCTCGACCAGCACAGCGGCGACATCGCCTTCATTTTCAATCATGTGCTCGATGTACTCGACGCACGCGATGCCGCACTCGGGATAGTGATGCAACAGCGGACATTTGTAGCAGTTCACCTCCGGTGCGAAGATGACACCGGGAATCTTCCCGGCCGGCTCCATTGCCCAGCGCCGCGGATCGCCTGTTGCGGCAATCGAACCCATCGTCGAGCCGTGGTAACTCCGATAGCGCGCGATGATCTTCGTTCTGCCTGTATACATGCGCGCAATCTTGAACGCCGCCTCATTCGCTTCCGTCCCGGACGTTGTGAAGAAAAATTTCTCCAATCCTTGCGGCAAAACATCCAGCAACTCCATGCTCAGCTCGGCACGCACCTCCGTTGCGTACCCGGGACCGATATAGGGAAGTGTGCGCGCTTGCTGCTCGATGGCTGCAATAACCGCCGCATTCTTGTGTCCCAGATGGACGCACATCAGTTGCGAGGAGAAGTCAAGATAGCGCTTGCCATTCCCATCAACAAAGTAGCAACCTTCGGCATCGGCGATGTGCAGAGGTTTCCAGCCTTTTTGGAAGCGCCACGTGCCGTAGGTGTATCGGGCGGTGAGGTCGGTGATTTCTTGTGAAGTCATGTTCTTGAGTCTTAGCGCGACGTGAAGGATCGGTGGTTTCTTGTGATGGTAATTATTCTGGTTCGGGGTTCGGCGTTGGGGTTCAAGGTTCAAGGTTCAGGCACATGTGCACATCTCTCACATTTCGACAAGCTGTTTGTACAGGTCGGGCCGGCGATCCCGGAAGAACTGCCACACCTCCCGCACTTCTTTGATCATGTCCAGATCGAGATCGGCAACAACCAGCTCATCTTTGTCGCGACTGGCTTGCGCGATGATTTTGCCGCGCGGGTTGCAGAAGTAACTCTTGCCATAAAACTCGCCGATGTTCCACGGCGCTTCGATGCCGACCCGATTGATCGCGCCGACGAAGTACCCGTTGGCAACGGCATGTGCCGGCTGTTCCAACTCCCAGAGATATTCCGAGAGTCCCGCGACCGTTGCCGACGGATTGAAAACTATCTCCGCCCCATTTAGTCCGAGGCAGCGCGCCCCTTCCGGAAAATGGCGATCATAACAAATGTACACACCCACTTTAGCGTAGCGTGTGCTGAACACCGGGTAGCCGAGATTGCCGGGACGAAAATAGAATTTTTCCCAAAATCCCGGATCCACCTGCGGGATGTGCGTCTTGCGATACTTACCGAGATACGATCCATCGGCATCGAGCACGGCAGCGGCGTTGTAATACACTCCCGTCATCTCTTCTTCGTAGATCGGTACAACCATCGCCATCTTATATTTCTTTGCAAACTCCTGCATCAGCTTCACCGTCGGTCCGTCGGGGATCTTTTCCGTCATGTTGTACCATTTGGATTTCTGTTCCGCGCAGAAGTAGGGTCCGTAGAAAATTTCCTGCAAGCAGAGAATCTGCACGCCTTTCTTCCCCGCCTCCTCGATGAAGGGAATGTGCTTGTCAATCATCGCCTTCTTGATGACGTCGAGAGGCCGGTCGTTGGAGGTGGCAATGGAACACTGGATCAAACCGCAGGTGACGGTACGTGGCATCGGTCAAGTCCTTCTGAAATGATGAGAGAGAAAATGAAAATCTTACGACGGCATATGCGAGGACGTTCTTATCGAACAAGAACCAGTTTCTGAACTCGCAGTTCATTCTCCGCTTCGAGCCGATAGAAATACACCCCCGACGGAATATCGGACAGATCAAGATGCACGGCATAATAGCCCGCGCTCTGATGTTCCGCAACGAGCGTGCGAACCGGACGACCGAGAAGGTCGTACACGCGTAACAACACATGTGCAGCGCGCGGAATTCCGTAGCGGATTGTCGTTGACGGATTGAGAGGATTGGGATAGTTCTGAAACAGTACCAGTGTCGAAGGCACCAGGGGCTGCATCGAAGCCACAGAAGATGGATTGAAATACCGCACGGCACGCCTCCAGAAAATCGCCACCGTGTCCGTACCGGAAACGACGCGTGCCGAGATCGTGTCGGTTCCCGGAAGCGTCGGGGCGGTGAGCGTCGCGGAGTATGTGCCATTCCCGTTGTCGCTGACGGCCCCGAGGGTTCCGGCTCCTGTGTTGCGCAGCAGGATCGTTCGTCCCGGCGCAAGCAGCGTGTCGGAATTGTTTTTGGGGATGATCAGAATCGCTGCCGCAGACGTTCCGTTGGCCGGCAGAGAATCGGGCGTGACAGCAAGTTGTGAGAGGAACGGATCGACACGCGTGCGAAGCGAATCCTTCCATTGATCGAACATCGTGTGCAGGATGGTGATCGGATCGCTTCCGACGGGGGAATCCGGAACGATCTTCTGCAGGTAGGGAACGGACCCGTCGCCGATGCGCACAACTTTGATGAACGACGAACGAGACGACGTGCCGCGCGAGGCACACCGCGTATCCGCCCCGATGATTTTCGCCGCTTCGAGTGTTGCCATCAAACGATCGGCAAGCGGTCCCGGCGTGCGCAGGAAGGTATTCTTCATCGTGTCAATAATCATTTGGCCGGAGAGAATGTTGCCCTGAACGGCGTACCCTCTCCCCGTTGCGTGATTCTTGTAGTCTATGCAATTCACGCCGGTGTAGGCGGCGCTTTCGCCGCGTCGACGAAGATCAACCACGCCGTACTGACGGATCGTGGGATTGTTCTGCGCATCGTGCGCAACCATGTAATCAATGATCTGCTGGGGGGAATCGCCGGCAAGCATGCGCTGTCGCGCCGTAAGCTGATTGGCTTCAAGGTAGGAGGCCTGCGTGTGGATAGCGCCGATCCCTTCCAGCACGTCGCTGAGAATAAACGCCCCGACGCCGTTGATGGCACCAACGCACGATGCCCCTGCGCTGCCGATTTCGCCCGTCACGGTGTCCACCGCAACAATGGAAAAGGTATCCTGCGCAACGGCAGACCCCAAAAGAACAAACACCAACCCCACGCATGCAAGCTCTTTCTTCATGGTTATCACCGAAGCTGGTGGGTTGAAGTGGCTACGTACAACGATAGTAGAATTGGGGAAGGAAAGCAAGAATGCTCAAGCAGGATTGGGCGCTTTGAAAACAGGCGCCTGCCGCCCCGAGATGCTGTAGCGCTCCTTCAAACAGTGCAGACACATCTCTTCTTTCGCTCCCACACTGGGGTATTCCAGAACGGTTTCATAGTCGTGTGCGCCCAACAGGCACCGCAGGCGCTTGACCAGATCGCCGAACGACGGATGATAGATGACGGTTCGGCGCGGAGAATGCTGCACGCGAAGGAGTCTCATGGCCTTCCTTTCGGTGAAACGAGTTTTGGTATCGGTGAAGATTGAATGCGAGAGGATTGTGGTTGCAATATACAACGCACACGTTCACAACACAAGAGGCAAGACCACGTTTCTCGAGAAATCTTCTTCTCCATTTCTCCCCGACATAATGGGAGATGGGTGACCGCGTACCTTTCAACACATTACGATGACATGAAGCCTCGCGGCAGTTTGCGTAGACGCACAGAGCCTAACGTATGAGCAGCATCTTCCTGGTCAAGACAAAACGTCCCGCGCGTAGTTGATAGAAGTACACACCGCTGGCCAACCCAGTGCCGTCAAACCTCACCGACTTGAACTGGGGGCCTGTGGCGCCATGACGCTTCTCGCCACCTGCATCCTGAACCCCATCCACCAGTGTTGCCACCTCGCGCCCTTGCACGTCGTACACCTTCAACGACACAAGACCTGAACCGTGAAACTTGAATCGAATGGTTGTCCAGGGGTTGAACGGGTTTGGATAGTTCTGTTCCAGCACCATGACTGCCGGCTGCTCAGGTTCCTCTCCCACAGCAGTAAGGGAGCTGAGAAGTCGTCGCTCATACACACCATTGCTGTGCGTCGCTGCACGCAGCACGCGGTGGGATGGCGAGACGACGAGGTCGGCAACAATCACAGCTTCGGGCAATCCGTCGTTGAAGCTCATCCACGCTGCGCCGCCATTGGTCGAGACGAACACGCCGACGTCCGTCCCAACATACACATGATTCGTATTGAACGGATCAATCGCAACCGCGGTGGCAGGCACATTCAGCAGCGTGCCGCTGATGTCACTCCAGCTCAGGCCGCAATCCACTGACTTTGCGACCCGCATCGTATCGAAGCCACCGATGGCCACGTACACAACACGCGCATCGCGCGGGTCAACGGCGATATCCATGTAGTAGCGGTTCGGAAGCGGACCGGTGACATCCTCCCACGTGATTCCGCCGTTCGTCGTCCTGAACAGATGAGGGCGTGCGATGCCCGGCACCGTACCCACGAAAACCGTGTCGGGATGTGTCGGCGCAATCGCCATCGAAAGCATCGGATTGCCGTCGAGCGGCACACCGGCGTTGGTTGCAAACCAGCTCGTGCCCCCGTTCGTCGTCTTAGAAACGACGCTTCTTCCAAAATAGAGGACGTTTGGATGCGACGCCGAAAGAACAAACGGAGTATTCCAGCATGCCGCCCCGCTGAAATTCCCCGGCAGCGAACTGAACGAGACGCCGCGGTTCGTTGATCGGTAGATGCTGCCGCCTCCGCGGTTTCCCGCATACTGAATCAGATCGTTCTGTTGATTGATCGCCGTCCACCCAATCTCATCCACGCCGCCCGAGGGCCATGAAAGCGAGCCGACGTATTTGAAGCCGAAATGATCCTGCACGTGGCCCAATGCCATGAACGAATCCTGCGCCGAGCAGGAGAAGCCGTTGTAGAACTGCGACGTCAGCAGTCCCTGACTCGCGTTCTCATACGTCTCGCCGAAGTCCGTCGAACGGTAGACGCCGCCATCACTCACCACATACAGTATGTTGGGGTTGGTAGGATGATGAGCGAAGTTGTGCATGTCGTAGTACGCACCGGATCGCTGCGAAGAGGTGACGCCGCCGTTGGTTGACTTGAAAATGTACACGCCGCCTCGCACCACCTGATTTGCGTCGGTGGGGTGCACGGCAGCGAATTGCGAGTACCAGCCCTGGACGCCGTAGAGCGCCTCGCTGCTCAGAAGTGTCCAGCTTGCACCGAAGTCCGTCGTGCGCCAGAGTGTGCCCGTACCCGTGGTGCTATCGGCAAGACTTGCGAGTACGTACAGCGGGTTCGACCTTTGTTGCGAAAGCATCCCTTTGCCCGAGAACGCCGGCAGTCCGCCGATCATCGAAAAGGATTCGCCGCCATCGGTCGAGCGATAGACGCCGCGACCCGGTGAGCCGAAGTTGCCGCATGTTGCAAGCACCTGTGTTGTATCCCACGCGTTGATGACGATGTCCTGTGCAAGCAGCGCGCTCAGTGTCTGATACCATGTTGCACCGGCATCCTTCGATTTGAAAATCCCTTCCGAGGTTGCTGCAAACACTGTGTTCGGGTTCAGAGGATTCAGCCTGATAGCTTGCACCCCGCGCTGTTGATGGTACGACCAGTCGAGGCTCCTCGTCCATGTTGCGCCGCCGTCGGTGGTCTTCAAAACGCCCATGCCGTAACTTCCGCGCGTCGTACGGATGACGATGCCGCCCGTCGAACCCTGGTAGCGATACACCTCCCCCGTCCCGATGTAGATGGTGTTCGTGTCGGTTGGATGGATGGCAATGGCGTTCACACCAAGCACCGGGTAACCGGTTTCCACTCGATGCCAGTCCCCGCCGAGCCCGCCGGTAAACGAGCGCCACAACCCGCCGCTTGCCGAGCCTGCGTAAACCGTCGAGGGATTCAGCGGATTCAACGCCACGGCGAGCATTCTTCCCGCGAAGTTGATCGGGCCGATCGATCGCCACATATCGAGCGCCGACGAGCGCGCCTCGGTCATTGTCTGCTTCACGTTTTCGAAAGCCCGGTACTGGGCATCGGGCGAGATATCGGCAAACGGGTACGCGCGCGACTGCGTCCACAACTGCAGCGCCTGCAGTGCATCCGAAGCGCTTTCCCGATCTCTGAGATCAAGCGGCAGAACGAACGTGAGAAAGAAGAGCAGAACCGAAAGAAGAATGAACTGTTTACGGTAATTGGTCACCATGCGATCAGACTGGCTCACGCCAAATAGACTCAGAGTCGATGACAGGGCACGAACGAATCAATTGTTCTCACGAGGAATAAGGCTGCACCCGAAAAACACAAGCGGTCGTCTCAGGCCTGAGATGACCGCTTTCAAATGTCCTCTGCGATGATGCGTTATGGTGTTTTTGATTCGAGCGCCGATATCCGCTGCTCATGGTCATCCAGTGTGCTCTTTGTTTTGGAGTAGTCGCGCCGGATTTCTTGAACAAGGTTTGTAAAATGGTACTGCATCTTCTCGTCCAACCGGGCGACAGTTGCGTCCGTGTAGGCCTTGAGCGTCTCCACGACGACCCCCAGCTTGGCATTGAGCTTTTCTTCAAGCTTTTCTTCAAGCTTTCGTTCGAGCTTTTGCTCGATCTTTTTCTCAAGGCGTGCACCAAAAGCAGCAAGCTCCTTCTGGAGAATAGCCTTTGTTACGATTTGACCGTTGATGGGTTTTTGTTTTGCCATCGAAATACTGAAGGTACGTGCGGCGTGTTCCGTTCGACCCAATGTACAATACACAATGTCGGAAGTCAAGGAAAATTCTTGAATCGCATCCGCCCGTTTCCTCACACATTCCTGTGGCAGCTGTAGCACGCCGGACTCGCATAGATGTATCCCTGTCGGTTCCGATGCTTATCGTCCATGCGGGTTTGTTCGTGCTCATGGCAACTGAGGCAGGTGAAGACTTGATATTGTGTCGGGGTAGGATGGCATTGGGTGCAGGACGTCCACTTGTTGCGGTGTTTTCCCGAATAGATTCTGAACGAGCGCGCATCGTGATCGAACGTCGAAGGTTGCCACGCCGTTGTGGTATGACACGGCGTGCAGTCGTGGCTGAATTGTGAGGCGACGTGATTCGGATTCGCCGCCTGCTCGAATTGCTGCGCGTGACACTGGTAGCAGTCCTGGTACGTCAGAGCGTAGTTGTTGTTGATGTGACACGATGCGCACACGGTGGTCGCGTGCCTGCCGGTAAGAGGGAAGCCCGTGCTGGCGTGGTCGAACGTTGCCGGTCGCCAGGTAGACTGCGTGTGGCAGGAGCGGCACTCGGTGGAGAACCCGTTTGCGGCGTGTGCAGGATTCGTTGCGTTCGCGTACTCCGAGCGATGACAGCCAACGCACGCTGCATCCAATCCGCGGAAACGATTGCCGGCGTGACACTGTGAGCAGGCAGTTGCGGCGTGTGCACCCACAAGCGGAAAGGCTGTGCGCGCATGATCGAACCCCGTGCCCCAGCTTCGCGCGGCCGGCTGATGGCACTGCAGGCAATCGGTAGAAAACTGCGCCGCCGCATGATTGGGCGATGCCGTCTGCGCGTACTCCCTGCGGTGGCACGCCACACACTCGATCGGTGTGCCGGCATACAACTGCTGGGCAGCATTGGTATGACATGCTTCGCATGTGAGCGAGGCATGCCTGCCAAGCAGGGCAAACCGCGTCGCCTGATGTTTCTGCAGCATGTCGGTGACTTTCCACGATGTTGTGGTGTGGCACCGCACGCAGAGCATACCGAGTTCTGCCTTGTGCACATCCGTGTGGCAGGCGGTGCACGCGGAAGAGGTTTTGACAAACTTCAACCCGGCGTGGCAGCTCGCACACTTCACAGCCTCATGTGCGCCGGTGAGTGCAAAGCCCGTTGATGCGTGGCGAAACGTCGCGTCCCTTTTCATCTTCCACGAGTCCGTGCTATGACACGATGCGCAGGCTAAGCGTATCGGGCCGTGCGGAGATTCCTGAGAAACAAGAAAGGATGGAAGCTGGGTGAGAAAAACCGTCATCATCGTCCGGCGCAAAATCTTCCCTGTCGTCATCGTTGTTCCTCCTTTCCTGGTTAGGCTGCCGCTGCCTGTGCTTCGACCTCCACCGGTCGCATCTTGATGCCGCATCGTTTCAGCAGTTCGGTCGGCATCTCTCCTCCAGCAAACACAAAGACGAAGTCGTTGCGCAAGTTGTGCATAATGTTCCCGCGCTCCTGCACAATCACGGCGTCGGACTTGATCTCCACAACCTGCGAGGAGAAGATGACGTTGAGCTTGCCGGATTCAATGAACTGCTGCACCTTCTGTTCGTTCTTCTCCTTCAACCGCACGAATTCTTCCTTGCGATAACTTATCGTCACGGTATTTCCGACCTGACTTGCAAGGCCGATAGCAGCTTCCACCGCGCTATCACCGCCGCCCACGACGAGGATGTGTTTGTGCTTGTAGGTTTCGGCTTCGATCAATCTATACATCACCTTCGTGAGCTGCTCGCCCGGCACGCCCAGTTTGCGCGGGCTGCCGCGCCGACCCAACGCAAGCATAACGTTGGCGGCTCGGAATTCCGCACCTTGCGTCTTCACGATGAAGTGATCGTTCAACGCGTGGATCGCCTCCACCTTCTGGCCGGTCAGGATGTTCAGCCGGAACCGCCCGACAATGTCCTGCCAGATGGCAAGCAATTCTTCTTTCGAGATTTCAGAAACTTTCAGCTTGCCGTAGAGCGGCAGCTCGACGGGGCTGGTGAGGACGAGCTTTTGTCGCGGATAGTGGAGAATCGCGCCGCCGATTTCGTCCTGCTCGAGCACGACATAGCGCATGTTTTTTGCTTGTGCTGCAAGCGCGGCGGCAAGTCCGGCAGGCCCCGCACCGACAATCACGACATCGAAATCGGCCACGTGTTTCGAGCGACGCGACGAGGCAATGTGCTCGAGACCTTTGATTCCCTGATGCACCGCGTTCTTGATCAAGCCGATCCCGCCCAATTCACCCACAATATAGAGTCCGGCGACGTTCGTTTGAAAGTTATCGTCGTAGAACGGAATTTCCATCCCCTGGCGCGGCGTACCGAATGCAAGGGTCACGGCCCCGACGGGACACACATCGGCACACAGACCGTGACCGACGCACTTTGTGCCGTTGATGATGGCCGGTCGCCCCTGAACAATTCCGAGCACATGCTCGGGACAGGCGCGCACGCAGCTCGCGCAGCCGATGCAATCCGTCAGATCGAAATGCGGATGCAGCGTCACAGGAGCCGTAATGCCCATTCGCCGACTCTTCTCATATTTTTCCGCGGCCTCACGATGATGGCGGGCAACGCGACGCCAGTACGGAACGGCAACCAGGCTCACAAGAATCAGGAAAATGACCGACGTGTAGATGGTCTCCATCTCGTTATCTCTCCTGCTCGATGTGCATGCTTGTGAGTGAAATGAAAATCAACGCCCTCAAAACCTCACGCTCAGTTCAGCGAAAACGGAGTTCGATATCGTGCCGTAGCCGTCCAGCCTATCGAACGTCGTCATCAAGGTAAGGGACTGAGTGATGAAGACGAGAAGGTCGGCGCCGAGGGTTGTACTGTGGTCGCGCTGGTTTGTCTGACGCACGGTGTAACCGCTACGTTGGATGCGCGCGGTGACATCGAACAGCGCGCCGAACGCCCGCTGCACGGCAACACCGTAGCCCGATGCGTGCGTGTAGCGGTTCGCATGCAGGTTCACCGTCGAACGCACGGCAATGCCTGAGGAAAGAATGTCGTTGAATGAAAGGGATGAGATGTTGGAGTATTCCCTGCCGAAGGCTGCCTCCGGTGCGTTGCGCGGCCGGTAGGTGTTTGTCAGAGCGATGCCCGCGGGAAGGAACCAATTGAACGTCAGGCTCAATCCGGATCGCAGATCATCAATGAGCAGCGAATCGGGGATGTCGCGGACCGCGCGGAAGCTGTAATACGGACGCGCAGCGTCGGCACCGACTCCTACGCTGAGCGACCCTGCGATGCGATACGTGAGATGGATATAGGCAGCGGTCAAACGCGGCGAGAGAATGAACTCGCTCCCCGCCTTCTTCCGCAAATCTGTCTCGACATTCCCATACACAAAGAGGCTGCTGCCAATCGAAGCGTTGAGCAGCAGGCTCGCCACTTCGCGGTCGAGAGCGGAACGATAGTACGTCCTCGCATACGCCGCACCAACGGAGAGTTGCGACGGCGCGGGCACCGACACTTGCGCGAACAGGGCGACCTTCTTGTACTCGGTGGAGATACTCCGGAGCGTGAAGTCCGGCTGATACCCAAGCGTCGTTCCGACAAGCAGGGGACCGAGCTTTGCCGAAGCCATCAGCCCGTCCACATAACCGATGGACGGCGCATAGATGGGGATGATCCTTCCAACGGAGAGAATCCGATCACCGTCGTCGTATGTTACCGAAAGTCCGTAGATGCGGGATTGGTTAACCGCGCGCTTCGAAAACGGACTCCGATTGCCGATGGTGAGCGAGCGAAGGTTGGCAAGGATTTCGACCTGCAGCGGCACATCACGCAGCCCGCCGCGCAAGTTCAGCACAACACCCGGTTGCGTAATGTTGAAGGCAGAGTTCTCATAAAGCGACGTGAAGTACTGTGCACTCACGCGTCCCTGCAGCGTGAACGGCGAGCGTTCTGCGATGGATGACGATCGAACCGGCTGAGGATTCGGCAGCGGCTCGCCGGACGTTCGCTCCAGTTGGGGTGCGGCGGGGTCGGCTTTCTTCTGCTCGAGCAGGATGACTCTCGCCCACACCTCATCGCCGACCACAATCTGACGCAGCGCGCTCACGACCCTGCATACCGACGACTTGGAACTCACAGCGTACACCTTCAGCACCGCAGTGGTATCCCGTCCGGCAACGACGTACAGCAGCGTCGAGTCCTGCACGCCGCTTCCGCGACCCAGCGAGGTGTACACACTCCCGCCCGCAAGGTAGGTAACGGTTCCACGAACAATCTTCTCTTCCGCCTGCAGCATGCACGCCGCAAGCATTCCTATCACCACCACGGTCTTCTTCATCACACATTCCTATGGCAACTGTAACATGCTTGACTGTTGTACTGATAGTTCGGAACGTTCTGATGCTCGCGATCCATCTCGCTCTGGCGATGTTCGTGACAACTGATGCAGGTAAAGATCTGGTACTGCCCGAGGGTCGGGTGACATTGTGAGCAGGAGGTCCACTTCCCGCGGTGTTTGCCCGAATAAATCCTGAAATACTGCAGGTCGTGGTTGAATGTTGACGGCCTCCAGGCAGTCGTCGTGTGGCACGGTGTGCAATCGTGGCTGAACTGGAGCGTCACGTGATTGGGGTTCTGCGGCTGTGCATACTGCGCAGCATGGCATTGATAACAATCCTGATACGTCAAGTTGTAGTTGTTGTTGACATGACAGGAGACGCACGGCGTCGTTACGTGCCGTCCCGTGAGCGGGAATGCAGAGTTGTTATGATCGAACGATGCCGGACTCCACGCCGCCGTTGTGTGACACTCTGTGCAGTTCTGACTGAAGTTGCGAGCCACGTGGTTTGGGTTGGTCGTGTTGTTGAAGTCGGTGAGATGACAACCCACACACGCCGTCGGCAAACCCTGGTACTGGTTGTTCACATGGCACTGGTTGCACGACGTTGCCAGATGCGCCCCGGTCAACGGAAACGCCGTGTTCGCATGATTGAACGTGGACGGCAGCCACGCCGTCGTCGTATGGCACGGCGCGCAGTCGTGATTGAAGTTGCCCAGCACGTGGTTCGGATTCGTCGGCAATGCATACTGCGCCGTGTGACAGGGATAGCAGTTCGTGTACTGCAGCTGATAATTCCCGCTCACGTGGCAATCCTGACACTGAATCGTTGCGTGCCGCCCCGTCAGCGGGAAGTTTGTGCTTGCATGATTGAACGACGCCGGATGCCACGCCGATTGAGTGTGGCACGTCAAACAATCGTGACTGAACTGTCCCTGCTGATGGTTGGGATTGGTCGTATTGTTGAAGGCCGTCGCATGGCAATCCCAGCACGTGTGCGGAAGATTCTGATACTGATTGTTGCGATGACATTGGTTGCACGTCACCGTCTGATGCGCGCCAACTAACGGAAACGCCGTGGTCGCATGATTGAACGTGGACGGCAACCATGCCGTCGTCGTGTGGCACGGCGCGCAGTCATGATTGAAGTTGCCCAGCACGTGGTTCGGATTCGTCGGCAATGCATACTGCGCCGTGTGACAGGGATAGCAGTCCGTGTACTGCAGCTGATAATTCCCGTTCACGTGGCAATCCTGACACTGAATCGTTGCGTGCCGCCCCGTCAGCGGGAAGTTTGTGCTTGCATGATTGAACGACGCCGGATGCCACGCCGAGGTTGTGTGACACTCCGTGCAATTCATACTGAAGCCTGCCGTCTGGTGGTTCGGATTCGTCGCGTTGTTGAAGTTCGACCTGTGGCAATCCACACAATTAGAGGGGATGGTGGTGTACTGCCCGTTCCGATGACATTGCTCGCAGCTGATGGCAAGATGTGCCCCGGTCAGCGGGAACGCCGTTGTGCTGTGATTGAAAGTCGAGGGCCGCCATGCAGTCTGCGAATGGCACGTTGCACATTCGGTCGGAAAGTTGCCCGCGGTGTGGTTGGGGCTCGTGGTGCCGTTGTACGCCGGGCGATGACAGGCCACGCACTCCGTCGGCCTGCCGGCAAATTGATTATCCGCGTGACAGGCGCGGCATTGTTGGACGTGATGCGCGCCTACAAGAGGAAAGAGAGTTTGGTTGTGATCGAACCGCGCACCCTCCCACGTTGCAGTCGTATGGCAGCTTTGACATTCGGAGGAGAACCGCGCCGCCGCGTGGTTCGGATTGGTTGTTGAAGCAAACGCCGCTTGATGGCACGCAGCACATTGCTGAGGCGTGGAGCTAAACGCCGGTGTTGTGTGACAATCCGCGCAGGCGGTGGTTCGGTGCGCGCCCGTGAGGGGAAACGCCGTCCCTTCGTGCGTAAACCCTGTGCCCCACCGAAACGCCGTCACCTGATGGCATTGCTCGCAGTTAGGAGAAAAGCGAGCGAACGCGTGATTGGGATTCGTCGTGCGAGCGTAATCGGAACGGTGACAGCCGGCGCAGACGGTCGGCGTCCCCGCAAACAGCTTCTGCGCCGCGTTGGTGTGGCACATCTGGCATGCGAGCGTTGCGTGCTTGCCCAACAGCGGAAAGCGCGTCAGTTGATGCTTCTGCACCATGTCCCCCACCCGCCAATTATCCGTCGAGTGACAGCGTGTACAGCCTGTGCCCAACTCGCCGCGATGGACATCCGTGTGGCAGGAGAAGCAATCCGATGAGGCCTTTGCAAATTTCAATCCTGCGTGACAGGACGAACATTGCAGCGAAGTGTGTTGCCCTTGCAACACGAAGCCGGTTGCGGCATGATCGAAGCTTGCATCTTTTCTCAGCTTCCACGTCTCAGTGTTGTGACAGCTCGCGCAGGCATACCGAATCGGCCCGTGCGGCGATTCCTGAGCGTACACGTTCTCACCCACACATATCGCCAGCGTCAACAGACCGGCAACGAACAGGGCTTGTCCTGTGTGTGCTCTGTTAACCATTGCGGATGCTTCCTGGTGTATGACATGATTCGCACGTTGATGGCATCGGCTTGAAGCGAACGAACGCCGTCGCCCCCCGGCGTTCTTCGCGATGGCACCGGCGGCACGGCACTCGCACATGAGCGCCCGTCAACGCAAACGTGCTGTGGGTATTGTGATCGAAAATCAGATTCTTCCATCCCTGTGGCTGGTGACAGCGGGCGCAATCGCTGGAGCCGTTGACGGCAAACTGACCCGCATGCGCATCCTCGTGGCACGCCGCGCACCGCCTGTCGGTTCCTTTGTACTGCGGCACCTCGAATCCTCCAACCTTCTTCGCGCGATGACAGGCGCCGCATCTGACGCTCGCATGTTTACCCACGAGGGGAAAGTTCGTCTTTGCATGATCGAAACTCTCGGGCCGCCAGTCGGTCGTGGAATGACATGCGTCGCAGCTTCTGCCTTTCATCTCCTGAGCAAACTGCCCTCCGTGGCGATCGCGATGGCACGCCTCGCAGCGCAGGTCGGCAAAGTGAAAGCCGCGCCGCCCGTCGTCGCCGCGCACGTGACAATCCTCGCAGAGCACCGCCGCATGCGCTCCCGTCAGCGGAAAACGCGCAGCACGATGAGCAGCCACGGTAAACGTCGCAGGAACGAACCCGAACGGCGTGTGGCACGATTCACACCGATTGCCGAAGCGGGCGGCAAAATCTCCACGATGATAGTCCACGTGGCAATCAGTACACGCATTGTGTGCCAACTTCAGGGCCGAACCTGCGCGGGAGGTTCCCGTCTTATGGCACTTCTCGCACGCAACAAGCGCATGCTTGCCGAGAAGCTTGAAGGCTGTCTGATCATGATTGAATTTGCCCGCCAATGTGCGAACATTCCAACCATCAGGTACATGGCACGAACGACACGGCTGCTGCGAAAATCTCGCACTGTGAGGTGAAACGTGACACGGTGCGCAATCCCCGAACTCCTTTGTCCCAAACAGAACCGGCATTGCTTTCGTCTTCTGCTCCGGCGATGTGTGGCACTTGCTACACGGTACTGTGGCGTGCTTGCCTGTCAACGCAAACTCGGTCTTCGCATGATCGAACGCAGGCGTCGGAGACCATGTCGATGTGGAATGACAGCTCTGGCACTCGGTCCCCACCGTTTTCGCATGGCGATCTTCATGACAGCTGATGCAGCCTGTGCCCAGTCCGAGAAACGTCTCCCGACCCGTCTTCTGCACAAGCGCCTTCACGTCCGCGTCCTGAATCAACCTCGGTGTATGGCACTCCTCGCAGCGGATTGTTGCGTGCTTCCCCGTTCTCACGAATCCCGTGCGCGCATGATCAAACGAAAGCCGATCAATCAGAACCGTCTTCGCCTCAGCGCCAAGGTGTTCCTTATGACATGCAACGCACGGCTGCGATGAGACATTGAAATGATATCCCCTCTTTCTCTGGAGAGCGTTCTTGATCTCGGTATGACAGGTGAGACACTTCCTGCCGCTGATTTCTTTCCCTGTTTCATGGCATTGCAGACAGTTGTTGATGCCTTCCAACTGCCGATGCGCACGCGAGAGCTCGCCCGGCGAAAACTGCGCGAACGAGTGGGCCATGATACCCACGGTAAGCATCAGCGAAACCCGAAGTGCCTGCACAACCCTCATCCTTCTGCCTTCCATCAAAAAATCCAGCGATAGCCCAGCATCACCGTTACGATAACGTGGGCCGCAAGCGTTATGAACATGATTACCGTGAAGGGCAGATGCACGGCATGCCAGTAAAAGAACAGCTTTTCCACCTGAGCAAGAACGATCGTCTTTTGCAGCAGCATTGTGCGTGCGGAAGCAAGCTTGAAGAGTGTCCGTGCTTGATGGTGCGAGAGACCGCTGCGCGCAATTGCTTCGTGCATCGCATGCTTCACACTCCGCCGCGCCCCGTGCAGCCGGAACAGTAACGCAGCCGTGTCACGCATCGTGGCAGGTGGGCGAACCGATGCAAAGCGCTCATCCATGCTCGCCATCAGTTGTTTGCCCAGGGGAGATAGACCCAGCTCTCTCCCGAGCCTGTCCAGTTCGCCTCTGATCTCTTGCTGTGTCAGTTCTGTGCCCTTGATGTTCCGCGGGATCTGCACGTACAGGAATCTCCCGATAACGCCGCTTGCGGCCACGGAGAGCATACACCAGAGACTCACGGCGGCGATGCCGCCCGCTTTGAAGGTGGTATGAAAGAGAACGAGAATGGGACCAAGCAGGCAGAGGAAGATATGGACTTCAAGCCAGCGCGACAGCTTACCCAGATTCCACAATGCACGCACGCGCTTGCGCGTGGAGTACATGGTAACGCCGACAATGATCATCGTCGAGCCGATGATGCCGAGCCCGTGGCTGTACGTGCCCGAGGGCTTCATCATTTCGTAGTCGGCGAGAAAGGGACGCTGGGAAATGGGCGTTGCGTAGTAGTGAAACCCGCGCGCGCCGATGGCGAGGACAGCAGAGAAGGATATAACGAACAGGAATGCGACAAAGAACTTATGTGCCAACGACAGTTTTCCCCTTCAGGCGATCGCCGTTGAATAGACGACCACCCAGCCGAAAGAGTTGAGTGTGATTCTTCGGCACAACCGGCGAAACAGTGTAGGGATTTTTTCATTCATGAACAAGGACTGAAACGGTCGGAGTTGTTGCATTCAACGCATGAAATGCTCCTCTTGTGCATTCCGAGAATGGCGTTTGCGTTTTCTTGATTTGCCTTCTGCTCCGCGTTGCCGTATCATACACATGTCGTCCAATCTCCCCTGAGGACTGTCATGCATGATCAAGAGGATGTAACAATGAGGGCAAAAGCACCCGGCCCGAGTGACGTTCGGGCCAAGGGGGGCGACGCTCCGGATACAGTGACGCCGATCGACGGGCAGCAATCGCCGGCAAAGCCCACCCGGAGTCGAAGTCCGAGAGTGCGGCGACGCAGAACCGCGCCGCCGGCCGATGTGGGCCCGCTCGGCACATCGTCGCTCGACCCGGCACTCTACATCAACCGCGAGCTGAGCTGGCTCGAATTCAACCAGCGCGTGCTGGAGGAGGCACACGACACGCGCCACCCACTGCTCGAACGCGTGAAGTTTCTCGCCATCGCAAGTTCCAACCTGGACGAGTTCTTCATGATTCGCGTCGCGGCAATCAAAGAGCAGATTCTTGCCGACGTCGTAGAGTTTTCCCCGGACGGGAAAGTCCCGACCCAGCAGCTCAAAGAGATTCACCAGCGCGTCGACCGGATGATGAAGGAGAAGGCCGATCTCTTCTGGAACGACCTCCATCCAAAACTCGCAGCAAGCGGCATACACCTTCTCACCATGAAGGAGTGCACGTCCGAGGAACGCGCCCGTCTGACAGAGTTTTTTGCAAAGGAAATCTTTCCCGTCCTCACGCCGCTGGCGTTCGACCCCGGCCATCCGTTCCCGTATATCTCGAACCTGAGTTTGAGTCTCGCCGTTGTGGTGCGCAGCCCGAAGGGTGAGGAACGTTTTGCGCGCGTGAAGGTGCCCGATGTGCTGCCGCGCCTTGTGGCGATTCCGGGCAGCGACGCGGGGACGTTCCGCTTCGTCTGGCTGGAAGAGTTGATTCGTGAGAACCTCGGCATGCTGTTCCCCGGCATGGCGGTGACGGAATCGTATGCGTTTCAGGTAACGCGCAACGCGGACATCGAGATTCAGGAAGATGAAGCCGAGGACCTCATCCGCTCGATCGAAGAGTCCATCAAGATGCGGCGGTTCGGTTCCGTGGTACGCCTGCTCGTGGAAAATACCATGCCGCAACGGATTATTGACGTCCTCGCGGAGAATCTCGAGATCACACCGGACGACGTGTACCACTTTCGTCCACCGCTCGGTCTCAGTCATCTCATGCAGCTGCTGAAACTGCCGCGCCCCGACTTGAAGGACCCACCGTATCACCCTGCAATGCTCTTCAGCGACGACGAGGGCGAGGATATCTTCGGTCTCATCAGGCGAGGCGACATCGTGTTGCATCATCCGTACGACTCGTTCGCTCCGATCGTCCAATTCATCAAAGCCGCCGCGCACGACCCGAATGTTCTTGCCATCAAACAGACACTCTACCGTATCGGAAAAGAATCGCCTCTGGTTCCGCTTCTGATTCAGGCTGCCGAAAGCGGCAAGCAGGTCGCCGTGTTGGTGGAGTTGAAAGCCCGCTTCGACGAAGAGAACAACATCGGCTGGGCAAAGAAATTAGAACGCGCCGGCATTCATGTCGTCTACGGATTGGTGGGATTGAAAACGCATGCGAAGGTCGCTCTCGTTGTTCGGAAGGAAGCAGACGGCCTGCGGCGCTACGTGCATCTCGGCACCGGCAACTACAATCCGGATACCGCACGCATCTATACCGACATCAGCTACCTGACCTGCAAGGAAGATATCGCCGCCGATGCTTCGGAGGTGTTCAACTTCCTCACGGGGTTCTCCAACAAGCAGGAGTTTCAGAAACTGGTCGTCGCGCCGCTGAACCTGCGCACGCGCCTCACGCAGCTCATCGAGCGGGAAATTCAACACGCCCGCAGCGGCAAGCCCGCACACATCATGCTCAAGATGAATGCCCTCACCGACATCAAAATGATCGAGATGCTCTACGAAGCGTCGAAAGCGAAAGTCAAGATCGACATGATCGTCCGGGGAATCTGCTCTCTGCGGCCCGGCGTCAAGGGCGTGAGCGAGAACATTCGCGTGATCAGTATTGTGGGGAGATTTCTCGAACACAGCCGCGTGTTCTATTTCTCGAACGATGGCCGGCCGGAACTCTACTGCAGCAGCGCCGACCTGATGGGTCGCAATCTTGACCGACGCGTGGAACTGATGTTCCCGATTGAAGACCCGGTGTGGGCCGCATTCGTCAAACGCGAGACGCTTGATGCAGCATGGGAAGACACGGTGGGCGCGCGAATGCTTACCGCCAACGGCACATACGCGCGTGTGCAGCCTGCAAACGGCAGAGAGCCATTTGAGATGCAGGCGTTCCTCATGCACACGCGCCTGAAACAAGAACCGAAGAAAGCAGTGCCGCGTGAAGTGCCCGGGTAGGCAGCGTGCTGACGAAGCAGCCGGTGACGGAACGAGAAACCCCATCGGCGATGCACTCCACCCCTCCACGTCCGTGCTTTGGAGCGAAGCACATCGCTCGCAACCCTTCACCGACTGCCCATGACGTTTGCCAGTTGTGCCGTGAATTACGGACCGTCACAGGGCAGTCGGTGCTTTGGGAAACTCACATAGTTCAGGACCTCAATTCAGATGCGGCCGCGTGTGTGTGAACATCCGCCTTCAGCAAACTCTGGAGCTTGTGCTCAACCAGGCGGACAAACGGCGTACAGCATCCGGCAATCTCGATCTGCGGCGTCCCGACTCCCAACCCTTGATCCACGATGATTTCCACCGGCTCATCGTGGTTGGGACAACGAAGTGACGACGACCATTCGACGTGAAGCGAAGAACCGATCATATCTACCCCCTATTTGCGCGTTGAACATGTCTGTCTGTCCCGGTCGAATCCTCAGCGCAGCAGAACCATTTTTCTTGTCTCCGAAAAACTGCCGGACTGAACTCGGTAGAGGTACACACCCGTCGCCAGCGTACCGCCCATCGCATTCTTTGCGTCAAACACGATTTCGTACTTTCCCGCTGTCTTCCACTCGTCAACAAGCGTCGCCACCTCCTGACCCGTAATGTTGTACACCTTCAGTGTCACACGACCGTCCGCGGGAATGGCGTAGCGAATCGTCGTGGAAGGGTTGAACGGATTGGGATAGTTCTGCTCGAGCATGTACTTCGTCGGGATGGTAGCAAGGGGTTGCGGATTGAACCCAACGCCGACCTCCTTGATCCACAGTTGCGTGACGATGGCCGAGCCTTCGCCAAGACTGTTGATCGCGATGGTCACGTCCCCATTGGCATGTACCTCTTGGGGGAGACGGCGAAAGCCTGTTGCTGCGGGTGTTGGACCAACGGTCATCGGCTCGCCAAGGCGGACACCGTTGGCGGTCAATTCTTGAAGCCGCCGCACGCCGTCTCCTGCGGCGAACTCTGCGGCAACTTCGTACTCGCCGGTCGGCTTCAGTCTCGTGAAGCGATACTGCACCGACGATGCGTGCTCGTTCGCTGTCTGCGATGGAGTGTTGCCCCATCGGACAGCGCTTCCCTGAACGAGATGGGCATCGTCCGTCCGGTGCTCGCTGCCGCAATCTTCGTGGTAATACAACGGCAGCGTGAAGCGGGTGTTGGAAAACAGAGGCTCGCCGCTGTAGGCAGAGGCCGCCCCGAGTTCGTAGCGGTAGGTGCCGGCGGACACCTGCGTACCGTCGTCGCCCCGTCGATCCCATAGCAGGCGCTTCTCTCCGGCATTCATCCACGACGAGGTCAGGGTGCGGACGAGCCTATTCTGTTCATCGTAAATCCGGGCTGTTACGCTGGCAACATCGGTCAGCACGAAGCGGCATGCGACCGTGCTGACATCGGCATCGGCCTGGAACTCGATCGCCTTCATTTTCACGCCGAGCTTTCTTCGCTGCGCCCCGCTCGCGTCGTCCCACCGCTCCACCGCAAACACCTGATCGAACCCGGTCCAGTAGTTTCCCTCTCCCTCAATCACAACCTTCGCAAACGGAATGTCGATATGACCGAGTCCCGCGTACGTCTCGTCTCCACCTTCGATGTCCAACAGATCGAGCGTCGGCGTGAACTTCAGAATCTGCGACCTCACACTTTCAACCACATAGACCTGCCCGAAGTGATCCGTCTTGAGTGACGTGAAGTACTGACGGAAATTGCCCCGGTACTCACGAACAAGCGTGAGGGACGTTCCTTCGTCGGCAAAGACACGGATGCGGTTTGCAAGCTTATCCACGACGTAGAGCAGCGCATTGTTCGCGCCGTTCCATCGGCCGACCGCGATGGAGCTTGGTGTTGAGAAGCCTTCAAAACTTGCCACAAGGGAATTGCGCAGCGTACCGGCCGTGTATTTGAGAATCTTGTTCTCCACACCATCAGCCACATAGAGAAGATCATCCTGCGTATCGAAGGGCGTACCGTTATCATTGATAGCGAGGTCGGTCGGGTTCGTCACGGTATAGATCTGATGACGATGCTGCAGCTCGATGTTATCGCCCGTGCCGACCAACTTCAGGACGACGATGCGTTTGTTTGCCGGCTGTCCGACGAACACGTTTCCGTCAGCATCAACCGCGATGCATGAAGGTCCTTGAAGAGGATAGGCTTTGATCCAGCGATCCATGTTTCCGTAGAGGATGCGGTCCCATTCGGGATCGAGAACAAGTTGAATGTAGGTTGCCGAGATCAGCCTGCGCCCGCTTGCATAGCGAAGGGAGATGAACGAGGCGGTGTGTTCGGGCAAGCCGAACAGGACACGATCGAGACGCGAGCGTGCAATGCGCTCCGTCAGCCGTCCGATGCCGTGTTCGCGGCTCACAGCGACCGGAATGAACGTTTCGCCGACGGAGACGCCACCGCCGACAGTTTGAGGCGAGGGCGCGCCGGTGACGGCAGCCGTGCTCCATTCGGCGGGGAGAGAGCCGCCGGCAATCGTCCAGCGCCCTCCTACCTTTTCGAAGAGGAGTCGCTCGCCCGAGGCAAACTCAGCCGATGCCGCGCTCCCCTGAACCCTTACGCGGCATCGTTGAAAATCGGCGGCAGGCAATGCCGTTGCCGGTGCGTGCGCTCCTGTGGACAACGCATCACCTGCCTGCCTGCTCAGCACGGCCTGGACGTGCTGAGGATCTGCAAAGAAGAAGGGCACGTGTTTTCGCTCGACCGCACTCGTGCCACCACCATTGGCCCGCAGCTTATCCACGATAAGCTGAATCTCCGCCTCATCGGAAACACGTGCCCAGTGTGCCCCCAACCGCTCCGGCGTGCTCGGCTCGCCCCCGCGAATTGTGCTGCACACACTCACGCTCATCACCATCACCGCACACAACTGTGTCGTCTTCATACTCATCTCCCCGATTAGATCGAAAACTTGATGGATGCCTGTATGATGTTCGCCGAGAAATCCAGATTGTTGAAGTAGCGGAAATACATCACCTCGACCGCTGAACCGTGCAGGAACTCGAAATCGGGATTCTCCTTCGCGACGCCGCGCAGCAGGTACGTAAGCGTGAAGCCAAAATTGTTGGATGAGAAAGGCTTCAGCTTATAGTCGGACGTGCGCAAGGCCGTCGCAAGATCCTGGATGCCCGCATAGCGGTCGCGGTAGAACGATGCCGCCGTTTGTGCATAGTACCGGTAGTCCACCCCGAAAATGAGATCCTGCAGTACGTATTTGTTGAACTTGATCTCGCCGGTGTGCGAACGCACATTCCACGAATCAAAGTAATACCGGTAGCTGCCGATGAGCGAAGCTTTGATCGGCACGATGAACTGGCTGAGCCTGAGCGCGCCCGCGTGCCGTGTGCGCGACCGGGGATGCTGCTCATCCACCAAGGTGGAAACACCGGCCGCATCGTAGATGCGGACCTGACGGTAGGGATCGCTCAGAAAGCCTTTGTGCAGCACGAAATCGTAGCTGAAATCCAGGACGGTATTGGCCGAAAGAATCTGGCTGAGACTCAAGGAGCCGGTGTAGGTCTTCTTGCGCTGGTTCAGCAGATCGCCGCTCTCCAGAATCTTGCCCACGAAATCGGCGTTGTACTGGCCGCGCAGCGTGAGTGTTGTGTTCTTCTCATTCAGTTCCTGACTGTACGTGACGACGACTGCGTTCGAGCGATAGTCCACTTCCTGGCTTCTATAGTAATTCACGGCAAAGGTAGCGTTGGCGCCGATGTCTTGCTGAAGTCCGAGAATAATCTGTCCGCGATTTTTTTCGAACGGCTCGCTTGCGCGACGCTGCGGCCGCGTCGCACCCGTCACGGCAGTCACCGGCGGTACCGTCACCTGATCCAGCTCGATATCGAACAACAACAGCGTGCTCTGCAGCAAGCGCTTCGCAAGATTGAAGGACGTCGTAACGACGCTGTTATCGCCGCTATCGGAGAAGTAATAGGTTGTGAATCCCAGCCCCTCGCCGCCTCCTGCCGCGAACCCGATCGCGGACGGCATGAAGATGGCGAGCAAGAACAGGGCAATATGTTTCCGATAGTGTGTCATACACGAGGGCATCGTCGCCATCATTTTGCACAGCCGCAGCCGCCGCCAATCCCCGCCGCTCCCCCGATGCTTCCCTCACGCGTGGAGAAGAACTTCTGCTCGAGCGTCTGCTTGGCAAACACATCCGTCCGCTCCATGATCGGGTCACCGAGGTTGGCGCGTTGATACACTTTCACGGTTGTACATCCCGCGAGAAAATACAACAGGAGAAGAAGCGCGAAGAGGTGTGTCAGGCGCATACGGTCCTCCTATCGGCCGACGGTGTTGGAAAACTGCGTCCCCATATCCACCCACTCGATGATGGTGAGCAAGTCACGGTTCGCCGGAAGGAACGGATCAATGCGGCCATGTTGATCGCGCGTCCACATCTGCGTGTGATCGTAGCTCAACGGCCGGTAGTCCCGGTTGCTCGAGTCGTTCAACTGTCGTCCATACAACACCCACAGCAGCGGACTGTGACGCGAGCCGTTGTGCCCGTGGACGTATTGCATGTCGTTGTTTGTCGCGGTACGATAGCGACCGTTGCGCGTGAGGGTTTCATAGACGGTCGTCGTCATTTCCGTGAACGGATTTGGTGGGGGAGTCAAATCCGCCGGTGTGTTTTCCAGACTCAGCCCTCCTGCGGGTGCGGCATTGCTGTGGCAGGTGATGCACCGGCGATCGAACACATTCTGCACCGTGTTCGTCCTTCCGGTGCGATAGCGATCGAAGAAGTCCAGCGTATCCGTCCGCGCTGCGGGATGCGCCGTCACCAGTTCCGCGTTGTGAAAGCCGGATTCGTACGTCGTGCCGCGTGCCCGATTGATCACCTGGTTGTTGGAGGCAATCTGCAGATCGTTAATAATCCGATCGCGATCATGAGAGTCGTGGCAGCCCGTACAGAGCCGCTTCTCGCCCGGTATCACCTGAATCCACGTGAGCTGGCTGACGAGAAGCATACCGTGCTGGTCGAGCGTCTGCACGTGCAGGGATCGGTTCGCAGGCACTTCAATGGAAAAGGAACCGTCCGAACGAATCGCCGCATAGCCGATAATGCGCTGCTTTTCCAGATTGATGTTGCCGATGGCCTGTCCGCGCTTGGATCCATCGCGAGGCATATCCACCGCTTCCAACACACGCAGGTACTTGGCCTGACCGTTCGAGCCATCGGCGTTCGCGAACGTCGGTGAAGGACGAATCTGCCCGTCGTTGGGCGCGCGATCGTAGACATTGCCGTCGAAGAACATCCCGGTCGTCGCACCGGAGGAAAGTCCTGCGGCAACATTCGGGTCCATGGGAATGACCAGCGGGACCCCGCCGGGAATTCTTTCGCGCGGTAGCACGGGCACGGGATCAATCTCGTTATAGTCGGGATCGTTGTAGATGAGCCGGAGATTGCTGCCGTCTTTCTCCATCACGTAGATGCCGTAGTCGACTTCTTCATTCTGGCCGCCTTGACCGCGAGGAATCGGAGACATCGCCACGAGGATTTTTTCTTTTCGATCTGCAGATGCATTCCTGTCGATGATCGGATGCGGCGTTTTGTAGAACGCGCTGGTCGCGCGGCCCGTGTTATTAAAGACCACGTCAGGAGGTGTGATGAACGTGAGGTTGTCATCCGATCGTGAAATGTCAATAATGGCGATGGCACCGCCCTCGAAAGGCGAGTTCCGCTCCATCACCGAACAGACCAGCCCGCCATCGGAGAGTTCTCGCGCTTCGACAAATGCCCGGTCGCCGCTTTCGCGCGGCGAGTGATTGCCGTACAGAACGAAGGGCCGCGTACCATCGGGGTTCATCACAAAGAGAGGAAATTTGTTGGGATTGCCGAGATGTTCCCACCGGCCGTAAATGATCTTGCCGCTGGAGTGAATGATCGGGTTGATATCGTGACTCTGATTGAATGAAATGCGACGAATGTTGACGAGTCGGCCATCTGCCGCGCGATCGGCTACATGCAGCAGCGGCGACTCGCGTCGCTCATATTCGTCAACGATTCCGGGCCGGGTTGAGGTAAAAACAATTTGCCCGGTCGGCAGATACGCCGGATCCATATCGTCGCCGGTTGAACCCTCGGTCAGTTGCACAAGATTCGTCCCGTCGGCATTCATTTCGTAGATGCGCCAGCGACTGTTGCGGTTCACCTTCATCGAGAAGAGAATTCTTCGGCCGTCGTAGGAAACCTCGGGATCAGCGCACGCTCCGTAGTTGCGCGGGTCGCTGACGTTGCGCCTCGTGTATTGTGCGGTCAGGTTCGTCAACTTGCCTTGCGGAGAGATGGGGCTGAGCAAAAACAGATCGCTGCCCGGATAGTACTCGTCAATATTGCTGCGCATGGGTTCGCTGCGGTTGTCTTCGCGGCTGTTCTCTCGAACAAAGACAATCGCCGCCTGCCCCGAACGGTCAAGAATGTCATCCGGCGGCGACGAACCGCAGGACGCGAAAATCAGAGCCAGACCTCCGGTGCATAAGGCAGCGTTCATCAGCCGCCCGAGCCACAGAATTGATCTCATACGCTTCTCCCCGATAATGCCGTTCTCGTAGATGATTAGAAATAGAATTGAATGCCGACCGTGAACGCAATGTTGTGTGAGACAAATGGCTCATCGTTCAGAATCCGCTGTGAGAAGATTTGATCTCGCACATCGTATCGAAAGCCGAACTGATTCCCCCCGAAGGCGCCCTTCAGCGGAATGCGTTTGCCCAGACCGATCACGCCTGCAAACGTCGACTGCCCTCCCTGGTTGATCCCGGCAACCCCGAGGATCATGAAGGGCACATAGCTGCTGGGAAACGGATCGAACCCTGCAACAAACTCATACGTGTACAATCGCTCACTCTCAAACAGCTGAGATCGCGTAACGCTCGAGAGAACATTGGAGCGCAAGCTGCCAAGGCCGAATGTGCCTTCGACAAAAAATTTCCCTCCTGAAACAAAGTAGTTATACCGAGCAGCGTAGTGAGGATTGGTCCCGAAACCGCTTGCCGCGTACGCACCCACAGAGAGACTAATGCTGTTGGAATAGGGCATCTGTGCATAGGAAGGAATCGCAGCGACCGTAGTAAGCACAAGCAGCAAGCTCCATGTGTGTACACGCATGTTACACTCCCGTTGGTTACCGAATTATGAACGTTGCACCGAGGCTGATTTCCTGAAACAGGACCAACTCGTCCCGCTCATCGCGCGCATTGGTAATGTTGGTGATGTACTGTTTTGCTTCGATGCGAATGCCGAGCGTCGGTGTGAAGTAGAACCGCGCGCCTGCGCCGAAATTAAATCCGAGCGTTGATACCGTTTCATTGCCGATTGTCGACGTCGGCACCGTGAGCATCAGGCCGACCCCCGCTGCACCGTACGGAATGAGGCGCGAGCGAGTGGAGAGGTTGAGAAGAGCATTCACGGAAAGAGGATAGAGATTCGCATACGTGCCGATCACCTGCTCACCTGCCAGCTCAAGGTTGAGAGAGCCATAGTTCATCGAAAGGCGCAGGCCGAACGTGCCGCTCTTTCCCATGAATCCTGTGTGAGGCGAAATCTCGAACGTGACGCCGTCGTTGAGGTTGATGAAGGACGTCTTGGTTTCCGTGCGCACTGAATCGTTCTGTTGCGACGCGGCCCTTTCCGGAGTTGAGGCTACAACGAAAGATAGTAGCAAGAGTGAATAAGTAAATCGGATAAATACGGTATATTCCTTCTTCAAAGGACGCAATGAGACCGCTCCCGCTTTCCGTCTGAATTTCATTGAAAATCACTCGTTTATGTGCCCAATCCTACAACTCTGTGCTGCACAATTTACTCAATTCACTGTACCAATCGTTGAGATACAAATATAAACCAATTTATTCATTTGTCAAGCAAAAATTTTCAGATATGCCTCTTATTACCATTTTTTAATTGATTGAGTCGCATCACCCGAGACAAGTCAGACGTCATGCATGGCGATCGGAACCATCACCTTCTCGCCCCAGTCCGTTTGCAACGTCGCCATCGGCAGCATCGTCGGTTGCCATGATGTGGCAAATGGCCAACTCTTGAACCAAAGAGGCATGGTATGCACATGAACACGCCGACTCTGTCGGACAAACAACACGCACAGCGAAACACACCTTCAAACAAATCCCCGATCTCAGCCTTGTATCTGTGCAATCTTCTTCATAGGTTAATTCCGAAAGTCTTGTTCTTTTCGGAACCCTCGCAAGAGAGAAACATCTCTCTGGACTTTCGACACCCACCTGATGCATGAATCCAGCGAGATCCATCTCTTCTGCAGGAGGGTTTACCTCTACACCAACGACACGAAAAGGAGAGAGAACATGGAACCGACCACGACTCAAGCAACCGAGCGAAACGTGAATGCAAAACTTGACACGCTCACCATTACCGACAACCGAACGGGAAAGCAGTACGAAATCCCGATCGAAAACGGTACGATCAAAGCAATCGATCTCCGCCAGATCAAAGTCAATGCTGATGACTTTGGTTTGATGACGTACGACCCGGCCTTCATGAACACCGCGTCGTGTAAGAGCAAGATCACATTCATTGATGGTGACAAGGGGATTCTTCGTTATCGGGGCTACCCGATCGAAGATCTCGCGGAACGATGCACCTATCTGGAGGTCGCCTACCTTCTGATCTTCGGCGAACTTCCAAACAAGGCTCAGCTTGA
Organism: Ignavibacteriales bacterium; assembly: GCA_037441705.1. GTDB lineage: Bacteria > Bacteroidota > Ignavibacteria > UBA10030 > UBA6906 > CAADGV01. The sequence continues at coordinate 237,026 of JBBIRR010000001.1, forward strand.
TGAATGGACGAAGAACATTACGCTTCACACATTCGTCCACGAGAACATCAAGAAGTTCATGGATGGCTTCCACTACGATGCCAACCCGATGGGCATGCTTGTCAGCACGCTGGCGGCGCTGTCGACGTTCTACCCGACAGCAAAACACATCAACGATCCGAACGAGCGGCTGCTGACCATCTACCGCCTGATCGGCAAGGTGCCGACCCTTGCTGCGTTCGCCTATCGTCACAGCATCGGCATGCCGTACGTCCATCCGGATAACGAACTGACGTACACGGAGAACTTCCTGAGCATGATGTTCAAGATTGCCGAGCCGCGGTACAAGCCAAACCCGGTTCTCGCAAAAGCGCTGGACATCCTGTTCATCCTGCACGCCGACCACGAGCAGAACTGCAGTGCCAACGCGATGCGTTCCGTCGGAAGTTCTCACGTCGATCCCTACAGTGCAGCCGCTGCAGCGGCGGCAGCATTGTACGGACCCCTGCACGGCGGCGCGAACGCCGAGGTGCTTTATATGCTCGACGAGATCGGCACCAAGGAAAACATCCCGGCCTTTATCCGCGACGTCAAGGATGGCAAGCGCAAACTCATGGGTTTTGGCCACAGAATCTACAAGAACTACGATCCGCGCGCGAAAATCATCAAGAGACTTGCGGATGAGGTCTTCGAAGTCACGGGCCGCAATCCCAAGCTCGATATCGCGCTGGAACTGGAGCGCATTGCGCTGGAGGACGAATACTTCATCAAGCGAAAGCTCTATCCCAACGTCGACTTCTACTCGGGGCTGATTTATCAGGCGATGAGATTCCCGGTGGACATGTTCCCCGTCCTCTTCGCCATCGGTAGAATGAGCGGCTGGTTGGCGCAGTGGCAGGAGATGCTGCTCGATCCGGAGCAGAAGATTGCGCGGCCGCGCCAGGTCTATCTCGGATACGACAAACGGGAGGTTGTTCCGCTCAGCAAGCGACCGTAACACTCTCGCGTGGGCCGTCCCGCTACCCGGCGGAGCGGCCCACAGGTATCCGCGGCATGAAGCGACGGCACAGCGTGGTCTTGCTTGTTGCAATCTTTTTTGAGGTTGCCTTTGCACAGCATGACCTGCACGAGTTGGCCCGAACGGAAGCAGAAGCGTACGCGCGGCGATCACGCGTACGGTTCCACACGCAGGACGAGCGCGGTTTCGACGTCACCTCCTACAAACTCGACCTCAACATCACGGTTGTCCCCGGCTATCTCCGGGGCGTCGTAACGCTGCACGCTCGCAGCACCACCGCGGGGCTGACGGCGATCTCGCTCGACCTCATGAATTCGATGACGGTTGATTCCGTGATCTGTGCCGGCGCTGCCGCTCGGTTTATCCAGCACCCCACTACCGTGTTCATTGAACTCAACCGAAGTTACGGTTACGGTGAGATGGTGGTGCTGGATGTGTATTATCGGGGCGTTCCGACCAGCACGGGCTTCGGAAGTTTTGAATTCGGCTCACACCCGGGAGGTCCGTGGGTTTGGACGCTGAGCGAGCCGTATGGTGCTCGTGACTGGTGGCCGTGCAATGATCATCCTGCCGATAAGGCTGACTCCGTGGATATGCTGGTTACGTGCAGCAGGGATTTCAAGGTTGCATCGAACGGACGGCTCATTCGCATCACCAGCAATCCGGACAACACGCATACCTACCATTGGGCCGAACGCTACCCGATAGCAACGTACCTCGTTTTCCTCTCCTTGACCAACTATGCGGAGTTCACCGACTGGTTTCACTACACTCCGACAGACTCCATGCCCATTGTCAACTACATACTTCCCGAACACCTCGCAGTTGCGCAAGACAGCTTTCGCGTCGTGAGCGATATGTTGAGGATTTATTCGGAGACGTTCGGGCTGTACCCGTTCATCACGGAAAAATACGGCCACGCGCAATTCGGCAGAGGCGGAGCGATGGAGCACCAGACGATGACCTCGCTTGTGCGGGCAGCGTTCACCCAATCGGCACTCGCACACGAGCTTGCTCATCAATGGTTCGGCGATCTGATCACATGCGCAAGCTGGCGTCATCTCTGGCTTAACGAAGGCTTCGCGTCGTACGCTGAGGCGCTCTATTACGAAAAGCAGTATGGACGCGAACACTATCGCTCGGCTCTTCGCAGTAGCATGGCCATCGCCAAGGCAGCCCGCGGTTCCGTAATCCGACCGGACACGACCGACATCAGCACTTTGTTCGATCAGGCGGCAGTCTATGCTAAAGGAGCGGCTGTCCTTCACATGCTGCGCTATGTGCTCGGCGATTCGGCGTTTTTCCGCGCTCTGCAAGCCTACACATCCGATGCACGGTTTCGTTACGGAGTTGCAACGACGGAGGATTTCCAGGGTGTGTGTGAAGCAATTGCGCAGCAGCCGCTTGACTGGTTCTTCCAGCAGTGGTTGTACGGCGAGAACTACCCGCGGTACACGTACACGTGGAACGCCCTCCCCGACACCGATCGACAATGGCGTGTCGACATCACCATCAAACAAACCACCGGCACGTCACGTCCAGCGTTCTTCGTGATGCCGCTCGATGTGAAACTATCAGGTTCGACGCGCGACACGACCGTAACGGTGTTCAACACCTACAACGGTCAAACCTTCAGCCTTCAACTGGAATTTCCGCCGGAGCGGGTGGAACTTGACCCGGAGGAGCGAATCCTGAGGGATGTACTCCCATCAAACGACGGCGAGCTTCCAACGTCGTTTCGGCTTCTGCAAAACTATCCGAATCCGTTCAACGAGAGTACGACGATCGCTTACGAGATACCAACGCGAACGCATGTTGTTCTCACCGTCTACGACGTTCTCGGGCGCCTTGTGGCAACGCTTGTGAATCGCGTCGAGGAACCGGGACATAAAACCGTTCGCTTCGACGCCGCAGACAACGCAAGCGGTGTGTACTTGTGCAGGCTGCACGCGGCGGGCTTTGCGGCATCGCGCAAGCTTCTCCTTCTCAAATAGGTCTCCACATGAACGCAGCCCGACGACCAATCCTTCTGTACATTGCTCGTGCTGTTGCCTTCGTCTGGGCAGCCTTCTGGTTGCTCTTCGGAATAGCGGCCGGCGTGGAAGAGGGGTTGAGGCTCACGGGATTGATCATGCACGTCCTGTTCCCCGGCGTTCTGTTTCTCATGATTGCTCTGTTTGCGTGGCGATGGCCCGTGCACGGATCGATCGTTCTCATGCTCTGCGGCCTCGCTGTGCTCGTCCTCTATCCGCTGGAAATGCGAGGCGCTGCTTCGCTGTCGACCATGATCTTCGTTGTGTTGACGATGGGCGTGCCGCCGCTGCTTGCGGGGGCGTTGATGTTCATCCACGCGCGCACGCATCCGCCGACATTTCCTTTCAAGACCGACGACTGAACGCCGGGCCTTGACTCATAGGATTTCCCGAATCTTCTCGGCAGGGCGCGCAAGGATGGCTCGACTCCCCTTTTCGACAATCGGTCGCTGAATGAGATCGGGATACTTTACCATCAGATCAATCAACGCGTCATCCGATAGGCGTTTCTCCGCGAGGCGCAGTTTCTTATAGATCGGCTCCTTCGTACGCAGCAGCTCTCGCGGCGACATGTTCATCTTCGCCAACAACTCCTTCATCTTCTTTTTCGGAATGGGGGTGATGTAGTAGTTCACGGCTTCGACGTCGACTCCTGCTTCTTTGAGAATCGCCATCGTCTTGCGACATGTGGTGCAGGTTGGTTTTTGGTAGATGGTGAGTTTCACGGGGATGGTGGATGGTGAATGTCGTATCTAACCTTTGCCGGAGGTGTAGCGGATAATTTCGGCACGTTCGAGTGTCACCATGCCGCCCGAACCGCTCGACTCGAACAGTGCATCAACCACCGGCATGAACGCTTTGATCTTCTCTTCGGAATCAACAATCTCCACAACGATGGGAAGGTCTTCAGAGAGACGCAGAATGCGGGCCGTATGAATGCGACTCGCGGCGCCAAAGCCTTCGACGCCGCGCAGGACGGTCGCGCCTGCCAACCCCGCCTCCTTCGCACGAAGCACCAGCGCCTCGTAAAGGGGTTTGCCGTCCGCTTTATCCGACTCGCCCAGGAAAATCCGGAGCAGTTTGCCTTCGCCTTCAAGTTTCATCGTCTCTCAATGCGCAAAGTGTTCATACAAGTTTGCCGAGCACCATGCCTATCCACGTTGCTATGAGACATGTCAGAACGCTCGCTACGATATTCACGCCTCCCAGCATATAGCTTCCGGTGCGCAGCAGCATAACGGTTTCATAACTGAACGAAGAAAATGTGGTGAAGCCCCCGAGCACGCCGATCGTCAGAAACACGCGCAGCGATGGCATCACGAGAAAACGTTCCTCGAAGAATGCCGTCAGGAATCCGATCAAGAACGAGCCGAGGATGTTCACCGCGATCGTCCCGTACGGAAACGTCGCGGGCAGGAACCGATAGACAAGACCCTGAAGTCCGTACCGTGCCGCGGCGCCGATACCGCCGCCCAGGAAAACAAGCGCAACATTCATAGCTTATCATAGCAAAGTGCACGGCGAAATGCAAGGGTTGTTCCTTGCGCCCGTTTTCTGTACTTTCAGGCACCAACGTCCACCCGGCATGATCCATCAACCTCTCAACATCCTGCAAACGTGTTTTTCGTATTCGTGGGGCGGCCTCGAGATGCAGGCGTTAGAGATCAGCAAGCAGTTGAAGCACCGCAAGCACCGTGTCTGGCTTGCCTGTCTCCGCTCCAGCAGATTAGAACAAGCAGCCCGTGATGCAAACCTCAATGTTCTGTCCGTGAACACTCGCGGGTATGTTCATCCATTAGCTGCGGCAAAGATCGCACGTCTGATTCGCGGCGTGGGGATCGATGTTATTCACTGCCAGCACTCCAGGGACCTTGCCACCGTTGTGTTCGCACAGAAGCTTTCACGAGAACGCTGCCCGCTTCTGCTGAGCAAACGCGTCGGCTCTTACATAACCAAAAAGGATCTGTTCCACCGTTTTGTGTACGCGCACGTTGATCGCGTCTTCGCCATCTCCGACGTCATTCACCGGAACGTTCTGGAGACGACACCGGTCACTCCCGACCGCGTGATCACGCTGCACGATGCGGTGGATACGGAACTGTTCTCGCTTGCACGCGTCAGCACCACACGTGTGCGGCAGGAGTTTGGCTACGATGACGACACGCTGGTGGTAGGGTTTGTCGGGAGATTCTCGCCCGGAAAAGGACACGAAGAGTTTCTGACGGCCGCGAGCATCCTCGCCAACAAGTATCGCAACATTCGGTTCTTGATTGTGGGCGAAGCGAGTTACGGCGAGCAGATGTACGAGCAGCGCATCCGGGCGATGTGTACAGCCCTCCGCCTCGACGGTATCGTCCAGTTCGCGGGGTACCGCACGGATATCCCGGATGTGATGGCGGCTTTCGACATCTTTGCATTCCCTTCGCATGCCGAGGCGTTCGGCGTTGCACTGATCGAAGCGATGGCCATGGAACGCCCCGTTGTCTCTACCAACTGCGACGGCGTGCTGGATATTGTCGTTGACGGCGTCACGGGCTTGTATGTCAACCCGCGCGACGCACAGCAACTTGCCGAAGCGATCGAACGGCTCGGGACCAATCCGGCGCTGCGCCGACAGATGGGAAAAGCAGGGCGTCGCCGCGTGGAGGAGATGTTCGACCAACGGCGTCAGGTCGCACGCATTGAAGAGATCTACTACGAGCTGTTGGAGCTGCCTGCTCACACGACAGCAGCCACCGCTCGTCGTTAGTACGGACCGGTATACCTCGCCTTCAGCGCCTCGATGAGAGCTTTCGGTGTTGCAGCGTCCGTGTGAAGTCCCCAGTGCGGCCCGAAGGGTCCTTCTGCAGTTTTCCAGTACTGATCGTACGCTTCTCCCCAGACGAACCTGACGGTCGTCGTGCTCAACTGACGAAAGAACGCCGTTTGATTCGTCTCACTCGCGCCGGCATCGCCGGCGGTAGGCCACCAACATTCTTTGACGACGATCGTTCTGCCGGGTGCCCGCGCTTCATTCCCCAACACGTATCCGTCAATGTGTGTCGTTTCGCGCAGAGCCGCTGCCCATTCTCTGCGCAACTGCACCGTATCATACCAGAACAGTCCGCAAACCACACTCGTGAAGCCGACCTCCTTTGCAATACGCGGGATCTTTTCCAGACCTTGCAGTGAATCGAGAGAGTAGGTGACGAGACCCCGCCACCCTTCGCGTACAAGTTGTTGAAGTGATTCTCTGAGCAGTAACTCAGAAGCAGGAACACCGGACACAGGGTTGAATGGGCGAGGAGGAGCGAACGCGATCCACGAACGGCACTCGAGCAGCGCGGCGGGAACGGGCTGCCGGGGCACGCAGCGGGCGGCCAATCCGTCCGTCTGCCTCATGCCCTCGTCCTTGCTGCACGACGGGCAGATCAGAAGATTGCCAAGCAGGACTACGATCATGCGGTGCATAACGTTCTCCTTCCCGTCTGATTCTTCCTATCGGGTTTCCATTTCTGCGGGCCACTGCATCAGTTTCCCGACCGGGTATACAATAGAACAAAAAGGGGCACACCGAAGATTCAGCGTGCCCCTGGATTCTGCTGCGGGGTCGCTCTCAGCGTTTCAACAGACTCAGGAGGAAATCGAACGAACCCAGATCAGCCTGCTCGCCTAACGTCACCGTCACCTTTTCGAAGCCCAAGCCTTGCATCGCTGGTACCGAAGCGATGTTGATGGGCGGGATGGTTGCCCCGTATTTTGCATTGATGACCTTCAGGAATTCGTTCGCGACGATCGCTGCGCCGCGCGAAGACGGATGCACTCCATCGTAGCTGAACAGCCCGCCGGAGATGAATGCCGGCGAGAATGTTCCAATGCCGGGAACGTACAACCCGTCGCGTCGAATCGTGTTGAAGATACCATTGATGTCCACAACGGCGAACCCTTTCGCTTCGGCCCGCGTGCGGATGATGTTATTGAACGCAGCGATTGCTGCTGCGCAGACTGCCTGCTCATCCGCGTCCAGCGTGAAGCGTCCGGGCCAGGGATTCTGAGGATGGAACCCAAACGGCTTCGTCGTGTCGATGCCCGGCGGCAGAGGCGAGATGTTGAAGTCACGATAATACTTTCCGCCACCCTGGCCTCCCGCTCGTCCCAAGAACGACGCGTAGGTACTGCCCGTCAGCAACAGCAGGGGCGGCGTGCTCTCGGTGAATCGTGTGGAGTCGAAGGAAACGCCGGTGTTCGTCCCCTTCTGGTAGCGAAGGTAAATACCGGCCGGTAGCGCCGCGCGCACCGAAGGCCCGACGGTCGTGAAGAAAGGAATTGCCGTCACGTCGGGAATGTTGGCAACGATAACGTTGGGGGTAATAGCGCGCAAGCTGTCCATCGTTTGCGAGTACAACGCATCAAATTGTGCGGTTGGCGTAGGAGCGCCGCTGCCGCCGCTGGTGGCGTAGCCCAGCACATCGTTGTTTCCGATCCAGCAGGTCATAAACGTGGGCTGCAGCCGCTTTGCCTGTTCAACGATACTGCGACCGAACGCCGTGTCGCGCTGGATGAGAGCGAAAAAGGGATTGGCTCGCTGGAAACTCTTGAGCTGAAAACTCGTCGGCCTATCCACCATGTCGAACACAACGGCTCCCGGAATGCCGAGGTTGTTGTACGGACGCGGGAGAGCGACGTTGAGATTCGAGGCAGGGTCCGCCGGATTCACGCCCACTTCATCTATGATGACGGGGCCTGTCAGCGAGATGAGTTTCTTGCGTGCGCCAACTCCCGGCTCGCGCATCAGCGGCTGCTGGAAATCCGTTGTGCGGATTGCCTGCGCAATGAGATTCGGGAAGCTGTACATCTGGTCTCTCGACGAGAGAGCGTTCGATTGGAATCCCGCCGTGAGACTGTTGCCAACAGCAACGTAGCGGGTGAAGTCTGCCGAGCCTGCGCTCCACGGCGTTTCGGGAGTTGTCGGAGCCTTTTCATCCTTCTTGCATCCTACAACAACAACCGCGCAAACAAGCGCCAGGACATGCACAAGCACCAGCGTTTGCTTCAAGGTTGACATGGTCTAACCCTTTCTTGAAAGTTGAGTGATCAAGTTCGTTCAACGACTAAAACGTCGCCGTAATCGTTCCGATGACCTGCCTCCCGATGATTGAACCGCCGAAAATCTGATACACGCGGTTGTCGAACATGTTCGTTACCGTCACTGCCAGCCGGTAGTTGCTTGACAGGCGGTACGCCACCGAACCGTTGACGATCGTGTACGCGCGAATCGGTCCCGAAAAAACGCCTGCTGCCCAGGTAAACGGCTGGACGTTGCGGGCACTCAGGGAGAGATCAATCCCATCGGGGCGAGTCCACATGAACCCGGCAGCAAACTTGTGCTTGGGTGCATTCGGCAGAAGAATATCGCCCGTCTGCTGTTCCTTCACCTTAAAATCATACCAGGTCCAATTGCCGTTGATCGAGACCTCGTCGTTGATGTAATAATTGAAGCCTACTTCCACGCCCGTCTCATCCACTTTTCCGGCATTGGTGTACGAGATAACTACTGCCGGCTTTCCATCAACAATCGTGAGGCCGGGCAGCGAACGCCGCAGCACCTCCGCCAATCCTGCAGGCGGGTTATAGGGATACAGCGGATTCACGCCCTGCAGGAGGTCGGTGATGAAATCCTTCGCCTGGTTGAAGTAGCCATCCACCGTCACGAAGAGTTTCTTGTCAAAGAAGATGCCCTTGTAACCGACCTCGTAGCCGGTGATTTTCTCCACCTTAAGATTCGGATTGCCGCGAGCAAGAATGGGGACGGGCTGACCCGGATTGCGCGGATCAACGTAGGCGGTGGTAGGAACCGTGCCTGCCCCCACGCGCAGGAAGAATTCGGAGTAATTGGGCACCTGGAATGCCTGATTGTATGTTGCGCGCAGCGAGTGATCCGGATGAGGCGTCCACACAATGGCTCCTTTGGGCGACCACTGGCTTTCATGCAGCGTGCTGCGATCCCACCGAGCTGCCGCAACAAACTTGATCCACTCGATCGGCGAGTATTCCACCTGACCGAAGGCTCCGCTGGTGTTGTCGTCCTGCTTCTCGGCCATCAGCGTCCCGCGGGTGTTCACGTGGTAGTAGCGATGCGAAACACCGAGAACAACACGCATGGCGTCGTCGAGCAGATTGAAGTTGTATTGGATTTCGCCGTTGACGATTCCTGAACGCTCGTCAAGCGGTGCTCCTGAAAGAAGGGAATACTGAGGCTCGATGCTCTTTCGTCCTTGAGCCCACACCATCACGTTCAGGTTGGGGTTGCTAAAGTTCAGACGGCCCCACGGCTTATGGGCTTTCGTTACCTGCACGCGACCGATGCCGGTGAGGAAGACTTCGTTCTGTACTTCGGAAAACCCACCTTCGGCGGTGATAGTGTTCTCATCAAATTCGTAGTCAACACGACCGTTGAAGTAGGTCGAAACAACGTCGTCGGGATCGAGAGCGCGGGCTTCGCGCGAGAGTCCCGGATACTCATACGGACCGGCATGCGCACGATTGCGCGTCCAGGTGGAGCTTTGTACGCGGCCTGCGTTGGCTTTGTAGCTGATATGATCGCCGAGGAGACCTGCATGCCGAACGTCTGCGCGCTGCAGCGCCAGCTCGCCCGCCGAATAGCTGACCTTGGTTCCCAGCACTTCCTTCGGGGCAGGCGTGGTAATGTTGATAACGCCGTTGAACGCATTCGGCCCATAGAGGGCGGAACCGGGTCCACGCACCAACTCCAGCCGGCCGATGTCTTCGAGCGGCACGGGCAATCCGTTCCATTCCTGCGCGCCAAGAAAGGCAATGGCCAGGTCCCTGCCATCGAGCAAGACCAACAGACGACGATTGAGCGAGCTGTTGAACCCTCGAGTGTTGATGTTGAAATCCTGGATGCCGCTCTGGACGATGTCAACGCCGGGCTGCATCTCCAGCAAGCGGGGCAACTGGCCCGTGGCCGAGTAGAGTTGGATTTCCTTCGGCGCAAGCGTGCTGATCGCGGCCGGAGCCTCGGTAATCCGCTCGGCCCGACGTGATGCACCGTACACCGTCATCTCGGAAATCTGCACAGCAAGCTCCGCCAGAACAATGTCCCGCGTCGTCGTTGCACCAGCCGTCACGACCACACCCGAGACCTCCTGGACCTCGTGGCCGACCAGCCGCGCGACTAATGTGTACGTGCCGGGCGCGAGATTACCGATCTGATACATTCCTTCGGCATTCGTCGCTGCCCCCGTGGTCGTTCCTTTCACAACGACATTGACGAACGGGAGTGGATCACCGGTGCGCTTGTCGGTGACTCTTCCCTGAATCGTCCCGGTCGTCTGCGCCAGTGCAGAGAAGGAACTAAGGAAAAGCAACATCACGACTCCGCCCTTCACAAATGGTAGAGTTACGAGCCTCATAATGGTACTCCTGATGTGATTAGGGGATGTGGATTAGGGGCTACGAAGGTGTTTGTAACTTCTCTAGAAAGGAACAAAGATACGACCAGATAAAGATACAATGCTTCGCCAAAAGAATCAAACACATACACACAAACTGCTGGTATCGTCAGCAGGCGGGAGTTGCGGATTGGCTGCGGCGACGTGGCACAGAATCAAACCTTTTCTCTCTGTACCACAAGCGTGTTTGCGCTTGAAGGGCACACATCGTCAGTACCCCTTCCCAATTTTCTTCCGCCATCGAGGGTAACGTTCGAGGACCTCTTGCGGCGCGTAGGTGTACCAGGCGTAGCCCGTGCGTCGCTCGCGCTCAACGTCGGCAAGAGAGTACACCGGTTTGCCATTGCGGTTGGAGAAGAGCGGCTTGTGCGTTTGCAACTCCGAAAAGCGCGGCCAAATCGGTGGGGCGGTCGAGTCCACGACGATCACCCGGTCGTCCCGCGATGTATGATGCGGATATTGTGTCGGCGCGGCTTCTACCGATTCGACGCGGATGCCGCGAAGCGCCGATCGCTCGAACCAACGCACGGCACTTTCCACGGAATGGATGATGCGCTCATCCGGCTTCTTGAGCGACATCAGAAAGAGAACAATCTCCGCGCTTTCTTGATTGCCGAGAGATGCCAGCTCGAATGTGCGAGCCGGTCGGGGCGTGAAGTCCCGATGATCGTGCTGCTGACCCCACACGAGCTTCGCGCCATCCTCCTCGACCTGGCACTTCAGAATGCAGTCAATCCCCTTCTCGAAAGCCACGCGGACCTTTTCGCGCAAAGCATCATCCACAAAGGCATACTGCGGCTCGTTCTCGACGATTCGGTGCAGCACCTTCATCACTCCAATCATCGCTCCGTCATTGAACGTGATGTATTTCCGGTAGCCTCCCGTATCGGGGTAGTACTGAGGCCATCCCCCGTTGTCATACTGCGCGGAGAGGATAAACCTCAAGCCGCGCAAGCACGCCTCGCGGTAGCGTTCCAGGCGTGTCAGCGCATACGCACGAGCAAGGAATTCCACCTGCGTGTACGTGGCCCCGTTGTCGAAGGTGGTATTTGTAGCATTCTTCGCAGCGAGAACCGCAGCCTTCTGTTCCTCGGTCAGGACTGCCCGCATGTCGTAGTTCTTCGGCCATCCTCCGTTAGATTTTTGAAAGAGAAGGATGTTCTCGGCAATCTCTCTCACATCGGAGGGCTGGTAGCGCGGCTGATCCGGCAGAGGCTCGACAATCCTGTCGTCGTCTCTGATGAAGTACCAATGGCGCGCGCTGTCCTCGAAACCGCTCACGTCAATCGTCTCATGCTGCAACCGAGCAGCACATGCGTGCATCAACGCCAGGACAAGCACACCGGCCGCAATCCGAGAACCGAACTCCATCGCCTTGCTATTTCCGCTCGTATTTTTTGATGACAAGATACTTTAGCTCTGTCTCGCCTATATTGCGAATGCCGTGCTGGCTATTCGGCGGGCAGTAGAAACTTGTGTACGGGCCGGCGGTTCGTGTCTTTCCGTCGAGATAAAACTCTGCCGTCCCCTCCAACACAAAGAACACCTCATCTTCCGGATGCCGATGAGGCGGATGCGTTGCCTTCCGCGGGGCAACCACGCTCAGCTTGAGAGTTCTTCCATCGAGAAAATCCTTCCCGACGAACCAATACTGATAGCCCACCTTTGTGGACTCGGCCTTTGCCGGATCGAATGCGTTCACGCAATCGTCAATCGTAAGGGACGTATGCTCCGACGACTGCGCGAAGCCTTCACGGAACCCGCCGACAAGCAGCAGGAAAACGATCAGCATATTCATCGCATAAACTCTCATTGTGGTGCACTCAAATTACGCAAGAGACGCGTGGGAGACAAGGTTGCGTTTGCCGCAGATCCAACACGACACCGGGAGTTAAGTAACCGGGGATTGACACGAAAGGAATGAAAGTCACACGCCTGTAGTGAACTTTCCGCAGGCGCAACTTTCTCGTTTGCGCCCGTATCAACTTCTGGAACGTTGCGCGGCTATTCATTTTTACACAACGAAAGGGACAAGACAATGAAACTACTCGCTATACCATTTACTCTGCTGATTTGTTCAGCATTTCTCTGGTCCTCCTGCCGCACGGAGAGGGCATTGTGGATTGACGTGAGAGAAAGCGGAGGACGTACAACCATTGCCGTGACGGAAGGAATTGCCCGACGGCTTCTTGATGCCTCGGAGGGCAAGCTCAGTTTCACAAAGAAGAAGAACGAACTCCTGACGCGACAAATGCTGCGCGACGTATTGGATGGACGTGAGCGCGCCGTCACCGCGCGGGACGAACGAGGCACAGAAATAACCGTCTCAACGAAGCCGTTGAGCATCCCCGGACAGGACCGCGGGAAGAACCGACTCGTCCTCGATATTTACAAATCCGGTGAACAGACATTCCATCTAACGCTTCCCGATCTGGCTATCGAACTCGGCGACGAAGAAAAGAAGATTTCCCTTCACGCAGATGTAGATTGGAAGTCCTGGCTGCCCTTCCTCGCCAAAGCCGGCGGCGCCGTGTACATCAAGAACTACGACGAGGATGCGGAGTTATGGGTGTATGTGGAGTGAGGGCCGGAGAGCGGAGCACAGCCTCCCATCTTCGACAAATCGTCTTTACGAGACAAATCCCTGTGGCTATCCTATAAGCGTCCCAACAGGCACGGCCCATAATCTCTTGCCCAGTTGTGCCGTCTGTGTACCGTTATAGGCGAGGATGGCAGCGCGACACGAGGGGGTGATTGCAAGAAACGCCTTCAACGGCGCGAGATCGCTTTCTGACCATCGGGTGCCAGCTTTCACTTCGACGGCGATGCAATGTTTCTTGTACTCGATAACGAAATCCACCTCATGCCTTCCCTGAATGTGCCAGTATGCAATTCGTGCATCCGTGACGTGTGCCTCGAGTATAGCAGCCATGTTTTGCAACACATATGTCTCGAACAGAACGCCTGCCATCGGTTCGTCGGCATCGAGGCGTTCAACGCCTGCAAGGTGGCATGCCAATCCTGAATCCGTCATGTAGAGCTTCGGCGACTTGATGAGCCGGCTGCTGCGGTTGCGAAGGAAGGGTGGAAGCCGTCGAAACAGGAACGATGTTTCGGCAAGCTGCATATAACGGTTGGCCGTCACCTGGGATAAGCGGGCATCGCGGGCAAGCTGGCTGATGTTGAGGATCTGTCCCGTGCGCAGCGCGGCAAGTTTGATAATGTTGCGAAAGCTGATGGTATCGTCAACGCGCGCAATTTCGCGAATATCCCTCTCGACGTATGTTTGCTCGAATCCGCGGAACCATACTGCTGCGGCATCCGCCGAAAGGTCTCGCACGGCGGGCATGCCGCCTCGAAGAATCTCTTCTCCGCTGATTGGCTTCGCTGTATTACTTGAAGGATCACTATGGCCCGCCAACAACCGTACAAGAAACGGCTCCTTGCTCAACGCCAGGTGCATTTCACGGCGCGAGAAGGGGTGCATTGCAAAGTAGATTGCCCGTCCAGCCAGACTCTCCGAGATACCCTTGAGCAGCGCGAAGTTTGCCGAGCCGGAGAGAACAAATCTGCCCGGCGTACGGTCACGGTCCACCGCACGCTTGATCGCAATCAACAAATCCGGCGCTTTCTGCGCCTCATCAATGCACAGGTGCCCGCCAGAAGAAAGAAGCGATTCCGGTTCCGACAGCGCGGCCTGCAAGCTTGCAAAGTCATCGAGACTGACGTACCGATAGTTCTTCAACAACGGGTCGTTCTGCAGGAAAGTCGTCTTACCGGTTTGCCTCATGCCCGTGATAACGACAACAGGCATCGTCTTGAGGGCCGGCGCTACGGCTGCACGTATTTCGCGGGAAATATAGGGTGTCATAATTCTATAGGGTGCTATGGCAAAATGCCACGTTAATATAGTGAATTATGACACGGCGAATCAAGGGGGCAGAATGCCGGAAACAGTCGTTTTTCTCTCAATCATTCTATTCCCCACCTGCAATCCTAAGCTCAGCGCTGCCGAAAGCAGCAGCACTCCGCCCATCGGCAACGTTGTACCGGTGTGCAGCGCACTGACGACAGCCGACCCGAGCGCTCCCGCCGCCATCTGCATGCTTCCCATCAGCGCTGAGGCCGTTCCTGCATTACGCGTGAAAGGCTCCATCGCAATCGCCGTGGTGTTGGGGCTGAGAAAGCCCAGGCACACGAGATAGCCGACGATCAACACAACAAAGACAACAAACGACACGTGGAGGATCGTCGACAGGACAAGACCACCGGCAAAAACGCATTGGCCGCTCACCGCCATGACGGAGATGTACCTGCTGCTCCATCTTCTCAATACCACTCTGTTGATCTGGCTGGCGCCGATCACGCCGCACGCACTCAGGCCGAACATCCAACCAAACTCACGCTCCGTGAGTCCAAACAGCGTCATGAACACAAACGGTGCGTCCGAGATGTAGGCAAACAAACCGCAGGATGCGGCAGCACTGGCAATGCCGAATACGATAAACGTCCGGTCCTTCAGGACGCTGCCGTACTCGCGCGCGATCCTGACAGGGTGAAGCACGAGCGATGCGTCGCCGGCGCGGCTTTCGGGAAGGTACCGCAGCACGCCGAACAGAATGGCTCCCCCGATGATTGCAAGAACAACAAAGATGAACCTCCAGCTCAAGGTTGCGGCGACGTACGCACCGACGGTCGGCGCCACGATCGGCGAGATGCCCAGGATGAGCATGAGCGTCGAAAAGATTCTGGCAATCTCCTCGATAGGAAAGAGATCACGCACGATGGCCCGAGCCGCAACAATCCCAACACAGGCTCCGATGGCAAGAACAAATCGCAGCACCACGAGCGCGTGAATCGTCGGCGCCAGCGCGCAACCAATGGCAGCCGCAATGTAGATGCTTAGCCCGACCACGAGTGGCTTCTTTCGGCCATAGCGATCGAGCAGCGGGCCATACACGAGCTGCCCGGTTGAGATGCCGATGAAGTAGGAAGTGAGCGTGAGGGTAACATGGGCAATGTCCGTCTGGAGATCGCGCGCGATGGCGGGAAAGCCCGGCAGATACATGTCGATCGAAAACGGCCCGATGGCCGTAAGCGAGCCGAGGACAAGAATGAAGACGCTGTGCGTTCGGCGCTGCATGAGACGTCATTGACCAAAAGAAGAAGGGGCAAAACAGATTCGCCCCTTCTGAGAATACGCAATGTGTGTCACATTTCCTGGGCCTACAGTCTGTATCCCCCCATCTCCACCACGTTGTCCGAAATCGAACGGCGAAGGACAAACGTGTTGGTCGGCGTGTGTTTGGTGAGACGCCGGAGCGCGGCCAGCTGTGTACGCAGGGCGTCGCCTTCAGCGATGGCAGCGAGGACATTCGTCGCGTGATTTGCAACCCGACCGATTGCGTCGTTCACAAACACCTTCACGAGGTCAAGATAAGTTTGACTCGCAGCCTCACCATGTTTCTCAACTCGTTTCAGCACGCGCAACATGACGCTTTCCATCGCGTAGGTCTCCATCATCATGTCGGTGATGGCCGCAAGCACCTCCTGCTCATCCTGAATGGCCATCATATATTTCTGCGCAGCGGCACCCAGCATGAGCACCGTGATTTTCTTGGCATTGGTAACAAGCTTCTTCTCGTCGGCCAGCAGTCCGCCTTCGCCGTTGGCATCGAACGACGGGGTCATGAGTTCATCGAAGAGTTGTTTTGCATACCCGAAGAGATTCAACTCGCCCTTCGTCGCTCGCTTCAGCACCATGCCGGAAGCAAGCAGACGGTTGATTTCGTTCGTCCCCTCAAAAATCCTGTTGATGCGGGCGTCGCGATAGGCCCTCGCCATCGGGTACTCTTCGCTGTAGCCGTAGCCGCCGAGAATCTGCACGCCCTCATCCACAACGTAGTCGAGAATCTCGCTGCAATACACCTTCAGCATACCGCATTCGGCAGCATACTCCTCGATGCTCTTGAGGATCATCTTCGATGCATCGGGAGCCGACGTGTCAACACTGCCGACCAGCGCATCGATCATACCCGCTGTTCGATACACCATGCTCTCGCCCACGAATGTGCGGATGGCCATCTCGGCAATCTTGTGTTTAATGAGAGGAAACTCGTGCAGCTTCTTGCCGAATTGCTTTCGCTGATCGGCATACTTCACCGCTTCGGTGATCACATGCTTCGACGCGCCGACAGCGAACGCACCTAACTTGAAGCGACCGATGTTGAGAATGTTGAATGCCACGAGATGCCCCTTCCCGATTTCACCGACAACATTCTCGACGGGTATTCGAGCATTATCTAACAGCAGTTGCCGCGTGGACGAGCCTTTGATGCCCATCTTTTTTTCTTCAGCGGCAGTCGACACTCCGGGATACCCTTTTTCGATGATGAAGGCGGTGAACTTATCACCATCCACCTGAGCAAAGGTGATGTACACATCCGCAAAGCCGGCGTTGCTCAACCACATCTTTGTGCCGTTCAGAATGTAGTATTTGCCGTCCTCCGTCAGCCGCGCGGTGGTTTTGGCGGAGAGGGCGTCGGACCCTGAGCCGGGTTCGGAGAGAGAGTAAGAGGAGATCAGCTCCGCGGTAGCAAACTTCGGCAGGTACTTCGCTTTCTGCTCGGGCGTGCCGAAGTAGACAATCGGCAGCGTGCCGATACCGGCGTGCGCGCCGTGGCTCACGGCCCACGCACCCGTGGGGCCGATCTTTTCGGCGACGATCATCGAGCTGGTTTTATCCAGACCGAGACCGCCGTACTCTTCCGGGATGTCAATGGCGTTCAGTCCCAGCTCGCCCGCTTTACGCAAGAGCGCAACATTCAGCTCGTGCTTCATTTCATCGATCTCATGCACGTACGGCATCACTTCGCCGTTGACGAAGTCTTCCGTCGTCTTCGCAATCATCTGATGCGTCTCGGTGAAATCTTCCGGTGTGAAGATTTCGTGCGGCGTGAACTCGCGGAGAAGAAACTCGCCGCCTTTGGTGTAGGTCGTTTCTGTTACCATAGGGTGACTCCTTTTCGTTTCGTCAATCTGAATGGATGTCCTCCACTGAGGAGTGAGCGCTCTGATGTTCAAATGCCAGAATCTTCTTTCGCAGCGTCTCGGGAACGGGAATCGCCATCTTCTTCTCGTAGTCGTATGTGACCTGCACCGTCGAGCCTTCGGCAACCAGCTGCCCCGTTCCTGCATTTTCGATTCGATATTCCATGCGAAAACTCCGTGTGCCGAACTCCGATACCCGCACGAACACTTTCAGTTCCTCAGCGGCATGCACGGGCGCCTTGAACGTGACGGTTGCCTGGGCAAGAATGAACGGAAGCTGACGCGCAGCCTCCGTCATGTCAATCTTGAAGAGGTTGAGGTAGTACATCATCCTTGCCTCTTCGAAGTACGTGAGGTACGTTGCGTTGTTCACATGCCCCATCGCATCCATGTCCGCAAAGCGAACGGGGATGGTGACGGAGAATTTGAAGTCGGAGTTGCGCAAAGGGATTTGAGATTTTGGATTTGGGATTTTGGATTTTGGATTCTGGATTATGGATGTTGGATTCTTGGCCTTGGGTTCAGTTGATGAATTCGAAAATCCCTGCGGCGCCCATGCCGCCGCCTACACACATGGTTACCATGCCGTACTTTGCTTTACGGCGGCGCGCTTCGTTGAGAATCTGGACGGTCAACTTCGCGCCGGTGCACCCGAGAGGATGACCAAGCGCAATGGCGCCGCCGTTGACGTTGACCCGTTCTTCATCCATCTCCATATGTTTGATGACGTAATACGCTTGCGATGCAAATGCTTCGTTCAACTCGATCAGATCAATCCGGTCGAGCGTAAGTCCGGCATTCTTCAACGCCTTCGGGATTGCTTTCACGGGGCCGATGCCCATCTCGTCGGGATGCACGCCGCCGAGGGCAAAGGTCACAAACCGCGCCAGAGGCTTGAGGCCGAGCATTTCCATCTTCCGCTTTGACATGACGATGACAGCCGCTGCGCCGTCGCTGGTTTGCGAGGAGTTTCCCGCCGTAACCGTGGCCGTCGGTTCCACGGAAAAGACCGGTTTGAGTGCGGCGAGTTTCTCCATGGTCGTATCGGGACGAGGGCCTTCGTCTGTATCAAAGATGATTTCTTTCGTCCGCTTCTTGCCGTTCTCGTCAATTGTCTTCTCAACGACTTTCAGGGGAACGATTTCCTCCTTGAATTTTCCGGCGTTGATTGCGGCCACAGCCCGTTGATGACTGCGCAGCGACCATCGATCCTGCATCTCTCTCGTGATGTTGTAGCGCTTCGCCACGTTCTCGGCAGTCAGTCCCATGCTGAGATAGATATCCGGGAGGTGATCAACCATGTAGGGGTTTGCGGCGACTTTATTGCCTCCCATCGGCACCATGCTCATGCTCTCGGCGCCCCCGGCAATAATAACATCCGCGTTGCCGCACATGATGCGCTCGCTGGCAAATGCAATGGACTGTAATCCCGACGAGCAGAAGCGATTGATGGTGGTTGCAGGAACCTCCACGGGCAGCCCCGCACGCAGAGCAGCAATCCGGGCGAAGTTCATTCCCTGCTCGCCTTCGGGAAAGGCGCAACCGATAATCACATCATCGATTTCTTTCGAGTCGAGCTGCGGGGTTCGTTTCAACAACTCAGCAATCACGGCCGCAGCCATGTCGTCGGGGCGTGTGTTACGCAGTGTCCCCTTGTTGGCTTTGCCAACCGCGGTGCGGACGGCACAGACGATATGGGCTTCTGTCATGTATCTTCCTTTCTCATTCACGCATGACTAAGGACTCTTCTTCGGCTTCATCATCCTGAATACTTCCTTCAACTTCTCTCTCGGCATCACCTGCGCTAATGTGTTGAACTGTCCCGATTGCAGCCGTTCGCCGCCGTCGATCGTCACGCACTCCCCCGTGATGTAGGAAGAGAGGTCGGACATGAGGAATGCGGCAAGGTTGGCAAGCTCTTCGTGTTGGCCGAACCGGCCAAGCGGGACTTTCTTCTTGTACTGTTCCACAAGTGAAGCATCGCCCGGCATCAGTCTCGACCACGCACCTTCGGTGGGAAACAATCCGGGCGCGATGGCGTTGAGACGAATGCCGTACGGACCCCATTCCGTTGCGAGCGACGTCGTCATGGCATAGACGCCCGCTTTCGCACACGCCGACGGCAGGACGAATGCCGAGCCGGTCTGTGTGTAGGTCGTGACGATGTTCAGCACGACGCCTGGTCGTTTGTTCTGGATGAGATACTTGCCGAAATGCTGCGTGCAATTGAACGAACCGATCAGGACAATATCCACGACCGCTTTGAAGGCATTGAAACTCAAGTCTTCGGAAGCAGAAAGAAAATTCCCCGCCGCGTTGTTGACCAGCCCATCGAGCGAACCGAATTCGCCGACGATCCGGGCAATCATCTCCCCAACTCGGTCATACTCCCGGACATCGACGACATGCGTGAGGACGGTTTTGCCGTTCGCGCCGATTTCTTTTGCTGCCCTGTTCAACTTCTCCTCCGTCCGTCCGCAAATGGCGATGCGCGCACCAAGCTCGGCAAAGCGTTTCGCCATCGCGAGTCCCAGACCGCTGCCGCCGCCGGTGATGAGAATGGATTTGTTGGAGAGTGTAAGCATTGTAGATTGGACTCCACCTCACATGTGATTCTCAGGAAGGTGGAGTCCATCTGCCCGGTACTGTGATTGTTGCACAAACTCCTCCATTGATGGAAACATACCGAGAACATCGCTTGTTCGAACAAACGAGTTCTTTCTCACTCCGATATACTCCCGATAGCTTGAATATTCCCAATCCTCCAATTTCTTCACCAATCCACTCCGAAGAAAATCTTGACAGATCTACATCACCGCTGTCGCGAGGTAATCCTCGTGTTGCACAATCTTCGCCCCGGTGTGATGTTGGAACAAACTTCCATGCCGATTGAATCGAGCGCTGATCGCCCTTGTGTGCCAGCTTAACAGCACACCAATATTCGCATTCACCGTTTCGACATTCTTCGTCATGACTTGAGCAACAAAGTGAAAATGCGTCGGCATCAGGCAATAGGCGAGCGTGTCAATCAAGCCACTTGCATAGTGAACGTATTTGCTGAGGAAATAGGAGTAGTTGCCGCGCTCTTTGAACACAATCTCATCGTTGTTTGAACGATTGTAAATATGGTAGTAGCAGTTCTGTTCGAGGTCCATGCGTTCTCTCCTATCAGATGGACTCCACCTCACGGAAGGTGGATTCCATCTGAACTTGTGAGTCGTCAGCCTTTTTTCTCACTTGCTGCTTCGGTCGAATACGAAGCACTCAAATCGCGCACTGTTGTCTCAGTCTTCTTGAGAATGTAATCGATGCGCTCTTCTGGCCGCACTCTTGCCAGCTCGGAGGATACGGTCTCTTTCCAATCCCACACCTCGAGCTGCGCTTTAGATGTCTTCGGTTCCATAGTCCATTAGTTCCAATGGTGTGATAATTCTAATCGCTGAGGGGTAACCGTTCTTGATATTCACTTCACGAATCCTGCGCTCTTTGTTTACATTCGCTAAGTGCCTGTAGTTCCAGCTCAGGAGGTACTCGAAGCCGGAAACGACGCTAATCGCCACGTGATACGCATCGACAAGTTTTCTCCGGGGAATTATTTCCGCGAGCACGTAAGCCTCCGCAAGCCGTACAATCGCAGATGCATCAGTTATCTCCACTATCCGTATCCCGTACTCTTTGATGACGTTGAGCAGCATTCTTCGCCTCTCGGCGTCGTTGGTTGCTTCTATTTCCGCCAGTACGAACCTTGAGATCCACGCATCGTACTGCCCCGCCTTTACAAAGTCATCAAAAAAAGCACGAGTCACATCCTGCAGTTCAGGAACATCCTCTGCGTATAGGAAGTTGATCACAGAAGTGTCCAGATAGATTCTCGGCGGCTCGGACACGTTCAATTCCTCAGCGGCTTCCCGTTCTTCAGCATGTACGCAAGCCGTTCCTGCGTCTTGCGTTCGCCAGCCAGGCTCAGGAACGCTTCACGCTCCAGGTCCAGAATGTACTGCTCGCTGACAAGAGTCTTTGCGGTCATGTCGCCGCCGCAGAGTACGTAGGCAAGTTTCGTCCCAACGTGCATGTCGTACTCGCTGATGCGGCCTGCGTTTTTCATCAGGTACATGCCTAACTTCAATGTTGCGAGCGCCGGCTCTCCTAATGCAGGAATGTCGGTGCGCGGCACGGGTTGCTTGTAGCCCTCTTTCACCATCGCCAGAACCGTTGCCTTGGCATCAGCAAGCAGGTAGTCTCTGTTCATCGTGATGCCGTCGGACGCGCGGAGAAAGCCCAGCTCCTTCGCTTCGACGGCGCTGGTAGAGACTTTCGCCATCCCGATTGTCTCAAACACGCGCTTGACCAGCGGGAAAAAATCCACGTCGGAATCTTTCGGCACGCCCTCGACCATGCGCACGAGCATCTCCTTGCATCCTCCGCCTGCGGGAATGATGCCGACGCCGACTTCGACGAGTCCCATGTACAGCTCCGCCGCCGCGCGGATACGATCGGCGCCAAGGGCAAATTCACATCCGCCGCCCAGCGTCATGCCGAACGGCGCCGCGACCACCGGCCTAGGGGAGTACTTGAGCGATTGCGTTGCCTTCTGAAAGGCGCGCGCCATCATATCCAACTCATCCCAATCGCCTTCCTGTGCGGCCATCAGCATGATCATGATGTTGGCGCCGACGGAGAAATTCTCTCCTTCATTACCAACAACCAATCCTTCAAAATTCTTCCCGACCTCCTGCACGGCATAGTGTGTCATGGAAAGGATGTCTTCGCCGATAGCGTTCATCTTCGAATGAAACTCCAGACACGCAACACCATCGCCAATGTCAATCAGACTCGCGCCTGCATTCTTTTTTATGACCTTGTTCCTGTCCTTGAACGACGGCAGGAGAAGCAGTCCGGGCTTTTCTTCGACAGGGACATGCTTTTCTGACTTCACATCAAAAAAGAACGTCGTGCCGTTGCGGCGTTCGTAAAATGTTTTCTTTCCCGACCTGAGAAGCTGTTCGACAAGCTGCGGTATGGGCTTGCCATCTGCCTGCATCTTCTTCACGGAATCTTCAACCCCGATGGCGTCCCAGGTTTCGAACGGACCGAACTGCCAGTTGAACCCCCAGCGCATGGCCCGGTCCACGTTCACGATGTCGTCGGAGATTTCCGGGATGCGATTGGCCGCGTAGAGAAGAACGTCACGCGTTGTCTTCCAGATAAACTGGCCGGCGCGGTCGTTCGCATACGTCAGCATTTTCAGTCGCTCGGCCAGGTTTTCGATGTTCTTGCCGGTCTCGATGGAAGCGAACTTTGCTTTCTGTCTCGGTCGGTACTGAAGCGTAGCGTAGTCGAGCGTGAGAATCTCGTTTTCACCGGCTCCCTTCGTCTTCTTGTAGAAGCCCTGCTTCGTCTTATCGCCCAGCATCTTGTTCTCGACCATCTTCTGAATGAAGTCGGGGACGATGAACATCTCACGCATCTCGTCGTCGGGCACGGCATCGTACAAATTCTTTGCAACGTGCACAAGGGTATCGATGCCGACCAGGTCGCCGGTGCGGAATGTGGCACTCTTCGGCTTGCCGGTTGCAGGCCCCGTGAGTTGATCCACCTCTTCAATCGTGTACCCCCCTTCCAGCATCGTGCGGATAGCAGACATCATCGCAAAGACGCCGATGCGGTTGGCGATGAAGTTCGGGCGATCTTTGCAGTACACGATGCCCTTGCCCAACACGCGCTCGCCGAACGAGGCCATCGTCGCAACGACCTCGGGGAGTGTTTCGTTCGTCGGGATGATTTCCAGAAGCCGCATGTAACGCGGCGGATTGAAGAAATGCGTGCCGAGAAAGTGTTTACGAAAATCGTCGGACAGTCCCTGAGCGATTGCCGCAATGGGGATGCCCGAGGTGTTCGACGACACGATGGTGCCGGGCGTGCGCAGGGCATCAACTTTCTTCAGCAGCGATTGCTTGATGTCGAGTCGTTCAACGACAACTTCGATAATCCAATCAACTTCCTTGACCCAACCGAGATTGTCCTCGAAGTTCCCCACCGTAATGAGCCTGGCAAAGTCAGGCGAGTAGAACGCCGCTGGCCGCGCCTTTCGGGCCGAGTCAAGGCCGGCATTCACGATGCGATTTCGCACCGCCGGACTCGCAAGCGTCAACCCCTTCGCGGCCTCTTCCGGGGCGAGGTCGTTCGGAACGATGTCGAGGAGATAGGAGGGAATCCCTGCGTTGGCGAGATGGGCGGCAATGGCCGAGCCCATCACGCCCGAGCCGAGGACGGCGACTTTAGTGATTGTTCCGATCATGTTTTTCCTGTGACATTAGGTACGAAGAACACCTGTGACAGGAGCATCAGCCGCTCTCATCGCAGCAAACGATCCTGCAGCAGCAGCTCGATATCCCTTCTTCCGTCCAGCACGCAATGGATGTAAACGTGCTTGCGCCCAATCCGGTAGACGATCCGATATGGTCGCGCATCGATCTCCTGAAACTCTGTTACGCCAAACGCCAGGAGCTCCGGCGGGACGCGTCCCCGTTGCGGATCGGTTTCGAGCGTGCCTGCCAGCCGTTCGAGTTTTTCGATCAACGCGCTTGCCCGCGAGAACGATTCACTCTCCGCGACGTGTTTGAAGATGTCGAATAAATCCGCCTGCGCATCATCCGACATCATGACATGATACTTCATAGCGAATGCTCAAAACGCTGCATGCGCTGTTTGAGATGAGCAAACGCCTGCCTGAGAGTCGTAAATCTCCCCTTACGAAAACTCTGGCTGCTTTGCGCCAGGATCTTCAGCATCGCCAGTGTTTGCTGCTGCCGTTCGTACACCTTGACATCCTGCACGACAACCCTCGCTTCGCCGTTGTGCGTTACCACCAGGGTCTTCTGATTCTTGACGATGTCACGGATCAGCTCCGATGCATGCGCCTTCAGATAACTGATGGGTTTGATGGAGTCGCTGAGTTTCATGGATGAACGCGGGTAATTGGTCTGACCTGAATATGGTCTAAATTCAGGTCAAAGGCAAGGGGCGAATAGGAAAGAACGGGCTGCGCGCTGCGACGGGCTATTCGTGCACTTCCACCATTTCGTACTGCTGGTAGAGTGCTTCGATCTGATCGTGGAACTCCTGTTCGATAATCCGGCGCTTGAGCTTCATGGTGGGAGTCAACTGTCCGTCGGCGATCGTCAGTTCGTGATCACTGATGATGAACTTGATGATTCGTTCCCACTTGTTCAGGCCGAGATTCACCCTGCCCACTTCTTCCTCAAACAACTGCTGCACCTCGGGGCGCGCAATCAGCTCGGTTAGGCCGGCGTACTCAATGCGGTTCTGCAGCGCCCAGAGTTTCAGGTTCGGGAATTTGGGAAAGAGGATAGCAATAGCGAACTTCCGTCCTTCGCCGATGACCGCGGCGTGTTCGATGTAGCGGCTGTTGCGCAGGCTCGCCTCGATCGGTCCGGGCGCGATGAACTTGCCGCTGGATTTCTTGATCAGATCTCTCT
Source organism: Ignavibacteriales bacterium (assembly GCA_037441705.1). Lineage (GTDB taxonomy): Bacteria > Bacteroidota > Ignavibacteria > UBA10030 > UBA6906 > CAADGV01. The sequence goes on from JBBIRR010000001.1 coordinate 262,056, forward strand.
TCCGATCAGTGATGAAAAGGAAGCCGTCCTTGTCCAGATATCCGACATCTCCCGTCTTGAACCAGTCCCCGTCGAACACCTCGGCCGTTTTTTCCGGTGCGTTGTAGAACCCCTTCATTACGTTCGGACCCCGCACGAGGATTTCGCCATCCTCGGCAATTTTCACCTCGACGTTATCAATCGGTGGGCCGACGGAGCCAAGCTTGTTGCGCCCGCTGCGATTGACCGTGACGACGGGAGAGGTTTCCGTAAGTCCGTACCCTTGAATGACGGGAAAGCCGGCAGCAAGAAGCACGCGTGCGAGTTCGGGATGCAGCGGCGCGCTGCCGGAGAGAATGAGCCGAAACGCTCCGCCGAGCGCGGCACGCCACTTCGAGAACACCAACGCAGAAGCAACCCGCAGCCTGATGCGATACCACAAAGGCATCGTGCCCCAGGGATCGTACTGCTTCGCCAGCGAGAGGGCCCAGAAGAAAAGCGTTCGCTTCAGGCCGCGCAGCTCATTACCTTTCACGAGAATGCGATCATACACTTTTTCCAGCATCCGCGGCACGGCCGCCATGATCGTGGGCTTCACTTCTAAGAGATTCTCCGGAATCTTCTCCATCGACTCCGCAAACCAGACAGGAACGCCGTGATAGAGATACATGTTGATCATCGTCCGCTCGAAGATGTGCGAGAGCGGAAGAAAGGAGAAGACGACATCCGTTGCCGGAAGCCACTCGAAGTCCGCTCCCGCGTCGATGGCGTTCGAGACAAGATTGCGATGCGTGAGCAGTACGCCCTTCGGTGCGGCTGTTGTGCCGGAGGTGTACATGAGGGTTGCGATGTCGTCGGGCTTCACGGCCAGGCGCAGCGTGTCATACAATGTCGGCTCGCGTTCGTCCAACGCCTTGCCCGCGCGTTCCAGCTCATCCAGCGTGACAATCTTCTCGCCTTCGGCAAACGACGAGAAGATGATGACCCGCTTGAGGAATCCGCGCTCGATGATCGGCTTGACTTTGTTGTACAGATCGAGACTCGACACGATGAGAACAGTGCAGTTTGCGTCGCGCAGGATGTACTCGATTTGCTCTGCGATTTGCGTGATGTACAACGGCACGGTTGCCGCTCCGAGGGCCAACACCGCGTAGTCCGACATCACCCACTGCGGAGAGTTTTCAGCAAGCAGGCCGACGTGATCACTCTTGCGCACGCCGTGGTGGTAGAGGCCGAGCGCGCGCAACCGAACGTGCCGTACAATCTCGTCGGAGGAAAAGCCCACCCAACGTCCGTTCACTTTGTAATTCAATTGCTTCGGACGCGAATGTACGGCGTGGTGGTATGCGAGGAGTTCGTTAAGTGTAGTTGGCTGATTCATGGAGTCCACGTCGTTCGTCGAACTTAAGATCGGGGAGAGATCAAATGCACGCGTGCGGAAAAATGATAGGGAATGCTCAAGGGAAAAGCAAGGAGCCGGCGCAACAACGATCAGGAGGGCGATGCCGGCGTAGGCTCGCCGAGCACCTGCTTCAATTCCTGCAATGACTGAAAGTCAGGGTCCGCTTGCTTCCACAACTCCAACAGCCTGCCGCCAATCTCCCGGGTCATGCGTCTATCCCCTTGCGCTTTGTACACCCGCGCCAGGGTAAGTAGCGCCTCCGGGTTGTTCGGATTGTAGCGAAGCGCATCGTCCAGCGCATCCAGCGCCCTGTCATAGTCACCGTGCTTGAGGTGGATCGCCGCCATCCGGTGGTACACCTCGGCCCTGGTGAGTTCTGTTCCGTATTGCAGGGCGCTGTCGCACACTGCGAGAGCCTCATCCAACCTCTCCTGCTCTTCCAACAGGCGCCCCTGCAGGAGATGAAATTGCAGCATCACCGCTGATTCCCCCAAGTTCCGACGCAGGATTTCGTTTCGGATTCCTTCGAGCATGGTTTCCGCCTCTTTCAGTCGTTTCATCCTCAGAAGCGCAAACGCCCGGCCGAAAGCCCATCGGAAGTTGAGGCTGTCGAGTGCCTTAGCCTTGTCGAACAACTGAAGGGCTTGCTCGTAGTGTCCTCGTCGAAGCTCAAGATTCGCATCGAGGGCGAGGTGGCTGGCTTGCATCTGTAAGCTCGGCGGGATTTTTGTCATGCCGAGATCGTATTGCTGTTCTGCCTCCTTCAATCGGCCCAACACGGCATAGACGTCACCGATGCGCGTGATGGCGTACCAATAGTCTGGCTTGAATTCCAGGGAAGCCCTGTACTGCTGGAGCGCTTCCGAGTATCGCCCGGAGCGAAACAGAATATCCGCAAAACTGGCCCGCGGATCGGCAGCATCGGGGACGAGTTCGATGTAGCGCTGCATCGCCTTGATGGCCTCCGTTTCTTTCCCGCGGGCAGAGTAGGCGTACCCGAGGCTCATTACCGCGGGGGCGTATGAGGGATCTGCCTCCACGGCTTTCCTGTACATCTCGAGCGCCGCATCGGCTCGTTTGTTCATCTCCAGTAGGTCGCCGCGGAACACAAACGCTTCGGCATTGTCGGGAAAGGAGGTGGTGAGAGAATCTGCAACACGCAGGGCTTCGGCATTGCGGAAGTGAAACAGATGATCGAGCATGCGAATAAACTGCTGCTCATAAAGGCTTACGGCACCAGACTTGCGAACGGCTTTGCCGATTTCCATCCGGGCACTGTCCTCGCTCCCCGCCCGGTAATACAACAAACCCAATCTGGAGTAGGCCATCGCAAAGTTCGTGTCGAGCTGCGTGGCCTGCCGAAGCACCTCTTTGGCTTCCGTGAAATAGAATTTCTCGAGGAGGGTCACCCCTTCATCATAGAGTTTCCGCGCTTCGTCGGAGCTGGTGGTGAGCTTCCGCTTCTCATCGCATCCCCCCAGCAGCAACGCAGCGCACACAAGACTGCCGACTAAACCCAACCATGTGCGCTGCGCGTTCATGACCGCTCGCTTGCATACCATCCTGCCTCAGTATACGGCCAACACCCGGGGCAGTTGCTCATGGAGTTTCTTGAGAAGGAGATTCGGAGGCTGAACCCGTGGGGTTCTCTCGAAGGGCACGGAGACGTTTCAACCCCGCCTCCACTCGCTCGATGCTCGCGTTGAGCAGCTCCATATAGTGATCCTGTTTTGCCTGATCGCCTCGGTGGGCTTGCATCATATACACGGCCATGCGCATAACACCCAGGGGATTATTGATTTCGTGGGCGACTTCGCGTATGCCCGCCCTCAGGTTGGCAACCTGTGTTTGCAGATCAACTTCTGTGTGTGCCATCGCCATGGTCTTCTCGATTGGTTATCGAACAAGCTCGTCTTGAAGTACGGGAGTTTCTGATCGAATAAGTGTTGTCACCGTCTTGACAAGAAGACCAACATCCACCTGCTTGTCAAGGACGGCATCGGCTACCGAGTTCACCAGTTTCTCTTTCGTCTCACCGTTCATGTGGTTAGAGACGACAAGAACCTTCGTTCCATACTGCCCCTTGCGTGTGCGCAGAAGTTCCAGCACCCGCACGCCGTCAATGTTTGGAATCCGAACGTCAAGAATCAGCAGGTGAGGTTTCCGCTCGCCGATCATCAGCAAGCCCTCATACGGGTCATCCGTCGTCGCAATATCCACAGTTGGAAGTTCTGCGAAAATGACGCTCTTCACCATCTGCGCATAAGGCTTCTCATCGTCAATAATGAGGATGCGCGTGGCCGTTTCGTCAACATAATCAAAGGGAATATCCATGCCCGAGGCATCAAGGAATTTCTTGAGATTGACGGGCCAGATTCTGTAGTGGCCACCGTAGGTCGTAAACGCCTTGAGCGCGCCTTCGTAGATCCAGTTGAGGACGGTCTTCTTACTCACCCGACAGATGCTTGCGACCTGGCCGACGCCAAGCGGCTTCCTATAGGTTGTGGTAGAAGACATGGGGTGTGTTAGAAATGTTTTGCGTGATTTACTCGTTCAAAATATAACCAATCACGCCAGCGATGTCAAGAAAGCGGCGAACCCCAGCCGCCTTCAGGCGACAGCGGTCACACGCCGAATGAGGGCGAGAGATTCGTGAAGGTCAGCGGAGACTTTCGATGTTGCTGATCTCCTTCAACAAATCCTTTTTGGTAAATGTTGATTTCCTCATCAGTCCCGCGACATAATTGCCGAGCTGCTGTTGCATCTCGTCGTCAATCTCCATCGAGGTAAGAATGATGATGGGAATCGACCGCGTCGCGGGATTCTGTTTCAGCTGGTAGGCAACGCTGACGCCGGACATTTCCGGCATGATGAGGTCGAGAACAATAATGTCGGGCTTTTCGCGGAATGCAAGCTCAAGACCATCCTTCCCAGTATACGCCTTCACCACGTCGTAGCCCTCGTTGCCGAGGATCACCTCGATCAGATCGGTGGCGGCACGATCGTCGTCAATCACGAGAACCTTCGGGGCTCGCGCATCGGCGAGCGGCTGCAGGCGAATTCGATCCATCGCGGCAAGAAGCTCATCCTTACTTACCGGCTTGACGAAGTAGTCGACGGCACCGAGGCTGAAGCCGAGATTTTTCTCATCAATGATGGAAACGATGATGATCGGGATGTGCTTGCAGAGCGGATGGCGCTTCAATTCTTTCATCACCTGCCAGCCATCTTTGACGGGCAGCAGAAGATCGAGTGTAATGACGTTGGGATGGAACTCTTTGGCCTTCTCGATCGCCTCGGCACCGTCGTGGGCAATCTCGACCCGGTAGCCGGCAGATTCGATATACCGGCGCAAAAGCTCTGCTGCCTGCGGCGAATCCTCGACGATGAGCGCGAGGGGTTGCGTTCCCACGCCGTCACGCATGCTCTCGCGTTTCAACGCGTCCAGCAACATCTCCGCCTGCTTCAGTCGCTCCGATGTTGCATCAATAACCAGCGGAATGCGGAAGCGAACCGTCGTACCTTTTCCGTACTCGCTGTCGATCTCGATGGACCCCCCGTGCAGCTCAACAAGCTTTTTGCTGATGGCCAAACCCAGGCCGATTCCCTGATGATTCATGGTGCGCCCGTGCGCGGCCTGCCGGAATGGTTTGAACAGGTGCGGCAGCTCTTCGGGCTTGATGCCAATCCCCTCATCCTGCACTTCGTACTGGATATCGTTCCCCACACGCGCTGAGGTCACCACAACCCGTCCGCCCGGCCTGCTGAACTTGATGGCGTTCGAGACAAGGTTGAGGAGGATCTGACGGAACCGCGTCTGGTCAACGACGATTTCATCAAACTCCGGTGAGAACCGGATGTCCAGCTCGATCTCCTTTTCTTTCAGTTGCGCTGCAAGTACTCTGCGAAGACTCTCCTCGAAGTAGGAGATCGGGTAGCTGGCAATGTGCAGCTCCATCCTACCCGCTTCGATCTTGGACAGGTCGAGAATATCGTTGATGATTTGCTGAAGATGCTTCCCGCTGGCGTTGATGTTTTTCATGAATTCCTGAATCGCCTCGGGCGCAAGCCCATCGAACTGCGTTGTCAGCAGATCTGAAAACCCGATGATGGAATTGAGAGGGGAACGAAGTTCGTGGCTGAACATCGCGAGGAATTTCTTCAGCGTATCGCTCGCCTCCTGTGTCTTCTGCGTTTGCTGCTCCAGTTCCACGTTCTTCCGCCGCAGCTCGTCAATCAGGCGCTTGCGGCTCATGCCGCTGGCAAGTTCATTCGCAACGACGGAGAGAATCTTCAATTCTTCTTCGACGAAATCTTTCTCCTTGATCGTCATGACTTCCAACACCCCTTGCACCTCGTCCTGCACGAGCAGCGGAATGACAATGAGGGACTTCAGCCGCATCCTGGTGATTTCGTCGGCAAACAACTCCGCCACGGAGCTTTCGAGAACGTCGCTCGTGACGATCGTGCGTTTGGTGAATGCCGCCTGCGCAGGAAGGAAGTACGCGTTCTCTCGCACAGCCTGGTGAACGATCTCCGGCGAAAACTCCGCGTCGAACAGCGTGGGCGCAACGAGACGCACTTCGTTGCCTTTCGGGTCGTACAAATACACGCAGACGAATTTCGCGGGAATCTCGAACATCCGCGCAATCTTTTCCGCCACCTGCACGCACAACTCGTCGAGATGCACCGACGAGTTGATGGCTTTCGACACCTCAACAAGAATTTCCTTCTCTCGTTGGTCTTTTTTCTTCTCGGTCACATCCTGAAAGAACACCGAGAGACCATCAGCCGTCGGATAGATGCGAATGTCGTACCACGCTTCGAACCTCTCATCTTTGTATGCCGTCTCGAGATTCTGGAATGTCTTCGTATCCATTGCGAGCTGGTACTTGTCGCCAAGCGGCGTGCCCTTGGCGTTGGGGAAGACTTCGAAGACACTCTTGCCAAGAACCTCCTGAGCCGAAAGTCCGGTGCCCACCTCCGCCGCGTGATTCCAATACGTTATCCGATACTGCTCGTCCAGCGCAAAGAATCCCCCACTAATGCTCTCCAGAATGTTTTCGTATTGACTCAGGTCCAGCATGAATTCCTCGAATTCAAATGGAGGGTCAAAAAATCTTCCCCAATAAATTGAGGAAAACCGAGAAATGCAAGTGATTTGTTAGATGGTGTGATGTAAGTCTATATTTTACAACAGATTCGCAAACCCCCAGAACCGGAGAGTCAAGCTTGGAACTGGGGCGTCTTGGTTGTTAAAATTTGCATCCGGTGGGAAGGAACGGACAAACCGAGCACGGCCTGCCGTTCCTTTTGAACTCGCCCGCTCGTATGCGCGCGATGATCGAGCGAACTTGCTGCTCGTGCGCTTCAAGGTCGCTCGAAGTGAACTCAAAGCGAGCGGGCTTCTCAACCAGCTCGCTGAACAGGATGCACGCGCGAACGCGGGAGCAGGAGAAAAACTTGCGGATGAGAAGCGCGTAGAATTTTATCTGCGGCTCGTACTGCTCGATCTTCTCCTGCCGCGTTTCGTCTGTCACCGAATCAGTTTTGAAATCGAGCACGGTCCACACACCGTCGCTGTCTCGATACACTCTGTCCAACGTTCCCAGCAGGATATCCTGATCAAGCCGGGCAGCGATGGTGAACTCCGTGCGGCTCTCGCTTCCGCGCTGAAGCTCCTTCCAGAATTCCGAGTGCATCACTTCCAGCACGGTGTCGGTAAGCGCGTCGAGTTCGATTGACGGTTCGGCGAGAATCGAGTACGAGTCTCGTGCAATGAACTGTTTCAGCTCTTGCCGAATCTTGCTGCGATCATCGCCGATCGTTTCGATGTGCTGCATGACGTGATGGAATGCGCGGCCGCGCAAGTCCCGCGGGATATCCACATCCGCTTCGTCTTCCTCGTGCCGATCGTTGAAGAGCCGCACTGTAGAGCCTGGCAATCCGGCAACATAACGGAGATAATACTTTGAAGGGCATTCGACGTACGTCCGGATTTTGCTTGCCGAGAACACTTCGTTCCCCTCTCCCGCGAGAATCGGCTCGAGATGGACGCGCACCGGAGGCTCAGGCTGACGCTCCTCGCTCACTTCGACCGTTGGAGTCCACGCCAGATCCCTCGGCCGTACCACATACACGGGCAGTTGATGGGCGACGGATTCTGCCTCATACTGACCACTGCACACGCGCAAGCACGCGGTACGAACGTCGAAGGATATCTGCGACACATCGGCGTCGGGATCGAACTCCAGCGCCGTCACGAGCCAGGAGAGGCAATTTGATGAAGGCTTGACCCACGCCGACGCAGACAGCACAAGCAGGTCGCGCGCGCGCGTGCATGCGACGTAGAACACCCGCTTCTCTTCAGCGACAGTCTTGGCCCGAGCTTTCTTCTTGACAAACTCCACGATGGGAATGGATTGCTTGTCTTTTTCCGCAGGCGAGACTGCCAGGCCGAGCTGCTCGTCGACGAACGGCTCTTTATCGAGCAAAAACGTCCTCTCCAGCGAAGGCAGAACAACAACCGGAAACTCAAGTCCTTTCGCCGAGTGAATGGTCATGATTCTCACGGCATCGGCATCAACATCCACCAGAGCCTGGCCTTCCTCTTCCTGTTCGTCAATAAGGCGCTGCAACCGTGCCGTGAAGTCATAGAGCGTTGTGAAACCTCGGTCGGCGTACTCGCGGGCAACGCGCTTGAGCTTCTCGATATTTGCGAGCATCTGCCCGGCGCGGGGCATTCCCGCTGCAAAGCCGACGTATGCGGTTTGTTCCATAATACGATCGATCAACTCCGGAACGGTGAGCCGCGCGGCGACCTCAAGGTCCTCGCGCAGGAACGCGGCCGCGCGTACAAGGGCCGGAAAGCGATCGAGCGACGACCCGGAGGACGTCATCGCGTCCCACCACGAGCCGTGGTTCTTCTTCAATCGAAACTCTAACAGCTCCGCATCCGAGACGTTGAAAAACGGTGAGCGTAAAATTCCCACCAGCGCGACATCATCCTCCGCGTTGAGCAAGAAGCGGCAGTAGTGAAAGAAGTCGTACACCGCCTGCGTCTGAAAATAACCAACCCCTCCACTTACCATGTACGGAACGCGATTGCGCAACAATGCCTGCTCCAGCCTGTCGAGGCCTGTTCGACTCCGCAGAAGGATGGCAATATCCTTGAAGCGAATCGGATGGGGAGTTTCTTCCTTGCCAAAAATCGTATACCGATCGTTCCGCAGTTGAAGAATACGCCGGCCAATCATTTCTTCTTGCGACATCGCATCGGTTGCCGTCGGGTCGGGAGATGGCGGCACGAGAAGCTCGACGCGACCCGGCGCGTCGTTCTGCCGGCCGCAGATGAGCGGCTCGTAGGAGACTTCGTCCTCATCCTTCATGACGGAAGAGAAGAGCAGATTGATGAACGCTGCCACATCGCGCAGCGGCCTGAAACTCTCGCCCAGCGTCACCGCACTCTCAGGTCCCGACGCCTGCAGGATGTCCCGCTTGGTACGGTTGAAGACCGTGACGTCCGCATCCCGAAAGCCGTAGATGGATTGCTTCGGGTCGCCGACGATGCAGAGATTGCCTTTGCTCAGATCGGACAGAAGCGGAAGCAGGATCTCGTATTGCAGGAGATTTGTGTCTTGATACTCATCCACCATGATGTACTTGAAGCGCTGGGAGAGTTTCTGTCGGACCTTTTCGTTTGTGAGAAGCATCTTTGTCCGCAGTTGCAAATCGTCGAAGTCCAGAAACGCATGCTCAGCCTTCGCTTGGGAGTATCGCTCTATAACATCGCGATACACGTCGAGCAGCAGCCGAGTTTGGCGCAGAAGGTCGCGATGGTGCGCGTCGTCCTCGTCCGAAAGAGGCTGGATGCGATGCCGCCGGTCCTGCACACAGGTGGCTGCCTCTTCGAGGGACAGGCTCGACCCGGAGAAGACTTTCTTCCTTAACTCTCCCTTTTTCGTGAGCATCGCGTCGATGAGTCGATCCAGGGCCGAGAGGCGTTCGTACAACGCGGTGCTTTGGAAAAAAGCGGCCAACGCCGCGCTAACGGCTCTCCTCTCCGTTCCTTTCACCGCTTCCGCGAGAAGGTGAAGGTTGTGTGCCAGCGACGGATCCTCCAGTTCGCGGCGGGCTGCGTCGGTCAGCGTTGAGCGCCAGAACGTCAAGACCTCCTCATCGCTGCGCGCAAAAAGGCCGCCGGCACACAGCCAACGGTCAACCACCTCACGCTTGTTCACGAGAGCATAGACGGCATCCAGCACTTTCTTTTTTCCTAACGAACGCAGAAGATCAAGCAGCGCTTCCCGATCAATGCCTCGGTGCTTGTTGGAGAGAATGGTTTCAAATGTTTCTTTCACCGCGGCTTCGAGGAAAACCCGCCTGTCGATTTCCTCAAGAACGGAAAAGGCTGCGTCGACGTCGGCTTCGACGGGATACTCACGGAGAATGCGTGAGCAGAAGGAATGAATCGTGTCGATCAGAGCGCCGGAGAGTTCTTCGCGCAGTTCTTCAAGCCTGACGCGGGCTTGAGGGTCTCGCTCAACGGCAACCCGCTCGGCAACCTTCGTTGCTATCTTGCTTTTCAGCTCGCTCGCGGCTTTTTCCGTGAAGGTAATTGCAACGACTTCGCTGACGTGGGCCTTGCCGCTGACGATGAGCGACACGTAGCGCTCCACGAGCACCAGCGTTTTGCCGGAGCCTGCATTGGCGGTCACCGAGAGATGATGCGTCGTTTCGAGCGCGTGTTGTTGTGAGCGGGTAAGCATAACCTAAGATAGCGGAAGCGGGAGTGACGTTCAACGCGTCGGGTCGCCTCACCCCCGTTTCAACAAATAGACGAACAACGGAGCCCCGATGGCTGCCGTCACTGCGCCGACGGGAATTTCGGCTGGAGCCAGCAGCGTTCGCGCAAGCACATCGGCAAGGATCATGAAGCTTGCCCCGGCAAGCATGGAGGCGGGCAGCAGCGCTCGATGGTCCGGCCCGAACAGCATCCGGCATACATGCGGGATAATCAATCCGACAAACCCGATCACGCCGCTGACCGAGACCGCCAGCCCCGTGATGAAGGAGGCGAGCAGGTACGACACGCGCTTGACGCGGCGGACTTCTACCCCGAGCTGCAGCGCGGTCTCATCTCCTGTGGCGATCAGATTGTAGTTTTTCGCCTGAAGAATCAACGCAGCCGATGTGAGAAAGACCGGTGGGCCAACGACCGATAACGCGCTGAGCGTAGCGCCGCCGAGGTTTCCCATCAACCAAAAAAACGCGTTGCGTAGCTCTTGATGGACAACCGCGACGATCAGCAGCACCGCCGCGTTAAAGAAAGCCCCCACCATCACGCCCGAGAGAAGAAGCGTATGGGTATCCAGATGGCCGTGACGCTGGGCGAGCGCATAGACCAACACGGTAACGAGCAGCGAACCGATGAACGACGCGAGCGGCGTCGTGATCGTACTCAATCCCACCCCCAGGCTGATGGCGAGGATCGCCCCAACCGTCCCGCCGCTGGAGATGCCGAGAATGTACGGCTCCGCCAGCGGGTTGCGCAACAAGGCTTGAAACACCGCTCCGGCTATCGAAAGTCCTGCCCCAACAACAACGGCCAGCAGCACACGCGGTAATCTGATCTCGAGAATGATCGTGCGTGTCGCGGTGTCCACGCTCGACGCGGAAACGAACGTACCGACGACATCGGCAAAAGGAACAGCAATGCTGCCGACGGAGAGGCCGACGAGAAGTGCGCCGACCAGAAGCAGCAACAACCCGGCAAGGAGGGCAGCCGTTGCTCGAAGGGTAAGAGGAACCACGCGGACAGGGGGCATCGCTCACTCCCACTCGCGGCGCCGAAGTCCTGTGGGCTTGCGTATCCTCTTCTTCCGTTCCCGACGTCGCGCCTTCACGTCAATCCGTCGTTCCTGCCGCAGAGGCTCAACCTTGTACGGCGAGACAAAACGCCACATCTCCTCCACCAGCTCGCGCAGTCCTATTCTCGCGACTGAAGAGATGAAATGACGCGGCGGCGTGTCGTTGCCGCGCGAGGAGGGCAAGCGCATGCGGCGGAGCTGTGTCAGTCGTGCGGCATCTATGAAATCAATCTTAGAGATCGCGATGATCTGCGGCTTCTCGAGAAGCTCTTTGTTGAACAGCTTCAGCTCTCGCAGGAGAACTTTGAAATCGGCCGCAATATCCTCACGCGTTGCATCGAGCAAGAACACGAGTACTTTTGTGCGCTCGATGTGGCGGAGGAATTGCACGCCAAGGCCCTTGCCTGCGTGCGCGCCTTCGATCAGTCCGGGAAGGTCGGCCACGACAAAACTCGCGCCTTCATCCACCCGAACGATGCCGAGGTTGGGGACGAGGGTCGTGAACGGATAGTCGGCAATTTTTGGCTTGGCCGAGGAGATAACGGAGATCAGTGTGGACTTGCCGGCGTTGGGAAAGCCGACGAGTCCGACATCGGCGAGTAACTTCAACTCAAGTTCGATCTCGCGCTCCTCGCCCGGCTCGCCCACTTCGTACTCGCGCGGTGCCTGATTGGTCGGCGAGGCGAAGGCGGCATTGCCGCGTCCGCCGAACCCGCCGCGGGCAACAACCACTTCCTGGCCGTGGACGGTGAGGTCGCCGAGGAGTTCGCCCGTGGTTGCATCGCGCACAAGGGTGCCGACGGGAACCTGCAGAACGATGTCCCGCCCGCTCTTGCCTGTCTTGTTCGCGCCCTGTCCGTGTGCGCCGCGTTCGGCCCTGTAGTTTTTCTTGAAATGAAAGTCGAGGAGGGTGTTAAGATGGTCATTCGCTCGCAGGATGATGCTGCCGCCGCGTCCGCCGTCGCCGCCGTCGGGTCCGCCTTTGGGCACAAACTTCTCGCGGCGAAAACTCACCGCGCCCGCGCCCCCGTCGCCCGCCTTCACATGGATGCGCGCAAAGTCAATGAACTTCATTCCGTTTTCTTCAACTCGGGATTGAAGTAGGCGTGCATCGCATCGGTGAACTCGATGACATCCGGTGAAAGATGATGCAGGTTGTTCATCTCGAAGAGGTCGCGCAGATACGGCTGGGCATCGCGCCAGCTCTGCACACCTTTCAGCGACGACAGAAAGATGAAGTAATAGTTCTCATCACCTTTGAAGATTCTCTTGATGAATCGCGCGCGTTGTTCTTCGGAGAAGGCTCCGTGAATGTCGTCGGCAACGCGCGGAGCTGCTGGCGTCTCGACGGTCGCGTCGAGCGGTGTGCGCCTGGAGAATGTGAACATGAACCTGCGCTGCTGTGCCTTCCGTTCGCGGGCATACGTCGCCAGCAGGTCGGCATTGGTCACGCGTGCAGGCTGCGCTTCGGCTGCGGGGATGTCGCGTTCGAGTTCCGACGTCGGCATTGCGGTGACATTCACTTTGGGTTCTTCGTGCGCATCGGCTTCAGGCGCAGGCGGCGTTTCACTGCTTTCCGCGGGAGGCGGGACCTCCTCGAAAGTTGAGGACTGCGGCCCGGTATGGGCGGCAGCGTCGGCAGAGTTGACGCCGGGTGCCTCATCGCCCGCCGGAACAGATTCCGCGACGGCCGATTCCTCTACTTCGCCGGCGGGCGTGGAAGCTGTCGGCTTGAGGATTTCGTGTTCCGACTCTGCTACTTCCTCCTTCACCTTCGTTTCGACCAGAAACAGGTCTTCAAGGATTTCGATGAGATCCTGCAGGGAAATGTGCTGCCGTCCACGCACGGCGCAGATACGCTCAACGTAATCCTTCACGGCGCCGAGCTTCTTATCCTCATAGAACGATACCACAGCCGCAAGCGGTATGGGACGGGTCATCGACGCGTCGCCGAACAGGAGGAAATCGAAGATCGGTTTGGCAAGCAGAGCTAATTCGCGAGGCGTATGATGCCGCACGACGACGTCGTCAATGCGCGCCAGTAAATCCGCGAACTGCGCGGCGGAGATCTCGCGCCAGCCTTTCGTTCGGGCGTGTCGCATCACCAGCTCGCCGTAGTAGGCATAATCGGCCGTGTACTCGAACGCCCGCATCACGTCGTCCAGCGTTGCGGTCTCCGAGTTTGTGTAGAGCAGCGTGCGCAGAGTTTGCTGGGGCCTGCACACGTACTCCTTCACAAACGCCACGGCTCTGCCGACCATCGGCACAAACTCGTCCCGCGCAAATGTATACTCCGCGGCCAGCGTACGAAGCAGGGAGCGCTCGGCAGCGTCCGTCCCGCCCAGCCCTTTCGAAATATGCACGAGCCGCTGCGACCGGCGGAAATCGTCTTCCAGCAGTTTGACCACCTCCATCGTCATGAAGGCTTTGACGCCGCGCGGCAGGTCGGCGGTCAGCACTTCATTCAGCTTCACGCCATCGCGCTGACCCAGCGTTGATTCGATGACAATCTCGGTGATAAGCGTCGTCTCCTGTTCCAGCATGATGTGAGCTGCGGTGATGTGAGTTGTTTGTTGGCTGTCGCAAGATACGAAACTTTCGGGACGGGGGAAACCTTGCGCCTCACAATTCTTGTCTCATTTCTCCTCATAGCGGACCACGGATACGCCGTGATCCTCTAAGCAGTAGCCTACCGCATGTTCGATAAACGGCTTTGCCCGACCGAGACAGAAAACCTTGTATCCACGGCGCTGCATTGTGCGGAGTTCTTCGGCGAAAAGATAGGGCAGAAACACGACTGACGGGTCGCGCCGCTGCGCAGCCAGACGGTGGAGCGCACTCGAGGTAAGGCTCTGAAGCCCCTGAAACTCGCCGTCCGGCTCGATCAGCACAAGGCGATCGTTCTCGAACCAGAACGCCGATCCCCCTCCGGTCATGACGATGCTTCGCGACGGATACGGATAGGAAGAGAAGTACTCCCGCTCGCGCAGCAGGCGGGGGCGATTCTGAAATTCCTCGAGCACCATCCCCGCATGAACCGTCAAGCCGAACTCTTTCCGTTCATCCGTCCGTCTCACGACATCGATACTGAGAAGTCCGTGCAGGACGAGCACCAGCGTAAATGCCGCGAGCGCGGCCTTCGACAGAAACGCATCTGCTAACAACAGTACAAAGGGAAGCATCGGAAGAAGATATGCGCGCTCAAGAGGGATCCAGAGAAAAAGCAGCAAGAAGGTGATGATCGCTGTCAGAGATGGTATCGTGCGGGCATCGAGCGAGCGAATCTCATGAACGATTCTCTTCCTCTCCCGGAGCAGTCCTATGAGCAGCAGGCCGCCGGCGAGCGGCCCGAAGAAGTACGTCGAACGATAGAGGAATGCTTCGATGCGCTGTCTCGCCGTGAAGCTGATGTCGCTCATTTCCCACCGTGTGTGTTCTATCCATTCGATCACACCGCCGTACCGCATGATCACGGGAAGGAATGTGAGAGCTACGACGGCGCCGGCAACGGCACAGCACAGCAGAATCTTTTTCCCTTCCACCTTCTCAACAGCCGCGTACGCGACCAGAGGAAGCATGATGAGAAGGTTGGGAAGACGAAAGCCCGCGGCCAGACCGATCATCAGGCCCGCCCAATCAACACGCCGTTCGAGTGTTAGGAGAAGGGCAAGAAGGATGAACAGAAGAGACCAGACGTAATCGAGGGTGACGGCGGAGTGCTGCCAGAACACGGGCGCGCCGGCAAACGCAACCAGAAGCACGACGGGAGAGTTCGCTCGAGTGCGAACGATGTTCCACCAGACTACAACGCAACACAGCGCGGCGACAAGCGTCGCGGCGTTCGAGAGTATCGAACCGCCCCAACCGACTGCCGGAGCCATGAGCATCTCATGCAGAGGATACCCGGGAAGCCGCGACTCTACATACGTTCCTGAATGCCAGAGTGTAGACGCGGCACTCCCCACCAGCCACGCATCAGGATCGGAACCATATCCGGCGAAGAGAAACGGAATGCGGGTGAGAACGACGGCAGCGAGCGTCAGCTCGAGGAGATGGCGCTGAAGAAAACTCTCACCGGACCTGCCGCTGCGAATAGGAGTAGCCATGCCCTACATGTTTTGATCGGCAGCCCGGCAGCGCTCACCGCCGATCGTGGACGAACAGAGACGTGCGGCAACGCTCAGCCGACTCCGCCTGCGGCACTACTTTTTTCCTCGATCATTTTCGCGCGCAGGTACTCCCGGTTCAGGCGGGCGATATGCGCGACGGAGATTTGCTTCGGGCACTCGGCCTCGCACGCGTACGTGTTCGAACAGCTGCCGAATCCCTCCTCGTCCATTTGCGCAACCATGGCTTCGACGCGCGCTTTGCGCTCGGCGTGTCCTTGCGGCAGCAGCGCAAGATGAGAAACCTTCGCCGCGACGAACAACATCGCCGAGCCGTTCTTGCACGCCGCGACGCACGCGCCGCAGCCAATGCATGCCGCGGCATCGAACGCCTCATCGGCAATGGGTTTGGGAATGGGGATCGTGTTGGCATCGGGCGCGCCGCCGGTGCGTACCGAGATGAAGCCGCCCGCCGCCATGATCCGATCGAAGGCGGAACGGTCAACAACGAGATCCTTGATGACGGGAAACGGTTTGGCGCGCCATGGCTCGACGACAATCGTCTCGCCGTCCTTGAACGATCGCATGTGCAGCTGGCACGCCGTTACGCCGCGCAGCGGGCCGTGTGCCCGTCCGTTGATGTACAAACTGCATGTGCCGCAGATGCCCTCGCGACAATCGTGGTCGAACGCGATGGCCTCCTCCCCTTTGTGGACAAGCTCAAGGTTCAGGAGATCGAGCATCTCCAGAAACGACATGTCGGGCGAAACGTTGGGCATTGTGTAGGTGACAAACTTCCCGGGGGAAGTTCGATCTTTCTGTCTCCAGATTTTCAGCGTGATCGTCATTGAATGTTCGGCCATGAGATGCAACTCCTTGGGTTCTATGGTGTCACTTGTAACTGCGCTGCGTCGGCTTCACGTATTCAAACACCAGCGGTTCCTTGTGCAGCTTCTCCGGGGTACCGACGCCTTTGAATTCCCATGCAGCGACGTAGGAGAATTTCGCGTCGTTGCGCTTCGCCTCGCCTTCCTCTGTCTGATATTCTTCGCGGAAGTGGCCGCCGCAGGACTCCTCACGATGCAGCGCGTCCACGCACATCAGTTCGGCAAGCTCCAGAAAGTCCGCAACGCGATGGGCCTTCTCCAGTTCCTGGTTGAAGGAATCGGCACTGCCGGGAATGAGAACGTTGCGCCAGAACTCTTCGCGCAGCCGGGGAATTTCCTCCAGAGCCTCCTTCAAGCCTGCTGCGTTGCGCGCCATGCCGCACTTGTTCCACATGATCTTTCCGAGCTGCTTGTGGATTTCGTCAACCGGTTTTTTCCCACGTACATTCATCAGCTTCTCGGTCATCGCCGTCAGTTCGCGTTCGGCATCGCGGAACGCCGCGTGGTTCGCGTCCACTTTCGGGAACGTGTTCGACGCAAGATAATCGCCGATGGTGTACGGAATGATGAAGTAGCCGTCGGCGAGTCCCTGCATCAGTGCGCTGGCGCCGAGCCTGTTGGCACCGTGGTCGGAGAAGTTCGCCTCCCCGAGAACGAACAATCCGGGGATCGTACTCATCAGATTGTAATCAACCCATAGGCCACCCATCGTGTAATGCACCGCCGGGTAAATGCGCATGGGCTGCTCGTAGGCATTCTCGCCCGTGATTTGCTGGTACATATCGAACAGATTGCCGTATTTTTCCACCACCCACTGCTTGCCCAGCCGTTTGATCGTATCGGCAAAATCCAGATACACGGCCAGACCCGTGGGTCCGACGCCGTGCCCTTTGTCGCACATTTCTTTTGCGCGACGCGACGCGACGTCACGCGGAACAAGATTGCCGAACGACGGATACAGCCGCTCGAGGTAGTAATCCCGTTCATTTTCAGGAATATCGTTCGGATGGCGCTTATCGCCCGGCTTCTTCGGCACCCAGATACGGCCGTCGTTGCGCAGACTTTCACTCATGAGCGTGAGCTTCGACTGATGCTCGCTCGACACCGGAATGCACGTCGGATGAATTTGTGTGAAGCAGGGGTTGCCGAAGAACGCGCCCCGCTTGTGTGCGCGCCAGGTCGCCGTCGCGTTGCACATCATGGCGTTCGTCGAGAGGAAAAACACATTGCCGTACCCGCCCGTCGCAAGAATCACCGCGTCGCCGACAAACGATTCGAACTTTCCGTTGATCATATTGCGGGCGATGATGCCGCGCGCCTTCCCATCAATCACCACCAGATCGAGCATCTCGCGACGCTCGTAGAACTTCACGTTGCCAAGCCCGATCTGGCGGCACAGGGCGGAGTAGGCTCCGAGCAGCAACTGCTGGCCCGTTTGGCCGCGGGCGTAAAACGTTCGCGAGACCTGCGCGCCGCCGAACGAGCGGTTGTCCAACAGCCCGCCGTACTCCCGCGCAAACGGCACGCCCTGCGCTACACACTGGTCAATAATGTTGTTGCTGACCTGTGCAAGGCGATAGACGTTGGCTTCCCGCGCTCGGTAATCTCCCCCTTTCACCGTGTCGTAGAAGAGCCGCCAGATGCTGTCGCCATCGTTGGGATAATTTTTCGGAGCGTTGATGCCTCCTTGCGCAGCAATGCTGTGCGCACGCCGCGGGGACTCGTGATAGCAGAGCGCGGTGACGTTGTAGCCCAACTCGGCAAGCGACGCGGCGGCGGACGATCCGGCCAGCCCCGTCCCCACCACGATGATGTGATACTTCCGCTTGTTCGCCGGATTCACCAGCTTCAGATTGAACCGATGATTGTCCCACTTCTGCTGGATGGGACCTTCAGGGATTTTCGAATTCAGTGTCATAGCAACTCGTTCCATTTAGAATGCAAAAAGAAAGTAGAGAGGAATGATGGCGAATGCGACGGGAATGATGAGCCAGAACACGACGCCGATGGCATGAATGAGCTTCTGAAATTTCCCGACACGAAGTCCCAGCGTTTGAAACGCCGACTGGAATCCGTGTTTCAAGTGAAGGGCAAGAAACACCAACGACACCATGTAGAACGCCACGTAGCCCGGCCGAGCAAACGCTTCCTTGATCAGTTCAATCATGGGGCGATGGTCGAAGAAGCGCGATTGGACAAAGAAGGTATTGACATGGACGACGAGGAAAACGCCGACAAGGATGCCCGTGAACCAGACAAAACGCGACGTCCACGTGCTATTCTCCCGCGCGCGATTCACTTCGTAGCCAATCGGACGCCTGCGGCGGTTCAGCAGTTCCAAATACAATCCCAACACGGCGTGCACCAGGAAGCCGGCAAACAACAGCCACTCCAACGGCCGAATGAGCGGATGGGTTGCCATGAAGTGTGCGTAGGTGTCGAACTCCGCACCTCCGTCGCTTTTGACCTGCAGCGCAAACAAATTGATTGTAAGATGAAGAACAAGAAAACTACACAGGAACAGCCCCGACAGCGACATCACCACTTTCCTGCCGACCGATGATTGAAGAAACTTCGCGGTTTTACCCATTGAGTATTCTTCCTACAATAATGGAATTTCTTCTGGATTCGTTGTGGATTAGATCTGCCGGTCCGCGGTGTGCGCGAACAGTATGTGCAGATGACATGGTAAGAACTGGTGAGCTAAGAAACTACAACAAGATAAGAAGGAACCGGAAATATTGCAAGGTCACGATTGAATCAGACAGGAAGCGGTGCCGCGGTCAGCCGGAGCAAGGCAACCCTTTGCATGTCAGCGACGCCGCGCGGAGTTTTTGTCTCTTGCCTATGACCCGTGATCTGTTCGGCGGAACGATGAGCGAAGTGTCAGGCTCCGGTCGTGAGTAGTTCGGCGATTGCCTTAACCGTATTCCAGTTGCGCGTCGTAACCGGCACCCCGAAGAGGCGGTCGATCATTCCTAAATAGCCGATCGTTTTCATGTGACGCCGATACATGCCGAAGATGAACCGATCCTTTCTGGCGACGATCGTTACCAGCCACCGGCCGTTGGACGGAAACGTGATGGGCATCGCGGGCTTCAGGCGGGGACGCTGCACGAGGACACTCACAAAGTGAACAGTTCCCCGCCCAGCTCTCAGATCGCCAAAAGGATTTTGCGTCATCAGCCTGAGAATCTCCCTGCCCTGGCAGATGACAATGCACGCATCAAAGGGCAGTCTGCGTGTAACCTCGGCACGGAGTCGTGCTCTGCTCACGGACTTGCGAACGACGAATGTACCCGCCGCGCGCATGTTGACGGCGTCGAATTGTTTGAGCTGTTCCGCGAGAAGCGTAGGTCGGAAGGTCTTGTGACCGCCCACGTTAACGCCTCGAATGAAAACCACAAGTGCCAAGGGTGTCCTTCTGTTGATGCATTGAGCATTCTCCCAACAGTCCCTCACAGATGCAGCACCGCAAGGGCAGCATAACACTGCGAGAAGCTACTACCTTCAATTCACAAACGCAAGGACCGTAGATGAGGCACGGAGGACGGGAAACGACGAAGCCCCGACGACCTCAGAGGTGTCGGGGCTTGGTGGAAAGGATTCGAGCTCTCCGCAGCATTACGAGCAGCGATGAGAGCGCGTCTGCGTTCATCCTTTCAACGTCGTGAAGAAAAACTAAAAGCCTCCGTATCCCGGTGCGCGCGCATGAACGTCCCAGAAGTGTTCATTGCCAACCGTGCCCTGAGAGAAGATCACTTCGAACTGTCCCCAGATGGGGTAGCCGCCCTCTCTCCAGCACGGACTTTGTTCCAGTTCCGGCCCAACCCACACAATTTTATAGTGCCACACTTCACCGCTACCACCCGGAACTTGACCGTTCCAGTGGTTGTCGGTCCATGCATCACACGTCCACGGCTGCCCGTTGAATCGTGCTTCGTCCCATGCGTTTGACCACTTCATGACAAGGTGGTCATTCGCATACGTCGGATCTCCCCAGACCGCGTTGTCCAGGTTGCGGTCAACACCATCGGCTCTGCCGACGAATATCTTCGCTGCATAGTTGTATCCGAATTCATCGAAGCCGTTCTTTGCCAGAGCCAAAGCATCATTTCGTTGAGTCGCTTCTGGCGTGGTTGCCATCTGATCATGGCACCCCACAATAGAAAGCAGAATGACAAGCAACAGAGAAAGTACAGCCAAAGTTTTTTGCATGATACCTCCTGTTGTATGGTGGTTGTTTGATTGCGCCCCGTAAACAGGGCGTGGAATGTATAAATCTCTGATACGCGAAAGTAAAACCTCCGATTCGCAAAGCGTCCCAAGCGCTGTTTGCCGATCAGCGTTGGGAGAAGCGAATCATACAAGCATTGTTTAAGTCTATGAGAGGCCCCGCTTGACCTTCAAGGCGTCAGTGGCGGTTGAGAAGAAATGATTATGCAGAAGAACAGTTCGAGAGGGTTGAGGTTTCCCCTGACCCGGCATCACGTACCACATATATAGCAGCATTTGGGCCTTGCTGCAGAAAAACACCGCAAAGCGGGTCGCTTGGCGAAAAGCGCTATCAGATCATCTTGGGAGAAATATACAACAAAGCACGCAGCAGCGTCAACTGTGTGTGCCACTTTCCGCTATTCGTAGGAATTCATCACGCGGACCTGACGAACGCCAAGCCTAAGGAAGCAGCTGAGCGTACACATGTTGAGATCGAGCACATGCACTCCGGGCACGCGTACTTTACGGAGTGCAGCAACGACGCTTAACCACGTTGTGACCTCCAGAAATCATACACAGCGTACTGAGAACGTAGAGGAGGCTGACGATCCACTGTCCTGATTCGATTCTCCAACTTCTTGGTGATGACTCGAGCCTTTACGGTATCGCTCCACTGAAGTTCAAGAATCCTGAGAATCTTCTCGCGGAGTGTGGGATCGTAGATGGGGAAGGCGGTTTCTATTCTTCGATCGAGATTCCTCCGCATCCAATCGGCGGACGAGAGATACACCAGCGGCTCGCCGCCGTTGCAAAAGACAAACGCCCGTGCATGTTCGAGAAACCGATCCACGATGCTGACAACTTCGATGTTCTCACTCATGCGTTTGAGACCGGGGATGAGACAGCAGATGCCGCGAACAATCAGTCGAATCTGTACCCCGTCGCAGCTTGCCGCATACAGTTTCTGGATGATGCCGGGGTCCTCGAGAGCATTCATCTTCGCGAGGATATAGGCTTCACGTCCTTTGCGTGCTTGCTTCGCTTCTCGCTCAATCAATAATTCCAGTCGCTCGCGCATGGTAAAAGGCGCCACGAGTAAATGGTCGAAGTGCCCCTTCTTCCGATTCCGACACAGAATGCCGAAGACTGCTCGGACTTCGGTGGTAAGCCGCTCATCGGCGGTAAAGAAGCCGAAATCCGTGTAAAGCGCCGCAGCGTTCTCGTTGAAATTGCCGGTGGCGAGATACGCATAGAATCTCGGCGCGTCTTTCTCCACGCGTTCAACGAGACAGAGTTTGGTATGAACTTTCATGTTGGGCAGACTGTAGTGCACGCGTGCACCGGCCTTCTCCAGCTCTTCCGCCCAGAAAATGTTCGACTCCTCGTCGAACCGGGCTTTCACTTCAACGAATGCGGTCACCTCTTTCCCCTGCCGCGCCGCGCGCAGAAGCTGTTCCACAACGTTCGAATTCCGCGCAACACGATATAACGTGATGTTGATCGAACGAACCGCAGGATCGTCCGCCGCCTCGCGCAGAAAGCGCAGCACGCCATCGTATGCGTGATACGGATAGTGGGCCAGGACGTCCCGTGCACGAATGTCCTCGAACACACTCCCATCGCCTGTGTACACCGGCAGCGGTACCATCGGCTCATAGATGAGCGCGGGCGCTTTGGGGTTGGGAAGCGTGAAGAGATCGTTGAAGTTATGGTAGCGGCTGCCCGGCACCAGATCATCCTCAGCAAGCTGAAAATGCTTCTGCAGAAATTGCAGCATTCTCTTCGGCATGTCCGTATCGTAGAGGAACCGCGACGGGGGACCTTCGCTTCGTTTCTTCAGGGCCTTCTTCACCTTCTGGAGCAGGTCGCCGCTGAACTCGTCGCCAAGCTCCAGCTCCGCGTCTCGCGTCAGCTTCACGGCGTACGCGCCGAGCACGTCGTGTTGCGGGAATACATCGTGCAAGCAAAGGCGAATAACATCATCCAGAAACACAACATAATGCCGGCCGTCCTCAGAAGGCAGAAGATGGAATCGCGGCGTCAGCGTGGAGGGAATCTCTACCAACACATACTGCTCGCCTTCCTTTTTCGTTTCGGCGGATGGGCGGCGAAGATGGACAACAAGATATAAAGCGCGATTGTGAAGGAACGGCGGCTGCTTGTCATCGCTGAGAAAGACGGGGGAGAGAAGGGAAAGAATGTGCTCACGGAAGTAGTTGCGCAGATATGCTTTCTGGTGCTCGGTCAGCTCATGCTCGCGCACAAGAAAGATACCTTGCCGGGCGAGATCTTTCTTTACCCTGTTGCGAAAAATATCGCCGAACTCCTCTTGCTGCAGCCATACGGCTTTCAGCAACCGCTTCAGCAGCTTGTCGGGTGCGATGTCCAGTTGCTTCTGGGTCTTCTTCTTCAGGCGGTTGAGGGCACGCAGCGATGCAACACGCACGCGAAAGAACTCGTCGAGATTGGACGACCAGATGGCGAGAAACTTGATCCTCTCGTACAGGGGCACAGTCGGGTCCGCCGCCTCCTGTAACACGCGATGATTGAAGGCAAGCCAGGAGAGATCTCGGTTCTTGAGGCGAACGTTATCCGCATTCATCGCTCGTTGCTCCTTTCGGTTCAGCGATCAAGGAGAAGGTGCTCGTGTTCTCCATGCAGCTTCCGCAGCGCGAGACCCGGATGCGCGAAGTAGCGTTGAAAATTCTTTTTGCGTTCCGGCCACTCGGTATCGATCATGGCAAACCATGCCGTGTCACGGTTCTCTCCTTTCACCACCATGTGCTGCCGGAAAAGGCCTTCGCAGGAAAAGCCTAAGCGCAGCGCTGCGTACTTGCTCGGCTCATTGCGGTTATCACACTTCCATTCCACTCTGCGGTATTGAAGGGCATCGAAAAGATACGAAAGAAAGAGGTATGTCGCCTCCGTGTTCACGATCGTTTTTTGCACAAGCGGGCTGTACCAGATGTTGCCTAATTCGGCGCGTCCGTGCCGTGTGCTCACATTCATGATGGCGTACATCCCCACGCATCGCCTGTGATCTTTGCTGACGATGGTAAAGAACAACGGATCGCGACTGACGACGCAGGAGCACAGCCACGTGTGCATTTCCTCTTTGCTGGCGAATGGCCCGTAGGACATGAATCGCCACAATTCTCTGTACTGCTCGGTTGCGTGGGAGAGTTCGTACAGATCATCAACGTCTGCGTCGGGATTCAATCGTCGTGCGAGCACGTGCTTGCCCTCGAGGCGTTCGACGTCGGGTGCCGGCCATTCCGTCCGCGAGATGATCGTGCCCATCGTGCCTCACTCCACACAAAAACCTATTGCACGAAACATCTGCGCCGCGGTTGCCTCCAATCCGTTTCCATCAACAACGTAGTGATGAAACTCCCAGCGTACCGGGTAGCCCGAGCGCAGGCGGCGAAAGTAATCCGCTCGCTGCTCCGCGGGAAGCGTGATACTCTTTCGCAGTGCCTCGTCGTCCCTGAGGATATTATAGCAAGCATGCACAGCGCTGCGGAGCAGTTTTTCCGGATCGCGCTCGCCGGCAGGCAAGACAATCGGAAGTTTCGATGGCCTCCTTTCCGATGCAGGAAGATCAGGGCGGACACCGCAGAACATCCCCAGTGCCTCCTGCAGCATGCGCGTTGCATTGAGTTTGCCATCGTGCGAGTATCCCGCGATATGCGGCGTGGCGATGGCCGCCTGCTCGAGCAACTCGATGTCAATTGCCGGCTCGTTCTCCCACACATCGAGCACACATGCATCCAGACGGCGCGACCGGAGGGCGTGTTTGAGGGCGAGCGTATCAACAACCGCCCCGCGCGATGTATTGATAAGAATCGCTCCACGTTTCATTGCCGCGAGCCGACGTTCGTCGAAAAGATGAAACGTTGCGTCCTGCCCCACGTGCGTGAGCGGCACATGCAGCGACACGATGTCCGCCTCCATCAACGCGTCCAGCGGCAGATAGCGAGGATCGCCCGTTTGTCGCGCTAACGGCGGATCATTGAGCAGAACGCGCATGCCGACCGCTTCCGCTTTCCGCGCCGTACGACTCCCCGTGTTGCCGTGTCCGACGATGCCGAGCGTCTTCCCGCGAAGAGCAAAGCCTCGCACCGCAGCAAGCTCCAGCAATGCAGCAAGGACATATTCTGCGACGGAGTTGGCATTACTCCCCGGACAGCTCGCAAAGGCGATGCCCTGCCGCTTCAAGTAAGCGAGATCAACATGATCGGTGCCGATGGTGGCTGTGCCGACGAAACGGACGCGCGTTCCATCGAGCAGAGCCGCGTCCACCTTCGTCTCGGAGCGGATCAGGATTGCATCGGCGTCTTTGATCCGCTCTCGCGTTAGCTGCATCGTGGGGACAACCTGAACATCGCCGAAGCAATGAAACGCCTCTATGGCATGAGGAATCTTACTATCAGCAACAATGTGCATGGAAGAGGAAGATGCGTGGTTTCCCTCAATGATACAGGATTCCTAAACTTCCCGCAAGAAAGGATGGTGAACCGAAGAGGAAACAGGAAGGCCCGGCAAGTAATCCGAGCCTTCCTTCGGTAGGTTACTTACAGCAAGATGGATACTGAGGACAAAGTGGCGTTCCGATCAACGGACACGCCTCCGCGCTCGATCGTATGCTTGCACCGGGGAATGTCATCGCACTCAGTGTGAGAATGACTGCTCCGAATAACACGGCAGCTCCGCGCTTCATTCGTATTCACCTCCTTTCTCTTCACGTTGGTTGACTGCATTCAGCGAATTACGTAACCATGCAAGCTCATCAATCAGCTCTTTCAAACCCAAGGTGGAGAATTCATGTCGGAGGAACTGTAAGCGTTCCGCATCATCGCAGTCGCCCGGACAAACGGCCAGCCGCTCTGCCAGTCCCAGACAAACGCCGACGATCAACATGATGAACCACCACGTTTGCCAGAAGGGCGGGTTGATCGTGAACGACAGCGAAGCGGGCTGCGGACTGTGAATCCCGGCCGCATTGAGAGAGACTACCTCGAACGTATACGAAACCGAGTGCAGCGCGGGAAAAGCTACAACGCGGTTACTAGCAGCACGTGGACAATCAATATGAGCGCTCGGTATTGCACGCGACAAGCCTTCTGAAGGAACGGGCTGAACTAACGATAGAAAATGCAAGGTGCATGGGCAAGCTGGACCGGCGCGGTACCGTTCCTGCTGTTTTATTAGGAATTTTCTTATACTGCGTCCAGACGTGATCATTACTTTGTCAAACCCAATGGGACACTCGATGCCTCACCCTGTCAAAACCGTCACCGTTGAAGAGCTGAAGAGGATGATGGATGAGAAGAAAGATTTTCAGCTGATTGACGTGCGCGAGAAAGACGAAAAGGACTTCTCGGATATCGGCGGTGAGTTGATTCCGATGGGCACCATTCTCGATCACGTCGCCGCGATTCGCAGAGACGTCCCGGTTGTGGTGTATTGTCGCAGCGGCAACCGCAGCGGAAGGGTAGTTTCGTTCCTTCAGGAGCAGTACGGGTATACCAACCTGTACAATCTCGCCGGGGGTATCTTAGCGTGGGCAGACCGAATTGACCCACGCGTCAGGAAGTATTGAGGAGCGAAGTCCGCAGTAAGCCTTCCACCGCTCCACGTAGAAACGCCGCCCCGTTTTTCTTCCGCCGACACACTCGCGCATGCGGAACGCATGAAGCATGTGCCGTCCGCGCTACGCGAATTCCTTCCACAATGTGTCACACACACAGAATCTGTCGGGTGGCATAGGTGTTGCCGTTCCCCTTTTTCCCGCGATGCATCAGCGCGCGGGCAATCCACATCTTACAACCAATCAACGGGAGGGTGTATGAAGCGTTTGGTCAGGAACCTGTGGTGTGTGTTTGTGGTCGCAGCAGGGGCGTTGCACGCCGTACGTGCCGATGACGACCCGAGTATCGTCATCACCTCACAGCCGGTCACGGTCGCTCGCGTTGGGCAGCCGTACGAGTACGACGTCGACGCCGTGGTGATTCGAGGCAGCGGCCTCATCCTTTTCGAGCTGCGTGATGCGCCGGCGGGCATGACGATTGACCCGCTCAGCGGATTGATTCAATGGATGCCGACGCAAACGGGCGCATTTCGTGTGAAGGTGCGGGCGGAAATTGAAGATGACTCGCCCACCGATGGCGGGCATGCCGACCAGGAGTACACGCTGTTTGTGCTGAACGGCGCGCCGGCTGCGCTGCGCGGGACTGTTCGCTCGCTGTCAGGGGTTCCCGTCCCCAACGTCCGCCTTCGTCTGTTCGAAATCACGTCGGCTCATTTCGTATTTGGCACGTTCAGCGACGCGCAGGGACGCTACAGCTTTCCCTCGGTCAACCCCGGTACGTACGTCATGCGCGTGCAGCCGCGCGATAATCTCTTCGCCGATCAGTGGTACGATCGTGCACAGCGTATCGAAGATGCGACGCCGATCCCTATCCCCGAAACGACTACCGTTACCATCAATGTAACGCTGTTGCCGCGGGATACGGTGCGTGATCGGTTCACACTCTCAGGTACGGTGCGCGATAGCGCTGCCGCTCCGATTCATCGAGCGGCGGTGTTCATCTTTCGCGCACGTCAGCATGACGATCGGGACGCGTCGGGATTCAACTTCGAAGGATTGGATGACCGCGATCGCGATCAGCGGCTCGAGGCAGTCGTCCTCACGGACTCTCTCGGCCGGTATCAGGCACTGCTTCGCTCGCGACGGTACATCCTAATGGCGTTCAAAGACGGATTCGACCGCCAGTTCTGGGATCACAAATCCACCATCCTCGAAGCCGATCGGCTTCGTCTCATCAGCGACACGACAGGGATTGACTTTGATCTGCAGCGAACCGCATCGGCAAACGGGTCCATCTCCGGCACCATCACCGCTGCAGGCACAACCCAGCCTGTGTCGTCGCACGTGGTCGGGTTTCATCGTGCCACGCCGGACGGACGATTCTCGGGCTTCGTGCGTCACGCTGTAACGGACTCGGCCGGACGGTACACGCTTGCACGGCTACGGTCGGGTTTCTATATCGTGCTGGCACTGCCGCACGGAGATTTCCTCCCAACATTTTACGATACATCCGGCGGCACACTCCAGCTTGCACATGCCTTTCCCGTGCCTGTCTCGCAAGCGCCCGTCAGCGGCATCGATATCGGCGTCTTTCCGGATACGATCACCGGGATGAATCGCGTGCGTGGTATTGTTGTGCAGAACGGCCGTCCGCTGCAAGGCTCGATCATCTATGCCATCGCGCAACACAACGGCAATCCACTCGGTGCTGCAGTTTCGGAAAGCGACGGGCGCTTTGCGATTGTGGGCCTGACGCCGGGCGCGTATCGCCTGCAAGCCATGAAACCCGGCTTCGCACAAACGATCACCACGCCGTTCACGCTCGTGCAGCAATCGGGCTTGCCTGCGACTGCAACGTCGAACATTACGCTCATCGAAAGCCCGACGGATGCGCGGCCCGGACAGGAACCCTTCGCGTTTCAGCTCATGCAGAATTACCCGAATCCTTTCAACCCATCAACCCGCATCACGTTCTCGCTTCATGTCGCTGGACTTGCGTCGCTGCAGGTATTCGACCTTCTGGGTCGGGAAGTTGCGGTGTTGGTGAATGAGGTCCTTCAACCGGACACGTACACGGTGGAATTCTCAGGATCGAATCTGGCCAGCGGCGTGTACTACTATCGTCTCAAGGCAGGCGGCTTCGTCGAGACGAGGAAGATGCTTCTGATTCGTTGAGCAAGAGGTTTCCTTCGCAACATTCTCCGGAGGCTGACCAAAAAGTAGTACCACGTCATTCTGAGCCTCGTTTCTCAGAGGCGAAGAATCCAGAACCGAGCCATTTACTGGATTCGTCACTCCGCTTCGCTCCGTTCAGAATGACAATGGTTTCTTTTTGTACAGCCTCTCTTGTTTGAAATCCTTCCGAGCACAGCCTCTATTTTGTTGCAATTTTGTTACCTTTGCCTGTAACCGAAACCATTCCATTTCTGCACACGCTCTCGCGAATCTCCCATCACAAAAATTCGTATGAGAGTCTGAGGAAGCGACGAACAAACCTTAGGAGAAGGAGCCGCCCATGGAACCCCACGTTGTTCTCGGATTTCGCGACGAGTTGGTCGAACGAAGGCAGAAGTTAGAACATGCACTCACCCATACGGATCAGAACGAGAACCTGCAACGCTTGCTGCAAGAAGTGGACGCAGCACTGGAACGAATTGCAGCAGGAACGTTCGGCATCTGTGAGACCTGCCATGAAGCCATTGAAGTAGACCGCTTGCGCGTAGACCCCTTGATCCGCAACTGCCTCGATCATCTCACCGCCGCTGAACAGCGGGCGCTGGAGCGCGACCTCGACCTGGCATTTCAAATCCAGCGGGGATTGTTGCCGAAAAATCACCTGCAGCACGGCTGCTGGAGTGCAGCCTATCACTATGAGCCTGCGGCGCATGTGAGCGGCGACTACTGCGATATCATCATTCCGGAATCCGACGGAGGGCGGATGTTCTTTTTTGTTGGTGATGTTGCAGGCAAAGGTGTGGCGGCCTCGATTCTCATGGGGCATCTCCACGCCATGTTTCGCAGTCTGCCGATGACGCAGATGCCGCTCGGCGGATTGGTGGCACGAGCCAATCGCATCTTCTGCGATGGAACACCTGCCGGGCACTACGCCACGCTTATCTCAGGAACCACAACGCTCAACGGCGAAGTGGAGCTGAACAATGCGGGCCATCCTTCGCCGTTCATTCTGACTCGCGACGGCGTGCGACCCATCCCGTCCATGACGACGCCGATCGGATTGTTCTGCCAGAACGATTTCCCAACAACACGGTTTACTCTCCAGCCCGGCGAAAGCCTTGTCGTGTACACCGACGGCCTGACGGAAGCAACGAACGGTTCGGGCGAGCAGTACGGAGAGAAACGCCTGGCCGACGTGTTGCTTCATCACGTGCGATCGTCTCCTCGGGAGATTCTCGAGGCGTGTGTTGACGACCTGAAGGCATTCAAAGGAAAGACAACGAAGTCCGACGACCTGACGATCCTTGTGCTGCAGCGAGCGTAGCCCTACACGCGCTTGACGGTGACGCGGTCAACGTATTTCACTTTCTCGGTATCAACCCGCACCGTGTCTCCCGTCTCCACAAACTGCGGCACCATGATCTCGATGCCGTTTTCGAGCTTCGCGGGCTTAAGGGTGTTATCATGCTCGCCGCGGAGGCCGGGCCCTGTGGCATCCACTTTCAACTCCACGACTTTCGGAAACTGCACCGCGACGGCCTCGTCGCCCAGCAATTCGACCGTGACGCGCATTCCCTCCTTCATGAACTTCACCGCCTGACCGATGGAAGGAAGAGGAATGCCCACCTGCTCAAACGTCTCCGGGTCCATGAAGTAGCACTGCTCGTTGTCGGCGTAGAGGAAATCCATCGGACGCTTGCGCAGTTCAACGTCCTCCAACTTGTCGGCGTGTTTGAACCGCCGTTCGGCGAAATGCCCGAAGCGTACATCATGCAGCTTCAACTCGATAAACCCCTGCATTTGCCCACTGCCGGAATGACGAATCACCTCGAGAACTTTGTACAGCTTGCCGTCCAGATGAATTGCCGTTCCGGGTTTCACATCAGAGGCGAGTACCATGATGACCTCCTTTGCTCGGCATTAGGTTGCAGATGAAAACTATTGAGGCACAAGGGGAAAGTCAAGATGTCAACGAGGAGAACCACACCCCGGCATCGACTTGCCTGCAGCGCGCAAAGCTGAGGCCGGGGAGGGAAACCACAAAGCTTAGCTTACACGTGTACGTGAAGGGCAAAATTCACCAACGCAAGTGCTGAATGACGCGCCCGCTCCGTAGGAGCGGCACTGTTTGTAGAACTCAAGGGCAACGACTTGCCTCAAGCCCCAGCGGGGCGACCTATTCATGTTCGAGGAAACAGGTCGCCCCTGCGGGGCTGATTTTGTTTTCCTGTTGCGGGTACTACAAACAGGTCGTCCCTTCGGGACTCACATAACAGCGTAGGGGGTAACGGCGATTGTTGAAACGATCAATACCTCCAACTCGTCACGTCCGCCCCCTTCGGTGCTGTCTTCAATATCCGTTCAACCGCTCGCGGGATGAACATCTGATGATAGCGCAGACGTGAGATGGCGTTGGGGCGCGTGTGGTCGCCGTTCCAGCAATGTTCCGCACGCGGCTCGTAATCCACCTCGCCGGCATAGTACGGATAGGTTGTGCTCTCCAGAAACTCTTCGATGAGATACACCGCGTTGTTCAAGAAAAAATTATCCGCCTCGCCGCAGTAGATGTGAATCTTCCCCTCCAACTTTTTTCCCAATCCCTTGTGCCAGTCGCGGCGGAGAATGGCGCTGAGATCGTAGTGCTCGCGCCAGTACGCTGCAACCGTACGATCGATCTTCCCGGTGAGCTTGTCCCAAATCGGCTTTGGGTAGCCGTCGTCGCCGACGGGACCGAAGACGGCCTGCCAGATATCCCACTGCTCGCCGGAGCGAGCGTTCGTGCCGAGCGCAAGCTCGTAGTGATTTGCCTCCTCGAGTGTGGCGAGCGTTTCGCCAAGATAATTGCGCGTGGCGGGACGTGGCGTGTGTTTCCATTTGCTGTCATAGTAGTACGCATTCTCGTGCTCGTACACATTCACAACACCGTACGCGCGGAAATCCACCGGGTCGGGACACGCGGCGTAGCAGCCGTTGAATTCGTCGGGATAGAATATCTGCACCGCAAGGGCTTCCCAACCGCCCGTCGAGCCGCCGTAGACGAAGCGCGACCAGCCCGTGCCGAGACAGCGGAATGTTTTCTCTACAAAAGGAATCAGCTCGTACATGATTGCGTCGCCGTAGGGACCGAGGTTCGCCGAGTTGACGGCATAGGAGTCGTCGTAGTACGGGTTGGCGTGCTGAATTTCGATCGCAACCACACGAGGAAAGTTTGGTCCCGTCCATTCTTTGAAGAACTCGTACGCGTACATCTCCACAATCTTATTGTAATCGTGAAGTTTGAAGCGCTTGCTGTACTCTCCCTTCATCGCTGCCGTGTCCGGCCTGGTCTCACGGAAACCGCCGAACGTGTACGGAAAATGTCCGTGAAAGATCATCAGCGGATAGCGCGCCTGTGGATGCGTGTCGAATCCTTCGGGCAGAAGCACATTGGCGCCAAGGAACATCGGGCGTCCCCAGAATTTTGTGAGGCGATCGCTTTGAATACGCACATGCTTGATGTACTTCGTATCCTTCGGCGGCTTGATGGGGGGAATCTCCTGATCGAGCACGATGCTGACGGTTTCGGTGCGCGAAGGGTCAATCCACATTTTCTTTGGCGTGCTATAGAGATTGCCCGGAGCGCGGTTCCAGTGTTGGCCTTCTCCTCTATCCATCGGCAGTTTCACGGTGTGGCCGTCGGCGCGTTTGAACGTCTCGTACCTGTGCAGAAGTCCCTGTACCCAATACCATCCCGGGGGAATCGCCGCGATGGTACGGACGGGAAACCCGAATGCTCCTTCACCCACAACCGCAGGGGCGCTTGGTTTCCATCCATCAACATCCATCCCGAACACCTGCTGCGTTTCCGGTCCCTCATTGATCTGGAAGCGCGGCTCGGCGGTGCTGTCGGTCGAGATCATCAGCAGCAGCCGGCCGTCGAGCGCGGTGCGACTGCGTTCCGCCGGGAAGGAAATTGCAAAGCGAAGTGCCGCCGATTGAGCAACGATCGGTGCCGACACGAACAAGCAGAACAGGAGAAGTTTCTTCATAGATGACTCCGTGGTACATGTGTGATGGTTTCCAGAGTAAACGTCAAGAAAGTAGAAAAAGAAGATTCAATTCAAAAGCCGGAAGGAACCATGCCTGCATGAAGATGTGGGGCAGAGCCTGCAACAGAGGCGGCTCCATTTGCGTCAAAGCATCCGAACTTGAACAACCACAAATCCGAAAGGCAGGAATCCATGCGACGACTGACGAAACTCGTTATGGGCCTTGCGCTGACAATGTCAGCATACGCTGCATCAGCGCAGGCGGAGGAACCCCGCGCGGGCATGCGCCCCTTCGCGGCGGCGGACGTTTATCGCACATTCGACATCAAACGATACGAAAAGAATTTTGCGCAGACGCTGTCGCACCCTGTGCCGATGATTGTCGAGTCGGCGCTGGCGCAGGTCGTGATGCTGAAGCTTTCGCAACCCCAAGCCGCATGCACCGAATGGCGGAACAGGATCGGGATTCTCGCTCAGGAAGGCGCAACACCGGGCGTACGCTACAAAGCCTATCTTGCTACGATGGCGTTCGATCAGCCGGAACAGTTCGCTCACATCCCGTCCGGCACCTACCGCACGATTGACGACATGTTCATGGCACTCGCCGATGAGGTTCAACGCGTGGCGTTCACGTCGCGAGACGTGCAGTGATGGGCAGCCCTGGCCTTCTTCACTACGAAAAAGGCCCTGCCCGAGGAACGTTCGTGATGGTTGAGGAGAGGGTGTCGGCTAACGCGTTTCGCTTGCCCGATGTTTCACCACACGCGCTTCGGCCATGAAGATGACCTCCTCGGCGATGTTGGTGGCGAGATCGGCGACACGCTCGAGGTTCCGGCTGATGCGGATCAACTCGAGCGCCTCGGTAATCGTGTCGGGACTTTTTTGCATGATCACGATGAGGTCATCAACGACTTTGCGATTGAGGTCGTCAATGGCATCGTCGCTGTTGAGCACTTTGTGCGCAAGCTCGGGATTGATCTGAATGAAACCGTCAATGGCATCGCGCAGCATCATTTTGGTGATGTCGGCCATCTTCGGGATGTCAATCAGCGGTTTGACCGGAGGATGATCGGCGCACTTGATGGCGGACTCGGCGATGTTCACCGCATGGTCGCCGATGCGTTCGAGATCGTTGTTGATCTTCGACGCAGCGAGAATGAAGCGCAGATCCGTGGCCACGGGCTGCTGCAGCGCGAGAATGTCGATCACCGCATCGTCGATCTCGATCTCCAGAGAGTTGATGCGTTGTTCCTTTGCGACCACCTGCTGGGCGAGCTGCTTATCCCGCTGCAGCACCGCGCGGATGGAGTCGGCGATTGCTTCCTCTGCGAAGCTCGCCATCTTGATCAAATTCGTCTTGAGCATTTCCAGCTCGTGCACAAAATGCCGTTGCATGATCTCGTCTCGCTGAATTATCCGAACCGTCCGGTGATATACTCTTCCGTGTGTTTCTTCTCGGGGGTGGTAAACATGCGTTTGGTTTCGCCAAACTCGATCAACTCTCCCATATAGAAGAACGCCGTGAAATCGCTGACGCGCGCGGCCTGCTGCATGTTGTGAGTAACGATAACGATTGTGTAGTTCTCCTTCAACTCGTAGATGAGTTCCTCGATCTTTGCCGTCGCAATGGGATCGAGGGCGCTGGCCGGCTCATCCATGAGCAGCACTTCCGGGTCAACCGCCAGGGCACGCGCGATGCACAGGCG
This sequence comes from Ignavibacteriales bacterium, assembly GCA_037441705.1. Taxonomy (GTDB): domain Bacteria; phylum Bacteroidota; class Ignavibacteria; order UBA10030; family UBA6906; genus CAADGV01. Next base: position 296,016 of record JBBIRR010000001.1, read on the forward strand.
TTGCTGCTGACCGCCCGACAGGGCAAGGCCGCTTTTCTTCAGGTCGTCTTTCACCTCATCCCATAGCGCCGCGCGCCGCAACGAGCGTTCGACAATTTCATCCAGCTGCGCGCGCTCACGGATGCCGTTGATGCGCGGGCCGTAGGCGACGTTTTCATAAATGGATTTGGGAAACGGATTGGATTTCTGGAAAATCATCCCGACACGTTTGCGCAGTTCCACCACATCCACCCCGGTGTCATAGATGTTCACGCCGTCAATCAATACCGTTCCCTCAATCCTGACGCCGTCGATGAGTTCGTTCATCCGATTGAGCGTGCGGAGGAAGGTGGACTTGCCGCAGCCGGACGGCCCGATGAACGCCGTGACCTGATGCGACGGAATCTGCATGCTGATGTTCTTCAGCGCCTGCTTTGGCCCGTAGAAGAGATTCAGATCGTGTGTGACAATTTTGATCGAAGGATGCGTCATGGATAATCCATCTACTGAAGTTGTCTTGACCGCACACGCGATCGCAGGAGGATGGCGGAGAAGTTCAGCACAAAGGTCAACATCAGCAACACCAAGGTTGTTGCGTACTGGATTCCCCGCGTCGCCTCGACGTTCGTGGATTGTGTGGACATGATGTAAATGTGATAGCCGAGATGCATGAACTGACTGGACAGCGCATCCGGCAGTTCAGGAAGGAAATACGCAGCGCCCGTGAACAGAATCGGCGCCACTTCCCCTGCCCCGCGACTCACCGCAAGAATGCCGCCGGTGAGAATGCCGTTGAGCGAATTGGGAATCACCACTTTCCAGACCGTCTGCCATCGTGTGGCGCCAACGGCGAGACTCGCCGCACGCAATTCCTGCGGGACGTTCTTGATCGCTTCCTCAACCGAAACGATCACAACGGGCAGCGTCAGCAATGCCATCGTGAGACTTGCCCAGAGGATGTTGGGCTGTGCCCATCGCAGCCTCACCCCGTCGGTGAACATCCTGTCCATGCCGGTGCCGATGAACTGCACGAAGAAGCCGAGGCCGAACAACCCGAAGACGATCGAGGGTACGCCTGCCAGTGTGTTGACGGCGAAGCGAATGGCGCGCGCAATCACCGAGCGTTGATGGGCATACTCGCTGAGATACACCGCCGTAATCGCGCCGGCGGGAACGCCCGCCACCGACATCAGCAACACCAACAGCACCGTGCCGACAATCGCGGGGAAGATGCCGCCGGCTGTCATGCCCTCTCTCGGCGCGGTGGTAAGAAACTCCCAGCTCAGCGTGTCTTTCCCGCCCATCACGATGGTCAGCGATATTAGAACCATCGCAGCAACAATCGCCAGAGTTGCCGCGGCGCTGGTGCCGATCACTCCTAATCCGATGAGGCGTCGTTTCAAATTCATCTCACACTCCCCGGAATCGCTTGATGAGCCGCTGTCGAACGTACAGTTCGGCAACAGCATTGAGCGTGAACGTGAAGACAAACAGGATTGCCCCGATCAAGAACAGGACGTGATAGTGGATATCGCCGAATACCACCTCCGCCATTTCTGCTCCGATCGTGGCCGACATCGTCCGCACGGGCTCGAGAATGCTCCACGACACCAGCGCTGCGTTGCCCGTTGCCATCAGCACGATCATCGTTTCGCCGAACGCGCGCCCGAAGCCGAGGAGAATTGCAGCGAACACGCCAGGCGTTGCCCCCGGCAGCGTTACAAAGAGTGCGGTCTGCCAGTTCGTGGCGCCGAGGGCGAGGCTTGCCTCTTTCATGAATTTCGGCACGGCGTTCAACGCATCCTCTGCAATCGTGTAGATGATGGGAATGACGGTAAGCGCCATGGCCATGCCGCCAAGCAGGACGTTGAGTCGGTACTGATAGCCGAACGTATGCTGCATGATGGTTGCAAGCGACATTAGAGCAAAGAAGCCGATGACGACGGAGGGAAATCCCGCCAGCAGTTCGATGATGGGTTTGATCAACTCCCGCGCCCGGGGCGGCGCAAACGCCGAGGTGAAGATGGCCGCGAGAATCGCCAGCGGCGCGGCAATCAACAACGCGACAATCGTCACCTTCAGAGAGCCGACGATCAGTGGAATCAGCCCGAACTTCGGCAACGAACCCACCGGCTGCCAGGTAACGGAAAGGAGATTCTCGATCATTGCCGATCCGGCCGAGGCGTCGCCGTATTCTACGCCGTCAACCTTACGCGCTTCACTCAACGCGCGCGCGCTTTCGCTCAGTGCTTCGTCGCCGTAAGTTTCCTCCTGCGCGGCCTGGTCTACCTGAGCAGCTTCCGGTCGGGAGAAAAATACCGGGGCCGCCTCACGAAACACAAAGACAAAGATGAGCACGATGGTGGCAAGCGAGACGAAAGCCACGGCCGTGATCAACTTCTCCGCAAGAAATTCATCCCACCGAAACCGTCTCTTCATATTCGCCGGCGTCATCGGCGAGGGATGTTCAGCTTCCCGGCGCCGTGACGCTATCGGCAAAGTCTCCTGCTCATTCGCTGTGCGTTGCTCCAAGAGTTCTGCCATTCCTATCGAATCGGAAAGTATCCTACTTCTTTCACAACACTCTGTCCTTCGTCGCTGAGAATCCAGTCGATGTACTCCTTCAGCGCGCCCGTGGGTTTTGTTCGGACATACAGATACAGGAATCTACTGACGGGATACTTGCCGCTGCGAATGTTGTCCATTGTCGGCGCGTAGGCAGGAGACTTGTCATCGGCTTTGATCGGCAGCTCGCGGATGCCTTTGCCGTACGCGGAGCCGCCATAGCCGATGCCGGCTTTGTCCTTCGCAACCGCATTGACGACCGCTGCCGTTCCGGGCATGTTCTGCGCGGTAGGAGCAAAGTCTTCACCGTTCAGCACGTTATCTTTGAAGTACACGTACGTGCCGGAGTTGTTTTCGCGACTGTAGAGGATGATCTTCTGATCCTTTCCGCCCACCTGTTTCCAGTTGGTAATCTTTCCCTGATAGATATCCTTCAACTGCTGCAGGGTGAGCGCCTTAACCGGGTTTGCCTCGTTCACGTACACGGCAAGTCCGTCGAGCGCGCATTTGATCTCGACGCCGCGCGTTCCCCACTTCTGTTGCAACAGGTTGCGTTCTGCGGGTTTGATCGGACGCGAGGAGTTGCAGATGTCGGTCGTTCCGTTAATCAACGCCGAGATGCCGGTGCCGGAACCTCCGCCCGTGACCTGGATCGTCACGTTCTTGTGCTTCGCCATGTACCGCTCGGCCCACCGCTGGGCGAGGATGACCATCGTGTCCGAGCCTTTGACCGTGATTTTGTCTTCGCCATAGAGGCTCACACTCACAGCAAGAACCATCGCGAGTGTACCGAGGATAATCTTCTTCATGTTGATGCTCCTGAAAAGAATTGTGTTTGTAGTGGATTAACATTCATGACGCGAGGAGGAAATCCTCCGCGACGAAGGTGACCTTGAGGTGAAAGCGGCATTCCTGACCCTGGAGTAGTTGAAGCCGATGCGAGGCGTTTTCAATCGGCTCCAATCTACACATCTGCCATAAACCCCATGTTGCGATTGTGTTAAGAAATTGTAAAGACATGGTCCGTTTTCTCCAAATATTGCCCATCTGAATCGTCGAGGCTCCACGCAGCGGGGTCAGGGTCGCCACGGGAGCCTCTGGTCCATCCCATCAAGGAATGGATGAACATGAGGAAGTTGCATCTACAGAAAGGAAGGGCTTCCTCAGTGAGCGACGCGACGAGATCTCGTCGGTCACTTCACAAGCATCATCCTGCGCGTCTGCGTGCCGGCAGAAGTTGCCAGACGGTAGATGTAGGAACCCGACGCAAGCAGCGAAGCATCGAAGGTTGTTTCGTAACTGCCCGCGGGCAATTCGGCGTTCACGAGAATTGCAACTTCCCGCCCCAACATATCATAGACTTTCAAACTCACCAGCTCTGCCTTTCCGGAGAGGCGGGAACCCGATATCGAGAAGGCAATGCGCGTCGATGGGTTGAAGGGGTTGGGGTAGTTCTGCTCGAGCCTGAAGCCCTCAACACGCTCACCGGTTTCGCGCACAGAAACGACGCCACCGGTGTAATCACGATTCTGCGGATCGTATTCCGCCCACGGAAGATCCCAGCGTGTCGAACCGAACGCTCCGCGATAGGGTACGATCTGAAAGAACGAATCGCCTGCCAGTCTCCCACCAAACGATGCACCGCTGAGTGCAGGAGAGCCGCTCGCGGGCAGAGGATTCAACGCGTTCCCCGATGCGTACGGTGCAACAAGCTGTACGTTCGCCGGAAGAGGATACGTCGTGTTTCCCCATCCCGAAGTGTTGAACCACGACACAATGTTGAAGCCCGACGCGTTGGTCGTCAGCAATTGGGATTGCTGACCTGCGAGGATGGTGTTGCGGATCTGGAGCGAATCATTTTGCGCTCCAGTTGCCGTTCCTGCCCCGTCAACGAACACACCGATCGGCCAGCCCATCATCACGGAGTTGAAAATACCATAGTAGGTATTGCGCCGTAGATGCGCGGCCCGGCGGTACAACGAATTGACCACGGCGTTGGAATCTTGCGCCGGACCGATGGAGGTAAGATTGCTCATGGTCGGGTTCGAACGTGGTGTTGCCGCGCTTCCCGTCGCATCATTGTCGGCTTCCAGCCCATTGCTCTGACTTACATCGGCGATGTTGGGATCGCGAACAGCAAGCAAGAATTGTAACTTGCCCCGATAGCCGTTGTCCGTATCGAAGTCGTCATCCAACCCTTTGTAGGCAATTAGGTTTTTACCGTTGACCGTTCCGCCGAACCACTCGAAGGAATCGTCGTTGGCAAAGCTCACCTGCACATATTCGATCACCGTTTTCCTGCCGACGGCGCCCAGTGTCAGGCCGTTGATTTCGTTGTTGGGAGAGAAGGCAATACCGGCAAACTCGATACGCACATACCGCATCACGCCGCTGCTGTCGTCATCATTGCGCGTGAACGACGAGCCGGGACCGAAAATGTTGCCTGCCCCTTCAATCGCGGCGGAATCGCCGGGAAGATTCGTGCCGGCAATGCCGCACAGGATCACGCCGCCCCAGTCGCCTGCCTTGCGTTGACCGCGCGGCTTCTTGCTGGTGAACACAATCGGTAGATCGGGCTGGCCATTCGCCCAAATCTTTGCGCCACGATTGATGATCAGCGAACCGCGCGACGCACTATCGCCGTAGATGAGCGTACCGGCAGGAATGCGGATGATGCCGCCTGCGCGAACATTCACAAATCCTTGGAGCACATATGCTGTGTCCCGCGAGAGTGTGCGCGTACCCGTAATATCGCCGGAGAGAACTCGTTCCGGCAGTTGGCCATGAGCAAGTGTTACGGCAAACACCGTCACGAGCCAGGGGAGAAATCGTGCGATCATTAATGAAGCCTCCTTTTAAGGTTGAATGAGTGGATAAGGGATGCAAATACTATCACAGCTTCACCGAGATGCCGAGCGCATACGAAGCTCCGCGTTTGTTCATGCGAACAAGCTCATCGCCCTGCGTGAATCGTTGCTCTTGCTCGAGAATGTCTCGGCCGGTGAACTTTAGCTCGAAGGTCTCGAAGATGTTTTGTGTAATTGATACGTCAACCACGTCACGCGGCTGTTCTTTCACATCTTGCGTGAACACGGTTGCGACTTCCGAAATCCGCTCGCCGAATCTGTTGTACATGAAATTGATTGATGTTCCGGTGCCGGGCAGGTTCAGAAACAGCCCGGCGTTGATCACGTACGGAGATTGCCCCTGGAGCGTGCGCGTCCGGTCGATCAGGCGCACGCTGGAAAAGATGCGTGAGTAGTTTAGCAGCACCGATACATCCTCAAACACGCCGCCGATAAACCCCAACGACTTACGCATCTCTAACTCGATGCCGTAGTTGGTCGCCGACGGTACGTTGGCGTACGTTCGCTCGCCTGCAAGCGCCACCGTTGCAACGACGATCTGCTCGATGGCGTCGGTGATCTCCTTGCGGAAGTAGCTGACGGAGAGAAGTTCACCCGGATTGGGAAACCACTCCCACCGGACGTCGTAGTTGCGAACCAGGGCCCGCTTGAGATTCGGATTGCCATACACCGTTAGCTGTGTGCTGAAATCGTAGAAGGCAAACGGAGCAAATTCGCGGAACTCCGGGCGATTGACCGTTCGACTCAGCGCGAAACGAAGATTCATCGTCTCCGTCGCCAGCCAGGTGAGATTGAGCGAGGGCAGCACGTCCACCTCTTTGTAGGCAACGCGCACATCCTCGTTTTGCAGATTGCCGGAGTTCAGGCGCTGCTCGGAATGTTCCAATCTGGCGCCTCCCACCACGCGCCAGTTCGTCCCGGCAAGCTCGAACGGCAGGTCGAGCATGGCGTACGTTGCATACAATGTCTGCCCCGCATCATACCGATTGCGCCGGTCGCCGTACTCGGCAAACTGCAACCCGTTTGGTCCTCCGATGTGCGAAGGAATGAACAACGTATCGAGAGCCGAGCGCGTCAGTTGAGGATTGTACACCGGCAGCGTGTACACAAACTGCCGTGCTGCAAAATCCCGCCGGATGTTCACCGCTTCAGCACCGGATTTTACTTTCGCCCCCCGGACGGGCAGGGTAAGGTTCAGCGCAAGAGAACGGTTATAGTCCTTCAATTCGCTATAGAACCTGCTGGCACTTTCAGGAGAACTATCGTTGAAGGGAATCTGCGCCTCGAGGTGTGCGCCGGCAAGCTCGCGTGAACGTGAATAGATCATCCGGCGCAGATCAGGCTCCGAACGCGTAGCGCGCCCATACGAGGCAACCCAATCTACCGAGAGAGAGCCAAGATCGGGCAGCACATGTTCGCCCGACAGCAGCGCCGAAAACGTATTTCGTGCAACATATCTGAAGCCGGTCAGCACATCATCGTTTTGGGTGAGATTGTTGAAGCCCGAAAGTGACACCACCTCATCTTCACTCGCCTGGTTGAACAAACTCTTCACGCTCACCTTATGATTGGTGCCGAGCTTATAACTCAAATTCAGCACACCACCCCAGAGAACATTGACGGTGCTGGTCTGACCAGTGTAGTCGTAGCGCAGCCCTGCCTCGTCGTAGTCGGCACGCCGTACCTGCGCTCGGCTATATCCGTTGCGATAGCTGAACGCGGCCACATAGCCGAACTCACGATCGAAAAGATCCACCGAACCTCCGTAAGAAATATGCAGGTTCGGATTGAGGGGCGCAGAGCGCGTTTTCTTAACCCACAGGTTGGGTAGAGAGCGCGCAAGATTGTTCTTTTCTTCCTGACCGAGATTGTAAAGCTCGGCCGGAAAATTCTGCGGTAACACACGATGGCGTGTGTCGTAGCCGAGCCAATCGGTGGGTCCACCGTCATACGTTTCGATGCCGCGTCCCGTGGTGAACGTGTTGTAGGCAGAGCCGAATGAAGCCGTGAAGGTAGTGTTTACCGGAAAATCCATCGTGTTCAGTTGCACCAATCCGCCTGCAAAATCGCCGGGCAGATCGGGAGTGAAGGTCTTTGTCACGATGGTTTGTTCGAGAAGGTTGGCCGGCAGCAGATCGAATGCAAACGCCTTCTTATCAGGTTCGGTACTGGCAGCCCGAACACCGTTGAGCTGCGTGGCGTTGTATCGCTCACTCGTTCCCCGCACATACACGAACTTGTTATCGACAACCGAAATGCCGACGACGCGCTTCAGTGCATCGCCGGAGGTTGCATCGGGCGATCGCTTGATCTGTTCCGCGCTGATCCCATCGCCTATCGTTGCCGCCTTCTTGCGCTCCGCAAGCAAAGCACTCTCCGTCGCGCGCACGCGTTCGGCGGTGATAACCACTTCGTCTGCTTCGACTGCAGTTGGCGTGAGACTGACGTTCAGCTCAGCCGTTCGGCCTTCCTCGATCTCTACCCCGGTCACAATCCGGGCCGTGTATCCCACAAAGGAAATCCGAACGCTCTGCGCACCCTTCGGGATATTCCGCACGACATACCTCCCATCAACATCGGTTCTTGCCCCGAGCGTCGTCCCGAGAATCAACACGTTTGCGCCTACCAACTCCTCACCGGTTTGTTCATCGAAGACTTTACCTGTGAGCGATCCCGACTGGGCACTCGCGCTGTCCGTCATGAGACCGAAAGCCCCAAGAAACACCATCCCTTTTAGAAAATTCATAATACGCATTTGTACCATAGGCATCCGACCCTTTCTTTCATGTGCGTGATCGCTTGGCAGAACCATTCTGTGGGCGTTGATTGGATTTCGACGCTGGAAACTTACACATACACTGTTACTATGGTGTTAAGCCGACTTTACCGAACCTTCAAATTTCTCTTCGGCGCCCTTGTACACCGCAGAGGCTACGTCCATCTGCGCAACAAACACCGCCGGATTGCGAAGGTGTTGTGAATAAGGGCGTCCATCAACAGCCGACGACCTGTGCTGCACGTGTTGCAGGAAGGTGAGGTCCGATATTAGAGAGATTGAAGTTGTCGGAGCCTATACGGAGCAGGTAGAGAACGCTCCGCCGAGTTGACGCTTATTGCAGACACACTGCGATGGCGTGGAAAGCGATGAAGCGTTGTTTCAAGATCATCCTCATGCAGGCGCACAAGCCAGAAGCTCAGTTCATCCTTCTTTCCAATTACCGAACCCCCGCCGTTGAGATAACGAACGCCGCATCGTTCGTACTCGACACTTTCGTGAACGTGCCCATGCAATACCGCGGAAACACCGGCCTCAACGAAGAGGCGAAGCAACTTTTTTTTCTTGCGCAGCTTCAGCGTCCGACGTTCGATGGTACGCCACAGGTATTCCATAGTCCCAGCAGCCGGTGTTGGCATCCGGGAAAAGTGATGGTGGATCAACACAATTTTTTTCAGCCGTTGGAACGCGTCCGCGTGCAGGAGATTCTCCAGGAGCATCCTCTGCAGACGGCCGATTGATCCGTTTGATCCAAAGGGATTCTTCACCCGCGAGTAACGCGCAACGGAATTGATGCCGAAGAGCGCGGCGTTTCCCACAACTTTCACGAAGGGAAAGCCATGCGGACTGATTGGGGCAATGACTCCCCGAAATACTTCGGCAAACACATCGCAAAAGCGACGGAGGGCTACATCGTAGTCAACGTGCTTGCAATGCCGCGGGAATGATAATACATCTTCGGCCGTGTGCACACCGCCGAAGACATCATGGTTCCCGGGAATAACGGTGAGCCGCTCTGGATGCAACAAACGATAGCTGGCAAACAACGAGCGCGCAAGCTCCAATTCCGTGCGCGTACCGTTGGCGGTGAGATCACCGGTAACCACGAGATGATCCACGTCGTGGAGCAACGCCTGCTCGATGACCTGACGTGCATCACGGATCGTGCGGCCCTTCTGCTCGGCGCTGATGTGCAGGTCTGAAAGATGGGCAAGTGTCCAGGGGCGCATGAACTCCTTGTTCCTGTGCAGTGCTTTGATCACAGGAACAAGGTATCACTCGAACGTCAAGAGAAGATGATGCAAAGGTGAAATGGATGTAAATGGACGTGACGAGAGAATCAGCAGAGCCTCCCCGTGACAATGTCGTCTTTGCATGAGCGATCCTCGGCGAAAGCCCTGGCGCATCGCATTCTGGAACTTACCTCTTACGTTAAAAACTTCTTAATCTTCTTCCCTCTTGACAGAAAGATATTTTTCCCTATATTATTAGCACTCTAATGCCCAGAGTGCTAAATCCCCTAACCTATTCAATTTTAACGGCTTTCAAAGTCTCAACGTGTGTTCAAAAACTCAACAAAGGAGGTTTCCATGAAGGTAAAACCGTTGGCTGATCGAGTAGTCGTGAAGCCTGCGCCGGCCGAGGAAAAGACGAAGGGCGGAATCATCCTGCCCGATACCGCCAAGGAGAAGCCGGTCATTGGCGAAGTGGTTGCGGTGGGTCCCGGCAAAGTGACCGATGATGGGAAGAAGATAGCGCTTGAAGTGAAGGTGGGTGATAAGGTGCTGTACGGCAAGTACTCAGGCACGGAAGTGACGATTGACGGCGAAGAGTACTTGATCATGCGCGAAGCAGACATCTTCGCAATTGTGTAAGGCAAACGACGAACGAAACATAACCAGTGAGGAGATGTACGTATGGCAGCAAAAACGATTCAGTATAGCGCTGATGCCCGCACCGCACTGAAGCGCGGCGTGGATCAGCTTGCAGATGCAGTGAAAGTCACGTTGGGTCCCAAGGGACGCAACGTGGTGATCGACAAGAAGTTTGGCGCGCCCACCGTGACGAAGGATGGCGTGACAGTCGCGAAAGAGATTGAGCTGGAGAACCCCTTGGAAAACATGGGCGCGCAGATGGTCCGCGAGGTTGCATCGAAGACCTCAGACGTTGCGGGCGATGGAACCACCACGGCGACCGTGCTTGCGCAAGCCATCGTGCGTGAAGGCATGAAGAACGTGGCCGCCGGTGCAAACCCGATGGACCTCAAGCGCGGCATCGAGCTTGCCGTCACCAAGGTGGTGGAAGGACTGAAGGAAATCAGCAAGCCCGTAGACAAGACCAGCAAGAAGGAAATCGCTCAGGTCGGCTCCATCTCGGCCAACAACGACACGGTGATCGGCGACCTGATTGCCGATGCCATGATGAAGGTTGGGACCGACGGCGTCATCACGGTTGAGGAAGCGAAGGGGACGGACACGCAGATCGAAGTCGTGGAAGGTATGCAGTTCGATCGCGGATACCTCTCACCCTACTTCGTGACCGATGCCGAGACGATGGAGGCGGTGCTGGAGAATCCTCTCATCCTCATTCATGACAAGAAGATCTCCTCGATGAAAGACCTTCTGCCTATCCTCGAGAAGGTAGCGCAGACCGGCAGCCCGATTCTGGTGATTGCAGAAGATGTGGAGGGCGAAGCTCTTGCCACACTTGTTGTCAACAAACTGCGCGGCACGTTGCGTGTGTGTGCGGTGAAGGCTCCCGGCTTCGGCGATCGCCGCAAGGCCATGCTCGAGGATATCGCGATTCTGACCGGCGGTACCGTCATCTCCGAAGAGCAGGGCTACAAACTGGAGAACGCGACGATCAGCTACCTCGGCAAGGCCAAGAAGGTTACCGTGGACAAGGATAACACGACAATCGTTGAAGGCGCGGGCAAGAAGGAAGACATCAAGAAGCGCATCAACGAGATCAAGGCGCAGATCGAAAAGACGACCTCGGACTACGATCGCGAGAAGCTGCAAGAGCGCCTGGCGAAGCTGTCGGGCGGCGTGGCCGTGTTGAAGATCGGTGCCGCCACCGAAGTAGAGATGAAAGAGAAGAAAGCGCGCGTCGAAGATGCCCTGCATGCAACCCGCGCAGCGGTTGAAGAGGGAATCGTTCCGGGTGGCGGCGTTGCCTACCTCCGTGCGGCTGCCAAGTTGAACAACCTCAAAGGCGCCAACGAGGATCAGGATACGGGCATCGAGATCATCCGTCGTGCCCTCGAAGAGCCGATCCGGATGATCGTCAGCAACGCGGGCCTCGAAGCCTCCGTCGTCGTCAACAAGGTGAAAGAGGGGAAGGACGACTTCGGCTTCAACGCAGCGACCGAGCAGTACGAGAATCTTGTCAGGTCGGGCGTTATCGATCCGACCAAGGTTGCTCGCACCGCACTCGAGAACGCAGCGTCGGTTGCCGCCTTGCTCCTGACCACGGAGGCCACCATCGTCGAGAAGCCGGAGGAGAAGAAGCCGGCTCCGATGCCCCACGGCGGCATGGGCGACATGTACTGATCGCCTCCTCTGAAACAATCAACAACCCCCGTCCTGACCAGGGCGGGGGTTTTTTCTTTGGTCAAACAAAGCGCGGCCTTGACTTTTGCGTTGAGGTTGGGTAGATTGGAAACCGAAAAAACCATTTCAGTTTCCTTCGGCCCCAGGGAGTTTCATGCCAGAAGAAGAGCCGCTCAGGGAGCGCATCATCGCCGCAGCGTTCGACAGATTTCGCAGCGAAGGGTTTGCGCGCGTCCCGGTGGATGACCTTGCTGCTCATCTCAGCATCAGCAAGAAGACGTTTTACAAGGTCTTTACGAGCAAAGATGCGCTGATCGAAAACATGGTCGACACGCTCCTCCGGGACGTGAGAAACAATACGGAGCGCATTATCTCGAGCGACGAGGAATTCATCGCCAAGCTCAGCGCGCTGATGGCCTACATGGGCGGTCTCCTCACGCGTGTGGGTTTGCCCATGATGCAGGATCTTTCCCGTCATCGCCCCGATCAGTGGAAACGCATCGAGGATTTCCGTGCACGACGCCTCCCCGATGTCTTTCTTCGGCTTCTCCAACAGGGAATACGAGAAGGACATGTGCGTCCCGACTTGCAGAAGCGCATCTTCCTTCTTGCGTACATGGCCGCCGTCCAACACATCATGCAACCATCAGTGCTGGCGAACGAATCGTTCTCGGCACGGGAAGCAATCACCGGCATCGTCGAACTGTTCTTTCAGGGTGTCCTGACCGACCGCGGAAGAAAAGAACTTGCGCGGACGGAACTGCATCTCTCAACTCTTGCCCCATGAGGAAACCATGCCCATAAAACTCTTGTGTATGCTCAGCTGGATCGTGTTGTTGTGGGGATGTTCCAACAACGACCGGAATGTGATCGAAGCATCGGGAACGATTGAAGGAACGGACATCACGGTTGCGTCCGAAGTGGTCGGGAAGGTACGCGAGGTGCGCGTGCAAGAAGGAGCGCGCGTTGAGGCCGGCGACACTCTCGTCATCATTGATGATACGGACTACCGGCTCCAGCTGCGTCAGGCCGAAGCCGGTGCTGCGGCCAGCGACGCGCAGTACCGCCTGGCGCTCGAGGGATCGCGCAAAGAGGATATCGCACAAGCGGAGGCCCTTTACAAGACTGCCGAGGCCGACTACAAACGTATGAAGGAACTCCTCGCCGCGCAGACCGTCACTCAGAAGCAATACGACGAGGCGTATGCGCGATACGTCGCCGCCGAGCAAACGTACCGGAAGCTTGTGCGCGGATTGCGTCAGGCGGAGATTGATGCCGCGCGCGCCCGCATGGAACAGGCCGCAGCACAAGTCGACCTGCTCAGAAAGCGCGTGCGCGATTGTATCATCCTTGCACCGACCGCGGCGACCGTTACCCATCGCGTCGTCGAGCCGGGTGAGTTCGTCACCGTCGGCACCCCGCTGCTGAAGCTCACCAACCTCGATCGTGTTACGCTCACCATCTACATCAACGAGCAGCAGCTCGCCCTGGTGAAACTTGGACAGCATGCCGCGGTACGCACGGACGGTCTACCGGATCGCGCGCTCGACGGCATCGTCACCTACATTTCTCCGACTGCGGAGTTCACGCCCAAAAATGTGCAGACAAAAGAGGAACGCACAAAGCTCGTCTTTGCCGTGAAGATCGAAGTGACGAATACCGAGGGGATCTTGAAGCCGGGCCTGCCGGCCGATGCAAGGCTGACGGGTAGTGTGCAGCACGAGTGATGCCGCGACGATGGACGGAACCAGGACATGAGTGCGTACGCAATTCACGTCGACAACCTCTCGAAGACGTTCGGCGCGATCCCGGCGGTTGATGCCGTGAGCTTCACCGTCGAACAGGGCGAAATGTTCGGCATCGTCGGTCCGGATGGCGCGGGCAAGACGACGACGATTCGCATGCTCTGCGGCATTCTCACACCCACGTCGGGAACGGCACAGGTTCTCGGGTACGATCTGCTGAGGGAGCCGGACGCGATCAAGAAGCACATCGGATACCTCTCCCAGCGCTTCTCGCTGTACGGCGACCTGAGCGTCGACGAGAACATCGAGTTCTTCGCGGAAATCAACGGCGTCTATGACTACAAAACCCGCCGGGAAGAGCTGCTGGAGTTCACGCGCCTTACGCCGTTCCGAGAGAGGCTGGCGGAACGACTTTCCGGCGGCATGAAGCAAAAACTCGCGCTGGCCTGCACGCTCATTCACACGCCCCGCCTTCTTCTTCTTGACGAGCCGACAACGGGCGTCGACCCGGTTTCGCGCCGCGATTTCTGGAAGATTCTCCAACGCCTGTTGAAGGACGGCATCACCATTGTCATGAGCACGCCGTACCTCGACGAAGCCGAACGGTGCACGCGCGTCGCCCTGATGAACAAGGGCAAAATCATGCGCGTGAATGCACCGGACCGGCTCAAACGCCTCATGACGGGTGACGTGGTAGAAATTGTGTGCGGCAGCGTTCGTGAAGCCTCGCGGCTCATCCAGCGCGACACACGGGTTCGAGAGGTGCAAACCTTTGGCGATCGCCTGCACATTGTGGTGGACGATGCTGCGCGTGACGTGCAGACCGTCGCGGCGTTGTTGCGTCAGCAGGGCATCCCGATCACCAGCACACGAAAGGTTTCCCCTTCGCTCGAGAACGTTTTTATTTCTCTCCTTACTCACGAAGCTCTACCGGAGGAAGAACCATGAAACCCGACCGACATTCTTTGACACAGTATCCTACGACGAGCGCGCTGATCCGTTGGCTCCTTCTTCTGGCCGTCGTCTGCCCCGTTTGGGCACAGCAACCGCTCGCCCTCGACGAGGCCATTGCCATCGCCCACCGGAACAGCAAGGTGCTGCAGCTCTCTTCTGCCCGCGTTAACGCGGCCTCCGCAAAAGCGCGCGAGATGTCCACCCTTCTGCTTCCTTCCATCATAGTCACCGCCGGTTACCAACGCTTGAGCGACGTTGATCCGTTTCAGGTAACGGTTCCCTTTCTTCCTCAACCCATCGTCATCGCTCCGACGGTGCTGAACAACTACTCGACGCGGGTCTCTCTTCAACAACCTCTCTTTACCGGATTCACATTAGAAAGTAACGCCGCGGCCGCCGATCATCTCGCGCAGGCAAGCGAGTTTGAGGAACAGAACGACAAGGCCGATCTGACGCTTGCCGTCACTGTTGCCTACTGGATGTTGTATCAGACGATCGAAACGAAGAGACTGATTGACGAGAATGTTGCACGGCTGGAAGCCATCGAGCGCGACACCAGGAATTTGCTGCGATCGGGCCTGGCAACACGCAACGATCTGCTGAAAGTTCAGTTGCAGATGAATACGGCGCAGCTTTCGCAGATTGACGCGGCGAATGACGTGCAGCTCGCGATGATGAACCTGAACGCCATCATCGGGCAGCCGCTGGAAACAGAGGTGCAACTCACATCGCGTCCGCTCTTTCCCGCGGACCCGGAGGCGAAGCCGTTCCGCCCGGAGGACAAAGAACGCGGCGAGCAAGCGCTGGCAGAGCGGGCCTTAACCGAACGGCCGGACATTTTAGCCATGCAGTCGCGCATCGAGGCGGCCAGGGCGTCCGTTCGCGCGGCACAGGGCAAATGGTGGCCGCAACTCTTTCTTACCGCCGGATACACGTACGCCCGTCCCAACCTCCGATACCAGCCGACGCGCGACGAGTTCAAGAGTACGTGGGATATCGGTGTCCAGCTCCAGTTTGATCTGTGGACCTGGGGAGCGGCCGGCGATCAAACACAACAGGCTCAAGCAGCTCTCACGCAAACCGAGGTGCTGTACGAGCAGATGAAAGACATCATCACGCTCGACGTCAAGCGACAGTGGCTTGGAGTGCGGCGCGCGGCAGAGAAGGTCCGCGTCGCGTCGCTGGCCATCGAGCAGGCAGAGGAGAATCACCGCACGATGAACGACAAGTACACACACGGATTGGCAACCGCCACAGACTTACTGGATGCCAACGTGGCGCTTCTGCAGGCGAGAACGAACTACTCCGCAGCGTTGGTCGAACACGAAATGGCCGCAGCGCGCCTGCGCCGCGCCGTCGGCTCACAGACGGCACGATGAGAACGGTAACGGCGCCATCGAAGGCAGATCACCTTTCGCCCACACGCAGCGACGTATGAACGACTACGCCATCGAAGTCCACAACCTGACGAAGCGCTTTGGCGCATTCACTGCGGTGGATAACGTAAGCTTCACCGTGAAGCGAGGGGAAATCTTCGGATTCCTCGGCGCCAACGGCGCGGGCAAGTCCACCACCATTCGCATGTTGTGCGGCCTGCTTCAGCCCACAGCAGGCACGGCACGCGTGGGCGGATACGACGTTCAGAAGCAAACGGATAAAGTGAAACAAACCATCGGCTACATGTCGCAGCGCTTTTCGCTCTACGATGATCTCACCGTCGAGCAAAACATTCGTTTCTACGGCGGCGTGTACGGCTTGCGGAACGCCGAGTTGAACGAGCGGATGCAGTGGGTGATTGAGATGGCCGATCTCAGAGGACGTGAACAGAGTCTTACCCGGACGCTCTCCGGCGGATGGAAGCAGCGGCTCGCCCTCGGGTGTGCAATTCTCCATCAGCCGCAGATCGTCTTTCTGGATGAGCCGACCGGGGGTGTGGATCCTCTCGCACGAAGAAAGTTCTGGGAACTGATCGGGCAGCTTTCCGCCGAAGGGGTCACGGTGTTGGTCACCACCCACTATCTCGATGAGGCTGAGTACTGCAACGACATTATCCTCATCAATGCCGGAAAGCTGATCGCCGCCGGCAGCCCCGTTGAGTTGAAGACCGAGCACATCAGGTACCCGATTCTTGAGGTTGGGGGTTTAGAAAAGAGGGTTGTCGACGCGCTGGAGATTATCCGCGAACAACCATGGGCGCTCGAGGCTTCGGTGTTTGGTACCGCTCTTCACGTGATGGTGCAGGATGAACGCGAAGGGCAAACGTTCATCCGACGCGCACTGAACTTAGCCGGCATCGAGGCGGCAAGCATTCAACGCATCGTTCCTTCGTTGGAAGATGTGTTCCTGTATTTATTGGAGCGAACGAGCGAGGAGCGTCCATGATCAAACGCCTGAAGCCGATCATCATCAAAGAGTTTCGCCAAATCCGTCGGGATCCGACGACGCTCGGCATGTTGTTGGTTCTGCCGACAGCATTGATCATCCTCGTCGGCTATGCGCTGAACTTCGACGTGAAGCACATTCCGCTTGCCGTGTTCGATCAGAGCAGAACACCCGACAGCCGCGCCTATCTGCAGCAGTTCGCCCACACCGAATATTTCGACTACCGCTACAACGTCCGTTCGTACAGAGAGATCGAGGATCTCTTCCTGAGCAACGAGGCGCGGGTGGCACTCGTCATCCCGCGCACGTTCGCTTCGGACCTTGCCGCCGGACGCAGTACGCAGGTGCAGATTCTTCTGGACGGTGCGGATGCAAACAGCGCAGGGCAGGCCGTGGGGTACGCAACACGCATGACCGTCGAATACTCCAATCGGATCACGGCGGAGTTTCTCGCACGCAAGGGACGTTCCCTGTACCTTCCCATCGACTTTCAGCCGCGCATCTGGTACAACCCCGACCTTGTCTCCAACCGATTCCTGATTCCCGGCCTGATCGGTTTCATCATCGTGCTTGCCGCGGTCATCTCCACAGCGTTGACTGTCGTGCGCGAGAAAGAGCGCGGCACGATGGAGCAGTTGATGGTCTCACCGCTACACCCTCTGCAACTTGTGTTGGGGAAGGTCATCCCCTACTTCTTCATCAGTCTGGTAATTGCAAGCTCGATTCTGATTGTGGGGTATCTTCTTTTTGATGTTGAGGTCAAAGGAAGCCTGCTGCTGTTGTACGCGGGTATCGTTGCTATAATTTTCGGCGGACTCGGCCAGGGGCTGTTGATATCGAGTGTCACCGATTCCCAGCAGGTTGCCTTCATGATGGCGGCCCTCAGTTCGCTGCTGCCCACATTTCTGTTGTCGGGATTTGTGTTCCCGATTTCAAGCATGCCCGTGTTCTTGCAGATTCTCTCGAATGTTGCCGTCACGAAGTTCTTTCTTGTCGTCGTTCGTGGCGTCATGTTGAAGGGCGTGGGTTTCGAGGCGGTATGGGATCAATTCCTCTACATGCTGATCTTCGCCGTTGTGACGCTCGGTATCAGCACAAAGCGGCTGCAGAAGAGGGTGCTGCACTCATGAAAGATTCTTTCCACATCATTTTCGAGATCATCAAGAAGGAATTCTACCAAATCCGGCAGGACAAACGCATGCTCGGCGTGTCGATCGTTGCGCCCATTCTGCAGGTGTTTCTCCTCGGTTACGCAGCGACCACCGATATCAAGAACAGCACGATGGTAGTATGCGACATGGACCGAACCGCCGAGAGCAGAACGTTTGTGGAAAGCTTCACGACGTCGGGATATTTCATTCCCCTCTATTCCGTACAGAAGCCCGACGAAGCGACGCGCTACATCGAGGAGGCCAAGGCGAACATCATTCTGGTCATTCCCAGGGGTTTTGCGCGCAAGCTGTTCGGCCGCGAACAGGCGCAGGTGCAAGTTGTCCTCGACGGCACCGATGCGAACACGGCGAACATTCTGCTCACGTACGCAACGCAGATTGTCACCTCCTACGGGCGGAGGGTGGTAGCAAAGTATTCCACGCTGCCGTCGGGTATGAGCGTGCCGCAAATCCTGCCCGAGCCGCGCGTCTGGTTCAACCCCGATCTCAAGAGCGCAAACTACATGGTGCCCGGCGTTGTTGCCATGGTGCTGATGATAATCACGATGACGCTCACCTCCGTCGGCGTCGTGAAAGAGCGAGAGGTCGGCACGCTGGAGCAGATTCTCGTCACCCCGATCAAACCGCACGAGTTCATCCTCGGCAAGCTGATGCCGTTTGTTGTGATCGGGTTCGTGGATACGTTGCTGGTTCTCGCCGTTGCACGATACTGGTTTGAGATTCCGTTGGCGGGCAGTCTTGTACTGTTATTTGCATTGAGCGCCATCTTCATCCTCACCACGCTCGGCCTCGGGCTGTTCATTTCCACGATTGCAAGGTCGCAGGGCCAGGCGATGATGATTGCGCAGTTCTTCTTCTTCATGCCGTTCATTTTTCTTTCCGGGTTTACGTTCCCCATTGCAAACATGCCCGGCTGGATTCAGCTTCTCACGTACCTGATACCGCTTCGCTATTTCCTCGAAATCGTACGCGGCATTTTTTTGAAGGGCACGGACCTTTCGCATCTCTGGCCGCAGGCCGCTGCACTGCTTGCTTTTGGAATCATCATTTTGAGCTTGAGCGTAAAGCGATTCCGGCAGACGCTGGAGTAGGCGGCCCCTTCCCCGCCCCCGCGGGCTTCATGTAGAGCTTTGATTCCGGATCATCCGGTTGCAAATCTCCAATCTCTTCTCTATCTTTGACCGTCGCTAACAGGGGATTCATCACTGTTACAGCCGTTCTTCGCATGACCGACCAGCGCCGCTTGTTGGTAACGTTGAGTCTCTTGCTCATTGTTTCGGGCTGCGGCATCACCGTGTACGAAGCCGGCATCCCCCGCACGCCGATCGTTGACCCGCCCTCTGATCGTTCTCCACTGCCTGATTCGGTGACTGTTATTCCCGGACCCGAATACGAAGCCGGATGGTTTCACCGACTTCTGTTCGGTCAGCACTATCGTGATTTGTGGGCAACGCCCATAAAAGTGAAGGTGCTCGACCTGAGCGGTCTCACGCCGGTGAAAATGGGCGGCGGCTATCAAACCAAATCGCTGCGCCTGAAAGCCGACAACGGCAAGATGTATGTGTTCCGGTCGGTCAACAAAGACCCGCGACGAGTGCTGCCGCTGGACCTGCAGGATACATTTGCCGCCAATGTTGTGCAGGATCAGATCAGTTCGTCCAATCCGGCTGGAGCGCTGGTGGTGAATGTTCTGGCCGACGCCCTCGGCGTGCTGCACCCGAAACCGACTCTGGTTCTCATGCCCGACGATGAACGCCTGGGCGAGTATCGCGACGATTTCGCCGGCATTCTCGGCATCCTCGAAGACTATCCGACCGAAGGCGAGGGAAATACACCCGGCTTCGCCGGATCGGACAAGATCGTCGGCACCATCAAGTTGTTCGAAACACTCGAGAAGGATAACGACAACGAGGTGAACGCCGAGGCGCTGCTCACGGCGCGCTTGCTCGATGTGTTTGTGGGAGATTGGGATCGCCACCTCGATCAATGGCGATGGGCACGCTTCAAAGAGGACGGACGTTCTGTGTGGTATCCCATTCCGCGCGACCGCGATCAGGCGTTCGCTCGCTTCGACGGCCTGCTTCCCGGCATCGCGGAAATGTCCGTGACGCAGTTCGAGAACTTCGATCATCGCTTCAGTGATATCACGAGTCTCACTTTCTCCGGCCGATACGTGGATCGTCGTCTCCTCGTCTCACTCGATCGGCAGGCATGGGACCGCATCGCCGACAGCATTGTGCGGAGACTGACGGATGAGGTCATCGAACGAGCCGTGGCGAATCTCCCGCCGGAATTCTACACAAAGCGAGGAGCGTGGCTGGCGCAGGCCCTGAAGAGTCGACGCGCCGGCCTGAAGAAAGCCGCTGCGGTGTACTATGAGCTTGTCTCGGACTACGTGGATGTCCATTTCAGCGATGATCCGGAGGATGTGGACATCCGCCGAATTGATAATGAGCGCGTAGAGGTGATTGCGTACAAGCGCAAGAAGGGATCGGGCGAGCGCGGCAGAGAACTCTACCGACGGACGTTTCTGCGAAACGAAACGGAAGAGATTCGCGTCTATCTTCACGGCGGTGACGATCAGTGTCATGTGGAAGGCGAAGTTCGTTCCAGCATCGTGGTGCGGGTGATCGGCGGGGGCGGCGATGATCGCTTTGTGGACGAGTCACATGTACGCGGCATGCTCTGGGGTTTTATCCCCTTCATTCCGCGAGCAGAGCGCTGTACCTACTTCTACGATCATGAAGGAACGAATACGATCGTTGCAGGATCAAGTTGTGTGGTTGACCGGAGTACGTACGAGCCGCCTCCTGCGGGCCTGAGGCAGTACTGACGAACCCTTCCCCGCACACCGAAGGGATACACTAAGCGAACAACTCACGACGATCGCGAATGATGACTCCGACATCCTTACGTATGAGCAGAAGCTCTTTGTATATCTTCCTCCTCGTTGCCTACGCCGGCTGCTCGCAGAACGAATCGCTCCACGAGCGCAGACGCATGCTCACAGTCGTTGCCATCGGTGACGCAGGAGAGGGAGGCTCGACTCTGCGCGCCAATGCCGCGCTGGTCAACGATATGTACAGCGGCCGCCATAACGGCGGCGCGCCGGAGGTCATGCTCTTTCTGGGCGACAACTTTTACCCGATCGGACTCAATGTGCCGAACGACGAGGTGGAGTCGCTCGTCCATAGCATTCTCGGTCCATTTCGCCCGACATTCGAGGGCCTGGGGCGATCGAACGTTCACGCTCTCGCCGGCAATCATGACTACTATGCTCGCAACGCTATTGACAAGTCTATTCTGTTCGGCCTCATTAGCGTGACTGCCGGGTCCATCGGCCTGAGTGATCGCGGCAACCAGAGAAGTCGTGAGATCGAGTGGTGGACGTATTACGCGGGCATGCCCGCTGACGCGGTATATCCTGTCAGCGCCGACTCGCAGGATAGTGTGCAGTTCATCTTCTATGATTCGGCCTTGCCCCTGCGAACCGAGCCGGCTACGTGGCGTCCTGCACTCGATAGCCTTCGTCGCCTGCTTGTCCGTTCTGCCGCGCGGAAGGGGATCGTGTGGCGCGTCCTGTGCCAGCATCACCCCTGGTTTTCCGTAGGAGAGCACGCCGGCTATTCCATGTGGGATGACGAGTCTCGAACGGTCGCCTTTCTTCCCAATTGCGACAAGGACTCGAACGCCGTTCAGTGGTTCTTGAACTCGTTCGATCCCGAAGATCTCTGCGCGGAAAAATATCAGGCACAGCTCGATTCACTCCGGTCGGTGATTCGCACAAGCGGAGCCAAGATTCAGTTCACGCTCACGGGGCACGATCATTCGCTTCAACTCCTTTCCTATCCTGATGGGGAAGGCAACTGCACTGATTGCCCGACGCTTCACATTATCTCCGGAGCGGGATCGCATCCTTCCATCGTCAAGCTTCCCGCCCCGCCGCGAGAATTCACGTCTTCTCAACCGTCTCAGAAGGGACGATCACATGCAGGGTTTGCGCAATTGCAGTTCAGTCCGGAGACCGTACGCGTCGTGTTCTTCAGCGCCTCGGATGGCGAAACAATTGATATGGGAGGGGGCATGAGAGAGTTCTATATTGATCGGAGCGGCCGCCTGATGCAGGGAATGCCGCACGAGGAGAACCACGGCTATGCGCGCTGAGTGGAAACAAGCATCTTGGCCCCTTGCTCTGCTTTTGTCGGCGATGCTCGCGCCGGATCCCTCCGCACGTGCGCAGGAGACCGACGAGGACGAGCAGGTCGCGAAGTATCAACCGTACCGCGACTACGGAACCGACTGGCGGCTCAGCTCGCTCTTCGGCTTCACGCCCGAAGACGGCATCCTCGTCGGCACGGGCGCCATTGTGTACAAGTTCGCGTTCCGAACTTTCCCGTATCTCTATCGGATGGAACTTGTCGGAGGCATCACACTCTCGACGGGACGGTGGAAGTTCGTGTACACGGCAAAATTTCCCAGCCTGAGCACGAACGCGTCGCTCGACATACGTGCGTACGCCTCGGAGTTGGAAGTGCGCAACTTCTACGGCTTCGGCAACAACACGCCGCGTGACAAGCAGCTCGAGAAGAATGACTTCTACCGTGTCGCTTCGCGGCAATACTACCTTGAGCCGCTGCTCCGATGGAAGTTTGGCGAGACAGTCACGCTCGGCCTCGGCGCGTCGATCAAACACTTTGAAGCACGACAGGAGGCAAACCGCTTCCTTTCCTCTGCGCTCCTCGATACGCTCGGCGACGATCGCTGGGTGGTAGGAACGGGAGTGAACGTTGAGATCCGCACGGGCGAGGCCGGTGTGGCTCCGCGCCAAGGATTCTTCGCTGTTCTCTCGGCCTGGAATTATCCCTACCCATTCGACCGTCGCAGACCGTTCCAGCGCTACACCGCGGACCTTCGCGGGTACTCAAACCTCGGACCTGTTACGCTTGCTTTGCACGCTGCCGGAGAAAAGTTGGAGGGACAGTTTCCGTTCTACGAGGCGGCATTTCTGGGCGGCGCGACGTCTCTGCGAGGCTACAACCTGAACCGCTTCTCCGGGGACGCATCGCTGAGCGGCAGCGCTGAGCTGCGTCTCTCGTTGTTCAAACTGAAGCTGCTCCTGCCAACACAGGTGGGCGTGTTTGTCTTCGGCGATGCCGGCAAAGTGTTCCTCGACGGCAAAGCTCCTTCAGGCTGGCATGCCGATGCAGGCGCAGGAATCTCACTGGCACCCATTTCGGAGGAGTTGACGTTCTCCATTGCTTTCGCCTCATCTCCCGAAGGGCTGTTCGTGAACGGCGTTTTCGGGTTCAGCTTCTGACCAACCTCCTGAAAAGCCGCCCGAGGAACGCGTACAGTCCCCCTACTTGCATTCGAACGGCGCTCAAGGTGGTGACTTTCTTGCCGAGTGTGCCTATCTTGAATTAAACCAGCACAGCGATCAATCCCTACATCATGTTTTATGATTGGCAAGAGCATTCAACCTGAGATCCGCGCGCTGATAGAGGCACGCGACTTCATTACCCTGAAGGATGTGTTCGCCGACTGGCACCCGGCAGATCTTGCAGAACTGATTGACGATCTGCCGGACGAAGACGAGGCGATCATCTTCCGTCTTCTGCCTCGCAGACTTGCTGCGGAGACCTACGAGTACCTTACGCACGACAAGCAAGCGGCGTTGCTCAAAGCTATGGGCCAGGAACAGGTCGCCGCCATCCTGAACGATATGGCGCCCGACGAACGGACGGCGTTGTTCGAAGAACTGCCCAGCGCGGCGGTCCAACAATTGATCGCGCTGCTTACGCCTGAAGAACGAGCAACCGCGCAAGCGCTGCTGAATTATCCGGAGGACAGCATCGGCCGGTTGATGACGCCGGATTACATCGCCGTGCGCAAGGATTGGACGGTGCAGGACGTGCTTAATTACGTACGCGCCAATGGGGAAGATAAGGAAACCTTGAACGTCATCTACGTTATTGATGACAAAGGGAAACTGATCGACGACCTCCGCATTCGAGAATTCCTCCTCGCTCCACTCGATAAGAAGGTGAGCGAGATGATGGATGAGAACTTCGTCGCGCTCTCCGTGTACGCCGATAAGGAAACCGCAGTCGACATGTTCAAGCGCTACAATCGGACCGCGCTGCCGGTGGTGGATTCGGAAGGTCACCTCGTCGGCATCGTGACGATCGACGACGTGTTACAGGTACAAGAAGAAGAATCCACGGAAGACATTCAGAAGATCGGCGGTATGGAGGCGCTGGACGAGCCGTATCTGGAGATCAGCTTGCCGCGCATGATCAAGAAACGCGCAGGATGGCTCGTTATCCTGTTCATCGGCGAAATGTTGACGGCAACGGCAATGGGATTCTTCGAGGAGGAAATTGCTCGCGCGGTAGTTCTCGCACTCTTCGTTCCGCTCATTATCTCCAGCGGAGGAAATTCCGGTTCACAAGCATCAACCCTCATCGTGCGGGCAATGGCGCTCGGAGAAGTCACTCTCTCGCTCTGGTGGCGAGTCATGCGGCGCGAGCTTCTCTCCGGTCTCGCCCTCGGAAGCATTCTGGGCTCCATCGGCTTCCTTCGGATTGCCGTGTGGAGTATGTTCACCGACATCTACGGACCTCACTGGCTGCTGATCGCACTGACGGTGGCGCTCAGCCTTGTCGGCGTCGTGATGTGGGGAACGTTGATCGGCTCGATGATGCCGTTCATTCTCAAACGGTTCGGCGCAGACCCTGCAACATCATCGGCACCGTTCGTCGCAACCATGGTTGACGTCACGGGCCTGGTCATCTACTTCAGCGTCGCCTACCTCATCTTGCGCGGTACGTTGCTCTGACGAGCATGTGTGCTCATGCCTTGCGGGCAACTCCAGATCTGCACAGCGAGGTACGCGTGGGTTACGGTGTGCCGCCGTACGCTTCAAGAAAATATTTCAGAATGTGCTTGCTATTGGCAAGGAAATCACCTATCATGAGTGCGTCAAAAACAGTGCATCGTTGTTGAGCTTTTACTCTCCGAAAACACGGAGAGGTTTCGCTAAGAGTTGTTCTAAACAAACCCGTAGCAGAACAAAGTTGATCGCAACCGTGAGATGTACAGACGAGTTGCGATTTTTGTTTAAAGGCACAAACAAAGCGAACTGTATTTCAACTGTGTCCGCTGACGACGGATTTGTTTAATACAACAGAAAGGTCCTTTTCCAATGGAAAAAGGAATCGTAAAGTGGTTCAATGGAGCCAAAGGCTTCGGATTCATTCAGCGTAGTGGCGGCGAAGATGTGTTCGTGCACTACAAAGCGCTCGTGGGCGATGGCTACAAGAACCTGGTCGAAGGTGATCATGTTCAGTTCGATGTCCAGCGAGGTCCGAAGGGGCTTCAGGCCGCCAACGTTAGCAAGATCTAACGTTCGCAGCATTCAGTGCTGAACAGCGTTCCGGTCTGTTGGCAACAACAGGCCGGACTTTTTTGACCGCGCAAAAAGGCTCGCCGCGAAGATACCCGGACGTCAGGGTCATACCCATCCCAACTCATCGATTCGCTTCTTTTGTGCTTCCCGTTCCTCTGCTGTGTGCAGAGTACGACACGTATCTTTGTGGCAATTCGAACGAGGTAGTTTTATGAAATCACCCCATCTTCATCTCAGCAACGAGATGATCGCCGTTCTCCAACGACACGGCATTACAACACCGACTGCTATTCAACAGGAAGTCATCCCGGCAATTCTCGAGGGCAGGGATGTTCTCGCACAGTCGGAAACAGGCTCCGGCAAGACGCTCAGTTTTGCCATTCCCATCATCGAAAGGGTCAAACCCTCGGCCGGCATACAGGTGCTGGTTGTCTGTCCGACACGAGAACTGGCAGTGCAAATTGCCGGCGAGTTCAAGAAGTTCTCCGAGGGCAGGCATCTCGGCATCACGCCGATTTACGGCGGCACATCCATCGGCGCACAAGCACGCCAGCTGGTGCGAACACACATTGTTGTGGGAACGCCCGGACGACTACTCGACTTACTCGAACGTTCGTTGCTGGACTTCCGTACGGTCAACACCGTCGTGCTCGACGAGGCTGACCGCATGCTCGACATGGGGTTCATCAAGGATATCGATCGTCTCCTCCGTGCCGTCCCGAAGCGACGCCAGACATTGATGTTCAGCGCAACCATTGCGAAGCAGATCAGCACCCTGAGCAAGAAGTACCTGCACAGCCCGAAGCAGGTTGAGATGGCGTCGGAGGTGAAACCGGAGTTTCTCCGGCAGACGTATTTTCAGACGACGCCGGCGCAGAAGTTTCACCTGCTCGTGCATCTCCTGAAGGAAGAACGCGATCTGGCACTCGTCTTCTGCAACCGCAAGCACGTTACGGCCAATATCGCCAGGCAGCTGGCGCGAGCCGGCCTGCACGCACGATGCTTGAACGGCAACATGAATCAGCGTCAGCGCGATCGCACAACGGCCGACTTCCGCGCGAAGAAGTTCACCGTGCTCGTTGCGACCGATGTCGCTGCACGAGGGCTGCACATTGACGACATCTCGCATGTGTACAACTACGAAATTCCTCGCGATGTGGAGACGTACACTCACCGCATCGGGCGCACCGCAAGGGCAGGCAACCTGGGTGAGGCGATTTCCCTTGTCGCGACGGGTGAGGAACGCAGCTTCTTTCAGCGCATCCTTTTCACTCACAAGGGAAATATCGCGCTGATGGAAAGCAATGATGTGGGATTTGCGAGCGTTCCGCGAATGGAACAAAAAGAAGAACGTCCCCCGGCACCCGTTCGGCATCGCGGGCGGCACGCGCGGCGCACCGCGTGGCAAACGCAGCGATAACGGTTCAACTACCCAAAAAACGTCGAAGCCCCTCCCGGATGGAAGGGGCTTCGCTGCGTTCAGGATGCACTGCGTCCGGCAGACCGTCAGTGCAGATGTTTGTATGCCTCGATCGTAAGGAATTCGGTGAACTGTTGTTGCATCACCAAATGATTGAAGAGACGCATCGCATGCTCGAAGCGTTCGGATGCGAAAGTCTCCGCACCCACAATCTGCCGAACGTTGTTGAGTTCATCGGGAAAGATGCGCCGATAGAGCTCGGGCGTAACCGCACGGCCGTCGGTGAGCACGGCACCTTGATGATGCAACCATTGCCATACTTGCGAACGTGCAATCTCGGCGGTCGCAGCGTCCTCCATCAAGTTGAAGATGCCGACAGCCCCCTGGCCGCCCAGCCACGCCGCAAGGTACTGCAGCGCCACACTGATGTTGTTCCGGAAGCCTGTTTCCGAAATTGTTCCATCCGGAATGCGAAAGTTTAGGAGATCGGCAGCGCTGACCTGAACCTCTTCGCGCAGCCGGTGCTTCTGATGCGGTGCGGTTCCCAATTTCTCGTCGAAGGGTTTCCGCGCCACCGGCACTAAATCGGGATGCGCAACCCACGTCCCATCGAACCCGTCGTTGGACTCTCGTATCTTGTCCTCCGTAACCCTGGCAAGTGCCCGCTCGTTGACGATCGCATCCTTGCGACTGGGGATGAACGCCGCCATGCCGCCGATCGCGTGTGCGCCGCGTTTATGGCACGTATGCACAAGCAGCTCGGTGTACGCGCGCATGAAGGGGACGGTCATCGTGATTTGTGATCGATCGGGGAATGTAAAATCGCGCTTGCCGCGGAATTTCTTGATGATGCTGAAGATATAATCCCATCGGCCTGCATTGAGTCCCACGATGTGGTCTTTCAGTTCGTAGAGAATCTCTTCCATTTCGAATGCCGCAAGGATGGTTTCGATCAGCACCGTTGCCTTGATGGTGCCGCGCGCAATGCCGAGGCGCTCCTGCGTAAATTCGAAGACGGAGTTCCACAAACGCGCTTCGAGGTGGCTTTCGAGTTTTGGAAGATAGAAATACGGACCCCTCCCTTGCTCGATGAGCCTGCGCGCTTGATGGAACATGTACATCCCAAAATCAAATAATGAAGCGGACATCGCTTCGCCGTCAATGAGAACGTGCTTTTCCGGCAGGTGCCACCCGCGCGGGCGAACGACAAGTGTTGCGACCTTCTCGCCCAGCTTATACAACTTTCCTTCAGGACTGGTGTAGGTGATGGTGCGGTCGATCGCGTCGCGCAGGTTGCGATGTCCCTGCATGATATTGGGCCACGTCGGCGAGTTGGCATCTTCGAAATCCGCCATGAACACATTGGCACCGGAGTTCAGTGCGTTGATCATCATTTTGCGTTCCACCGGACCCGTGATCTCCACACGACGATCTTGCAGGTCGTGCGGAATCGAGCCGATGCGCCACGTGGTGTCCTCACGTATCCTTCGCGTCGACGCAAGAAACTCCGGCATCTCGCCTGCCTCGATACGACGCTGGCGTTCGGCGCGCTGCGCCAGCAGGTGCTTCCGTTCAGCACGGAACTCGCGCTCAAGCGCAGCAATGAACTCGAGAGCCTCAGGCGTGAGAATGTCGGGATAGGCGGCCTGCGAACTGCCGGAAAGCTCGATACCCGCACGCGCAGGCTGGACAAGAATATCAGTCATGAGAAGCGAATCCTTGTACTGGTGAATGAATTGGGGGAGACAGCAGTCCACAGGTCAGTGGACTGCCGTGGTGTAAAATTGCGCTTTTTCGGTTGATCCGGCAAGTGCGGTTGTCGAAGCGGTTCCGCCGGAGACGATCTGGGTGACGAGATCGAAGTAGCCGGTGCCCACCTCGCGTTGATGTTTGGTTGCCGTATACCCGATCGCCTCGCTGGCGAACTCCTGCTGCTGCAAGTCGGAGTAGGCAGCCATGCCGCGACGTTTGTAGTCGTGGGCAAGCGTGAACATGCTGTGGTTCAGGGCATGGAAGCCCGCAAGCGTCACGAACTGGAACTTGTAGCCCATCTCGCCGAGCTTCTCCTGGAAATGCAGGATGGTATCGTCATCCAGTTTCTTTTTCCAGTTGAACGACGGTGAGCAGTTGTAGGCAAGCAGCTTACCGGGGAATTTCTCGTGAACGGCCTCGGCGAACTCCTTCGCTTCACCAAGATCAGGATGTGACGTCTCACACCACAACAAGTCCGCGTACGGTGCGTACGCCAGAGCGCGACTGATCGCCTGCTCCAACCCGCAGCGAACACGGAAGAACCCTTCGGGCGTTCGTTCGCCGGTGAGGAACACCTGATCCCGCGGGTCGATATCGCTCGTCAGCAAAGAGGCGCTGTCGGCGTCGGTGCGTGCAACAAGGATGGTCGGCACGTTCATCACATCCGCTGCAAGGCGCGCTGCCGTGAGCGTGCGGATGAACTGACACGTCGGCACAAGCACTTTGCCGCCGAGGTGCCCACATTTCTTTTCGGAGGCAAGTTGGTCTTCGAAGTGCACGCCGGCTGCGCCCGCTTCGATCATCGCCTTCATCAGCTCGAAAGCATTCAACGGTCCGCCGAATCCTGCCTCGGCATCGGCAACAATCGGTGCAAGCCAGTAGATGCCGTTCAGTCCTTCGGAGGCATGAATCTGGTCCGCACGCAAGAGTGTGTGATTGATGCGGCGAACGACTTCGGGAACGCTGTTGGCGGGGTACAAACTCTGGTCGGGATACATCTGACCGGCAAGGTTGGCATCGGCGGCCACCTGCCAGCCGCTGAGGTAGATCGCTTTCAGACCTGCTTTCACCTGCTGCATGGCCTGATTGCCGGTGAGCGCACCGAGTGCCTGGACATACGGCTCGGTATGCAGGAGATTCCACAAGCGTCTGGCTCCAAGGTCGGCAAGCGTGTAGCGAATGTCGATCGTGCCTCGTAGCTTCTTCACATCGTCCTCGGTGTAGGGTCGGACAATGCCGTCCCAACGGTTGTGCAGTGTTCCGCGGGTCGCGACGTCTTCGAAGGTTTGCATGGCGTGTCTCCTTGGATTGTGCCTGTGGTGTAAAAGAACGAACTGGCACCAATATACGATAGCGAAAAGCGTATGTCAAGCGAAATTTCGCCCTTGTAATAAGTTCGCTCGCAGTGAGATGACTGCAATCACCTGCAATTTCGCTAATAGAGAAGTGGTAGCAATTGAGAAAATTCGATAGATTATTGCTGCACGAAGTCACCACCGACGAAACGTCACCGATGAATGTGAATCCCGAAAACCTGCGTCTGATCCT
Source organism: Ignavibacteriales bacterium (assembly GCA_037441705.1). GTDB lineage: Bacteria > Bacteroidota > Ignavibacteria > UBA10030 > UBA6906 > CAADGV01. The sequence continues at coordinate 326,135 of JBBIRR010000001.1, forward strand.
CGGCGTCAAACTCAAGCAGCTCCGCACCGAACGCGACCTGTCGCTCTCCGAGCTTGCCGCACGTTCGAACCTGTCCGTCTCCTATCTCAGCGAAATCGAAAAAGGAAAGAAATATCCGACGGCGGATAAGATTCTCCAGCTCGCCAAGGCAATGGATGTGTCGTTCGATGACCTGGTATCGGTGAAGGTCTCGGAATCTCTGGACTCGCTGTCAACCTTTCTCAAGTCGCCGTTTATTCAAGAGTTTCCGTTTGAACTGTTCGGGATCAAACCGCACGATCTGGTCACACTCATCACCAACAACCCTCAGGAGGCGGGCGCGTTCATCCGCACGCTGCTGGAGATCGGGCAGAGCTATGACATGAGCGTGGAGCAGTTCCTGTTCGCCGCCCTGCGTTCCTACCAGAAGATGCACTCGAATTATTTCGAGGAGTTGGAGACCGCCGCCGAGGACTTCGCACGACAGCACAAACTTGGCGCCGATCCACCGTTGCACGTCGACCACCTCGTGCGCGTCTTGCAGCAGGACTATGGCTATGAGATCGGCACAATCCCGCTGGATGAATTCCCTGAACTGAAAAAGTTTCGATCCATCTCCACCAAGGGCAAGACACCCAAGCTCTTTCTCAACGACAAGTTGCTTCCTTCGCAGAAGGCGTTCCTGCTTGCGCGAGAGATCGGCTTTCGATTCCTTGGGCTCAAGGAGCATCCGGTAACGTCAACCTGGCTCAATGTCAGTTCCTTTGCGGAGGTGTTGAACAACTACAAGGCATCCTACTTCGCCGGAGCGCTGTTCATCAACCGATGGGTTCTCAAAAAAGATCTTGAGCAATTCTTCAAGAAGACGACCTGGAACGGCATCGCGTTTCTCAACATCATGCGCCGCTTCGAAGCTACCCCGGAGATGTTCCTCTACCGGCTCAGTCAGTTGATGCCGAAGTATTTCGGGATGCAGGAGATGTTTTATCTTCGGTTCAACAACGAGATCGGCAGCAAGGAGTTCACGTTAACGAAGGAGTTGAACATGTCGCGTGTTGTCGTACCGCATGCGATTGGCTTGAACGAGCATTACTGCCGGCGGTGGCTGTCGATCAAGTTGTTGGAGCGGCTGGCAGCTATGCCCCGCCGGGCGTTGAAGGAGGCAACCATCGCGGACGCGCAGCGCTCCCGTTTCCTCGACGGCGATGCGGAGTTCTTCGTCATCACGGTTGCACGACCGTTAGTGCTGACCGAAGAGACGAACTCCAGCATCACCCTCGGTTTCTTGTTGAACGACACGTTCAAACACGCCGTCCGCTTCTGGAACGATCCGGCGCTCGCCATCGTCGAGGTAAACGAAACGTGCGAACGATGCGCGTTGGCGAAGTCGGTGTGCAAGGAGCGCGCAGTGCCGCCCACGGTGTATCGCAAGCAACAAGTTCAGGTAGAACGAGAGCAGGCTCTTCGCCGGTTTCTGGAGAGGGTGGCGTAAGAAGCTGCTCTCCATCATCAAACAGAAACAGGAGGAAACAATGAAAGCATCACGTCAACGGCTTACCATCACGTGGTATGGGCATTCGGCTTTTAAACTCGAATCGCCCTCCGGCAAAGTCGTGCTGGTTGATCCATGGCTCGAAAACCCCAAAGCGCCTTCGGGCGCAAAGAATATTGACAGGGTCGATCTCATCCTCATCTCGCACGGCCATTCCGATCACGTCGGCAACGCCGTCGAAGTGGCGAAGCGAACGCAGGCGAAGGTCGTCACGATCTACGAACTGTACCTCTACCTCCAATCCCAGGGCGTCTCCTCTGCCGTGGGGATGAACAAAGGCGGAACAGTGGACGTGGACGGCATCAAAGTGACGATGACTGACGCAAGGCATAGTTGCGATATTGATGTAGACGGCAAAGTTGCCGCACCCGGCGGCGAAGCGGCGGGATTTGTTGTGAGGTTCGAGAACGGCTTCACCTTCTATCATGCGGGTGATACCGCGCTGTTCGGCGACATGCAGTTCATCGGCAAGTTCTCTGAACCCGACGTTGCGCTGCTTCCCATCGGCGATCTCTATACGATGGGACCTCGCGAGGCTGCGGTGGCATGCGACCTCATCAAACCGGATTGCATCATCGGGATGCACTACGGGACGTTTCCCGTCCTCACCGGAACGCCCCAGCAGCTCAAGAGACATCTTCACACAAAATTTAAGAAGAAGCTGATGGAGCTGGAGCCGGGCACACCGGTGACAATGTAAAGTATCCGGCAAATGGTTCAGCAGTTTTCCACGGACGAGCGTGAAGCTGTTGCAGCGCGTGCGCGCCGCCGGGTGGAAACGCTTGCGCGCCTGCATCCCTCGCGCAGCGGTATCTATCCGATGAGGCTCGCACACGCTGCCGAGTACATCGAGCAGGAGTTTCGATCGCTCGGGTGTGACGTGCAGCAGCAGCGATTTCGTGTGGAGAGCGAGGAGTTCTGCAATCTTGTGGTGGAAAAGCCGGGCATACGGGATTCGGGTACGATTGTCATCGGTGCACACTACGATACCGTCATCGGTACGCCGGGCGCCGATGATAATGCCAGTGGAGTTGCTGCAATGTTGGAGCTGGCCGGCCTCTTGCAGAAGACCCCTCTGCAACACGCCGTCACGATCGTGGCATATGCGAATGAAGAGCCGCCGTACTTTCACTCGGCACACATGGGTAGCCGCCATCATGCCGGCATGCTGAGGAAATCCGGAAGACACGTGCGGCTCATGCTCGCACTCGAAATGGTAGGCTATGCCGGCGACACGCTGAGGCAAGCGTACCCGTTTCCCGGACTGCGGCAACTCGGGAGATATCCCGCATGCGGTAACTTCATCGCCGTTGTCGGCAATCTCCATACACGCAGGCTGACGCGTGTTGTACGCGATGCAATGCGAGCAGGAGCGAACATCGGCGTCGAGAGTCTTGCCGCGCCCGGATTCCTTCCGCCGCTGTTTCTCTCCGACCATGCCTCGTATTGGAAGTACGGCTTTCCCGCGGTGATGATTACCGATACGGCGTTCCTCCGCAATCCCCACTATCACCAGCCATCCGACACTGCAGACACACTCAACTATGCTTTCCTTGCTGAAGTGATTGTGGGAGTGTATGCTGCTGTCCTGACGATTGATCACCTCCACCACGCGTGAGAGCACATGCCCCCGACCTTGCGCATCGGCTGCTGCGGGTGGAGTTACTTGAACGAGCATGACTTCGACCACCTGCTTACGCAACCGTACCGCTCAAAGCTGCAAGCGTACGCGCAGCTCTTCCCTGCCGTCGAGATCAACTCGACCTTCTATCGTCTTCCACGTTTGAGCACGGCAGAAAAATGGCGAACCGAAGCGGACGAGATCACCTCAGCCTTTGAGTTCACCGTCAAAGCATACCAGGGAATCACACATCTTCATCGCTTCAAGGGGAAGGAAGCGATCGCCCAGTTCAATACGCTCACAGAGCTTTGCCGTGCGCTGAGAGCGCGCGTGCTGCTCTTCCAGTCGCCGGCAAGTTTCACACCGACGAAGGTAAACATCGAGGCGATGGAAAAGTTTTTCCGGACGATTGATCGAGGATCGCTGCTGTGCGCGTGGGAGCCGCGCGGGCGCTGGTATGATGAGCCGGTCCGCATCGCGGACGTTTGCGCTTCATGCAAGCTGATCCATTGCGTTGATCCGCTGCGAAACGATCCGGCACTTGCACAGAGCGTCGCCTACTACCGACTGCACGGCTTCGGCCAGCCGAGCATGTACAGATATGATTTTTCTCGAAACGAACTTCAACGCCTTCTCAACATCATTCAGGCACTTCCGAAGTCAACCAAGGACGTGTACGTGTTCTTCAACAACGTGGAGTGTTATAGGAATGGGCGGGAGTTCATGCACATGACATAGAAGTCGGCACGCGCTTCCGCTCACGCACAATCAGCCGAAAAAAAAAGTCCTGCATCAGAATGACACAGGACTTCTTGCGTTGAGCGAAAGCCTCGGATTACGACACATCCGCGGGTTTTTCTTCTTCCTCCTCGGGCGTCTCCGGTTGATCGGCGGTGACGGCAACGAACCTCAACTCGTCCGCTTTCTTGTTGACCTTTGCGCGCAGCACTGTGCCTTCGGGATATTTCCCTTTGAGAATTTCTTCTGCAATCGGATCTTCCACATACCGCTGCAGCGCACGGCGAAGCGGACGTGCACCGAAGGCTGGATCGTATCCTTTTTCGGCGAGAAATTCCTTCGCCGCTTTCGTCAGTTCGATCGTGATCCCCATGGATGCGACACGCTTGCTCAGATCGCGCATCTGGATATCCACGATCTGCATGATGTGTTCCTTCTCGAGCGGCCGGAAGATGATCGTGTCATCAATGCGGTTAAGGAACTCAGGATTGAACACCCGTTTGAGCGCGTCTTCGATGGTGGCTTTCATGGATTCCATCGTGTGTTTCGGTGTGTCGGCACCGAAGCCGAACCCGCCGCTCTTCTTCAGATCCCGCGTGCCGATGTTGGACGTCATGATCAGAATCGTATTCTTGAAATCGACGCGCCGTCCAAGGCTGTCCGTCAGGATACCGTCATCCAGAACCTGGAGAAGGATGTTGAAGACATCGGGATGCGCCTTCTCGATTTCGTCGAGCAGGACAACGGAGTAGGGTTTCCGTCGGACTTTCTCCGTGAGCTGCCCGCCTTCTTCGTAGCCGACGTAGCCCGGAGGCGCGCCGACGAGGCGTGACACACTGAACTTCTCCATGTATTCGCTCATGTCGATACGAATGAGCGCTTCCTCCGAATCGAACAGGTACCGTGCAAGCGCTTTCGCCATCTCGGTCTTGCCGACGCCTGTCGGACCGAGGAAGATGAACGAACCGATGGGTCGCGTCGGATCCTTCAAGCCGGCCCGCGTGCGGCGGATAGCCTTCGTCAACTTCATCAGCGCCTCGTCCTGACCGACGACCTGGTCTTTCAGCGCCGAATCCATCTTCAGAAGCTTTTCGGATTCGGACTGCGCGACTTTGTTCACCGGGATGCCCGTCATCATTGAGACGACGTCGGCGATTTCCTGCTCGGTCACCTCATGAATCGTGTCCTGCGCTTTCAGCTCCCATTCCCGCTTCGCAATCTCCAGATCGCTGAGCAAGCGCTTCTCCAGATCGCGCAAGCGCGCCGCCTCTTCAAAGTTCTGGTTCTTGACCACTTGATTCTTGGCTTGCTTGATCTTTTCTACTTCTGCTTCGAGATCGAGAATCTCTTTCGGCACGTGGATGTTGGCCAGGTGGACGCGCGACCCCGATTCATCCAGCACATCGATCGCTTTATCCGGCAAGTACCTGTCGGTGATGTAGCGATCGCTGAGCTTGACGGCGGCTTCGATGGCCTTCTGCGTGTAGCGTACGCCGTGATGCTCTTCGTATTTGTGCTTGATGTTGGTGAGAATCTGGATGGTTTCCTCGACCGTCGTCGGGTCGACCATAATTTTCTGGAAGCGCCGGTCGAGCGCACCGTCCTTCTCGATGTACTGGCGATACTCATCCAGCGTGGTGGCGCCGATGCACTGGAGTTCGCCGCGCGAGAGCGCGGGCTTGAACATGTTCGATGCATCAAGCGAACCCGAGGCGCCCCCGGCACCTACGATCGTGTGCAACTCGTCAATAAAGAGAATAACATCCTTTGCCTTCTCCAACTCGTTCATCACCGCTTTCATCCGCTCCTCGAACTGACCCCGGTACTTGGTGCCGGCAACCAGCGCGGCGAGGTCGAGCGTCACCACGCGCTTGTTGTGAAGAACACGAGAAACCTTCTTCTGCACGATGCGCATTGCCAGCCCTTCGGCAATAGCCGTCTTGCCGACGCCCGGCTCGCCGATCAGGACGGGATTGTTCTTCTTGCGCCTGCTCAGCACCTGCGCAACGCGTTCAATCTCCTTTTCCCGCCCGACGATCGGATCGAGTTTGTCCTCCGCAGCCATTTTGGTCAGGTCGTGGCCGAAGTTATCGAGCACGGGCGTCTTCGATTTTTCAGGTTTCTTTTCGGCCTGACTGGCGTGATGCGGCGTCGTCGGTTTGCCGCTGATGATGTTATCCAGCTCGCTGCGAACGACGTCGTAGTGAATGTTGAATTGATGGAGAATTTGCGCGGCGATGTTGTCATCGTCCCGCAGCAGTGAGAGAAGCAGGTGCTCGGTGCCGATGACGTCGGACTTGTACAACTTTGCTTCAAGATAGGTAATCTTGAGAACCTTCTCGGCTTGTTTCGTGAGCGGTATGTTGCCGATAGTCAGCGTCCCACCCGACGTGCGAACGGTGTCTTCGATTGCCTTCTTCAGTTTGTAGAGGTCAACGCCGAGATTGCGAAGAATCTTCACGGCGATCCCCTCCCCTTCTCGAATCACGCCGAGGAGGAGATGCTCGGTGCCGATGTAATCATGTCCCAAACGCAGCGCCTCTTCGCGGCTCAGCCGTATGACATCCTGAACGCGGTTGGAGAAATTGCCTTCCATTCTAATCCTTTACTCTACTCGCACAACGGATATGGTTTGAACGCTTCGATGTATTCTCAGTTGGTTATCGTCAGAATCCGTAACGTCACTTAGCGCCGGGATGGTTCCGAATCACAATAGTTCCGGCTAAAATATACGTAAATCGTCAAACTAAAGTCAATCAACCCTGCTGCGACCCGGGCACTGCCGGGAATGTGAGACACGGCAAAGGCGGAAGTCGCCTCGTTGGTTTTTCCTGCTCAAACGGCTATATTGGGTTCGCCTCGGCGCGGCACTGCGGATGGCATTGTGCGTCGGGCAAACGTAACGCATCCAAGATTCGTACGGAGTCACCAAGACGATGGCACCAGAGACTGCACCACGGAAATCGAAACTGCGTGAGTTCGGTAAGGGACTTCTTCTCACCGTTAGTTCGCTTGTCGTGTGCGTTATCATCCTGGAGATCGTTGTGCGACTGATGGAACCACGGGAAGTGATGCGGTACTTCTATTCGCAGGACGATCCGATCCTTCATCATCGCTTCAAACCGAATGCCGTGGGTTGGTACAAGACAAACGAGTTTTATACCGACTACAAAATCAATTCACTCGGATTGCGGGACAAGGAATACAGCCTCGAAAAACCCGCTGGAACGTTTCGGATTTTGATGTTGGGTGACTCCTTCACTGAAGGAGACGGGGTTTTCAGCAACGAGACGTTCTCGAAGCGATTGGAACAGAAGCTGCAGGCTCTCTCTGGCCCTGCGCACTACGAGGTCATTAACGCCGGCGTCGGCAGCTATTCGCCGCTCCTTGAGTTCTTGTATTTGAAGAATTTCGGACTACAACTCCATCCGGACCTCGTAATTCTGAACTTCGACCTTTCGGATGTCTACGATGATTACACATACACCGCCTTAGCGCAGTTCGATGCGAACGGCGTACCCGTGGCCGTCCGCCCCGAGCCTGAAGAACGAGGCCTGCTGCGAGGACCCGTTGCAGCCCTCAAGGATTGGTTCAAGAACAACATGCAGCTGTATAACTTCATTCGCATTCGGATCACGCCTCAGATCGAATTGATGAAGCGGGGGGAGGGGAATTTCAACGGCGACATCCGCCGCGACAAGTACGCGCTGCTGCGCGAATCCTACGTTGATAACGACAGCAACTGGGCACTCTCCCATAAGTACCTGCTGTTGATTCGCGATCTGCTGAAGGAACACGGCGTAGATTTCTGGCTCACGGTCTACCCGTACGGTCTGCAGGTTCACCCCAAGGAGTGGAAGTCCGGACGCGAGTATTGGCAGTTCAGGCAGGATACAGTCTACTCGACATGGCCGCAGGAGAAGCTGGAACGCTGGGCAACAGCCAACGGCATCAAAGCAATCAACCTGTGCCCGGACTTTCTTGAGCGATCCAGGACCGTTTTCCCCCTGTTTCTCGACAACAACGGCCACTGGGTGGCGGCAGGTCATGAGGTGGTTGCCGATGCGTTATATCGAAATCTTCTGCCCTACCTGCACGACCGGGAAAGGCTCGCCCAGCACGATACGCTGCACTGACGCGGCCGACGAAAAAGTGCGAAGCCCCGGAATCGTCCGAGGCTTCGCTCAGCAAACCACAATCGCACGAACGAGATTACTTGCCCTCTAAGCGCCAATCAAAGCTGTGAAGCTTGTTGTGGAGCGTCTTTCTGCTGACGCCGAGTATGCGGGCCGCTTTCGCCTTGTTGTTTCCCACCGACGCAAGCGTTTCAAGAATGAGTTTCTTCTCCGCTTCCTCGACAGAGCTGCCGATGGGAATGCTGATGTGCATGATCTCGCTCTGGGTCTTGAGAATTTTCTCCGGCAAATCGAGCACCGAGATCGACTCGCCCGGGCAAATCACGACCGCTCGCTCGATCGCATTGCGCAGCTCACGCACGTTGCCGGGCCAATGATACGACTGCAGCATCTCGATGTACTCGGCAGTGAATCCTTTCATCTCCTTGCCATACTTCAGACTGAAGAGACGAAGGAAGTGCATTGCAAGCGGTAGAATGTCTTGCCGCCGGGCGCGCAGCGGCGGGAGCTCCAACTCCACAACACTCAGCCGATAGTAGAGGTCCGAACGCAGGATGCCCTGATCGAGCGCGCTGGTGACTTCTCTGTTCGTCGCTGCGATGATCCGAACGTCCACGTTGATCTCGTTCCGTCCGCCGAGCCGGCGAAAGGATTGCTCCTCGATCGCTCGCAGAAGTTTCGCTTGCGTCTCCGTGCTCATCTCCCCGATCTCATCAAGGAAGAGTGTTCCGCCATCTGCCAGTTCGAAGCATCCGGGCTTTTGGTTCAGCGCGCCCGTGAATGCTCCTTTCTCATGACCGAACAACTCGTTTTCCAAAATGTCCTTCGGCAGGGCAGCGCAATTGATGGCAATGAACGGTTTTGTTGCTCGCTTGCTCTTGGCATGAAGTGCCTTTGCGACGAGTTCCTTTCCCGTGCCGCTCTCACCCCAGATGAACACGTTGGCATCCGACGGAGCAACGGTGTTGATCGTCTGGCGGATGGCAACCATTTGCGGGCTTTCACCGACAATCTCCTCGAAGCTCGTGAGCGCCCGGTTGCGTTCCTCGGCTCGCCGCTCCGCCCTCTTCTGCTGATACAGCGCAAGCGCCTCTTCGGTGGACTGCACCAGGCGATGCAGGTCGACGGGCGCGACCAGAACGTCGAACGCACCGCCCTTCATAAAGCGGACTGCCTCGTTCACATCAGCCCGGTCGGCCACAACAATCACCTGCGTCAACTGCTGTTTGTCAGCGAGGTGCTTCAGCAGCTGGTTGCTGGCGATGGCCGGGTGCGTAGTCGAAACGACGATCAGCCCGTACTCCATCCCCTGAATGTGATCGAGGATATTCGAAGGTTCAGGAAGAAGCGTTACGGAATAATCCATTCCGTTTGAGTGCGCCGAAAGTGATTGCGCATACGCCTCAAGGTCCTTCGTAAAAAGAATCGCCGGTCGATTCCTTTGCGTTGCCAGATGAATCCTCCTTGGGGGCTATCTTTAGAGTTTATGCGACAATGACGATTCGGTCTTCCCGATGGTCGGACGGTGGTTCCGCGAGAAGGCCTCGCTGCACATTATGGGTGTCCGTGCCTTCTGTGCAGGAAGTAGTCAAATCGAGTAAAAAAGTTACACAAGGCGACACCATTATAGGCTATTCGCGAGGTTCAGAGAATGACTATAATCACAAGGAACGCCCAACCGCTAAGCAAAACCCACCGCCCGACTCATTTCGATGACAAATATTGCCAGAGAGACATTGAAAAGCAAGTAAATTGTTCTACCACCCTGCATAGTGTTTCCAATGTATGTTCCACAAGGGGCGGTTTGTGTGTCGCTAATTTTTTTTGTAATGTGGGAAGGAACAGCTCACCAGCCCAAACGACACATGGCTATTGTCCTTTCGCTGTCGGGTCAACGAAGCGGAATCCCTGACCGTATACAGCACGCAAGGTACGAGAGCTTTATCCTGATCGTTCCTACCAAACGACGCATTCGACATCTGCTTCGTGAGCTTACCTCACGGTGTGGCACCGCACTTCCGGAGTTACCCGTTTTCACGCTCGGCACCTTGGCCGCTCGTATTCTCGAGAGAGCCTTTCCCGCGAGCCGTTTGGTGGACGAGTCTATTCAAGCGCTTCTCTTCCATCAAGCCGTTCTTGATGCACGCAGCAGCCTCGGCTATTTTCATGTTCGAGGCAGGTTTCCAGCCCTGCCGATGGGGACGCTGGAAAAAATCACCAATGTCATCCGCAATCTCAAAGAAAACGGTATCAGTCCCGCCGCGCTTCAAGATGAGCTGAGCATGGAGGATCCGGACGAGCACACAAAGCTTCGCGACATCATCACGATCTATTCCGCCTACGAGAAGCGTCTCGAAACCATTCAGGGGTTTGACGCTGAAGGAATGTTTCAACTTCTTGCACGCGACTGTTCCGCCCAGCTCTTTCACCGGACATTCCGTGAGCTTTTCCCTCACGTCGAAGAAATCTCCATTGTGGGTTTTGATGAGTTCACGGAGCCTGAGCTTGGCTTCATTCACAAACTCTGCGCGCTCGCCATTCCCCTATCGCTCGAGTTCGATTTCGAAAGAGGCAACAGCGCGCTGTTCGGACATCTTGAACAGAACTACAACCGGTTTCTCGAATTGGGGTTCCGTCACGTTCCTTCCGTTGAGGGCAGCAATAATCACGATAGCCTTGCAGCGGGTCCTCAGCTTTCGCTGTTTCAGCACGAGCATGCAAAACCCACGCGGCACGCCATTGTCCGACACCTTGCAGGGACATTGTTCAAGCGGAACGTGTCCGAACGACTGGATTGTACTTCTTCTATCACCATCGCGAAAGCGCACGATCGCGTGCGCGAAGTTCAGTTGATTTGTTCGTTGGTGAAGGATCACCTTTTGCGGAATCCGGGCCGAGACCCCAGCCGCATCTGCGTCGCAATGTACAGGCCGCAACTGTACACACACATTTTGCGCGAGCAGTGTAGGAAGTACGGCATCCCGGCAAATATCACCGACCGCTACAAGCTCTCGCACGCACCGGTGATTGCTGCAATCATCGGACTTCTGGATATCCCCGCACGTGATTACCGACGCGACGACGTTCTCCGAGCCATCGGTTCATCTTACTTCGAGTTCACACACGACGGCAAAGCGCTTGACCCGACAACTCTGGCAACGGTTTCTCTCGAGGAGCGCATTGTTGGAGGTTTGCACTCGTGGCACACGAGAATCGAGCAAAGGCTGAAGCAGCTTCGCGAAGGGATTGCCGACGATGAGCCGGAGCGCGAACGCCGCCGCCGAACTCACCGCCTGACGCAACTGCAGAAAGCACAACAGGACCTACGTTTGCTGGAAGCCCTGTTGCACGAGATTGCCGCCGAGCAGACCCCCGCAGAGTTTCGCAGGAATGTTCAACTGCTCCTTGAACGCCTCCACCTGCCCCAACGAATCGTTGCAAACGCATCACGAGGAGCTGCAGAGTTGGTGGAAAAGGATGCGCGGGCGTACGCTGCATTCCTGGAGGTCGTAGAGCACACGGCGCATCTCCTTGAGTATCAGGAAGGAAAACAGAAGAAACATCCACTTCGTTTGTACCTGGAACACCTGAAGGTTGCCGTATCGCAGGAACGCTACAACATCCGTGAGCAGCCCGGGCAGGGTGTTCTTATCACCTCCATCGAAGAAACACGTGGACTGCCGGTTGACGTGATGATTGTTGCCGGACTTGTCGATGGGGAGTTTCCTTCCGTGTACCAGTCGGAGTTGTTCTTCAGCACCAGGCGACTGAAGGAGCGCGAGCGCCGGCACCGATGGGAAAACCGCTATTTGTTCTATCAGGCAATAACGAATTGGACAGACCACCTTTATCTCACGTTTCCTGAACAAGATGCCGATCTTGATCTGGTCCGTTCGAGCTTCATTGATGCACTGAGGGCCGTTGCTTCCGTGGACGAGTGGGAGTATCCCGAGCGTTCTCCTTTTGCCTCAACGTGCTCCTCAGAGGAGGAATTTCTTCGATACGCCGGGCAGGCAATCGCCACAGGAGCCTCGCTGCCGACAGCGGCGCCTGCAGCACTGCACGAAAAACTTTCTGTAGCACGTCAGGCAATTGCGGTGGAGCAAAGTCGAACAGCCCGACACGACCTACCGCACTATGAAGGGCTTCTTCACTCCGCTGCTTCGGATGAAACGAGGCTGTTCCTCCAGCAGCTCAAACAGCAGGTGTATTCGATCAGTCAGCTTGAGAGCTATGCAGAATGTCCGTATCGGTTCTTCGCGCAGCGAATTCTGGGGCTGAGTCCGCTGGAAGAACTTGAGGAAGAACTATCGCCGCTGGAACGAGGCTCTCTGCTTCATGAGATCATGTTCGAATTCTATACCGAACGGCGTGAGCAGAAGCTCCCGCCGATTGCGGCATGCACCGATGAGGAGTTTGACGTTGCCCTGCGACGTCTGGTGGAAATTGCCAGGCGGAAACTCGAAGAGATTGATATTCCCGACGCGTTCTGGGAGCTTGACAAGGAACTGCTTCTCGGGGCAAAGGATGCAGAGAGCGGGTTATTGCACGAGTTTCTCGCCTTCGAACGCAGGCGCACAACATCACTCATCCCGCGGTATTTCGAAGTCGGCTTCGGCGCGAAACTCAGCGAGTACACGCGCGTCGATCCGACCTTCTCCACCGAGGAGCCGATTGCTGCAGGCAATGTTCTTCTGCGAGGCAAGATCGATCGCGTGGAGATGGACGACGAGACGTTCACGGTCATTGACTACAAATCGGGTATCCGGATTCCAAAGCTGGAGGACATCCGCAAGGGGATGAGCTTGCAGCTTCCGCTTTATCTCTATACCATAGAACGGCTCTTGCACGGCAGCCGGGTGCCCGCGGGCGGTGCGTATTATCTCTTGCGGCGACCCGTGAGTTTGAAGTCCGGCCTCGTCCGCAAGGACGCACAAGATGCCTTCGGCGTGAGCGCGCGTGGTGGCAACGTGGTTCCGGACGAGAATGGTCTGCGAGAGCTGATTGACGATGCAATCGGCCATGTCAATCGCTATGTCGAGGCAATGGCAGAAGGGAAATTCCCTCTCACCGCTGCGGAGAACATCGACCAGGTGTGCACCTACTGTGACTTCAAGAAGATCTGTCGGATTCAAACGGTCCATCATCTTACATCCCCAACGGAGGAATCATGACACATCCAGAACAGAAAGCGATCATCCGGGAGTTGAGAGACTACGAAAGCAAGATGACACGGGACGAGCAGGAAGATTATCGGATGTACGTCAAGCGCGACAAAGACGATGAAGACCTTGACGAGCTATCGAAGAAGAAGCTCATGGCGATGTACGAGAAGTATGTCGTGAACCGACCTCGCAAGGTCGTCACATCGCCGTTTGGCGATACATACAAACAATAATTCTCTGACTGCGCGAATACAAAGGACCACAGCATGAAAGCAGCATTCGTCACAAAATATGGAGGACCTGAAGTACTGGAGATTCGCGAGACTGCCATCCCACGACCGCAGCCGGACCAGATACTGGTCAAAGTTCGGGCTATTGGACTGAACTTTGCCGATGTTATGGGCCGATTTGGCGTGTATCCCGGAACGCCCCAGCCGCCGTTCATCCTCGGGTTGGAATTTTCGGGAGATGTTGTGGAAGTGGGCTCCGCGGTTACACTGTTCAAAGGCGGCGAACGCGTGATGGGCTACAGCAGGCACGGCAGTCATGCCGAATACGTATGCGTGAGCGAAAAGTTTGCCACCGAACTGCCTCCCGCGATGAGCTACGAAGAAGGGGCCTCGTTCCTTGTCGTCTATCTCACCGCGTACCACGGTATCGTTCGTCTTGCCAACATCCGTTCAGGCGAGAAACTGCTCGTGCATGCAGCGGCCGGCGGCGCGGGCCTGGCAACCGTACAACTCGGCAAACACCTCGGCGCGGAAATCTTCGGAACCGCCGGCTCGGAGCAGAAAGTCGAGCTGGCGCGCAAGCACGGCGCGCATCATGTGATCAACTACAATACCCACGACTTTGCCGACGAGATTCGCCGCATCACCAACAACTACGGCGTTGATGTTGTGATGGATGCTGTCGGCGGACTCGTGTACGACAAGAGCTGGAACTTGCTGGCACCCATGGGACGCTACATCCTCTACGGACTTGCTGCCGTAGCCGGGAAAGGTGCGTTGAACAAACTCAAAGCCGCCACCGTCATGTCCGTCATGAAACCGATTTTCCCCCCTCAACTCATGAGCGCCAACAAGGGTATTCTCGGGTTCAACCTGGGCACGCTCAAGGGAAAGGAAGCATACTTCAAAGAGGCGACTCTCGAGCTGCTCAAGCTCTACGATCTTGGCGTCCTGAAGCCCCTCATCTGGAAGGTCTTCCCCTTTCATGACATTGTCGAGGCACACAGGGCGCTCCAGACGCGCCAATCCGTCGGCAAGGTTGTAGTGATGGTTGGGACGTGACGATGAACGATGTCGATTCTCGAGAGTTCTGGGAAGCTCGCTATCGTACCAACCAGACAGGGTGGGATATGGGCGAGCCGACGCCGGCTTTCGTTGACCTGCTGCAGAGCAGAACGTTCGAGCCGGGAAAGACACTTGTGCTCGGCTGCGGCAAAGGATACGATGCGGTGTTGTTTGCACAGCACGGGTTTACCGTCACGGCAATTGATTTTTCTCCTGCAGCCATCGCCGCCACGCGAGAGCTGGCGCAGAGAAAGGGCGTAGCGATCGAACTCGTGGAGGAGGATCTGTTCGATTATTCTCTTGGTGTGATCGAGGAATTCGACTACATCGTCGAATACGTTACCTTTTGTGCGATCGACCCGATGCGCCGCGCGGAGTTTGCTTCGGCCGTATCCTCGATGCTCAAGCACAACGGGGAACTGTTCGCGTTGTTTTTTCCTTTGGAGAATCGGCCGGGCGGCCCGCCGTACGCAGTGGCGATGGATGAAGTGGTCCGATTGTTTGGCCGGACCCTGGAGTTGGTTTCCATCGAACCCCCCGCACGCTCGTTCCCATCCCGCAAGGGAAAAGAGATGATGACCGTGTGGAGAAAACCATAGGCTTGGAGGAAGAGGCACGCGTGTGCAAGAAGCCCGATGACGCACCACAGCAATCATCAACAGAGGCTCGATCCTGATTTTCTGCTCGTTGCTTATTGCAACGGATATTTTCCGATGGCGACGCACCGTACCGGTCGCATCGAATGGTTCTCGCCCGATCCGCGTGCAATCATTCCTCTCGATGGGCTGCGCGTGTCACGCAGTTTGAGACGAACGCTGAAGAGGAATCTCTTCACGATTCGCATCAATTCAGCGTTTGAGCGCGTGATGCGGGCGTGTGCCGATCGTGCGGAGACGTGGATTTCTGAAGAAATCATTTCGGCCTACACCGCGCTGCACGAACGCGGGTTTGCCCACAGCGTGGAAACGTGGCATGGCGCGCAGTTGGTTGGCGGATTGTATGGCGTAGCTATCGGTGGGGCGTTCTTCGGCGAATCGATGTTCTCACGCATGGCCGATGCTTCGAAAGTCGCGCTTGTTCATCTCGTCGAGCGTTTGAGACAGCGCGGTTTTCTTCTGCTTGATACGCAGTACATCACCGAGCATCTGCGGCGGCTTGGCGCAATCGAGGTGTCGCGCAGCAGGTATCTCCGATTACTTTCCAAAGCCATCGCCGTCAACACCTCGTTTCTCGATCAAGCCGACGGCGGTCCCGTTGCTCGAACGGATGTGCAAACATAGTTGGGACATGTTCCGCCGCACCGTCGTGAAGAACTCCAGAGAATCAGTGAGGCGGCTTACGCCGTCGGAGGTGTTCACGGCGTATATTCCACTCGCACCATCAACGTGTGTCGTCTGCTGGACTTCTTGCGCGGTAAGGTGTTTTAGAGCAAGCCATTTGTCACACGCCGTCAAGGTTCAGAGCTGCTAAATGTGCCGTAGGGCGGATTTCGCAGTTTCTTGTGAGTTCGTTGAGTTGACACCGTTGAAATTTGTCCCTATATTGCAATCGACACTCGACACCAGCCTGTCGAGCCGGCGTATGCACTTATCACGCTACATTGGAGATAGCTTACATGATTCCCTCACGTGGCACGCAGAAATTCGAGCGAGTTACCATTACGCTCGTTCCCACGGCGGATGAGCGCAGCTTCCGCCACATTCCCTCGACCTTCAGTAAGACCAACCGCACCTACGGGTGGCGTCACTTTGAGCAAATGGATTACATGATCGTACCCAAAAAGATCTCCAGCAACGAAATCAAAGTGGATATCTTTGTCGACCCGCAGAACAAGAAGAGACTTCAGCCCTTCGACATCCAGAAGGCCGTCATGGATTTCGTCAAGAGCAAGATCCATTCGGAGTGGGCGGGCTTGAAACTGGGAAGCATCAGCCGCGCAACTGTCGCGTCGCCGCCCGATCAAACGTTCCATCGCGGAACCATTGAAGAAATTCTCGGGGCCCACCTGGAAAGCTAATCCACCCCCGACTGCGAACTACGAAATGCACTAATGTTGTTTTCGTTAGTGCATTTTTGTTTTTTGTGATGGACAGGGAATTCACCCACTACGGAAGGAGAACGAAGATGTCTGCCTCAGTCATCACACAAACCGCTTCGGACCGATTCACTCCCACCAAACGGGGAAAGGTCCGCGATCTGTACGACCTCGGGGAAACACTCCTCATTGTCGCCACCGATCGCATTTCAGCGTTCGATGTGATACTCCCCGACGGCATTCCGCACAAGGGGAAAGTCCTCACGCAGATCTCCGCCTTCTGGTTCAACAAACTGTCGCACATCGTTCCGCATCACATCATTTCTACCGACATCGCGAAATTCCCCGAACCGTTCCGCTCGGCACCGGAAATTTTTGCAGGACGGAGCATGCTCGTCAAGAAAACTCAACCCATCGAGGTGGAGTGTGTCGTGCGCGGCTATCTCTCGGGTTCCGGCTGGAACGAATACAAGAAGACGAAATCCGTCTGCGGCATTCCTCTGCGCGACGGTCTACGCGAGTCGGACAAATTGAGCGAGCCTATCTTCACGCCCACCACGAAGGCTCCTATCGGCACGCACGACGAGAACCTATCGTTTGATGAAGTGGTGAACAAGCTTGGCATCGAGATGGCCACAACGCTTCGCGATCTGACCATCACGCTCTACCAGCAGGGTGCAGACTATGCGGCAACGAAAGGCATCATCATCGCCGATACGAAATTCGAGTTCGGGCTTGACAACGACGGAACGTTAGTGTGGATTGACGAAGCGCTCACGCCGGATTCCTCCCGTTTCTGGCCGATGGACCAGTATGCCCCGGGAGGGCCGCAGCCCAGTTTCGACAAACAGTACGTACGAGATTATCTGCTTTCCATCAACTGGAACAAGCAACCTCCTGCCCCTTCGTTGCCTGCACACGTCATCGAAACAACCAGCAAGAAATATGAGGACGCCCTTCGCCTCCTTACAGGCAGAGGCGTGCAATAGACGATGAACGACGTGCGTCGTGCGGATGTGACCGCTTCCCTCAAGCCTGCGATCGAGATCGGCAATCTCCGCTTCTTCATTCCGCGCGAAACGCTTGCCTCGCTCATTGCGCTGCCGTGGCAGCATCCACTTGAAACATGGGGCGAGCACCGTGTCGCGCTGCTGGAGGTGAAGAGCGGCCTGTCCCGACACGTCGTGCGCTTCCTCGAGCTGAACGGACGTCGCTTTGCCGTCAAAGAAACCTCCTGGGAAATCGCTCTGCGTGAGCACGATGCCTATGTCCGACTTCAGGCCATGGGTGTGCGCACGCTGACGCCCGTGGGTGTTGTGGAACGCGATGACGGATCCGGCATCGTTACCACACACGTCGGCACCCAGCCGTACCGGCGTCGCACCGGTTATCTGATAACGGAATTGATGGGCAACGTTGTGCCCGACGCGTTTCTGTACAAACGCGGTTTTACGAAGCAGAACCGCCGCCGTATCTGGGACGCCGTGATCAACCTTTTTGTGGAAATGCACAGCAAGGGCGTCTACTGGGGGGATGCTTCCCTCAGCAACATGCTCATTCACTTCAGCAACGAGGCGGAACCGGAGCTGGGATACCGAACACGCTTGCGCGCGGTGCTTGCCGACGCGGAAACCGTTGAAATCCACCCCTCGCTCTCCGCATCGCTCCGACAGGCGGACGTCGAGTTCTTCATTGAATCCATGCTGTGGATGGAAGCGGACCTCAAGGCCAGCGGCATCGTCCGCGAGCCGGTCATCACCGACGAAGACCAGAAGATGATCATCGAGACCTACAAAGAACGGTATGCGGTACAGCAGGAAATGCAATCCTTCGAGCTGGTCACAACGATTGATGTCGACTCTCTGCTCGGCGATTTCGATTCGAAGGGATACGGTGCTATTCTCCTCAAACATATCCATGAGCACAAGTGGTACATGAGCGAACGCGAGAGGCGTGAAGTACCGCTCGCCGACGCGGCTCAGGATTGGTATCGCGCCGTCTTCAAGCCGGTGTGCCGTTTGTTCAACGAGTACGAGCTTGCGTCCTTCTTTCCCGACAAAACGGCCGCAAGCCTTTATGTCCAGATTATGGAGCACAAGTATTTCATGAGCGAGCAGGCAAAGAAGGACGTCGGAATTGCAGCGGCAACGTGGGATTACGTCATCCGCTTCGCGCAGCCAGCACTATCGCACCACACCATCCGCTCGCTGATACGCGAGTTGCGCGCCCTGTTCCGACGGCTGCCTGCTCCGCTCAGCGCAGTGTACTCCTAACATATGCGCCGCTGCCCGTGTGCACGGTGCCTGTAACAATTTTCATGCATTTCGTACAACAAAACAGCTTTGGTCTTGCAATCACGCATCCGGACTTCTTTTCACTCTCACATCAAACAGGAGAATCCATGAACATGTACATTGCCCTTTGCGCCTTAACGCCATTCGTCGTGATGACCGTCGAGGCAGCAACGCCGGAATCACCACCCGCGAAAGTCTTTCCGTACCCGATCCATCACACGATACTGGACAACGGGTTGAAGATCGTATCTATCCCTTTCGACAGTCCGGGCATTATCGCCTACTACACGGTGGTGCGTGCAGGCTCTCGTAACGAAATCGAGCCGGGCCTATCGGGCTTCGCGCATTTCTTCGAGCACATGATGTTCCGGGGCACGGAGAAGTACAGCAAGGACGCCTTCAACGAGGTCTTGAAGTCCATCGGCGCCGATAACAACGCGTACACGAACAACGACGCCACCGTCTATCACACGCTTGCAAGCGCGGAGGCACTCGAAACGATCATGGACTTGGAGTCCGACCGCTTCATGAATCTGAAGTACACCGAAGAAGATTTCAAAACAGAGGCGGGCGCAATTCTGGGCGAGTACAACAAGAACTACTCGAGTCCGTTTCTCTCCATCTTCGAAAAACTCTACGACACCGCGTACGAAAAGCATACGTACAAGCATACCACGATGGGATTCTTGAAGGACATCATGGACATGCCGAATCAGTACCAGTACAGTCTCACCTTCTTCGACCGATGGTATCGGCCCGAATACTGCACGATTGTGGTGGTGGGAGATGTACGGCACGAGAAGCTGGTTGCGCTTGCAAAGAAGTATTATGGGAACTGGAAGCGCGGCAGCTTCACCCTCGAGGTTCCCGCCGAGCCTCCGCAGACACAGGAGAAGTTTGTAGAGATGAAATGGAAAGCGCGGACACTGCCGATTCTCGCCATCGGCTACCACGGACCGGCGTTCAGCGACACACAGATCGATATGCCGGCGATCGACCTTCTTGCCCAGTATCTTTTCTCACAGCAGTCCGAACTCTACGCGCAGCTCGTGATTCAGCAACAGGCGGTGGAGTTCATTCAAGGAGGTCAGGGCGATGCACGCGATCCGGGGCTGTTTACCATCCTCACGCGCATCAAGGATCCGAAGAATATCGATCACGTCAAGACCGCCATCTACGCCGCAATCGAAAAGGCAAAGGCAACGCCGATTTCAGAGCAGCAGCTCAACAATATCAAGTCGCACATGAAATACAGCTACGCGATGAGTCTGAACAACCCTGATGCGATTGCCAACAGCATTGCCCACTATATTGCGATGACGGGCGATCCGGAAAGCGTCAATCGTGTCTACGCACTGTATGATGCTGTCACACCGCAGGACCTGCTGCAGGTTGCCAACAAATACTTCGAGCCCAAGAACCGCACCGTTGTTCTCCTCACGCAGGAAGGAGCGAACTAACATGAAATCTCTCATCACGTTGATGGTGCTCATGATGACGGTGATGGCTGTTGCCAAGACGCCCCTGAAGGTGACCGAAATCAGGAGCGAACACTCGCCGCTGATCAATTTCCGTATCATTCTGCGCGCAGGCTCGGTCAACGACTGGAAAGGAAAGGAAGGCATCAACGCGCTTACGGCCTACCTGATTGCCAATGGCGGAACGAATACGCTGACGTACCAGCAAGTGCTTGCCGCATTGTATCCCTGGGCCGCCTCCATTACTGTTCAGCCGGACAAGGAGATCACCACATTCATTGCCAGTGTGCATCGCGATCATCTCGACGCGTTCTACGAACTGTTCTCGAGTTTGCTGCTTCATCCGCGTTTCGATCCCGACGACTTCACACGCAACAAGGATCTCTTGCTGAACTACCTCGAGAAAAATCTGCGGGGCACGGACGATGAGAACCTCGGGAAGGAAGCATTGAATCTGATGCTGTTCCCCAACCATCCGTACGGGACAGCAGGCGCCACCGTCCAGGGTCTCAAATCCATCACGCTCGACGACGTGAAAGCGTACTACACTCGGATGTACACGACCGGGCGTCTCTGGCTCGGCGTGGCAGGCGGCTATCCGCCCAACCTCATTCCAAAAATGAAGAACGATTTCTCGACGCTGCCCGACGGCGCATTCGAACCGGTTGCACTTCCCACACCTGAAAAAGCTCAGGCACTCGAGGTCAGCATTGTGCAAAAACCTGCGCGCGCTACCGCCATCTCCTTCGGACACACGCTGCCCCTGACGCGGAAGGACGACGACTTCTATGCACTGATGGTTGCCAACTCGTATCTGGGCGAACACCGCACGTTCAACGGTGTGTTGATGAACCGTCTGCGCGGTGACCGCGGTCTGAACTATGGCGACTACTCATACATCGAGCGGTTCACCGGCGGGCTTGGCTCGGGTAACGTCTTCCCGAACGTGAACACGCCGCTGCGCCAGCAGTACTTTAGCGTGTGGCTGAGACCCGTCCAGCCGGAAAACGCTCACTTTGCCCTGCGTGCCGCATTGTACGAACTCCAGAAGTTTGTGCAGAACGGACTGAGCGAGAAGGACTTCGAGCAGACAAGAAAGTTTCTGATCAACTACTCGAAACTCTGGGCGCAGACGCTCGACCGCAGGCTTGGCTATAAGATGGATTCGGAGTTCTACGGCACCGACTATTTCATCGACCGGATTGATAGAGAACTCCGCACACTCGATGTAGCGCGCGTGAATGCTGCAATCAAGAAGTACATTGATCCGAAGAACATGAAGGTGGCGATGGTTGCCGAGGATGCGCAGGGACTTCTGGACAGGATTCTCAGGAATGAGCCTTCACCCATCACCTACGCGTCGCCTGTCTCGCAGCGCATTCTGGACGAAGACAAGATCATCGAGAAGCTTCCCCTGAATGTGAACAGAGAGCGATCGCGCGTTGTGCCTGTTGAGCAGTTGTTTGAAAACGAGAGTTCAGGAATGACGCTGGAGCCGAAAGAGAAAGGACGGGAATAGGTACGACGGAACGCGGCGCACGTTCGTACGCGAGCGTGCGCCGATGTTTTCTGACGCTTCACTCCACCGGCTGTGCGTCGTGCACACGATTTCTTTTTTCACAGCAAGTTCTTATACTCCCCCGCAGCGCGCGGCTGCTCTCCGTGCTGCCGAACTTTCCCGAGAAACATCGTTCATAGTTCATATTTGCGCACAATGAAGAAAACCCTTACGATTCTTGCATTCGTTCTTGGAACGCTGCTTGTCCTCGTGCAGTTTGTCCGCCCAGAAAAGAACACCTCATCGGCACCGTCGCCGTACGACATTGCCGCGCAGTACGACCTCCCTTCCGACATTCATGCTATGCTGCGTACTTCCTGCTTCGATTGCCACAGCAACAGTACGCGCTATCCGTGGTACGCCCATATCCAGCCCATCGGCTGGTGGCTGAACAAGCACATCGCCGAAGCAAAACGCGAGTTAAACTTTTCCGAATTTGCAAACCGCAGCCCGCGCTGGCAGCTCAGAAAACTTGACGAGATTGCAGAGCAGCTTGAGAAGAACGAGATGCCTCTTCCCTCCTATCTCCTTGCCCATCCCGAAGCCCGACTTTCCGCCCAGCAGAAGGAACACCTGATTGCCTGGACGCGGGCAATGAAACAGTGCGTCACGGGCGCAACGCACGACGTAGAACGTCAGCGTCGGGAATAATTCGGTGCGCCCTCTTCATCCTCGCTCGCAGTGTAAGAGGATCATCGTTCTTGTCTGAGCAAAATCCTGCTGCCGGCAGACTCCGACAAGGCCGGAGCACCGAACCTTACCGCGTGCACAGTGCTTATGCCGCATGAGGGGGTTCGAGCACCTGTTTGTCGTGTTCGAGTCGAGCGACGCGCTCGCGCAGCTCCTGCAAGCAGCGTTGTTGCGACACCAGCATGGACATGACAATGCTTTCAAACGGGATCGGACGTGCTGCGTAGGCGCTTCCGGCTAACTGCAAGCGTGCTGCGCGGAATAGTTCGTCCAACGCCTCCTGATCCTCTTTTCGCAACCCGCGTCGATACTTCGACCAGCTTTCCATTTCCTGCTGGATGACCATGGTGAATGTCGGAACGGTACGTCCCATAGCTTCCTCCTTCAACGGTGTGCTGATATTTTGTTTGCCGAACGATGAATCATCGGAGCTTCATTGCTCTGCGCGGTTCGCGTCGGCCGTTTCGTCTCGCGCTGGATACACAGCATTGCATCCTGTCGGAAGATGGAAAACACCTCATCCATTGCCGAGCATAGCATCGGAAACAGCATCCCTCTCTCCTTCGAGGCAGGACGCATATCAAGGGATGCCAGCAGGATCGAGTAATTGGCGTGCTTCAGCGCGCGCAATGCGACCAGGATGCGCTGCACACTCGCCCGCACTTCAAACAACGGTGCCTGCTCATCATAGAATGTATCTAACAGCCCAAAGATCATAATGATGGGCGTGCGTTTCTCTCCGACAAATCGAGGCAGACGCTCGGTGATTGTTGCTTCCATCTGATAACAGGTAAATGCACGCGAAATGAAAATTCGCTCCAACAGATCCTCTGGCGTGATGCGCTTGTTCACTGCACGTTGACCGGCGGCCATTCGGCGCGCAACTTCGGCAAGGTAGTACAGATCGAAATGATTCGACCCATCCACCAGCGCAACAGGATGCCCCCCGAGCAGCGCATGCGATGCAGCATACAAAGACACGCGAAACACGCTTTGGTCGCCATGCAGACAAAACAGCTTCCCGGCCGGGGGCGACCTGAACTGCTGCAACAACGCCGTGTACGGTATCGGTGTCATGGATTAACGTTTAGGACATGGGCTACTGCTGATGGGGGGTGGCTGGAAATATGATACGACATTTATGTCGTCCAGTCAAGTACGGAGACGACATATTTGTCTTTCCTCTGCGAAGCGAGGTGGGGGCACGAATCGGCATCAGCAGGGTTTAGTCTTCTGCTTGAAGCCTCGCCTGTAAGATGAAGTCAGTAAATCCGTTCGCGTTTGTGGAGATACTCCGTGAGGGCAACGTCGAAAGGGGTCGCGGTATCCATCAAGACATAATCCACATAATTCTCGCGACACTCGCGTTTGTAGCGTTCCAGGAACGCCTGAAACTCGCGCTGATACGCTTTCTGAATATGCCACGGCTGCGTCATGAGCTGCTCGCCCGTTTCCATGTCCTTGAACATCGCATCACTCCCGAAAGCAAAACTCCGCTCAAGCGGATCGAGCACGTGCATGACAATGACTTCGTTCTTCTTGTGCCGAAAGTGTTTCAGCGCCGCAATCACGTCATCGGGTGAATCGAACAGATCGCTGATAACGATAACAAGTCCGCGCCGTTTGATGCGGTCGGCAACCTGATGCAGCGATTTGCCCGCGCCGGTACGATTGCTTGCCTGCACATGATGCAGCGCGACAAGAATCTGGCGCAGGTACGCTTTCGTTGCATGCGGCGGAAGATACGTCGTCACCTGCTCATCGAACACCGCCAGCCCAACGGCGTCCTGCTGCTTGATCATCATGTACGAAAGCGAAGCAGCAAGATACGCCGCGTACTCCACCTTCCTGATGTTGCCCGTCGAAGCGTATGCCATGGATCTGCTCGCATCAAGCACGATGTACGCCTTGAGATTGGTCTCCTCTTCATACTGCTTGATGTAGTACCGATCCGTCTTGCCGTAGATTTTCCAATCAATATGTTTGATTTCATCGCCGGGCATGTACTGCCGGTGTTCGGCAAATTCTACGCTGAAGCCGTGATAGGGACTTTTGTGGAGGCCGGTGATGAATCCTTCTACCACAAGGCGTGCGCGCAGCTCCATGTTGGCAAGCTTTGCGACGACACCGGGCTGGAGATATTGACGATACTCTTGCGCCACTACTTCTTCTTCGGCGATCGTGTGGCTTGTACAGCGACCTGAGATTTTTCTTGCTGCTGGATCGGGAGAAGTTCTTCTGGTTTCTTACCGAGGTTGTCCAGCTCAAACTTTGCGGAGGACGCCATTTCATGGTTGGGGTACCGGGCCAGGAACTGTTCGTACAGCGCCTTTGCATTGTCCAGGTCATGCAGTTCGTTATGGTACAAATAGGCGCTGAGGAAGAGTGCAATCGGCGCCTGCTTCCCATCAGGATAGGCCTCAAGATACCGTTTGTAGGATGCGATGGCGCGAGCATAATCCTTCTGTTCTTCCGCTTGAATCCGTGCTATTGTCATCATTGCCTCTCCAGCTTGCGGAGAACCGGGATACTCGGCGATCAGCTTCTCGTACTCTTCGATGGCAACGTTGAAATTTTTTTCGTTGATGGCAACAGTCGCCTTGCCGAGGTACTCTTCGGGAGAGGGTTTGCTGCATCCGACAAGCAACGCGACGGAGCACACCACCAGAGGATGGAACAGATACTTCATATCTCTATTACTCCTAATGAAACACGGCTTCAAATTAGAGAAATAGGGAGCGAGAAGCAACGCGAGCTGACGTGTCTTCGGCTCTCTTCGCGTCGGATCTCACGATGCACTCCGCACCATCACCGCCGCGAAAAAACCATCAGTCGTCGTTCGATGAGGAAGGAGGTAGAGATAGGGCGAGGAAGCGTCTGTCGTCGTGATGTACTGCCGAATGATTGCCGGCGCCGAAAGCAGCGTGAAGTCGGGGTGGAGATGAAGGAACTCTTCCACTCTCTCTTCATTCTCTTTGCGCAGCAGCGTGCAGGTCGAATACACAAGCCGGCCACCCGGACGGACGAGCGGCGCGTAGGCCTCGAGCACGCGCCGCTGCATCTGTGCCATCCGCTCGATGGTCGCTTCGGAAACGCGGAGCTTCGCACCCGGGTTCCGGCGAAAGGTGCCAACCCCCGAGCACGGCGCGTCAACCAAAACAACGTCGGCTGCGCCGACACATTGAGGGATGAGCGCGGCATCCTGCCTGGCATGAAAAAGCTGGACAATGGTTGTTCCGGAGCGCGCCAGACGCGGCCGAATGTTGTCCAGCCGGGTTGCGTCAACATCAACGGCATAAATCGTTCCCCGGTTATCCATCAGCGCTGCAAGGTGCAGCGTCTTGCCTCCGCCGCCTGCGCACGCATCAACAACCACCTGTCCGGGTTGTGCTTCAGTGAGGAGTGAGAGGAGCTGACTTCCTTCATCCTGTATCTCAAACCATCCATCCCTGAAGCTCTGAAGCGCCTGAGTGTTGATGCGCTTGTGCAGCACAAGGCCGACGGGAGAGAAGGCAGTCGGTTCACTCGCAACACCTTCGAGGGCAAGTCGCGCCTGACACTGTTCGCGGGTCGTCTTCAGCGTATTGACCCGCACAACTGTCGGCGCCTGTTGATTCAGCGCGAGACAGAGAAGGGATGTCTCATGCTCTCCGAATCGCTCCACCCATTCTGCGATGATGAACTCGGGAAACGAATACTCCAGCGCAAGATGTCGGATCGGATGCCGCAGGATGGACGGCGGCATGGAAACAGCTGCTGCTGCAGAGAGAAAATCTTCGCACAACGTTCTTGGATACGTGAAGCGCCACGTTGACTCCACCGCCGAGAGAACCGAGGCGGGGTCCTCACCCCTGATGCGCGTTGCATACGCCATATACACAACAAGAGGAGAGAGTGTGGGAAGATTAAGCTGTCGGGCTGCTTCCTCGGCAACGAAACGAATCTTGCGGTAGTGACGGACAATGTCGAAGAACGTGTCCGAGATAAAGCGGCGGTCTTTCGCTCCGAGATAGCGCCGCTCACGAAAGAATTTGTTCACAACATTATCCGCAGGCTCGGCAGCACGCTCGATGAGACTGAGAAGCTCAAGCACGTGTCCGACGAGGGAGGAGGGTTTCATGCGTTCGTAGTCTTATGCAGATGGACTCCACTTCCAGGGAAAGCGGAGTCCATCTTGCCGGATGCTTACTGCACGTCTGCTGTCACTTTCTTGACGAACTCGATGAGTCCACGAGTGTCCAGATCCACCTCCACCGTATCCCCTTCACTGAACTCGCCCGCGAGAAGCTTCTCGGCCATCGCGTTGACGATATGCTTCTGGATGACGCGCTTGAGCGGGCGCGCTCCGAACATCGGATCGTAGCCCAATTTGGCAAGCCAGTCCTTTGCCTCGTCGCTCACTTCCAGCGTGATGCCCTTCTGCTTCAGCATCTCCTCGACACGTTTCAACTGCAAGGACACAATCGCGCGGATGTCTTCATGACGCAGCGGCTTGAACACGATGATCTCATCCACTCGATTGAGGAATTCGGGCCTGATGGTTTTCTTGAGCAGGGCAAACAGGTCCTGCTTCAGCTCACCAAACTCCTCATCCCAGTTCGGCCGCGTGTCGAATCCCCTCCCGATGCGCTCGCTGATGAGCTGCGAGCCGAGATTCGACGTCATGATGATGATCGTGTTCTTGAAGTCCACCGTATGCCCCTTGCTATCGGTGAGGCGACCTTCGTCCAGCACCTGCAGCAGCAGGTTGAAGACTTCGGGATGGGCTTTCTCGATTTCGTCGAGCAGCACAACCGAATACGGTTTGCGCCTGACGGCCTCGGTAAGCTGGCCGCCCTCTTCGTAGCCGACATATCCCGGCGGCGCGCCGATGAGCCGTGACACGGAGAACTTCTCCATGTACTCGCTCATATCAATGCGCACCATTGCCCGTTCGTCGTTGAAGAGGAACTCGGCGAGTGCCCGCGCCAGTTCCGTCTTTCCGACGCCCGTGCTGCCGAGGAAGATGAACGACCCGATCGGCCGCTTCTCATCCTGCAAACCGGCACGCGCACGTCGGATGGCATCGCTGACGGCCCTGACCGCCTCTTCTTGTGCGATCACGCGCTGCTGCAAGCGTTCTTCGAGATGCAGCAACTTCTGCCGATCGCTCTCGAGCATGCGCGCCACGGGAATGCCCGTCCAGCGTGCCACGATTTCCGCGATGTCTTCCGCTTCGACTTCCTCTTTCAGCATCCGCCGATCCTGCTGCACCTGCTGCAGACGAGCCGAGGCCTCGCGGATCTTGCGCTCGAGGTCGGCGATGACGCCGTAGCGCAGCTCGGCAACGCGACCGAGGTCGCCTTCCCGCTCTTTCTTTTCCGCTTCGAGCCGCGCGGCTTCGATCTTCTCCTTCATCGTCCGGATGGATTGAATGAGGTCTTTCTCCACCTGCCAGTGTGCACGCAGCTCCGTGCGCAGTTGATGTTGCTCGGCAAGCTCTCGCTCGACATCGGCAAGACGATCCTGCGATGCCTCGTCCTTCTCCCGTCGGATAGCCTCGCGCTCGATCTCCAGTTGCTTGATGCGCCGTTCGACGGCATCCAGCTCTTCCGGCATCGAATCAATTTCAATGCGGAGTTTCGACGCCGCCTCATCCACCAGGTCGATCGCTTTATCGGGTAGAAAGCGATCGGAGATGTAGCGATGGCTGAGCTGCGCAGCCGCTACGATGGCGCCGTCTGTGATGCGCACGCCGTGATGCAGTTCGTACCGCTCCTTCAAACCGCGAAGGATCGAAATCGTGTCTTCCACGCTCGGCTCATCCACCAGCACGGGCTGGAAGCGGCGTTCGAGAGCCGGATCTTTCTCGATGTACTTGCGGTATTCATCAATGGTTGTTGCCCCGATGGCGCGCAGTTCGCCCTTGGCAAGTGCGGGCTTGAGCATGTTGGCGGCATCGACCGCGCCCTGCGCTGCGCCGGCACCGACCAGCGTGTGCAGCTCATCAATAAAGAGAATGATTTCGCCATTGGACTCTTCGACCTCCTTCAGCAGCGCTTTCAGCCGCTCTTCGAACTGTCCGCGAAAGCTCGTTCCGGCAACCAACGCGCCCATGTCCAAGGCAACGATGCGCTTGGTCTTGAGCGTTTCGGGGACGTCGCCTTGCACGATGCGATGGGCAATGCCCTCGGCGATGGCGGTTTTCCCGACGCCCGGTTCACCGATGAGAACCGGATTGTTCTTGGTTCGTCGCGACAGCACCTGCAGCACCCGACGGATTTCCTCGTCTCGCCCGATGACCGGATCCAGTTTCCCCTTGCGGGCGAGTTCATTCAGGTCGCGCCCATAGCGCTGAAGCGCCTGATACTTCTCTTCCGGCGTCTGGTCGGTGACGCGCTGCGTGCCGCGAATGTCTTTCAACACCTTCAGCACGGCGTCCACCGTCACGCCCTGCTCGATCAGCAACTTGCCTGCCTGGGTGTCTTTGGTCTCGACCATGGCAAGCAACAGATGCTCGGTGCTGATGTACTCGTCTTTCAGATTCTGCGCCTGCTTCATGGCGCGCTCAAACACTCGCGCCAGAGCCGGGGAGAGAGCCTGACTCGACAGGCCTGCACCGCTCACTTTGGGCAGGCGGTCCATCTGCTCATTGAGTTTGATTTTGATGAAACCGATGTTCGCCCCGATCTTCTGGAGAATGGGAACGACGGTTCCTCCGGGATCCTGCACGAGGGCCGCGAGAAGATGTTCCGGCTCGACCAATTGATTGCCGTAACTCGACGCGATTTCCTGTGCAGTCTGGACTGCCTCTTGCGATTTGATCGTAAACTTGTTGAAATTCATACCATCCTCACTCCCGCGCATGACGGCACACCGTCATACGCTTCATGCTGTTCGTTCTTATGCAAAAGGCGAGAGAAGAATTCCCTCGCCTTCCGACCCCTGATCGTTCGTTGGAACTGCTGCTCTACTTCTTCTTCTCATCCACCACTTCGTACTGTGCATCCTCCACCTTCTTCTCGTCAGCTTTCGAGGGTCCCGACGGTCCGGCCGATGGGCCGGCATGAGGGGCACCGCCGGCAGTGGCTTGCTGATACATTTGCGTGGACGCTTCATTCCACGCGTTGTTCAGTTCCTCCATTGCCGACTTGATGGTGGCGATGTTGCCTCCTTTGATCGCTTCCTTCAGGTTGTTGTTGGCGGTTTCAATCTTGTTCTTTGTTGAGACGTTCAGCTTGTCGCCGAACTCCTTCAACTGCTTGTCGGTTTGGAAGGCAAGATTATCCGCCTGGTTCTTCAGGTCAATCTCCTCCTTCCGCTTCTTATCCTCCGCAGCATGGGCAGCCGCATCGGCTTTCATCTTTTCGACCTCTTCCTTGCTCAAGCCGCTGGATGAAGTAATGCGGATGGATTGTTCCTTGCCCGTCCCCTTATCCTTGGCTGAGACGTGGAGAATGCCGTTGGCGTCGATGTCGAAGGTGACTTCGATCTGCGGAACGCCTCGCGGTGCAGGCGGAATGCCGTCCAGATGGAAGCGGCCCAGCGTTCGGTTATCCACCGCCATCGGGCGCTCGCCCTGCAGCACATGAATCTCCACCGACGGCTGATTATCCGAGGCCGTGGAGAAGATCTCGCTCTTGCGAGTGGGGATTGTCGTGTTCGCCGGAATCAAGACCGTCATCACGCCGCCCAACGTTTCAATGCCCAGCGACAGCGGCGTGACATCCAGCAGCAGAACGTCGGTCACGTCACCCGCAAGCACGCCGCCCTGAATGGCAGCGCCCACCGCGACGACCTCATCGGGGTTGACACCCTTATGCGGCTCGCGCCCGAAGATATCCTTGACGAGCTGCTGCACTTTGGGCATGCGCGTCATGCCGCCGACAAGGATCACTTCGTCAATGTCGCTCGGCCGCAGGCCGGCGTCTTTTAATGCCCTCTCGGTCGGACCGATGGTCTTCTGGACAAGATCATCAACAAGCTGTTCGAGTTTCGCGCGCGTGATGGTCATGTTCAGATGTTTCGGTCCCTCCGCCGTTGCGGTGATGAACGGGAGATTCACTTCCGTCTGCATCAGCTGCGACAGTTCCATCTTGGCTTTCTCGGCCGCTTCGCGCAGACGCTGCAAAGCCATCGGGTCTTTGCGGAGATCAATACCCTCCTGCTTCTTGAACTCTTCGGCCATGTAGTCCAGCAGCCGCTGGTCGAAATTGTCTCCGCCGAGGTGAGTATCGCCGTTGGTTGCTTTCACCTCGAAGACACCGTCGCCCAATTCGAGAATGGAGATATCAAATGTTCCGCCACCTAAGTCGTAGATGGCAACTTTGAGATCCTTGTGCTTCTTATCCAGACCGTACGCAAGTGCAGCCGCAGTCGGTTCGTTGATGATGCGTCGAACGTTGAGTCCTGCGATTTCACCCGCCTCCTTTGTTGCCTGCCGTTGCGCGTCGTTGAAGTACGCAGGCACAGTGATGACGGCGTCGGTCACTTTCTGGCCGAGATAATCCTCCGCTGTTTGTTTCATCTTCTGGAGGATCATGGCGCTGATTTCCGGTGGAGAGTACACCCGGTCTCCAATCTGCACGCGGGCCGTGTTGTTTTCCCCCTTCACAACCTTGTACGGCACCAGCTTCATTTCTTCGGTCACCTCATCGTAGAAGCGTCCCATGAAGCGCTTGATCGAGTACACGGTGTTTTGCGAGTTGGTGACCGCCTGCCGTTTTGCCGCCTGTCCCACCAAACGCTCGCCGGTTTTGGTGAAAGCAACCACCGACGGCGTCGTCCGGCCGCCTTCGGCGTTCGGAATCACCACCGGGTCGTTCCCCTCCATGACGGCCACAACGGAGTTCGTCGTGCCGAGGTCAATTCCTATGATTTTTCCCATGATGGACTCTCCTCAAGTGACTGATATGCTGATTGTCTTTACACACTAATCTGTCCCTCTTTCTCACCAAAGATATGCCATCTCTGTACTCAAGAAATCTGGCGGGAAATTCGAAGAATCTTGAATCCCTCGGAATTGAAGAACGACAAGCCTTGCCACTGTGTCAGCGGACTTTGACCGGAATGGCACAACTCGGCCAGAATCTGACAAAACGTACCCCTCGTACGAAGGCGAATTGTCAACGAATTTTGACTTGCTTTTGGCGATTGTTTGTAGTATCATGACCGTTGCTTCAACGCAGAGTGCAAACCGTTCGTCCCAACGCAGCCCCGTTCCCACAAAGCTTCTCGGTTGTAGGTTCGTTATCATCAGCCACTTCGTTCGACTGTTTCAGACAGGAGGCAACGATGTTCAATGAACGAGAATTGAGAAAGGGTCTCAAGACCAAAACCTTCGGAAAGAAAATCTACACGTTTCAGACCATCGACTCGACCAACAACTGCGCAAAGGCAGTAGCGAACGTCGGCGGGCCGGAAGGGATTGTTGTGATAGCGGAGGAGCAGACCGCCGGCAAAGGAAGGCTTGGGCGGCGATGGCTGGCAAATCCGAACGAGAACCTTACGTTCTCGCTTGTGCTTCGGCCGTCCGTTCATGCCGAGGTCATTCACCAACTCCCGCTCTACGTCGGCCTTGCGCTCGCCGAAGCGATCGAAAAAACGACCCGCATTCGCGCCGAATGCAAATGGCCGAACGACGTTCTCCTCAACAGAAAGAAAGTGGCCGGCATTCTCGTCGAAGGAGCGTTGAAGGAGAATTTCGTCGAGTACGTTGTGGTCGGCATTGGCGTGAACGTCAATCAAACGGTTTTTCCGCCAGACCTCGCCAACAAAGCGACATCGCTGCGACTTGAGTGTAAGAGAGAGATCGATCGAATTGCCCTGTTCAGGGACATTCTCACGGCACTCGAGGTCATGTATCAACGGGGAAAGCAGAGTGGGTTCGGGTTCGTCGTGTCTCGCTGGATGGAACGTTCTTCAATGCTCAACAAGCCCATCGCCGTCTCTCAACACGGTACCGTGATTACCGGAATCGTCAAGGGGTTGAGCCGTGAAGGAGGCCTCATCCTTCAGGCCAACGGCCTGGAGCAAACGCTGTTCGCAGGCGACGTAACAATCCTCGGCGAGGTCAACGACCAACTCCTTCCTTCTGCACCTTCACAGCAGTCATCCGTCGTGCTGCCTCGATCCTGATGCTTCTGGCACTGGATATTGGCAACTCCACGATTGGAGCCGGCCTGTTCGACGGCGACAAAAGACTCGGAGAGACCCAAGCTCCCAGCGGCCTCCAACGCACGCCGGAAGAAACCTGGCTCGTGATCGAGCAGTTGCTGTACGAATCAGGTCTCGCCGCCGAGCACATCAACGCCGTGGGCATCTCGTCCGTCGTGCCCTTTCTTACCTCGATCTTCGACTCGCTCGTTCGTAAGAATCTCGGCATTGTGCCCGTTCACATCTCTGCCGCTCTTGATCTCGGTTTCAGGATTCGTTATGAGCAGCCGAACATGCTTGGCAGTGACAGGATTTGCAGCGCGGCGGCAGGCTACGCGAAGTATGGCGGACCGCTGATCATCGTTGACTTCGGGACGGCTACAACATACGGGGTAGTGGATGCAAACGGCGACTTTCTCGGCGGGGCAATCTCGTTAGGAGTGAAAACGACGGCCGATGCTCTTCATAGCAGAACGGCGCAGCTTCCCCCCATCACACTTGCGTTGCCGCAGAGAACCATCTGCACCGACACGGTATCAGCCATGCAGGCGGGAACGATGTTTGGCGCCATTGATGCAGTCGAAGGGATGATTGCCCGATGCAAAAAGGAGCTGGGTGCGGAAGCGCGCGTCGTCGCCACAGGCGGACTCTCGGCGATCATGACTCCCCTTATTCCCTCCATCACCCATCACGATCCGTCGCTTGTGCTGGAGGGTGTGCGCCTCATCTGCGAACGCCTGCACCGGAAGCGCTGAGAGCCGGTCTCAGGACCGAGATTCACGGGGTCCCGAAAATCCTCACCGATGCCTGGGCGAGCTGAACCAGCGGAGAGAAATACAGCCCGAACAACAGCGTCGGCACCAGCAGCACCGTCACAATCGCCTTCTGCAGCATCGTGAACTCAAGAGGCGTCTGCACCTGACGCGTCGGCGCCACGAGGTACATGTTGCGCAGAATGCGTACGTAGTAGTACAGCGCCACAACGCTGTTCAGCGCGCCAACCACGGCAAGCCATACCCAACCACTGTTCAGCAGCGCAGCGAACAAATACAGCTTCCCGATGAATCCCGCCGTGGGCGGCAAGCCGGTGAGCGAGATGAGAAAGATGGAAAGAGCGACGGTGACGAGAGGGGCCCTGGGGCCGATGCCCTTGTAGTCCTCGATATCTTCGCTGTCCAACTTATTGGCAATCAGCATCACGATATAGAACGCGCCGAGGTTCATGAAGAGATACACCATGAAGTAGAGCAAAACGGCTGAGAATCCCTCATTGGTGAGAACGACCAGGCCCATCAGCATATAGCCTGCGTGGGCAATGCTGGAGTAGGCAAGCAGACGCTTGAGATTGTTCTGCCAGATGGCCACGAGATTCCCTAACGTCATCGTCAGGACGGAGAGCATGGCAATCACCGCCACCCAGTCGAACCCCTGCAGCGTTGCCCACGTCCCTTCCGGCAGATGCACAACGCTGGAATCAATGAAGGTCACCTTGAAGAAGCGCATCATCATCGCAAAACCGCCGGCCTTGGAAGCAACGGACAGGAAGGCCGTGATGGTAATCGGTGCGCCTTCGTACACATCGGGTGTCCAGAAGTGAAACGGCACGGCAGAAATCTTGTACCCGAATCCGGCAATGGTCAGCATCCCGGCAATCAGCAGAGTCAGATTGTTGAAACCGCCTTTGGCCAGCGCGTTGTTGATGGCGTAGATGTCCAACGACCCCGTCATTCCGTAGATCATCGAAATGCCGTAGAGCATCAATCCTGACGACACGGCGCCGTAGATGACGTACTTGAGCGATGCTTCGCTCGAGTCCTGCGCTTCACGCGTGTAGCCGGAGAGAATGTAGGAAGTAATCGAGGAAAGCTCCACAGCCAGATACATCATCAGCAGGTTGCTGGCCCCTGCCATCAGAATCATACCCAACGTCAGCGCAAGGAGCAGCGCGTAGTACTCGCCCAATCTCCTGCCCGCCGAGTTCAACTCAGACGAGTTCAGAGAGAAGAGGACAATCAGCATTGCGCAGAAGGTGATGACGAGCTTGAAGAACAAGGCGAAGCGATCCACGGCGATCATGTTGCTGAAGATGGAGGTGTGGACTTCCGCCTGCGGCAGCGTCGTGAGAAATGCCGCGATCAGTCCCGCCATCGCGACTGCAGCTCCTACGACAGGGTATCGCCGAAAGAGCAGGTCTGCAATGATGGCAACAAGAAAGGCAACAACCAGTACCGTTTCGGGATAGAAGTACTGGAGATCGTTCAGAATCTGTTCTGCCATGAGTGTCTCATTTTCTTTTGCGTGACTGACCCCGGCGCTCAGGCCGGGTTATAGAAGCTCGTACAATCCTCAGGTGCTTTGGTCTCTGAGGTTTAAGCGCGAATCCACGCGAAGAAACGCGAATCAAAAGATGGATCAGCTCTTCAGTACGCCCCCATCATGGTGGCGGCATTTGCCTGTTGCACCAGCGCGGCAAGATGGTTGAGCGACGTCGTCATCAAATCCAATACCGGAGAAGGATAGATGCCGAGAAAGATGATGATTGCCGCCAACGGCACAAGCATCACCATCTCACGCCCGTCCATATCGGTGAGATTCTTCCACTTCTCGGGGAGTTGGCCCAGGAACACGCGCTGCAAGGTCCACAGCATGTAGCCTGCCGTAATCACAATCGTGATGGCACCGATGATGGTGAGGGTTCGGAAGGTTTGGAACGCACCGATGAGCGAGAAGGCTTCGCTGATAAAGCCGCTGAGCCCCGGCAAGCCGAGCGCTGCGAAGAACGCAACACTCATCACCGCCGCATACTTCGGCATCTGATTCATCAAGCCGCCGAACTCATTCAACCCGCGCGTGTGGGCACGATCGTAGATCACGCCCACAATCAAAAAGAGCATCGCCGTGATGGTTCCGTGATTGAACATCTGGAAGACCGCGCCTGTCATTCCCTGCGTGTTCATCGAAGCCATGCCGAGCGTGACGACACCCATGTGACTGATGCTCGAATACGCGATGAGTTTCTTGAAGTCCGTTTGCGCCATGGCAACCAGCGCGCCGTACACCATGCTGATGACGCCGAGCAGGGCAATCCACCACGCGTACTCGATCATGGCGTCGGGGAACATCGGAATGCTGATGCGCATGATGCCGTAGGTCCCCATCTTCAGCAACACGCCCGCAAGAATGACGCTGATGGGCGTCGGGGCTTCGACGTGCGCATCGGGCAGCCACGTGTGGAACGGGAAGCTGGGAATCTTGATGGCGAACGCGATGAACAGCGCAATGAACGCCAGGAAACGCCAGCTCGTGTTCACGCCTGCCAGCAGCGAGCCGGGAATGAAGTTGCCGGCGTCCATCATCTGCAGCATGTTGAAGGTGTAGATCTTTTCGAGACCTTCGGTGCCTCGCTTCATCGCTTCGGCAACGGAATAGAGCGTCCCCTGCGCATCGATGTACACATTCACGCTGAAATAGAGCGCGATCATCACCAACAGCATGAGCACGGAACCGAAGAGGGTGTAGAGGAAGAACTTGATCGCCGCGTACTCCCGGCGCGGTCCGCCCCAGATGCCGATGAGGAAGTACATCGGCAGCAGCATCACTTCCCAGAACACATAGAAGAGGAAGAAATCCAGAGCGACGAACACGCCCATCATGCCGGTGTCCAACAACAGCAGCAACGCAAAGTAGCCTTTCACACTTCGGTCAATCGTCCATGACGAGATGACGGCAACCCAGCTAATCAGCGCGGTCAGCAGAACCATCGAGACGCTCAGCCCGTCAATGCCCATCAGGTATTCGATATGGATGCGTCCGAACCACGCGACGCCCTTGATGTCAATCCAGGTGGCTTTCTCCAGAAACTGCATCGCCGCCTGCGAGTTGATGCCGGTAAGGGTCCGATCGAATTTGGCGAAAATGACGACGGCGAGAATCAACTGCAGCGTCACGAATGCCAGCGACGTCCAGCGGATGCCGTTCCACTGATCCTTCGGCAGCATCAGCACGATGATCATGCCGATGACGGGAAGGAACGTGATCCAGGTGAGGACGCCGATACCGAGAATTGTCAATTCCATTGCCTGTTCTTCCTCATGTTAGATTGTCAAGATCATCCAGATCTCTGGCCCGACCTGCAATGCGTTTCCTCTTTTTCAGATTTTCCAAATCAATGACGTTCACAGTCAAGCCCTTACTCACGTTCACTCTTTTCCGCTTCTTGTAACATTCGTCAAATCGCATTCCTTCGATAGAGGTCAGCAGGTCAATTCTAAAAGGCGGATAGCCCAATTGAATTACGTTGTCGGGTTTTTCAAAATCCTTCGTTTGCAGTTTGAGGGACTCAAACCCAAATCTTTCAAGAGCAGCAACTATGCGTTCAGCGTTGCGGGTAGTGTTGTTCACCCAGATATCAATATCGCCTGTTGCGCGCACATAGCCGTGCATGACGACTGCATACCCACCGACGATGAGATACTCAACGCCGGTTTCGTTTAACAACTTTAAGAACTCTCTGAAGTCTTGGTGCAGTCTCATCCGTATAGCCGAAGAAGTGTTGTCTCAACGATTCGAGGGCTTCCAGTCTCTCGCCAACAGATCGTCGCTGCCAATAGACCCTGTCCTTCGGTTGCTTCCGGATATTCACAATGCCCACAGCGGTCCTGTCGACACGAAACTTCTTCACACCAACCTCATGACAAAATAAAACACCATCACACCGAAGACTGCCAGGACAACGTACGTCTGCACCTTGCCGGTCTGCACTTTGCGCAGCAGCAATCCGCCGAAGCCGGAGATGTACGCGATCGCGTTGACCGCCCCATCAACCACCCACGTATCGAACCAGCCGCTGACGGTGGAAGTCAGCTTTGTGAGCCAGCCCGATCCGTTCACGGCCCCGTCAATAATTGTGTCATCAAACCAGCGGAGGACCCTGGTAAGGCCGAGTGTACCGCCGACGGCAAACCATCCATACAGCTCATCGAAATACCATTTGTTGACGAGAAACCGATGGACAGGCGCAAGGCTCTGTGCCACCTTCTCCGCGTCAATCTTCTTTGCAGCGTAGGTCAGGAATGCGATGCCGATGCCGATGCCCGCAACCACCAGGGAAAGCATCATTGCAGTTGTGTGTGCATGATGATGCGCCTCTTCAAACGTTTCCGTTGACGGAGCGGCAAGATGATCGGGCACGACCGATTCGGGCCGCGGGACTGCCTGCATCACCCATCCGTGAGAGGCATCCAGCGGATTGAAGCTGAACACAAAGAAGAGCGACAGCGCGGCAAGAATGACGAGCGGCACCGTCATGATCTTCGGCGATTCGTGAATGAGATGCAGCCGGTCTGCTTTCGCATGCTCGCCGAGGAACGTGAGAATGACGAGCCGAAACATGTAGAAGGCCGTAAGTCCGGCGACAAGAAAGCCGATCAACGGTATCAGGAAATGACCCGTGAGACTGCTGAACGCGAGCGTTCCCGCGAGGATCGAGTCCTTGCTGAGGAAGCCGGACGTAAGCGGCACG
Source organism: Ignavibacteriales bacterium (assembly GCA_037441705.1). Classification (GTDB taxonomy): domain Bacteria; phylum Bacteroidota; class Ignavibacteria; order UBA10030; family UBA6906; genus CAADGV01. The sequence goes on from JBBIRR010000001.1 coordinate 364,331, forward strand.
CCGGAGATTGCGAGGGTGTAGATGATGAATGTCCAGTATGTGATCGGCATCCGTGCTTTCAATCCTCCCATATTCCGAATGTCCTGCGGATCGGTGTGGTGATCGTGCTGCTCGTGCAGCGCATGATGCATCGCGTGGATGACGGAGCCGGAGCCGAGGAACAATCCCGCTTTGAACATCGCATGCGTCACGAGGTGGAAAAACCCCGCCGCGTACGCGCCGACGCCGAGTCCCAACACCATGTAGCCGAGTTGACTGATGGTGGAGTAGGCGAGGACTTTCTTGATGTCGTTTTGGGCGATAGCGATGGTCGCCGAGATGAACGCAGTGATGGCGCCGATGTAGGCGATAACGACGAGCGCGTCGGCAGTCATAAGAGGGAAGGTACGCGCAACGAGGTACACGCCTGCTGCGACCATCGTTGCGGCGTGGATCAACGCGCTGACGGGCGTGGGACCTTCCATTGCGTCGGGAAGCCACACGTGCAGCGGAAACTGCGCCGACTTTCCGACCGCGCCGCAAAAGATGAGCACGCCCGCGGCGGTCAGCCACCACTCACTCCCGAGCGGCAGATGGCCCGCTTTGATGTGCTCGAAGATCTCCTGCAAGCCGAACGTGTGGAACGTTCCAAACATCACCATGATGCCGACAAAGAAGCCGACGTCGCCCACACGATTCACGATGAAGGCTTTCATCGCCGCATTCGAGGCACTCTTCTTTTCATACCAATGACCGATGAGCAAGTACGAGCTGAGTCCCACCAACTCCCAACCGACGTACAGCAGGAAGAGATTGTTGGCAAGAACGATCATCAGCATCGAGAAGGAAAACAGGCCGAGAAAGGCGAAGTACCGACCGTAGCGCACGTCGCCGTGCATATAGCCGATCGAGAAGTAGTGCACGAGCGTGCTGATGAGCGTCACAACCGCAAGCATGATGGCCGCGAGGTTGTCAACGGAGAAGCCCAGGACAATCTTCAGCGGACCGATGCCCGGAACGTTCTGGAAATCAATCCACGTGAAGTTCAGCGTCAGTGTCGTGGCGGCATACGCCGTCAGCTTCTGGTACATGACGAGAAGCGAAAGCGCAAGGGCAACGGTGATGAGCAGCGTTTCTAACCAATCTCCCTGCCGCGGCAAGCGCTTGTTGAAGAAGGCCACCAGCACAAAGCCCGCAAGCGGCAGCAGGAGAATCACGACGGAAAGTGTGAGAAGGAATTCTTGCGACATCGTATCTTCACGAAAGTTGAGCGGTCAACTCCCCGCTTTGAGTATTGAGTTTTGAAAATTGTTTGTGATTTGGAGCTTCATCATTTGGAGCTTTCCCCTCTATTCCTTCAGCGTGCTTACTTCATCAATGTTCACCGTCTGGAAGCGGTGGTAGATATTCAACACGATTGCCAGCGCGATTGCAGCTTCGGCGGCGGCAAGGATGATGACGAAGATCGCCGCGACCTGGCCGTCGAAGTTCGCCGCTCCGTAGCGCGAGAAAGCGATGAAGTTGATGTTGGCTGAATTCAGGACAAGCTCCACTCCCATCAGCACCATGATGGCGTTGCGCCTCGTGGCAATGCCGTAGATACCGAGGGCAAACAGCACCGCGCTGACAATCAGAAAGTGGGCAAGTCCCACGCGGGGCAGCCAGGCGAACACTTCTTGCACAAAGACTTCAAGATTCATACGCGTTACACCTTTGGTTTCTTTCGGGCAAACCATGCAGCGCCGATGAGCGCTACCAACAGGATAACCGAGGCGATCTCGAACGGCAGCAGGTACGTCGTCATCAACAACTGACCGAGCGTGGGCGTCGTCGTGCTGAGGGTCGAAGCCGCCGGCGTCACCGTCTTCCACGACGTGTAGAACAATCCGCTAAGCGTGCCGGCAACAACGGCCACAAGAAGCAGTGCGGGAATCGTGTGCAGCGTTCCCGTTTTCAACTCCACGTTCACCACTTTGCTCGTCAGCATCACGCCGAACAACAGGAGAACAAGAATGCCGCCGACGTAGATGAGAATCTGCGTGACGGCGAGGAAATCCGCTTGCAGCAGCGCATACAGTCCCGCAACCCCGAAGAACGTGAACAGCAGCGAGAAGGCCGAGTACACAATGTTCTTCGAGAAGACAACAATGAAAGCCGAAGCAAGCGTGATGAAGGCGAAGAGGAAGAAAGCGAAATCGAACAGTTGCATAGCTACTCTTGAGGAGATTCCGGATTCTGAGGAGGGTCTGCCGGCTTGGCTGCGGGGGCCGCCGCGCCGACCGGGACGCGCGCGGGCGCCGGTCTGGGAGCGGCGGCGGGCGCGGCAGCTTTTTTCTCCGCCTGCTCCTTTTCGTAGGCGGCGAGCTTTGCTTTCGCTGCGTCAATCTCCTCCGGCGTCATCGTGGCAAAGCGGTAGATGAGATTCCCCCGTTCGTACTCGGAGAACTCATACACGTCGGTCATCTTGATGCACTCCGTCGGGCACGGCGGAACGCACAATCCGCAGTAGCAGCACTTGGCGATATCAATATCGAAGCGCGTCACGTACAGCCGCTTCTTCGTCCCCACCGATGTGAGGCCGAGATCAACGTCGGGTGTGGACTTGAGTGTCTCGATGGTGATGCAATCCACCGGGCAGGCCATGGAGCACTGATCGCAACCGATGCAGTCGTCCATGTTGACGTAGAGACGATTGCGTGCGCGTTCGGGGAGTTTGATCTTCACGTCCGGATACTGGATGGTAACGGCGGGCGTGAAGAGATGCCGCAGCGTCACCTTCATGCCGACCACCACCGTCCAGATGCCGTCCCAGATGTTTTTGAAGTATTGACCCATGGTGTTATGGTTTGTCTAATATCAAATCGTCGGGGTCTCTCCTACCAACGCTCCCACCCGGATCTTCTTGGAAGGAACAGTAACGTTTTCAATTGTAACGTAATTGACTATTCTTCCTGCCTTCTTGTCCTTTTCCGTTTTTGTTTCGTACATCTTCAATCACCTCACCAACAACACCCACGCACCAACACCAATGACCACAGCAAACGAAAACGGAATCAACACTTTCCATCCCACATACATGAGTTGGTCCACGCGCAGGCGTGGCAGCGTCCAGCGCAGCCACATCTGCACGAAGATGAACGCCATCCCCTTGCTGATGAACCAGAACGCTCCCCACCACGGACCGGAGAGGAATTCGCCGAACGGCGAGTTCCATCCGCCGAAAAAGAGTGTCGCTGCAATGGCAGAGACGGCAAACATGTTCGCGTACTCTGCAAGGAAGAAGAGCGCAAACTTCATCCCGCCGTACTCCGTGTGGTAGCCCGCTACAAGCTCCGACTCCGCTTCGGGGATGTCGAAGGGCGTGCGGTTCACCTCGGCGAGCGACGCCACAAAGTAGATGACGGCGGCGATGAACAGCAGCGGGAATTTCTGGAACACCAACCAGTTCCAGAACCAGCCGGACTGCATGCGGTTGATTTCCTGCAGGTCGAACGAGCCGACGACCATCACGACCGCAAGCAGCGAGACGGCAACCGGGATTTCGTAACTCACGATTTGCGCGGCAGAGCGCATGGCGCCGAAGAGCGACCATTTGTTGTTCGATGCCCAGCCAGCCATCAGCAAGCCGACGACGACCAGCGACGAGATGGCAATGATATAAAAGAGGCCGATGTTGATTTCGGCGCCGACATACGCCGCGCTGAAGGGAATCGCCGCAAACGCCGCGTAGGAACCGACGAACACCACGAACGGCGCGAGCGTGAACAACTTTCGGTCGGCCGCCGAGGGAATGATGTCCTCTTTTTGTACAAGCTTCAGAATGTCGGCGATGGTTTGCGCCCAGCCATGCCAACCGCCGGTGCGCATGGGACCGAGACGGTCCTGCATGTGCGCGGCAACCTTCCGCTCCCACCACACGGCAAACAGCGCGAACGGAACGATCCACACCAACGGCACGAACGCCATCAGAGCGTAGACGAGGATTTCGTTCTGAACAATGTCAATGAGGATTTCTTTCATACTCGATGTCTAATTCGTGATCATTCGGGGTTGCGGACCTCTTCTTGCAATGTTGCTGTCAAGCTTCCGACATCGCAATCGGCAATCATTTATCTATCCACCTCACCCAACACAATGTCAATGCTGCCGAGAATGGCAACCACATCCGCGATCATCGCACCGCGGGTGATTGTCGGCAGCAGAGAGAGATTGACGAAGCACGGGGCGCGGACTTTGACACGGAACGGACTCGTCGTGCCGTCGGCAACGATGTAGTAACCAAGCTCGCCCTTCGGTGTTTCGGTGCGGACGTACACTTCGCCGGCATCGGGCCGAATGCGCTTGGGGATTGCCGCCTGCACGTCGCCCGGCGGCAGCTTGTCCACCGCCTGCTCGATGATGTTGAGGCTCTGTTCCATTTCCTGCACGCGCACCATGTACCGATCCCAGCAATCGCCTACCGTTCCTTTCAAACCTTTCCCCACAGGGATTTCGAAGTCGAACCTGTCGTAGATCGAGTAGGGATCGTTCTTCCGCAAATCCCACTTGACGCCGGAGCCGCGCAGCACGGGCCCGCTCGCCCCGCAGTTGATCGCTACGTCTGCGGGCAGCACGCCGACGTTGGCCGTTCGTTCAATAAAAATCTTGTTGTACGAGAGAAGGTCGTTCAGCTCTTTGATGGTGCCGCGGAAGCGCTTGATAAAGGTCTTGACCTTGTCCGCAAAATTGGCCGGCACGTCATGCGAGAGTCCGCCGATCCACATGTAGTTGTACAGAAGCCGCGCGCCGCAGGTCTGCTCGAAGATGTCGAGAATCGCTTCGCGGTCGCGCATGCAGAAGAGAAACGGTGTGAATGCACCGATATCCAGTCCGTACGTACCGATGGCAATAAGATGACTGGCGATGCGCTGGAACTCCGCCATGATGACGCGAATGTACTCCACGCGTTCGGGCACCTTGATATTGAGCAGCTTCTCGCACGCCACCACGTAGCCGAACTCGGCGTTCATCGCCGCGACGTAATCCATCCGGTCGCAGTAGGGAATCACCTGCTGGTAGTTTACCATGTGCTCGGCATGTTTCTCGAAGCAGCGATGGAGGTAGCCGATGTGAGGAATGGCATCAACGATAATCTCTCCATCAACGATCAGCTCCAGTCGCAGCACGCCGTGGGTGGAGGGATGCTGCGGGCCCATGTTGACGACCATCTCTTCCGATTTGAGAGGTCGGCCAAACCCCGGGACGGTGACGGGGCGCGTTTCCTGTTCTGTGGCGGTGATGGCTGTATTCATCAGTACGGTACTTTCATTCCATTGTAAAACTCCGGCACCTGGTAATCTTTTCGCAGTGGATGGCCCACCCAGTCGTACGGCATCAGGATGCGCCGCAAGTCGGGGTGTCCGTCGAAGATGATGCCGAACATGTCGTAGGCTTCGCGTTCGTGCCAGTTGGCAGTCCTCCACACCGAAGCGACCGATTGCACATGGGGATTGTCTGCCGGCACGTCGACCTTCAACGTGATCTTGTGGTTCCACTGCATCGAGTGCAGGTGATACACGACGCCTAACGTCCCACCCGTGTAGTCCATGCCGCTCAAGCACATCAGCGAGTCGAATGCAAGCCGCTCGTCATCGCGGAGAAACTGTGCAACGTCCTTGATGCGATCCGGTGCAACCTTGATCCAGGGATTGAGTACGCCATCGAGTTTGGCCTCCAGAAGGGCGTCGGCAAACCTCTCCTGAAGCGCGTTATATATTTCCTGAGCGATCATAGACGAAGGACACGGGATTGTTGGGTGAAATCATCAGGCGGGCTTTTTCTTTGCGAGACTCTCGTTGCGAATTTTCTCCTGCAGCTTCATCAATCCCTCCAGCAGGGCTTCAGGCCGGGGCGGGCACCCCGGCACATACACATCCACGGGGATCACCCTGTCCACTCCTTTGAGAACGTGGTAGCCGTGTTCCCAGTACGGACCGCCGCAGTTGGCACAACTTCCCATCGAGAGCACGTAGCGCGGCTCAGACATCTGATCGTAGAGCGTTTTAATGCGTGAAGCCATCTTCAGGGTTACGGTACCGGCAACAATCATCACATCGGATTGACGCGGCGTACCGCGGAAGAAGATGCCGAAGCGGTCGGTATCGTAATGCGACGCACCGGTGGCCATCATTTCGATGGCGCAGCATGCCAGCCCGAACTGCATGCCCCACATGGAAGAGAGTCTCGCCCAATTCAACAGATTGTCGAGCGAGGTGATGATGATGTTGCTGTTTTCAAAGCGTTGATCGAGAAGGCCCATGGTCTATTCTTCTGCTTGAGATCAGACGACAACTTCCTCTTCCGTCAGATACTGCTCGCGCACACCCACGCCTCGTTCGTACCTGGGAATCTTCGGCGCAGGCTTGTCCCAATCCAGATCGCCGTTGCGCCACACGTACGCATAGCCCACAAAAAGAATCGCCAGGAAGACGATCATCTCCCAGAAAGCAAACCAGCCCAACTGTTTGTAGACGGTAGCCCAGGGAAACAGAAAGACGACTTCCACATCGAAGATGAGAAAGATGAGAGCGACCACGTAGAAACGAATATTGAACCGAATACGGGTATCGCCGACGGGCGATTCGCCGCATTCGTACGTTGTGAGCTTGCTGGGATAGGGACGATGGGGACGGATCAGCCAGGCGAAAATCAATCCGCCGGCCACGAACACGACGCCGACTATGAGAAAGATCAGCACCCGACCAAATTCGGTAAGCATGCAGTAGGTCTCCTGTGTGACCGGTGTAGAGTGTTGATCGTCAGTTCCGCTGACGAAAGAACGGAGAGAAAATGCAAGAAACCCGATTGCATTATACAAAGAAGGTGGAGAAGAGTCAAGAAAGTGAAGCGGTGAGGTTGGCGAACCTAGAAACATGTTCTCAGCGGTTCTGGATGCTTCGCGCTTGCAAAGTAGCGCTCAGCATGACGGTGCGATGAGTTTCGAGGAAAATTGGAGGCTGACCAAAAAGTAGTACCACGTCATTCTGAGCCTCGTTTCTCAGAGGCGAAGAATCCAGAACCGAGCCATTTACTGGATTCTTCACTCCGCTTCGCTCCGTTCAGAATGACAATGGTTTCTTTTTTTACAGCCTCAAAAGAACTCGCACCAGGAAACCTCGCGGACTTCAGTCCCAGATTTGTTCTGGCCTAAAGCCCCGAGTGTTTTCTGTGTTGGTGGTCCACGATCTAAAGCTCGTGGCTAAGAGGTGTTGGCTCGTACTCGTTGCGTCCTTCTGCATGCTTCGCACTTGGAAGGCCGCGCTCAGCATGACGATGTTGGCAAGCGCACTCTCCGCGTTGCGTAAGCGCGGGGTCACGTAGCGACCTCATGATGATAGCCCGACCTTTCAAGGTCGGGATACGAGTATTCGCCTCATCACGACCGTCGCGTAGCGACGGACTGAAAACTACGGGACTCCACCGACGAACATCGCAAGCCTTGAAGTGCACCATCCGCTCCGTAGGAGCGGTACTGTTTGTAGAACTCACATCCAAGACACCTCTTAAGCCCCATGGGGCGACCTAATTATGTTCCGAACCGTGAATCCTGAATCCGCCTGCCGAACCCCAAACCCCGAACCTCGAACCGTGCATCTGCGATTGAACATGGTGGCGCGCGCCTCCGAAGGGTGGATGGTTCCCGCTTCGTCCAGCTTCGTGTTCTTTCGTGGAAAAAAGAAACGCCGGACGGGAGTCAGGCGCTACACATGCCCTGGGGCGTC
>JBBIRR010000002.1:0-124425 GCA_037441705.1 Ignavibacteriales bacterium
TCGTTGAATACCGACATCGTGCAGAAAGTTCTGGTGGAGTTTCTGCGCGACGAAATTCATAACGCCGGTTTTCGTAAAGGAGTCATCGGGCTTTCCGGAGGCGTGGACTCCGCCGTCGCCGCGTATCTTGCCGTTAAGGCACTCGGCGCGGAAAACGTACTCGGCGTGCTCCTTCCGTATCGAACCAGCAGTCCCGCAAGCATCGCCGATGCTGAGCTTGTTGCGCGCGAACTGGGCATGCGTACGGAACGGGTTGATATTTCACCGATGGTGGACGCGTACCTGCAGCGCGCCGATGGCATTGACCGCGTACGCGCAGGGAATGTGATGGCGCGCCAGCGCATGATTGTTCTCTACGATCTCTCCAGCCGCGAGCGAGCGCTCGTAATTGGAACGAGCAACAAGACGGAGATTTTTCTTGGATACGGGACGCTGTTCGGTGATCTGGCCTGCGCCCTCAATCCCCTCGGCGATCTGTACAAGACGCAAGTCTGGCAACTGGCGCGCGCCCTCGGCGTGCCCGAACGCCTGATCGAAAAGAAACCCTCTGCAGATTTGTGGGAAGGGCAGACCGATGAAGAGGAGTTCGGGTTTACCTACGCAGAGGCCGATCATCTGCTCTACTTCATGATTGATGAACGTCGCAGCGTGTCGGAGCTGCACGCCATGGGATTCGACCCGAAGCTCGTCGAGCGCGTGCGGACCTTGGTGATGAAGAATCAATTCAAACGCCGCCTGCCCCTGATCGCCAAAGTTTCGAACCGAACGGTGAACGTAGATTTTCGGTATGCGCGCGATTGGGGGATTTGAGGGGAGTGATGGAGTAGTGCAGTAGTAAGGGGTGGGTTGTTGGGAATACGGTAAACTCGAAACGAAAAGCGTTGCAGCAGTGAGCGAAGAAATTCAACCGGGCGCGCTGTATGTTGTCAGCACGCCCATCGGCAATCTGGAGGATATTACACACCGTGCGGTCAGGATTCTTCGCGGCGTTGATCTGATTGCTGCTGAGGATACGCGCAAGACCAAGGTCCTGTTGAATCATCTTTCCATCAACACGCCGCTGGTGAGCTACTACTCTTACAACGAGGCTCGCCGCGTACCCGAGCTGATCGAACATCTCAAGAAGGGCAAGGCCGTTGCCGTGGTGACCGACGCAGGGACGCCGGGGATTTCCGATCCGGCATTTCTGCTTGTGCGCGCAGCAGTGGAGCAGAACATTCCCGTAATTCCGATTCCCGGAGCGAGCGCGTTGCTTGCCGCGCTGGTCGTCAGCGGATTGCCGACGGACAGATTCGTGTTTGAAGGCTTCCTTCCCGTCAAGAAGGGGAGAACGACGAAACTCGAGATGCTTAAACACGAAACCCGCACGATTGTTTTGTACGAGTCTCCCTTCCGGATCGAACGGACGCTCCGCGACGTGTATGCGCACTGGGGCGAACGGCGCGTGGCCGTCGCCCGAGAATTGACCAAAAAGTTTGAGGAAGTTCAACGGGGACTTCTCTCCGAAGTTCTCGAACGTATCGGCGCGAGCACGCCTCGCGGCGAGTACGTGATTGTCATCGAAGGACAGAAGGAAAAACACGAACACGGATGAATTCATATGGCAACGAAATCGCTTCGACTGAACACAACATCGCATGCCGTTCTGTATGAAGTCAACACACGTATCCTGGTGAATGAGCTTTCAGCCCGAGAAGGAAAGTCCGTAACGCTTTCTCGTATTCCCGATGCGCTGCTCGACGAGTGGCAGCAGCTGGGCTTCGATGCCGTATGGCTCATGGGCGTGTGGACGACGGGGAAGCTTTCACGCGAGATTGCACGCACGCACGAAGGGCTGCGTGAGGAATATCGGCGCGCCCTTCCCGACGTCACCGACGACGACATTGCCGGCTCGCCGTACGCCGTTGCATCCTATAGTGTCGCGCGCGCTCTCGGCGGCGCACGGGCGCTTGCCTCACTCAGGAAAAAGCTGGCTGAACGCAACATGGGGCTTATACTCGACTTCGTGTCCAATCATACCGCACGTGATCATTCCTGGGTCTCCGCTCATCCCGAGTACTACGTCAACGGCCGGGACGGAGATGAGGTGGACAAGCCCGATGTGTTTTTCCGCGTGCGCACGAAGAAGGGCCAACGTACCCTCGCGTTCGGACGGGATCCACACTTTCCGGGCTGGACCGACACGGCGCAGCTGAATCCCTATCATCCTGCCGCACGAAAAGCGATGATCGACACGCTGCTGAAGATTGCGGACCTCTGCGATGGGGTTCGCTGCGACATGGCAATGCTGCTGCTGCGCGACACGTTCATGCGAACGTGGGGGGATCTCTCTGTGCCGAATGGCGACCTCCTCCAGACGGAGTTCTGGGAAGAAGCCATCGAGACGGTTCATCAAACACATCCGGAGTTTGTTTTCATCGCTGAAGCGTACTGGAACATGGAATGGCCGCTGCAGCAGCTCGGCTTCCGCTACACGTACGACAAGACACTCTATGATCGACTGCTGCGAGAAGGGGCCGGAGCCGTGTACGATCATCTCAAAGCCGAGATGGTGTACCAACAACGCTGCGTTCGCTTCCTGGAGAATCATGATGAGCAGCGCATAGCACAGGCCATTTCGAACGAATGGTGGCACTACGCGGCCGCGACGATCGCCGCGACGGTGCCCGGCATGTTCCTCGTGCATGATGGGCAGATGGAAGGGCGGAGAGTGAAAGTCCCTGTACAGCTTACGCGGCGCCCCGCCGAAGAGCTTTCCGTCCCGACCAAAGCCTTCTACACAAAACTCCTTTCCTGTCTGCAAGCAGATGTGTTCCGCAACGGCTCGTGGCGACTGCTCGGCACGCGGCCCGCATGGCACGGCAATCATTCCTACCAGAATGTGATTCCCTATCTCTGGCGCAACGATCACGCGTGCCGTTTCATTGTCGTGAATTACGCGCCATACAACTCGCAATGCTATGTTGACCTGCACCTCGAGGGACTTGAGGGACGCACGTTCGAGTTTCGCGATCAGATGAGTCCCGCAGTGTACGTCCGCGACCGAGAGGGGCTGGAACACAAGGGGATGTATTTCGACTTACCCGGATACGGGCTGCACATCTTCGACGTGACGGCGGTTCAGAAATTCTGACCGCCGCCTGCCGGCCTGTATTATCACTCCTGCAAATGTCTTTCCTACGGATTGGAAATCTCGCCCTGTTCGTATCATCAGCATAGAAAAGCGGAAGAAATGTGCATGGAATTCGCACCGGTTCCATGCAACGCGTGGCACGCATGTTGACCTTCAGAAAGTGTGTTCATCTTCTGGAGGTTGTGATGACTGTTCTTGGATTCTGGATTACCGTCGTTGCATTCATCGGTGCACTCGCAGCGACGATCAATTATTACCGCAACGCACATCATCAACGTTACATCCTGTATCCCGCCCGCGTGTGGTTGAAGATCAGTGTCGCGGGCGTGTTTGCCGCCTCGGGGATTCTTCTTCTGCTCATCCTTCAGCACGATTTCTCCAACGGATATGTGTACAGTTACAGCGACCGTTCGCTGCCGCTGCATTTTCTGGTTTCGACGTTCTATGCCGGGCAGGAGGGAAGTTTTTTGTTCTGGGCACTGTGCTCGGCTATCATCGCGCTGGTGCTGCAGCGGTACACATCGACACGCAAGAACGAGAGTTCGGTGATGGCGGTGTACATGGGGACCTTCTCGTTCCTGTTGTTGCTGCTGCTGTCGAAGTCGCCCTTCAAGTACGTCTGGGAGATGTTTGCCGGCGCGCCCGCGCATCAAATTCCTGCAGACGGGCGCGGTCTGAATCCTCTCCTACAAAACTTCTGGATGGTGGTGCATCCGCCGGTGTTGTTTGTCGGCTTTGCGGCGATGGCGGTGCCGTTCAGTTTTGCGGTTGCTGCGCTGTGGCGCAAAGAGTTTCAACAGTGGATCACGCAGGCATTCGCCTGGGTGTTGTTTGCCGTCTGCTCTCTCGGGATGGGATTGATGCTCGGCGCGTACTGGGCGTACGGCGTGCTGGGATGGGGTGGATATTGGGGATGGGACCCGGTGGAAAACTCCTCGCTCGTTCCGTGGATCACCGCAACAGCGCTCATTCACACTATGCTCATCCAGCGCCGCACGCAGAAGTTCATGCGGACGAATTTTGCGCTGGCAATCATTTCCTTCTTCCTTGTCGTGTACAGTACGTTCCTCACGCGCAGCGGCATCCTCGGCGACGCGTCCGTTCATTCGTTCTCCGATCCCGGCACAACGGTGTATGGATTGCTCGTCCTCTTTCTCGGCGCGATTCTCCTGCTCGGCTTCGGGATGATGATGCTTCGACGCGGCGAGCTGCGTGCGCAGGCCGGCGAGGTGCATTGGGTGAGCAGGGAGACCGCACTCAGCACCGGGACAATTGTACTGCTTCTCAGCGCTGCCGTCGTACTCTTCGGCACAAGTCTTCCCATCGTTTCCAAATCAACGGTCGAGCCTGCGTTCTACGATCAGACAAATCTCCCGATTGCGATTGCGATCGGGTTGTTGATTGGGCTGAGTCTGTTCGTGCAATGGGGCGTTGATGAGGTGCGAGGAGTGATGGCACGTTCGCTGCGCTCGCTCGGTGCTGCTCTCGTCTTCACGGCGCTGCTCTGGTTCGCCGGAGTGAAGGATGGGATGATGACGCTGTTTGTCTTCTCTTCTGCCTTCGCCTTCTTTGTCAGTTTAGAAATTGCGTTGCGAACGGCAAAGGCAGATGTGAGACTGCTCGGCGGCAAGCTCGCCCATCTCGGTCTTGCCGTGATGTTTTTCGGGATCATCGCCACGGGGAAGTACAGCAGCACGAAGCATCTCTCGCTGCCGTTGAACACGCCGCAGCAGGCGCTTGGATATACCTTCACCTACACGGGCTATCATCCTACAGAGGATGGAAAGTACGCCTTCCACGTTGTTGCAGAAAAGGATGGAAAGAAGTTCGATCTTGCCCCCATCATGTTCGATGCGGGAGAGCAGGGCGTGATGCGCAACCCCGACATCGCTTCCTTCCTTACGAAGGACATCTATCTCTCGCCCGTCTCACTCGAGTCGGGTGATGCACATGCGTCGCACGATTATCAAACCTATACGCTGGCAAAGGGACAGACGGTATCCATCGGAGATGTGAAAGCAAAGTTCGTGAAGTTCGATATGAACACGCATGCCAGTCAGGCGATGATGGATGGGGCGCAGGGGATGACCATCGGGTCGGTGCTGGAGCTTTCGAACGGGTCGGCAAACGAGACGATCATCCCCGCGATGTACTACTCCCCCAGCGGGCAGCCGAAATACACGCCGTCGTCTTCGAAGTTGATTGACGGCGAAGTTCAACTGGTCTCTATGAATGTCGGCACGGCCGGCGAGCCTTCGACCGTCACCATCAGGGTTCGTCGTGCGCATGGGATTTCGGAGTCGGTGGAATCTCTCGTGGTGGAGGCCAGCATCAAACCGTTTGTGATTCTGCTGTGGGCAGGCACAGCTATCATGACGATCGGGTTTCTCGTAGCACTGATCAAGCGCGCAAAGGAGGCGTGATCGCAATGGACGATCAAACGAAACTGCCGAATAATGTGCCCGGACCGTATTTCACGACGGACAGATGCGACGGCTGTGCATACTGCGCCGCTGTTGCCCCGGACAATTTCGAGTTCCATAAACCAACGAACACCTACTACGTCGGCAAGCAACCGGACAATCCGGAAGAGGAAGAACTTGTGCGAGAGGCAATGGAAGATTGCCCGGTGGATGCAATTCGTGTTCAGCACGATGAGCCCAAGGCGGAGATGATCGAGGATGATGGTGACAGCAATCGAGGTTGACGCTTCCCAGGCCATGGCCCGAGGAGTGTACGACCCGCTGACAACACCGTATGAGATCGATCGCGTCCCGTTTCCAGAAGCGGGAACCGTGATCGATCAGATGCTGCATCTGGTGCGGTACGCGATTCTGGCTCCATCGAGCCACAACACGCAGCCATGGAAGTTTCGGCTTACGGAAAACGGCATCGCGGTGTTTGCAGACTACGCGCGGCGCCTTCCTGTTGTCGATCCGGATAATCGCGAACTGCTGATGAGTGTCGGGGCGGCGATCATGAACCTGCGCATTGCTGCGGTGCACTTCGGGTTCGACGTCAGGGTGGAGCATAATCTGAGCGGGGATAGCGAGATGCCGGTTGCATTCGTCCATCTCGATCGTTCCGGCCTGGCGCAGTCCGGTAACCGGGAGTCGGAGAAACTCTTTCCAGTCATCACGAAGCGACACACCAACCGCCTTCCGTTTCTGATGGCGCGCGTTCCGGAAGCGGTCTTGGGACGATTGTCCGAAGGGAGTGAGGGGAAGGAGGTGGATCTGATTTTCTCGACCGAGGCAACCAAGAACGCGCAAGTGGCGCATCTCGTTGCGGAAGCGGAAAAGATTCTTCAGGCGCGTCCCGAGTATCGGAAAGAATTGGGTGAATGGATGCGGCCTAACAATACACAAAAGCCCGACGGTATGACGGGCGCTGCATTCGGCATCGGCGACCTTCCGTCGGCGCTTGCCCCGTGGGCGACGAAAACGCTCGACCTCGGCGGGCTGCGCGCCCGGCACGACGAACGCCTGTGCATGGAGGCGCCAGCGCTCGGTGTGCTATGTGCCGAAGACTCCGTCTCTGCCTGGCTCGAAGTGGGGGAGGTACTGCAGCGGGTCTTGCTCACGATCATTCGTGAGGGGCTGCAGTATAGCTTCTTCAATATGCCGATTGAGCTGCCGGAGGCCCGCGTATCGCTGCGCAAGATTCTCGGCATACGAATGTGGCCGCAACTGCTGCTGCGCATCGGGTATTCGCTGGAACAGCCCGCGCCCACGCCGCGCAGGCCCGCAGAAGAATGCATCGTTCGATAACCATGACTTCCGAAAGGACAGAGCATGAACAAGAATTCTGACAACGGGAAGAGCCGATACTCGGTCGAAGCCCATCTCATCTACGGACAGGCACAGGACCCTCGCTGGGATTACAGTCATCACCTGCTGCCGCCGATTTCCGCATCGGCAACATTTCGTCTGGACTCTGCACAGCGTGGAGCGCAGGGCTTCGCGGAGTTTGCGCATCACAGCGACGACGTGAAAGTGAAGAGTCGCGCGCCGATTTACATCTACGATCGCTTAGGCGAGCCGAACAAGGATATGCTGGAAGAGAATCTCGCGTACGCTGAAGGAGGCGACATCGCCGTCACCTTTGCCAGCGGAATGGCGGCCATTTCCGGCGTGCTCGGCGTGCTGACGGGATCGGGCAGCGAAATCATTGCCCACAAAACACTCTATGGCTGCACCTACTCGCTGCTGACCAACTGGTATCCGCGTTTGAAGATCACAACCCACTTCACCGATCTGAGCAATGCCGAGAATGTTCGTCGCTTCATTACGCCGAACACACGCGTCGTGTACATGGAATCGCCCGTCAACCCTACGCTGCGTCTCATCGACCTCAAAGCGGTCGCCGACATCATTCGTGAAATCAACGCAACGCGGCCGGACGAACAGCGCATCTACACGGTGGTGGACAGTACGTTCGCGACGCCGTTCTGCCAGCGGCCCATTTCACTCGGCATCGACTTCGTTGTTCATTCGCTGACGAAAGCCATCGGCGGGTTCGGCACCGATATCGGCGGCGTGGTCATCGGGCCGGCGTGGAGCTACGATCGCCTGATGTTGTATCGGAAGGATTTTGGCGGCGTGCTTTCTGCCAAGAGTGCGTGGCCCGTGCTGGTGCAGGGACTCCCCTCGCTTGCTCTGCGCATGCGGCAGATGCAGGCCACGGCGCAGAAGGTGGCGGAGTACCTCACCACGCGTCCGGAGATCGAGTGCGTGCACTACCCCGGCCTGCCGCAGTTTCCGCAAGCGGAGCTGGCGCGACGGCAAATGGTGGATTATGACGGCAATTTCGCGCCGGGGGCCATGCTCTACTTCGTGATGAAGGGAGACAACCCGCGTGATGCACTGGAGCGCGCCGAGCGGTTCATCAATCATATTGCCAAGAATGCCTATTGCATCACATTGGCCGTTAGTCTCGGCAACATCCGAACGCTCATCGAGCATCCCGGCTCGATGACGCACTCGGCGATTCCGCCCGAAGAACAGATGGCAACGGGCTTGAACCCCGGCGGCATCCGTCTCGCCATCGGATTGGAAAAGCCGGAGGACATCATCCATGACCTTGCGTTTTCATTGGACGCGACGAGGTGAGGTTGAGAAAGGAAAAAGATCGATCCACGAAGAACACGAAGGTACACGAAAGTAGTTTATGCGTCGCCAAGGAAATTACTCTTCGTGTTCCTTAGTGACCTTCATGGATAGCTAAGAATGAGATAGAAGAGGAACGAATGCACTACAGTTCAGTATCACCCATTATCAAATCAAAGTACGAGAGAAAATTCGTCACGGCGGAGGAAGCGGTATCGGTTATCCGCTCCGGCGACCGTGTATACATTCACCCCGGCTGTGCCGTGCCGCAGGTGTTGGTGGACGCCATGGTGGCGCGCTATCAGGAACTGCACGACGTGGAGGTGTGCCACCTGCTTGGCGTCAGCGAGGCAGCGTACGTGCGGCCCGAGATGGAAGGACACTTCCGGCACAACGCGTTCTTCATCGGCAAGAACGTACGCAGGGCGGTGTGTGAGGGACGGGCGGACTTCACGCCGATTTTCCTGTCGGAGATTCCGGCCCTCATTCAGAGCAAGCACTTCCGGATTGATGTGGCGATGATTCAGGTGTCGCCGCCGGATGAGCACGGCTTCTGCAGCTTCGGCGTGGGCGTCGAGTGTACGCGCGCGGCAACGGACGTCGCGAAGATTGTCATCGCGCAAGTCAATCCCAACATGCCGCGCTCGCTCGGCGATTCGTTCATCCACATCAGCAGGATTGACTACTGCGTCGAAGCCGATGTGCCTCTGCGTGAGCTGCCGCAGTTGGAAGGAGATGAGACGCCCGAAGAGTTGGAAAACTATCGCAGGATCGGCGAGCATGTCGCAAGCCTGATTGATGACGGCGCCACGCTCCAACTGGGCATCGGTCGCATCCCGGACGCTGTGGTGCGCTACCTCGGCGACCGGAAGCATCTCGGCATCCATTCCGAGATGGTCTCCGATGGAATTATCCCGCTGATCGAATCGGGAGTGATCACCAATCAAAAGAAAACACTCCTGCCGGGGAAGGTCGTCACCTCCTTCGTTCTCGGCTCGCATGAGTTGTTCGAGTACATCGACAACAATCCGTTCTTCGAATTCCGACCCACGCAGTTCACGAACGATCCGTTTACGATTGCGCGCAACAGGAAGATGGTTGCCATCAACAGCGCCATCGAGATTGACCTGACGGGACAGGTGTGCGCCGATTCGATGGGCTACAAGTTCTACAGCGGGTTCGGCGGCCAGCTGGATTTCATTCGCGGCGCTGCGCGCAGCGAAGGAGGCAAGCCGGTCATTGCTCTCCCGTCAACAGCGAAGAACAACACGATCTCGCGCATCACGCCGCACCTGCGTGAAGGTGCGGGCGTTACCACCACGCGCGGCGATGTGCACTACGTGGCGACGGAGTACGGCGTGGTGAACCTGCACGGCAAAACTGTACGCGAACGAATCGAATTGCTCATCAGCATCGCGCATCCGAAGTTCCGGGCGGAGCTGGAGGCATTTGCAAAGGAGCGCTATTTCACCTGCTGAAAGCTTCGTTCAGCATGAACATCGATCAAGGGAAGGGAACCTTCTAACGAGGAAACATCAATGGCAAAAGGAACCGTCAAATTCAACATCGAGATGTGCAAGGGCTGCGAGCTGTGCATCGAGGCTTGTCCGCAGGAAAGCCTTGCGCTATCACCCAAACTCAATAAACAAGGGTATCACTACGCGGTGTTAGTGAAGGACAATTGCACGGGGTGCGTCAACTGCGCGCTCGTGTGTCCCGACGCGGTGATTACCGTGTATCGCGAAAAGAAGAAAGCGAAAGTCCCCGTCGCCACCATCACCAACGTGAAAGAAGACATCACGGTGACCGTGGCGTAGGCGTTTCGGGCAGATGGAAGTGGAGTCCATCTCCCCTTGAGAAAGGAGGCAACCATGCAGCTCACGGACTTCATCAAGATCTTTACGCTGCTTCTCGGCTTCCTCGCGTTTGTGTACCTCCTTGCCTGGGTATTTCAAGGCGGTACGGAAGAAGACGAACGCAGGCGCAGAACGCTGTGGCCAAGGTTTGGCAGGCGGAGAGCGCGGAGGTCGTGATCTGAGGCGGCGCGATTGCGACGCCATCGGACGTCTCGCGGGTGGAGAGTTGATTTTGCTATTTCTCATACAACGCTGAAGTGCGCGCACGAAGGTGAGCGCTGTTCAGCGTTTTGTGTCTCTGGCTTCCACCTCAAGAAGATGCTGGGATGAGAGAGAACTTGAGTAACTCGCATTAATCGAAAGGACCACGTTGTGTCAGAAATCCGACTCATGAAAGGGAACGAAGCGCTGGCGGAGGCGGCGATCCGCGCCGGCTGTCAGGCGTACTTCGGTTATCCCATTACGCCACAATCGGAAATTCTTGAATACCTTGCCGATCAGGGACGCAAGCGCGGCATGATTGTGCTGCAGGCCGAAAGCGAAGTCGCGTCCATCAACATGATGTACGGCGCTGCGGGCGCAGGCGCAAGGGTGATGACCTCGTCATCAAGCCCCGGCATCAGTCTGATGCAGGAGGGGTTGTCCTATATCGCCTGCGCCGAGCTGCCGTGTTTGGTGGTGAACGTCAATCGCGGCGGGCCGGGACTCGGCACCATCCAGCCCTCGCAGGGCGATTACTTCCAGGCAACCAAAGGCGGCGGGCACGGCGACTATCGGCTGATTGTGCTGGCGCCGGCAAGCGTGCAGGAGATGGCGGACTTCGTGTTCGACGCGTTCGATCTTGCAGACAAGTATCGCAACCCGGTGATGATTCTTGCCGACGGTGCGCTGGGCCAGATGATGGAGAAGGTCGAGTTCCGCGACTACGATCCGAAGGAACACATTCCTCCAAAACCCTGGGCAACAACAGGCAAGACGAAAGATCGTGAACGGAACATCCTTACCTCACTCCACATTCAACCGGAGAAGATGGAGCAGATCAACCTTCACCTGCAGGAGAAGTATCGGCGCATTACCGAGCAGGAGGTACGGTATGAAGTAGTGGAGACGGACGACGCGGAGTTTCTGATCGTTGCGTATGGGCTTGTCGCACGCATTGCGCATCGAGCAGTTGAAATCGCACGCGAGCAAGGAATCCGTGCGGGGTTGCTGCGACCACAGACGCTATATCCTTTCCCCTATCAGAAGGTGCGCGAGCTTGCCGAACGCGTCCACGGCATCCTGACGGTGGAAATGAACTCGGGGCAAATGGTCGAAGATGTTCGGCTTGGCGTTGAGGGACGCTGCCCCGTTGAGTTCTACGGACGGATGGGCGGCATCATTCCTTCGCCGGAAGAAATTGTGAAGGCATTGGAGAAGTTGGCCGGGAAAGATGTGCGACAGACGGTGGAGGCATATTGAAATGCGAGCAACCAGCCCGGAGCTTTAGCCCTTTCCATCAGGGCGGTCAACGAGCAAAATTCAGTCTGAACAATCGGTGAAACTCATGGCAACAGAGATTCTAGAACAACAAATGTCTGAAATCAACCTCGACGGCATGGAGTGCGTGTACGCCAAACCCGACACGCTGACGGATATGCGCATGCATTACTGTCCGGGATGCGGCCACGGCGTTGTGCATCGTGTGCTGATGGAGGTGATTCAGGAGTTAGGCATTCAAGAAGAGACGATCGGCGTTGCGCCTGTTGGCTGCTCGGTGTTTGCCTATCATTACATGAATATTGATATGCAGGAAGCGGCGCACGGACGTGCGTCGGCGGTGGCAACGGGCATCAAACGGATTCTGCCGGACAAGTATGTGTTTTCGTATCAAGGCGACGGCGACCTCGCGGCGATCGGCACGGCGGAGACGATTCACACGGTGAACCGCGGCGAGAACATTCTCATCGTCTTCATCAACAACGCGATCTACGGCATGACCGGCGGCCAGATGGCGCCGACGACATTGCTTGGCATGGAGACGACAACCTCGCCCGGCGGCCGCACCGTGGAAACCGCCGGCTTCCCGATGAAGATTACCGAGCTTGTAGCAACGCTTCCCGGCGCGTACTACGTGAGCAGGAACTCCGTGCACACGCCCAACGCCGTCCGCTATTTGAAGAAAGCAATCACAAAAGCTTTTCAGTACCAGAAACTCAAGAAAGGCACGTGCTTCATCGAAGTCGTTTCCAACTGTCCCAGCGGCTGGAAGATGACGCCGTTAGAAGCAAACAAGTGGATGGAGGAAAATATGTTTCCGCTGTATCCGCCCGGAGAGATTAAGGTGCCGAAGGAGAAATGATTCAGCAACAGCAAGAGTGTCTCGACAATGGAAGCGAAGGAATCAAACCTCATGACACATGAACTGCTCATCGCTGGCTTCGGTGGCCAGGGCGTCCTTTCGATGGGGATGACGCTCGGCTACGCAGCCATGATCGAAAACAAAGAAATCAGCTGGATGCCGTCGTACGGACCGGAGATGCGGGGCGGCACGGCGAACTGCATCGTGATCGTTTCAAACAAGCGGATCAGCTCGCCGATCATCACCACGTTCGATACCGTCATCGCGCTCAACCAGCCGTCGTTAGACAAGTTCGAATCTCGCGTGAAGCCGGGCGGCTTGCTGATGTACGACTCCACCAACATCATCAATCCGCCGACCCGAACGGACATCGAGATCGTCCCGATTCCCGCAAGCGAGGAAGCCTCGAACATGAAGAACATGAAGATCATGAACATGATCGTGCTCGGCGCGTTCCTTGAACGACGGGAGATTGTGAAGATCGAATCCGTCATGGAGGCATTGAAGAAAGTTCTGCCCGAGCGCTATCATCATCTGCTGCCGCTGAACGAGCAGGCGTTGCGCCGCGGGCAAGAACTGGTCGCCATGCACATATAGCAACCAGCATCGAGAATCCAGAATCCAAAATCCAGAATCCAAAATCCAGAATCCCAAAACCTTGACTACGGTGCTCTCATGCCCACACCCTGCGTTCACTCTTGCAAAGGTCTCTGCAACGCGCTGGAGGTAGCCGAGTTTCGCGAGACGGAAGCCATCAAGGAGTACAA
This sequence comes from Ignavibacteriales bacterium, assembly GCA_037441705.1. Classification (GTDB taxonomy): domain Bacteria; phylum Bacteroidota; class Ignavibacteria; order UBA10030; family UBA6906; genus CAADGV01. The sequence continues at coordinate 13,206 of JBBIRR010000002.1, forward strand.
ACGTTTTGCCGAGAGCTGCACCTACCCGGATGTGCGTGTCCTGCTGGAAGATTTAATACGAGATCGGGAGCATTCGGTTCGGCTGCTGCGCGAAAAACGCGCAATGCTGCTGGCAAAGTTCGACACACTCGATCAGATTACGGACAGCTTCGTCTAATCTCAGCGAGATGGACTCCACCTCCCTTGCAAGTGGAGTCCATCTGCCGCCGGGCGGGAGAAAAACCATGAGCCACCTTCGCACAGAACCAATTAACTGGAACGAGATTACGCTCGAAGAGGTGTTCGAGCTTGCCATTGCCGATGAGGAATATGCGCGTGATTACTACAAGCACGCTGCAGAGCTTGCCGGCAACCCGCATACGCGTGAGTTGTTACTCAAGCTCTCCGCCATGGAACAGGGACACGCCGACTCGCTGCGGCAGGAGCTTGAGGAACTGCGCATCGAGCGACAGGAGGAAGCGGGGATGGCGGATTAGCACCTTCGACTCCGAGGCTGACCAAAAAGTAGTACTACGTCATTCTGAGCCTCGTTTCTCAGAGGCGAAGAATCCAGAACCGAGCCATTTACTGGATTCTTCACTCTGCTTCGCTCCGTTCAGAATGACAATGGTTTCTTTTTGTAAAGCTTCTGCGCTCAGGGCGGTGCCTTCGTCTCCGTCCCGACGAGTCATGCTGAGCAGAGTCGAAGCGTGGCAGCGTGCGGGACATCGTCCTGATTTTTCTACTATCGAAGATAGGAGGTCCTATGAAACTTGATATGGTACAGGTCTTCAAGCTCGCTCTTATCACTGTCGTGGGTTGGGCGGCAACGGTTGCCGTCGGACTGATCGTCTACGGCGGTAACGTCTTTCGCCCGTCGTCTGTTGCGTTCGCGTTTCTGTCGTACGGGTTGAGCGGAGCGTTCATCTTTGCCTTTTACCACGTTCGGAACGTTTCCGAAACGATCGTCGCCGCAGTGCTCGTCAGCGCGGCACAATTTATCGTGGGGATGCTGTGGTTTCCGTGGCTGAATGCGCTGGTCTGGTCGTACGGAGTGAACATGCCCGTCGTTGCTCTCGCGTTCATGTTCGAGCGGAAACTCGCGCATTTCAAGCAGGCGAAATTCACCGTCGTGGCGTTGGTGTACAGCGTCATGTTCGTTCTGCTGACGCTGTTGGTGACGGTGTTGAGCGGTGTCGAAATGATGCCGGCCTCGCTCTTTCGCGACAACTGGTTAGATGGTTTACTCATTGGATTGGGCTTAGGGCTGGGCGTTGAAGGCGCTGAGACGTTCATCCATTCGTGGGAGGAACATCGCAGCACTGCCCCTGCAGAAAAGACATCCTGATCATCAGCGGTTTCGTTCTTATCAATTCATATTCATGCCGAGGACACGCGGCGGTTAACCCGCGCGCTCGTTTCGGCACATTCATGCTTCACTATTCACGAAAATCGAATGAGTACCTACAAAATAGCATGGCTCCCGGGCGACGGCATCGGGAACGATGTGATGGAGGCCGCGAAGATTGTGTTAGACGCGGCGGAGTTTGATGCGACCTACATGGTCGGCGACATCGGCTGGGAGTTTTGGCGGAAAGAAGGGGATGCTTTTCCGCAGCGTACGATCGAGCTTCTGAAAAATGTTGATGCTGCGCTGTTCGGCGCGATCACCTCCAAGCCGGTGAAGGCGGCAGAAGCGGAACTGGTACCGGAACTGCGAGGCAAAGGCCTTGTGTATCGTTCGCCGATTGTCCGCATGCGGCAGCTGTTCGATCTGTACACGTGCTTGCGTCCCTGCAAGGCCTTCGCAGGAAATCCCCTCAACTACAAAGAAGGGATTGATCTCGTGGTTTTCCGCGAGAACACGGAGGATCTGTACGCGGGCGTCGAGTTCCACCCTGTGCCGCGGGAGCTGAGCGAGACGCTGTCGTACATCTCTCAAGCGTTTACGCCGTTCGCCAATCTTGCCCCGGACCACTATGCAATCTCCTGCAAGGTGAACACAACAAGAGGCTCGGAGCGGATCGTGCGAGCGGCGTTTGAGTTTGCCCGCAAGAACAAACGGAAGAAGGTCACGATCGTGCACAAAGCAAACGTCGTGCGCGCTACGGACGGGCTGTTCCTTGAAGAGGCGAAGAAAGTGGCGGCACAGTATCCGGACATCGCCATGGACGATGCGAACGTGGATGCCATCTGCATGTGGCTGCTGAAGAATCCGTTCAACTACGACGTGCTGGTTGCGCCGAATCTGTACGGCGACATCATTTCCGATCTCTGTGCGCAGATGGTCGGCGGATTGGGATTCGGATGCTCGGGCAACATCGGCGAAACACTCGCGGTGTTCGAGCCGACACACGGCTCGGCGCCGAAGTATGCAGGACAGTATAAAGTGAACCCGATTGCCACGATCCTTGCCGCGAAGATGATGTTAGAGTGGCTGGGTGAGAAGGAGAAGGCGCACCGCATCGAACTGGCAGTGGCTTCCGTCATCAAGGAAGGCAAGGTTCGCACGTACGACATGGGCGGCACCAGCTCGACGATTGACATGGCGAAGGCGATAGCCCAGCAATTGAATTGACCACGGATGACACGAGGGAATAAGCCGCGGATGAAACGGAAACGACACGAATCGGTCACGGATCGTTTCTTGATTGTTCATTCCAATCCAACCGAAGTATCTCTTCGGTGTAGTCGGTGGTGAACTTCAGGAATCAGGAAATGAACGACATCATCATTCACGAAGTCGGCATGCGGGATGGTCTGCAGATGGAGAAGCAAATCGTCCCGCTCGAAAAGAAGATCGAGTGGATCACCCGCCTGATCGCATCGGGTGTGGACGTTGTTCAGGTCGGCTCGTTCGTCCGCGCGGACAAAGTGCCGCAGATGGCGGATACGGATCAGTTGTTCACGCGCCTCCGAGATGGACTCCACCTACCAGAGGAGCCCTCGAGAGGTGGAGTCCATCTGCCGCGGCTGAGCGCACTCGTGCTGAACGAGAAAGGCCTGGAGCGCGCACTTGCATGCGGCGTCAAGATGATCTGCATGGGAGTCTCCGCAAGCGAAACCCACAGCAGGAAGAACGCCGGCATGTCCGTGGCCGAGGCAACCGACCGCATTCTTGCCATGGCAAAGACTGCGCACGAAGCAGGAAGCACAGTACAAGTCTCCGTTCAATCCGCCTTCGGTTGCGGCTACGAGGGACACGTGCCGCAGGAGAACGTGATGCGCATTGTGGAGCGCTACCTCGACGCGGGCCTTCGCAACATCAGTCTCGCGGATACCGCAGGGCATGCCACACCGGATCAGGTTGAGAAGATGTTCGGCGCCATTCTGGAGTTCGACGAAGGCGTTGAATGCGCGTGTCACTTTCACAACACGTACGGACTGGCACTCGCCAACTGCTACGCGGCGATGAAGATCGGCGTGAAGTCGTTCGAGTCATCGGTAGCAGGACTCGGCGGCTGTCCGTTTACCAAGATCGCCGGGGGCAACACGTGCACGGAGGATTTCGTCCACATGCTGCACCGGATGGGGTTGCGGCAGGACATCAAACTCGATATTCTCATCGCTATTGCGCAAGATGCGGCGCAGTATTTCGGACGTGAGATGGAAGGGAGGGTGTATAGGGTGGGAGAGATTGCTAAGGGATTGCAGGCTGCATAGAGCTTCACCGACGCCGTGGGGGGTTTGCTCCAATAGAACGTTGTACGAAGGGGCGGCCCGGGAACGTATCGTTCGGGCTTGTTCAGAAGAAGGTTGGTGAACTAATGTGGAGGTGCCATGAAGCGAACAGCGATGCTTCTTGCGATGGGCCTCTTGCTGGTCCTTGGGCTGCTGTCATGCGACAAGAACGAAACGATCATTGATGGCGGCGACACGAACACGAACGTCCCGAGTTACGTCAGCGCGTTGAATGCATTCAGCTACACCATCAGTGCGCGGCGGTTGACGACAAGTCATCGTATTCCGCTGAACTTCACGTTCAACCGGCTGCAGATTGCTGCCACGGTTTCCAGCGGAGCCGCAGGAAGCGCGGCGTTTACGCTGCTCGGTCCGTCACAGCAGATCATTCACGCCGATACGTTCAGATTTCCAGGTGTGCATCAGGTGGTTTCGGTTGCAGGCGTGCCTGAGTCGGTAGTGGTATCGTATGCAAACTTCACGGGGATTCTGAGCTACACGCTCCTCGGGGTTGGCAACTTTGATTCGATGACGGTGAGCGAATTCCCGACGTCCACTGGCTCGCAGTGGACCTATGCCGTGTTCGACAGTCTCGCACAGCAGCGCGACACGCTCGTCGTTACGGTGTTTGGTCAGACGATTCTTCCTGGCGGCATCCCGGCTTCGATCTGGCAGCTTGCCTATCGCTCGCGGACAGACACACAGTACGTGAACGTCTCCGGAGATACCGTGCGATTCTACATTTATCCGAACAGTCAATGGGCCCAGCCGAACTACCTATTTCCTCTCTGGCTGAACAAGAGTTGGAGATTAGCGCCAATGGAATCAACCGCCGTTGCGCAAATCGGTTGGGTGGAAACTCCTGTCGGCAGTTTTCCTTATGCATACCTCGTCGAAAAGCTGTGGGGAGGGTTTAACGACTACGGTACATTGCGCACGTGGCTTGTTCCCAACCTCGGCATCGTGAAGCTCCACCGGCGAGGGGTGAGCTTTGGGCAGGCCAATGTCGTGTGGGAGTTGATGGGCTACAGAATCGTGCGCTGAACGGCGAAGAGATTTCTGTTCATTCACACAACGTGGTATCGTGAGCCTTGGGCAGTCGTCCGGGCAAAGTGCCACGTTTTCTTTTTTGATAGGAAAGAGTAATGAGTCGACTTCTTGAAGGCATACGCGTTCTCGATCTTACCAACGTCCTTTCCGGACCGTTTGCAACGCTGCATCTTGCGCTGCTCGGTGCGGAGGTGATCAAGATTGAGAATCCGGTGGATGGCGATCTTGCTCGCAAGCTCGGCTGCCTGCCCGAACTGAATGACAGGCTGATGGGCACGAGTTTCCTCGCGCAGAATGCCAACAAAAAATCCCTCACACTCAATCTTAAAGAGAAAGAGGGAAAGGAGATATTTCTCAAGCTCACGGAAACGGCCGATGTGGTGGTAGAGAATTTTCGACCCGATGTGATGGATCGGCTCGGCGTCGGCTACGATGTGCTGAAGCAGGTCAATCCGCGCATCATCTACTGCGGCATCTCGGGCTTCGGCAAGACCGGACCGGATGCGATGAAGCCCGCGTACGATCAGATCATTCAGGGCTTGAGCGGCGAGATGGCCATCAACGGCGATGAGCGGCTGAATCCGCTGCGGGCAGGGTTTCCGGTCTGTGATACCGTCGGTGGATTGAACGCCGCGTTTGCCATCATGGCCGCACTGTATTACCGCGAGCGTACCGGCGAGGGCCAGTTCATTGACGTTGCCCTGCTCGATTCCATCATGCCGCTGATGGGCTGGGTGGCGGCAAACTGGCTCATCGGCAAACAGCCGCCCGTGTTGATGGGGAACGACAACTTTACCGCTGCGCCCTCCGGCGTGTTCGTTACACAGGATGGCTACATCAACATTGCGGCAAACAAACAGGAGCAGTGGGAAGCCGTTGCCGAAGAACTCGGCGTGCCGGAACTGAAAACCGATCCCCGATTTCAGCAGCGGGATGTTCGGAAGAAGAACCGGAAAGAGCTGACGGTTCTGCTCGAGGCAAAATTGAAGGAGCGTCCGACGAGGTATTGGGTCGAGGTGCTGAACAAACGCGGCGTCCCATCGGGCGAGATTCTGAGCTTACAGGATGCGCTGGAGCAGGAACAGATCAAGCATCGCGAAACGATTGCCTCGATCTACGCAGAAGGCATCGGCGAGCTGAAACTGTTCAATCTCACGGCGAAGTTCGAGAAGACGCCGGGTAAAGTGGAATGCCCGCCGCCGAAGCTCGGAGAACACACCGTGGAAATTCTTCGCGCCGTCGGCTATACGGACGAGAAGATTCAGGACCTGAAGCGCCGGGGGGTTGTGTGACCCGGGAATGATTCATTGATACGAACGAGGACTCTATGGGAATGACGGTTGTAGAAAAAATTCTGGCGAAGGCGACCGGCCGATCGTCGGTGACGGTGGGAGAGGTCGTTGAGCCGAAAGTTGATCTGGCGATGTCGCACGAGAACGCAGCGCTTGTCATCAACCAATTTCTCGAAATCTATAAGGACACAAACCTCCAGCCGAGGCTCTGGGATCACGACCGGGTGGCCATCATCTTCGACCATCGCGTGCCTGCCGAATCACCCAAGACGGCGACGAACCAGAAGAAGATTCGCGAGTTCGTTGCCGCGTACGCCATCCGCAAGTTCCACGACATCCGCGGCGATGTCGGCGGCATCTGTCATCAAGTTCTGCCCGAGAACGGCTACGTCCGACCGGGCTACGTCGTCGTCGGGACCGACTCGCACACCACAAGCCATGGCGCGCTCGGAGCGTTTGCCTTCGGTATCGGGGCGACGGAGATGGCAAGCGTGTGGGCGCTCGGCACCGTGCTGAACGTCGAAGTGCCGGCCACGCTTCGCGTGAACGTGAGCGGACACTTTCCCGAGTTTGTTGGAGCAAAGGATTTGATTCTCTTCTTGATCGGCAAGCTCGGAGCAGAAGGAGCCAATTTCAAAGTGATCGAGTTTGGTGGGGAGACGATTACGAACATGCCGACATCAGGCAGGCTCGTTCTGTGTAACATGTCGGTGGAAGCGGGCGCGACCTCGGGCATTGTTCCTGCCGATGACGAGACGCTCCGCTACCTGCGCCACGAAGCGGGCGTTACGAACGACATTCAGCTTGTGCAGCCCGATGCCGATGCACGCTATGAACGCATCATCACGGTTGACGTCTCGAACCTCGAGCCGCACATCGCCTGTCCTCACACGGTTGATAATGTGAAGCCCATTGATAAGATCAATCATGTGAAGGTAAACCAGATTGTCATCGGTTCGTGCACGAACGGCCGGCTGGATGACCTTGAAGTGGCGGCCCGGATTGTGCGGGGAAAGAAGATTGCGCGCACCGTCCGCATGCTTGTGTTTCCTGCTTCGGCAAAGATTTACCGACAGGCGTTGGCGAAGGGCTACCTTGCCGATCTGGTGAACGCGGGCGCCGTGGTGATGAACCCGGGTTGTGGGCCGTGCCTCGGCGTGCACGAAGGCGCGCTCGGCGACGGCGAAGTGGCGCTTTCGACCACCAACAGAAATTTCAAAGGACGGATGGGGAATCCCAATTCGGAGGTGTATCTCTGTTCGCCCGCGGTTGCAGCCGCGTCGGCACTCGTCGGCGCGATTACAGACCCCAGAGAGTCTTCACGCTAAGGAGATGCAACATGAATCTATCTTCATTGCACACATGGTCAATACGATCTGTCACCATCATTTTGTTGGTGGGACTTGTTCCGGCAATTGTCCGCTCGCACTGCGACACGATGAACGGTCCGGTTGTGCTGGCAGCCAAGAAGGCATTGGAAACAGGCGATGTCAATCTCGTCCTGATTTGGGTGCAGAAGAAAGATGAAGCCGAAGTCAGAGACGCGTTTCAAAAAACCCTCGCGGTGCGCAAGCTCAATGCCGATGCTCGCACGCTTGCGGACATGTATTTCTTTGAGACGCTTGTTCGCATCCACCGGGCCGGAGAGGGGGTGGCGTATACCGGACTGAAGCCGGCAGACACGGAGGTGGATCCGGGGATCGCCGCTGCAGATAAAGCATTAGAGTCAGGGTCGGTTCGAGAGCTTCTTCATCATCTCGAGGAATCCCTGCTTCACAATCTGGATGCGAGATTCAAGGGGGTGACAGAGAAGAAGAACTTCAAGCCAGGAGATGTGAATGCAGGCCGTGAGTACGTCAAGGCGTACGTGGAATTCATTCACTTTGTGGAGCGACTGCACCAGGCGATAACTCAACCCGTCGAGGGTCATTCGCACGAGGCTGGAGCTGTCGGTACACACCACGGGGACCATTGACTAGAAGAAAACATCATGCACCAATAAACAAGGAGTTTGTTATGGCACGAGTCGTCCTGACGCTCGGCAACGATGTCTCCACGGATGTCATTTATCCGGGCCGCTACATGGCCACGGTGCTGCCGACGGAGACGCCGCAGTTTGCCTTTGCCGATCACACCGAGTTCAACGCGAAGCTGAAGGCGAAGCAGATTCCGCCGGGCAGCGTGATTGTCGCAGGCAAGAATTTCGGCTGCGGTTCATCACGCGAGCAGGCCGTTTCGACGCTGAAGGGACACGAGCTGGTGATTGTGGCAAAGAGCTTTGCACGCATCTTCCTGCAGAATGCCGTCAACCTTGGCCTGCGACTGGTCGAGGTGCCGGATATTGAAGCGAGCGAAGGAGACGAGCTGGAAATCGGCAGCGATACCGTTGTCAACAAAACGACAGGCAGGATGTTCCAAGCTGTGCCGATGCCCAAGTCCCGTCAGGCCATCATTGACGCAGGCGGCTTGATTGCCTACACGAGAAAGAGACTGCTGGAGAGGGCTGCATCGGGAAGCAGTACAGATTGATACCTGCGCCGGCACGACCTGATCGAGACGCAGCAGGCAAGGGCGCGATGACCGTTGCCGCGCCGGATTCTCCGAATTGTTCCTTGCATTTCATCCCTCAGTTCAATACCATGAAGCGTGACGAAATCACTCACGCGCATGAGCGGAAGACTGCTGCCTGTTCTCGTACTGGTTACTTCGGTTCTTCTTTGCGCCGGCTGCGATAAGGGGTTGAATCCCGATCCGTCCGGGTTCAGCGGGACCATTCATCTCATCAACTGGCCTCCGCCCGACAGTGTGTGGGAGCTGCGTCTCGTCGCTTTCAAAAATCCCCCCACCGATAGCTCCAATCTCTTTCTTGAATGGACCAGAGGAAATGTGCTGGTGTACCCTCCCATCGGAACGACGGCATTCAAGAAAACCGATAGCACCGGACGCTTTGTTGATTCGATCAAATATACGGTGCTCATTCAGGGCATTGATGTTGATGAGCCGGTTCGGTACAGCTATGTCGCGCTTGCGTGGAGGTACAGTCCCAACATCTTCACAGACTGGCGTCCGGCCGGGCTGTATGCGCCGCAACCCTATTCGTTTGTCCCGAAACCTCTTGTCATTGCCAAGCATCAGTTCATTACCGGCGTTGATCTTTATTGTGATTTTCGGAATCCACCACCGCGGCCGTGGCAATGAAGGCTCGTTCCATTCTGATCCTTCTTCATCTCATCACGTTGCGTCTCGTTGCCGGGGGCGGGTCCCTTGCAGGTCGGGTAACGGCTGGAGGCGAGGAGCGGGGTGAGCCGCTTGTGGGTGTTGCTGTGATGGTGCAGGGAACGGTTCGCGGTACCACAACGGATGCTCAAGGTCGGTATCGGATTGCTGGGCTTACGCCGGGACGGTACACCGTTGTCTTCTCGCTCGTCGGATATCAGCGCCACGTCCTGACGAATGTGAACGTCGAAGAGAATGATGAAACTGTGCTGGACGTGGAACTGATGGCTACACCGATTCCACAAGAACAGATTGTGGTCACCGCAAACAAACGGCCGCAGTCGCTGGAGGAAGTTCCCGTGTCGACATCGGTCCTTGAGAACGAGGAGATTGGTTTTCGGAACTCTCAAACCGTTGAGGAAGCGCTCCGCTATGTTTCCGGCGTGAATATCACCGGACGGCAGGTGAACATCCGCGGCTCCAGCGGCTATGCTATCGGGGTGGGGAGTCGTGTGATGATGCAGTTGGATGGCATTCCCTTCATCACCGGCGACACGGGCGAGTTGATTTTCGAGTCGGTTCCCGTAGGACAGATTGATCGCATCGAAGTTGTCAAAGGGGCAAGCTCGGCACTGTACGGGACGAGCGCGCTCGGCGGCGTCATCAACATCATCACGAAGCCGATCCCCGAAATTCCCGAGACCCACGTCCGCACGTACGCAGGTTTGTACAACAAGCCCTCCTTTGCCAAATGGAAGTGGACGGATCGAAACCTGTACTTCACCGGCATGGCGTTGAGTCACGCGTTCAAGGCGGGTGACCTTGGCATCGTGTTCGCCCTCTCGCGTCAGACCGATGATGGGTACCGGAAGAACGACCATCGCAAGCGGCACAATGTGTATCTGAAAACGGAGGAACACTTCTCCTCGGAAAATTCGCTGACACTCAACGTTGGCTTGCTGAACGAGTACGGCGGCAAATTCAATTACTGGCAGAATTTAGACTCGGCGCTGCTGCCGTTCCGCCTCCAACGCGATGACGAGATCAAATCCACACGGTACTACGTGAGCGGCATCTATCGCGATGTCGTCACGGAGAATGTAGCGCTGACGGCGAAAGGGATCTGGAACTACAACAGCTTCGTCTCCACCACGTGGCACGATTCGGGGGCGGGACGGTGGAAGGACATCAAAGGCTCTATCGCAAACGGCTTTCGCCTGGAAGCAGGGGCAACGTGGTACGTCAACGAGGAGCATACAGTCACCGCCGGCGCCGAGGGCCAGCTCGATCTGATCACGTCGGACCTGTTCAGCGATCGGAAAGCCTACGGCGGGGCTCTCTACGCTCAGGACGAATGGAAACTGGACGATCGATTCACCTTCACCTACGGCATGCGGCTCGACCTGCAGTCACTCTATCTTACACAATCGTCTCCGCAGTTCAACCCCAAGCTTGCGCTCACCTACACCCCATCGGAGGGAACGACGTTCCGTACATCGTTCGGGCGCGGGTTCAGGGTTCCTTCGGTTGCCGAGGCGTGGGTGTCGCTCGATCTCGGTCTCGGCTTCTTCGTCCCGAGTCCGAACCTGAAGCCCGAGCGGAGCTATTCTTTCGAGTTGGGCGTCTCCCACCAACTGGGAGAGCTTGGCGTGGTTGACGTTGCTGCGTTTTCGTCATGGTATAACGACCTTGTGGAGCCGCGGGCCTATTCGAATCAAACGCGCGATACCTTGTTTGTTCAGTGGCAGAACGTCGCCCGCGCCCGCGTTCAGGGCTTCGAAACCTCGCTGAAATTGGGCTTTCTTGACGGGGCGCTGCAATACAGCCTCGGCTACACCTATGTCTATCCCGAGGATCAGAGTTCTTTAGACACGCTTGCCCCTCGCCGCAACAACATCCTTCCGTACCGCCCGCGGCATGTGTTGTATTCTCAGGTGTTAGGGCAGATGGGACTGTTGCGTGTTGGGGTAGATTTCCGTTACATTAGTCGTGTGGATCGGGTGTACGATCTGTTCGCGATCATTCAGGATGCCGATGAGCGCGTGGCGATTGTGGTTACGGATTTCCGCTTCGGCGCCGATTTCTCGTCGCTGGGCGTGCCTGTGACGGCAACGTTCAACATCAATAATGCGTTTCGCTACAATTATCTGGAACTCACCGCGAATGTGAGTCCGCCGCGAACATTCGTTCTTGCGCTGGAAGCAACGTTGTAAGGTTCGAGAGCAACAACCGGTTTGTGGAAGTAGCAACCTGCACAAATTAATTTAATAAGGAGTTGACTCATGAAAACGCGTGTCGTCAAGATGCTGCTCGTCTGTGGAAGCGTATTCCTGTGTCTTGAGGGGAAGGCACAAATTACCATCTCACAAAGCGAAATCAATGGGATACTCACGCCCGGCAACATCCTACCCACAATTACCGATAACACAGTCACGACGCTCAATATTGGAACGGCCGGCTCGCTATCAAACAACTGGAACTTCAGCCACCTTGCGACCAACTCATTTCAAGTGTTCCGTGCGGTTTCTGCAGCGTCTTCTCCGTGGATAGCGCAACATCCTGGTGCAACACACTGTCTCCGCCTCGATACGAATTTTATCGGGATCTCCGGTTCCATCTACCAATATCTCCAGCTCACCCCGACCCAGTTGATCAACATGGGCGCTATGGGACGCCAGAGTGTCCTCATCGGAACGCTCGAGTTTCGCTTGCGCGTCATCCCCAACGAGATTGTCTATGGGTTGCCGTTAACGGTCGGCACAAGCTGGGCAACGGAGTTCACGAATTGGACACGCATCAGTTTGAACAACGATTCCATCGGCGGTTCGTTGACGACGCATCGAGCGCGCTACACAATCGATGCGGCAGGCTGGATGACGCTGCCCAACGACTCCCGCCGCGTTGCTGCTCTTCGCATCCGCAAGGTGAATTTCTACAACAACAGTCCCGTGGGCGGCTATATCTTTCTTTCGCGGGGAGGAGCTCAGGTGTTTGTGGAAACGTATGATACCGTCACAACCAGTGGGGTTATTACGGTAACACAAGGCAAAACGCTCTGGAACAACTCCGTCGTGCCGGGGCAGGATATCACGCTCGATGTTCCGTTGAGTGATGCTGTTCCGAGGGCATTCTCTCTGAGCCAGAATTACCCCAATCCCTTCAATCCGTCCACCACCATTCACTTCACGCTGCCGCAATCGAGCGCCGTGTCGCTGAAAGTCTTCAACACGCTCGGCCAGGAGGTTGCAGAATTGGCTTCGGGTGACTACGATGCGGGCAGTCATGCGGTCGTTTGGAACGCTGAGGGATTGGCGAGCGGCCTGTACTACTATAAGCTTGTGGCGGGGAAGTTCTCGGAAACAAAAGCCATGGTGCTCGTGCGGTAGAACGAGTGCGGTGCTCGTCGGATGGTGAGCAAGAACTCACCTGGCGATCTGTTCGAGGGGTTGGAATTCATCCGATGTGGAAGTATATTTCTTTGGGTCTGAAGGTTCCACGCTCTTTGGAGAAAAGAAGCCCACGATTGCTCTGCTGAGGCAAGCGTGTCCCTTCTCTCATGATGCTTGGTGTGCCCTCACGAGTTCGTTGAAGGCAGGAAGGCCCTCAGTCGTACATCTTATGCTTATCCCTGGAACCAGACAAATGCCAAGGGCCACGAATCCACTGCTGTCCCGTTTGCACAACCTGTATTGGGAGCTTCGCCTCGGAATCTCCACGCATGGGATTGTGGATACGGTGATTCCAGACGCATCCCATTACGCCACGATGCGTTATGCAAGTATCATCCCCATTCTGGAACATCTCTCATTGCAACCTTCCGATGTTGTTGTTGATGTCGGCTCGGGGAAAGGAAGAGTGCTGTGTGTCGCTGCTCGGTATGTTGTTCAGGAAGTGATCGGGATTGAAGCCGTGCCCGAACTGTGTCGGGTCGCTGAAAAGAACAGCCGCCAGCTACGTGGACGGAAATCACCGATCGTCATCTACAACTCGCTTGCTCAAGAGTTCGACTACTCGAAGGGTACGGTCTTCACCTTCTTCAACCCTTTTGGTGCCGCAACGCTTTCGACAGTTGTCGAACGCATTCATGCCGGACTTCAACACCGACCCCGTCCGATCCGCATTGCCTACGCAAATCCCGAACATGATCACATCCTCGCGCAGTGCTCGTGGCTTGACCGTTATGATGCGTGGCGTAAGGAGGAACGAGGGATGGAACACTCCGTTACGTTCTACCGCTCGAACAACAGTCTATGATCCGCTTGCTGCCGGCGGTTCTGCTGAGCTGCGGTCTACTTGCCCGGCCACCGGCCACGCCGGCACAGAACGCGACCAGCGACCTCGTTGAGGTGGTAACGCTCGATTCGACCATCAGGTTGGACATCCGCTACGCGACATCCAACAATTTCATGAAGCGCCCGATGTACACGCAGGTCCGAGCATTTCTGCAGCGTCCGGCGGCAGAGGCGTTGGTGCGCGCGAACGCTCGGCTGAAGAAGCGTGGCTTTGGGATTCTTCTGTTTGATGCCTACAGGCCGTGGGATGTCACCAAGCAGTTCTGGGACGAGACGCCGCCTGTGCAGCGGAAGTTTGTTGCCAACCCGAAAGAAGGCTCCAAGCATAATCGGGGCTGCGCGGTGGATGTATCGCTGTACGATGTTCGGACCGGCAAGGAAGTGACGATGCCCAGCGCCTACGATGAGTTTACCGCACGGGCCGCTGCCCGCTACAAGGGCGGTACGTTGCAGCAGCGCCGGATGCGCGACCTGCTGCGCGAAGCGATGGAAGCCGAAGGGTTCAGCGTCCATCCTGCCGAATGGTGGCACTTCGATTTCCATTCGTGGCGCGACTATCCCATTCTCAACATCCCCTTCGATAGTCTTAAGTAGAACAACGTATCCTCTTTTCGCTTCACAGAGCGTGTGCACAGCGTCATAGCCTCCGGCACGTTCGTTGACATTCTACTATGCAATGGATATATTTTTTCACGTTTGAAGCGTTCATCGGGCGTTTCGTTTAGACAAATGATTCTATTCCCCCCATGGCCGAGTACGACGACGCGCAGGAGCGACGAAGGAAGAGTGGCGAGTTTTTGAGACAGGCGGACAAGCTCTACAAGCTTGCCGACTATGAAGGGGCGCGTGAACTCGTCTCCAAAGCCATGGCCGCCGATCCTCAGAATCCGTACGCGCTGGCATACCGCGAGCGCGTTGAGTATGCCCTGCAACAACGGAAGGCGTCGCCTTCAGCACCGAGCACCCAGCCGCAAGATGTGCCATCCAAACCCACCCTGACATTCCAGCAACCGCTCCGCCCCGGTAGTGCTGAAAGTGATCTGCTGCCTTCGGAGAGTGGCCGGCGGGAGGCAGCATCTCGATCCTTCGACGTTGACGTGCTTTCCCCGGAAGTGCGCTTTGAACGAGAAGCGATACGAAAGGCGGAAGAAGAGCAACGCCGTCTTGCCGATGAATCCCGACAGAAAATCGAAGCCGAGTTGACGCGTCAGCGGGCATTAGTGGAAGCGGCGCTGAAGGTGGAAGAGGCGCGCAAGAAGTCCGATGCCGAAAGTGCCCGTCAGCGTGCGGAGCTGGAAGCCAAACTCCGGCGGATTGAAGCGGAGAGCGCACGTCTGGCCGCCGAGGCAGAACGAAAGGCCGCCGAGATCGAGATGCGACGGCGCGCCGAAGAAGAGCGGCGGAGGGTTGAGGAACAGCAGCGACGTCGTGCCGAAGAGGCACGCCGGAAGGCCGAAGAGGAATTGGAACGCCAGCGTCTGGAGCTGGAAGCGATTATCAAGGCGGGAGAGGAAGAGAAGCGCAAGATCGCCGAGGAAGCACTGCGGAAAGCCGAAGAAGCGCAACGACGTGCAGAAGAGGAGATTGCGCGCCAGCGCATGGAGATGGAACGCAGGCTGCGGGAAGAGGAAGAGGAACGCAAGCGTGTTGCTGCCGAAGCGCAACGGAAGGCGGAAGAAGAAATCCGACGCGTGACCGAAGAAACCCGCCGCATGGCCGAAGCAGAGCTTGCGCGTCAACGGGCGGAACTCGAGGCGATCATCAAGGCAGGAGAGCTGGAGCGCAGAAAAATTGCGGAGGAAGCCATCCGCCAGGCCGAGGAGGTGAAACGACGCGCAGAGGAAGAAGCGCGGCGCATTGCGGACGAAGCGCGACGCAGGGCAGAAGAAGAAGAACTGCTGCGCATTGCCGAGGAGACGCGGCGCAAGGAAGAAGAGGAGCAGCGCCGGTTGGCCGAAGAAGCCCGGCGGCGCGCCGAAGAGGAGTGGAAGAAGGCAGAAGCAGAGCTGGCGCGTCAACGCGAGATCATCGAAGCAGCCCTGAGAGCCGAAGAGCTACGGCGGCAACGCGAGGAAGAGGAGGCGCGAAGACGAGCGGAAGAGGAAGCGCGTCGGCGCGCAGAAGAAGAGGCACGCCAGCGTGAGATCGAAGAGGCGCATCGCCGGGCGGAAGAGGAAATCCGCCGCAAGTTGGAGGAGGCGACGCTCAAGCTGGAAGAGGAGCGTCGGCGTTACGAGGAGGAGAAGCAGGCGCGCATTCGAGCCGAACAGTTGATGAAACGCGAAGAAGAGGAACGGCGTCTGCAGGCCGAGCGTCAGCTCCGTCAGGAAGAGGAAGCGGCGCGCAAACGCATTGCCGAAGAGGCGCGCCGCAAGCTGGAGGAAGAACGCAAACGGATTGAAGCGGAGGCGCAGGCCCAACTCGAAGCGGAGCGCAAACGCCTGGAGGATGAGCTGCGGGCGCGCCTTGAAGAACAACATCGCAAGCTGGAAGAAGAACGGCGGCGGATTCAGCAGGAACTTGAGGCGAAACGACGAGCGGAGGAGGCCGAGCGGAAACGTTTGGAGGAGGAACTCCGTCGCCTCATGCAACAGGTCCCTCGCACGCCCGAAGCGGCCGACGGCACGGGGCAAGCCGGTGAAGAACAGCGCAAAACCATTCCGGTGCAACAGAAGCCGTCGGCAGGTATTGATTTGCAGGCCGAACACACGCGGATGGCGGAGGAACTGCAGGCAAAGCTGGAAGAGGAGCGTCGCCGACGGGAACAGGAGGAAGAGGAACAGCGGCAGGCGCTCGAGGAGAAGCGGCGCGCTGAGGAAGAAGAACAGCGCCGCATCGAGCTTGACTATCAGCGTCAGATCGAGGAAGAGCGTCGTCGCCTCGAGGAAGAACAACGCAAGCGTTTGGCTGCCGAACAGCTCCGCATAGAACTTGAAGCAAAACGCAAGGCGGAAGAAGAAGTCCGACGCCGTGAGGAGGAGGCACAGCGTCTCCTGCAGGAAAAGAAGCGGAAGGAAGAGGAAGCGGAGCGACTGCGCCAGGCAGAGTTGGAGCGGCTCAAGCGCGAGGAGGAAGAACACACGCGCAACCACCAGGAAGCGGTGCGCGCAGCGATCGCCGAAGGCAGGCGCCTTGCCCAGCAGAAGAAAATGCGGATGTACTTCGAAGCGGCGCGCAGATTTCTCGCCGAGCAGCGCTTCGAAGAAGCGGTAAAAGAAGTGACGAAGGTGTATCTCATCTCGCCCGACAACGAGGAGGCGAAACGGCTTGAAACGGAAATTTACAATGCCCGTCAGGCCCAGGCCAAACGGAGAGAGGGGGCGCGGCGCTGGCGCGAGGAGCATCTCCGCAAAGTTGAATCGCTTCAGAAAGAGCTTGCAGAGTTCGCCGTGAAGGAACGCGAGGAACAGGAGAAGCGCGCGATCCGCAAAGCAAAAATCGACGCATGCCTCAAACGCGTGGAGGAGTTCTACCGTCACCGCCAGTACGACAAAGCCCGAGCGGAAATCGAGACGGTGTATGCTATCGATCCGGCCAATACGCGGGCGCAAGACCTTGAGATGGATATCCTGAACGAGACGCACCGGAAAGAGGAGGCGCGTCGCGTGTTCGAGCAGCGCTCGCAGCGCGGTCTGCTCTGGAAACGCGAGGAAGAAGCGCGTGAGCGCACCATGAACGAACGCCGCGCCGCTCTCCGAAAAGAATCGGTTACCCTCTACCGCAGCTTCCTCAAGCACTCCTGGTCGGAGGGGATTCCCGGTGAAGAGGAGACGGCGCTGCTCAAAGCCGTCCGTGCGTCGCTTGGGATAAGCGAGAACGACCACGATATTATGGAACGTTCGATCCGGCGCGAGGCATACGCAGAGGCACTTCGTCGTGCAGCAGCGGAGGGAGGGATTTCCCTCAGCGATCCCAAGGCGACCGATCGCCTGCGCGAAGATTTCGGCATCTCACTCGATCAGCACGCAGCGATCGTCGAGAACCTCAGGCGCGGTGGCGAGGTACGCGACTAAGGCGCCGGCAGAGGATGAGACGACGGTAGGCGACCGAAGCCAACGCGACGGCATTCCCGACGATGACGTTCAAAACGAGGTACAGCTCCAGACGGTTGAGCAGCGAGAAAAGCGTCAGCACGCCAAGTTCGGTTCCCATCCCCATCATTCCGGAGAGACGCAGACCAACTACATCGCCGTACCACAGCGCGTCAGTCCTTTCATCTCCCTTCAATTCCCTGCGGCACCATAAGTCGAGCCGAGCAACAATCCTATCCTGCCAACCATATACCACCTGAAAGAGCCGCTGCAGCGTCAGTGTCGTACCACCCGCGTTGAGATCCTCTTCTTGAATTTCTTCCGTCAACCGGTTCGTGGTGTAACGGTTCTGAAGATGGAGGAACGCGGTGTGGTAGAATACGTGATACGACACGCGAAACGTTGTTCCAAGAAATGCAAGTGCAGCGAGAATGATGAGATGCAGCGAGCCGGTGTCGGCAAACAGCCTGTAACCGATGGCGGCAAAAACCGCAAGATTCACGGTGACATCAACGAGTGAGTCGAGGAAGCGACCGCTGCGGCTCGTTTGCTGCTTCGCGCGCGCAAGTTGTCCATCGGCGGAGTCGAGAACGTCCTTGAGCGTAACGAGAAGTCCGGCCGCAATCACATCCGAAGACGACCCTTGAGCGTAGAAGTATGCAGCGATGATACCTGCAGCCAGAGAGGCGAGTGTCAGATGTTGTGGTGTGACGGCGGTGTAATACAGCGGCCACACAATCAAGCCGGCAAGCGGCCGGATGAGGTACGTGTTGATCGGTTCATCGGAAAGATCCGATTTAACCGATGCGCTGTAGGAATAGCGTCCCGTTCTCACGGCAACTGTCGCACAAGGTGTTCGGCTGCAGCCAAATCCTCCGGCGTGTCGATCTCGACACAAGGAAGACCGCCGCTGTCCACAGCGTGGATACGCACGCCGCCGTCAATGAGTTCCTGAAACGACGCTTCGTAAAACTCGTCGTACACATGACGGCGGGCAAGCACATCGAAGAGTCGGGCGGCAACCGGCGCCGAGAATCTCTCGATGCCTAATGACTCGCCTGCGGCTTTGGCGGGATCCAGCTGCTTGCCGATGCGGGTGACCGCTCCGCTGCCATCGAGCTCGCATTTGATTTCTTCATGCCCGAGTGTGTTGGTTGTTCGGAGAATGAGGGCATCGGAGTGTTGGGATGCGAGCAGCCGCGTCAGAATGTGGGGATGGAAGAGAATGTCGGCATCCAACAAAACAATCTCCTCGCCGCTTACCGCCGGACGCGCCAGCCAGAGCGAGTAGTTGTTGTTCGTTTCTGCAAATGCAGGATTGTGGATGAACTCGACGGCAAGCGGCGGATGAAGTCTTCTGACAAACTCCTCGATCTTTTCCTGCAAATAGCCGGTGACGATCACGCACCGGCCGAGTCCGGCAGAGGTGAGCGCTTCGAGGCTGCGCTGCAGCAGGGGCTTGCCGCCGACCGGAAGAAGAGCCTTCGGCAGGGTCTCGGTCAGAGGGCGAAGACGCAGACCGATTCCTGCGGCAAGAATTATTCCCGTCATTCTGCTTCGGTCTCCACACGCGCGGCGAGTGCTTCGGCAACCTCCTGAAACGCGGCGATGACCCGTCGGTTCTGATCCCGCGTGCCGATGGTGATGCGCATGCAGTCGGTGACGCCCGGATCATCCAAAAATTTTACAATGATACCGCGTTGCTTCAGGCCTTCTTGCAGTTCTCTTTTGTGTTCCGATGGATAACGTACGAGCATGAAGTTGGCGTCCGACGCGAACGCTTTGAAGCCTTCCAGCTTGTTCAGCTCTTCGAAATACATGGCTTTGTCTTCGCGCATATACTGCGTGATACGCTCATAGTACGGCTTGTCCGAGAGTGCTGCAAGGGCGATCTGCTCCGTGAGCTGGTTGTAGCCGAGATAGCGGGCGCTGAATTCGATCAGGTGCGTCAGGTCGGAACCGACACACGCATAGCCGATACGCAGACCCGCCAGCGCGTAGTACTTCGAAAACGTTCGCAGGACCACCAACCGGCTGTGTGCATCAAGGAGTTTCTTGAGAGGATCGTCGGCCGAGTTTTCAAAACCAAAATATGCCTCATCGAGAACAATGTAGGACGAAGAGCAGCGATCAATCAGGCGTGTGAGATCGTCGCGCTTCATCGTGCTTCCGGTGGGATTGTTCGGCGAGGCAACGAGGATGAGATGGGGCCGATGCCGATGATAGAGGGTGATAATTTCATCCACATCAAACTCAAACCGATAGCCGCGTTCGTACAGCGGATATTCGACATGATCACCGTGGACCTCCTGTGCGATCCTCTTGTAATACCACCACGATTGCTGCGGCAGCAGAAGGCGCTCGCCCTGATGCAGATAACAGTGTACCACCTGTTTCAGCATGTCCTCGCTGCCGTAGCTGAGCAGGACCCGCTCCTCGGGGATGCCGATCTCGTCGGCGAGGCGCTGCGATAGCTGGCTCTTGCGACCTTTGGCAAAGTCCCGCGAGTACAGGCTGAGCTGTTCGAGATTTGCCTCCTGCAGCACGCGATAGCATGCAGGCGCGGGGCCGTATTGGTTTTCGTTGCGATCCAGAATGATCTGACCCATAGTATGCCTTTCAGCGGAGATGATAGGTGGTTCGTGATGCTTGTGGTATGAAGGCACTGCCATCGTACGAGTTTAGGCTGCCATCGGGGTTGTTCCAAGTTTGGCGGCGTCCGATGCCTGGTGCAGACGCCTGTCCACTTTACGTTGCCAGACAACCAATGTCGCGAGATAAAGATTCGCCGGGATGACGACGAGCCAGCAAAACCAGTCGGGGTGCGCGACGATTCCTGCAATCATCAGCAGCGTGCGATTCGTGGTCGGTCCCATCCAGGTCCACCAGCGCATGATGCGTTTGGAATGCGCGCGATACCTTGCGGGCGTGGACTCGCCGGCGGGCATGCTGCTGACGGGTGCTCCTTCCTGTGCTTTCATGTACCATAGGTATGTGGACAGGACAAGTCGCCGCAGCGGCGAACGTGTCCGACCCATCTCGTGTGCAACCTTATCGAGTTCGCGTTCGAGAAAATTGCGTTCGCCGCGAACCGTCGTAATGTACTCCTGCTGTCGCCTGTCGAACAGCATCGCATGATATCCCGAGAGCACACCCGCGGCAATCGCCAGCAGCCAGTACAGCGGACTTCCGAAATAAGCCGACATGCCCATGCCCAGTCCGAAAAAGATCGCAACACTCGAGAGCCAATCTACAACGCCATCAACGAGTCGTCCCAGGGGGGTTCCGCTTCGTTGGAGTCGCGCCAACATACCGTCGCCGCAATCCAGCACGTTGGCGATTGCATACCAGAATGCGCCCCACAGGAATCCTGTCTCCGTTCCCTGCGCAAACTCTATGGCGGAAACAATGCCCGCAACAAGAGCCGCATACGTCATCTCATTGGGAGTAACGGGGAGACGATAGATGAGCTTGACGAGAACGAAAGCGATGGGTCGGTAGATAACGAGGTCGAGAATCTCTTCGACTTCGGCCATCTTGAGAGATTTTTTATATTCTGCAGCGAGTGTCATGAATGATCCCCCGGATCAGATACTGAACTATGGAAGGGAAGCGCGCACGGTGAAGCACACTCCCCTCGTTCAGGCGAATCCTCGTCGGTCGCGCTGCGCCAAGTATATGCGTGTTGCCTACGAGAACGAAGATGGTGACGGCATACGGAACGACGGGCGTTCAACGCGCGATGGTCGTGAGGATGATCGAAGAACGATAGTGTTTTGACGGGACGCCTGAAATGTCGACATCAATCTAACAAACGTTCGGGAGAGTTGAAAGTGCCGGTCGTTCTGCAACAACGCACTCCTGCAACTTTCCCTTGAATCGGGAGCGTAAGTTCCTGATATTAAGGCGTATTGGAGTTTCCAGAAAACCGTGGAGGAATGGCATGAACCGACTCGCTGCACTGTTCTTGATTGTTCTTGTACTCTCGGGGTGCGCCGCATACAAGGAGCTTTCCCCGTCGCCCGAACTCTCTCCTGCCGAGCGCGGGTACATCGAGTTGAAGGATGATGACGAGAACTTTAGGTTGGAGAAGGACAAGAAGTACTTCATAAAATTCCCGCGACCGGAGCGCAATCAGTTCTATCTTGTGTTGAAGCTCTCCGCCAAACGCACGCTGGAGTACTACCTGACATCGCAGTTCGAGAACGGCGAGGGTCCACGACAGGAAATACGAGACGAAGCCGCGGCGAACGATTCCCTCAGCGTCTATGCGATCGACACATCGGTGCCGACATACTACTGGGTGGTCGAACAGGTGCGCAGCGATGTCGAGCTGGTGATGAAGTACAGGTATGTTCCTCAATGGCGTTTCACGTTCGAAAACAAATACACCGAGTACAAAGGCGTTCTGACGAACAACCTCGTGGATCGTTCCACCTACAACTCCATCGACCGCACATTTGACTTTTCGAGCTTTCCGTTCGCCGAGCGCATAGCGCTGCTGCGTGCCACGAGCAAGAACGTGCGCTCCGTACAGGAGGAATTGGAACGCCTGCAGAGCGTGTTTCCCCCGAATATCGCCGCGACGCGGGACACCGCGTATGAACAGTACGTTGAGTTGAAGAATCAGACCGACAATGAATATCAATTCCAGCAGAACTATCTGAACGTCCTGACGGTCTTCAGCAAAGAGCGAGAGACGCAAGGCAACGTCGGGAGGTTTCTGCAATCCGCACCGACATTTGCTGAGTTCCTCGGTGAAGGCTCGCGCTATCCTGCGCCGATTCTGGAAAAGGCCCGCGATGTTTTCTCGCGGCGTTTGAATGATGCCCCAGGCTACTTTGACGACCAATTGCGCGCAAAGCGTGATACGAGGAAGATCGTCTTCGACCCGCCCCTCGCGAATGCGAAGCGATTGTACGACGCCCTTGGCAGCACGCCGCCGTCGGAATTTCGCAGCGTGATGGATTTTGTGGAACGCTACAACGTCGAAGCAGAGGCCATGCAATCGGTGCAGGAGAAGTTCCGTCAGATTGATAATGCCTTTGCCGTGAATCCGCCCTGGAGTTCGGAGGCGTTCTATGTCGATTTGATCGGCAAGGTGGCGGATATTCGCGCACGGATTCCCGAATCGCGTGCGGTGACGTTCGATCGGTACGGACGGTACAGCTGCGCAATGCTGCTCGATGCGGACATCAGAAACGCAGCGGCGCGCGCCGAGCTTTCGGATCGGGTGTTCTCGCTCGGACAACAATTCGTGCAGCGCCTGAACGCCAACGCGTGGGCAAGCGCGGAAGGGACGATGAAAGAGATTCACTTTACCTCTGTGCCTACCGGCATCACAGCTGTTGCCGATCAGAAAGCGAAACTCGTGCGGGCGTTCGAGTCTGAACTCTTCAATCGGGTCAAAGTTGTCTCGCAGCAGCGCGTGGACGCGTTCGTGAAGGCGCACGAAGCCGCCATTGATAATGTGCCGGCGCTGTATAAGGATTCCGCCTTTGTTCCCGCGTATACGATCACCTTCAGCACGATGGGCGATGCGGAAGTTCAGCGCAAGCGCAAGGAGGTGCAGGATTATATCGACCGGCTGAAGTACAACGATTTTCCCGCGGCGTCCATTCGCGCTATCTACCGCGATTTCTCGCGCAACATCAACGATCGAGGGGTTGACCGCGCACGCGCCATCGTGGAACACGGGCGGTTCTACAAAGGCGAGGACAAGCAGTTGCGTTCCATCGTGAACGAGTGCGACCCTACAGTGGCAAAATGGATCGTGAAACCGAAAGAATACCGCAAGCTGTACGCGCTTCCGGTAACGACCAATCGCGCAGGAGTCAATGAGTATCTCTTTCGCGTCCAGTTGCAAATTCCGTCGGAGGCACAATTTCCGGTGTTCGAGATCAATGTAAAACTGCCGCAGGAGATCGCCGCGAAGGCAGGCACGGAGCAGTGGTACGAATCCATCACGATCAACAACACGCCGATCAAGAACGAAGGTCGGTTCACGATCACGGCACCGACTGCCGCGAACGACTACGAGTCGCAAATCTCGCCGGTACAGATGGATAAGGAGGGGCGCAACATCCTGGAGATTCGCTTCAAATACCCCGGCTTCAAGGTCTTTGAAATCAGCACCATGGCGCAGGTGCCCATCATCCGAAAGAACTGATCAATCCGGAGCAAGAGTATGACGACCGATCAAACGACAACCCCTGTGTGGCAACCGGCAGCCCCGGCCAAAGCACCGACGAACAAGAAGCGGCTGTTCATCATTGGCGGGATCGTGTTGGTGGTGGCGGCCGCGGCGATCTATTTTCTTACACGCACAAGCTTGCGCGGTTCCATCGTGATCCCGTACATCGCACATCAGAAGCCGACCATTGACCCGCATCTGCCGAGTTCCAATGCGCTGTCGGATAAACTCGAAGAGATCCAGTTCGATGGGCTGTTCAACATTGCTGCCAACCCGAGCGGGATTGTGTACGAAGACGGGCTGGGGGAGTTCCTCGGCATTGACCAAAACAACATCGTCTCCGTTCGACTGAAGACCAACAAGCGCTGGCACGACAGCTATACGGTGCAGATGGAAGATGATGAGGTGAAGTCCGTCGAGAAGACACGTGAGCATCTTTTCTCGGCGGCGGACCTGCGCTTTACCTTGCGGCGCATTCAGGCGCTCGGCAGTCTCTCGCCCGATTACATTCTTGTCTCGCAGGCGATTGACCCGCTCGACTTCGAAGGTCCCGACGCGAACAACGTCATCCGCATGAAGTTCAAAGGAGACCGCATCTGGAAGGATACGGATATCAAGGAAGTGCTGTCGTTCAAGATTCTGCCGGACGGTTCGGACATGAATGCGTTGAACTACACGGTCGGAACGGCTGAGTATTTCGCGCTGCCGCCGAAGGAAGGAGTCTCGAACTACCGCAAGAGTCCGGACGGCGTAGCAAACATTGCCAACGTTCAGCTCGCTCCCTTCATTGATAACAGCACGTTCACGACGGAGCTGCGGAACAACCGCATCAACGTCCTGCTGGACACGCCGTTCGGTTCGCTCTCGCCCGTGCTCAACGACACGACGGAGTTCTTTACCAAATCCAATGTAAGCACGACATTCTTTGCGCTCGTGTTCAACACGCAGCGTTTGAATCGTGAACAGCGGCGCGAGCTGCGTAAAGCCATCGACGTGCGACGCATCGTCGAGCGTTTCTACAAGATCGGCTCCGAGCAGCAGCGCAACATCGTTGATTACAAAGGCAATCGAAACAATTACTACGACTACATCAACACGAGCGTCTTTCCGTCATCGTCGTATTACATTGAAGAGAAAGTCGTCGAACCGGCGGTGGATGATACGCCGCCGAACCTTGCCATACTGCCCGATACGGTGCGCATCAAAGCGTGCGTGAATTTCGGTTTCCGTGAAGAGTACACGGAGCTGATTGACATTCTCAACTCACCCGACATCAGTGGGGCCCGCTTGAAGGTGACGGCGATTCAAAATGAGGAGATTCCCGCCGGCGAGTACGACGCCTTTCTCGTCGCGTTTCCCGGTTATCGCAGCAACTTCTTGTTCGATCTGTACAATGTATTTTTGCGTGAGCCGGATCTGCAGACGTATAAGATTCATCTCATCACCCAAACAGATGCTGCGGGAAGCATCACGGTCAGTCCGCGATCGTTTACGGCGGACAAGAATTTTTTCCGGCTCGATGCCGAGTTGAACGCGGCAGAACGGAACGATCTTCTCCAATTCCTGAACTACCTGTACGGTTTCATGTCGACGCGGCAGATCGGCGACAAGCAGGAATATGCGCGCAGGATTGATATGCTGGAGAACCAGCTTGCGCTGGCGAAATGGATGTTCTCGCTGCCGTCGCTCGCCTACTTCACCACCCAGTTCGATCCGACGAGCATTGATCTGTACGGCGTCGCTTCCCAACTCTCGACGATCGAGAAGTGGAGAGAATCGGAGAAATAGCGGATGCTGTGAGAGCCGCGCGCGCGTTCTTGTGCGCGGCGTTCGTGTTCCTGTCTCTTGCTGCCGGACGCCACACCGCACAGGCGGAGGACTTCCTCATTGTCGAGCGTCCGCAGCGACTGCTCGTCTTCAACCGCTATCAGCAACAACTGAAGGACCGGGAACGCAAGGCGCTTCTTGCCTTCACCCCGTTTCGCATTCTTGCCGAGGACGATGTGTTAGGCGATGGCTTCACCCCGTGTATGAAAGTGGAGGCTAACGGCTCGCTGTATTACTTGCTCAAGGACGACGGCGGAGAGCTGGTGGGCGTTCACGATGCGGGTGTCGTCAAGACCGTCCGGAACGCGACGCCGCTGCGCGATTCGATAGAGATCGTGTCGGTGAAAGGCATCGTTCGGTGGGATGCGCGAGAACAGACGAAGCGCACGCTTCCTCGCGGCGCCATCCTTGTGCGTCAGTTTGCGGTGAACGGCATGACGTACGTGCAGGTCCTGCTATCAAAGCAGTACGGTTGGGTCCGGCTGGACGCTTCGCAGGGGCAACGGCACTGGCGCGTTGTGCCGCGGGGAGTGTCGCGACCGGCGGAGGAACTCGCGCGTGTTCTGCCCGCAATCGTTCAACGGGTCGAGGAAGTCAATGCCAAGCTGCGTCGGCTGTTCGATCACCTCAACGCGAAAACCTCCCGTCATCTTCCTGCGCCGTCGTGGCACGTTCAGAGTTCGAACGAGAGCATCGAGTGTCGCCTTGAGACGTCGCTGCCTGCGGACCATTTTCGCGAGAGCAGCGCGCTGCTTGCCAAAAGAATCGAAAGCACGGTGTTGGGGACGACCCTGCGCGTGCATGCGGCGCCCGGCAGCATTCAGGTGCGCTGAGAGTGTGCCGGTATGAAACGCAAGGTGCTTGAACATCTCCTCAGCGTCATGCTTGTCGGCGCAGTGTTTGGCTTCATCATGCTCAGGTTGCATCAGCAGGAGGCGGATCAGGTTGCTGTGCCGGACCCGGCGGTGGCGGAGGCGCTGGGCCTTCGGTTCCTCGACTTCGGCGACCCTCTCGACCGTGCGCTTTACAAAGAATCGCTTGATGCATTCATCCCCCAGCAGCGCGAACGTCATGAGGCTCTGCTCGAAGCAATCCTCGATGCGCGTCGGCAGCAATTCACCGATGAACTCTACAAGACGGGAGCGGAGCAGAGGGGCATCACGGGGGAAAAACTCCAGCGCGTGCTCGGGATGTATGTTCAATTTATCCTTGTGTACGTTGTGGTCATGGCGATCAGCGTCTATGCCGCCGAAACATTCGGTACGCTGCGCTTTGTCCGAAGCAAACAGGGCACATCATCATCCCTCGCGCAGATGATGATCGTCCTAACGAACGACACCATCCCTGCCCCGCAGCGGTATCTCCGTGCGCTTGGCCTTCTGATCGCCGCGTGTGCGAAAGGCGCGGGATTGATGATCCTCTTTGCGCCGGCGTACGTCATCGCCTATTCATTCAAGACGCGGTTCGACACGGATTCCGTAGTCTTCATGATTGTGTTGGGAATTGTTTCGAACGGTGTGCTTGTACACTACGTGAACAAATTCTACACATTTCTCGTGGCAGAGAGTCGGAAGGGGTATGTGGAGACAGCGCTCGTCAAGAATCTGAACCATTCCTACTCGACCCACGATCCGGACGGGATTCATCGCGGAGATATCTTCCGGATTCGAAAAAGATTTCCGAAGCATGTCTTCCAGCATATCTACCTGAATGCCCACCATCAGTATCTGCCGGCGCTGAAAGAACACGCAGCGTTCGTCATCTCCGGTCTTGTGATCATTGAGATGGCGTTGAACATTCAGGGACACCTGAACTACGAAATGCTGAAGTACATCCTGTACAAGCAATACGATATGGTGCTTGTGATTGTTTTTGCCATCTACCTGTTAGTGAAAGGTACGGAAGTACTTGTTGATGTTATCGTGGAACGGGAGGCGCGGCGGCTTGAGAATAGAACGTAAGCACATGCATCGTGAACGCGCGCGGGGTGGATTGCATAGCCTTCTTCAGTACAAGGACACGTTGTGGCTGGCGATCTGGCTTGCCGGTCTTGCTGCATTGGGCGTGTGGGACGTGCTCTTCCTGAATCGGCCGGCGCTGACGCGTCTCGCTGCGGCCTCGGTCAACACCGCCCTGGTGGCGAGCGGGGTTGTTGTTTGTGCATCGTTGATGGGATGGGTGAGTGCCCTGGCCCTCCACTTTTTCGACCACGGGCGTCACGGATGGGCCTATCTTCTCACAACGTTTCTGCTCAATCTCATCCGCTCGGTTCCGCAGATTGTCGGCATTCTGCTGGGGTACGTTATTCTGACGCTGCTGATTCGCGGCGACGTGCTGCGCCAACAGGCGAGTCAGCTCGTCGTCATGGCGCTTATCATCAGCGTGTTTGTGTTTCTCGAGGTGACGGATCTGATCCGTGAACGCATTCGTCACTATCGCAAGCTGGATTTCTTCGACGCGATGCTCTGCAGCGGCGTGCGGGAGGCCCGGATCATCAACCTCGAAATCCTGTGGAAAAACAGTCGCGCGCATCTGCTGCATAAAGCCATTCACATCTTCGGCGCGACGGTGTTCCTGCTGTGCAGCGTGGACTTTATCATCTCCGTCGGGCTTTCAACGGATGTCAGTCTCAGCAACTTCCCGCCGACGCTCGGAGGACTTCTGGCAACGATGGACAGCAAGCAGGACATTCTCGCCATCAGCACGGTATTGACGGACCCGCTCGCCCTGCCTGACCTGTTCTTCGAACATCTGCAGGGCATCAGCACGGCGTTCACGATCGTGTTCACGCTTCTCTGCATGTACCGTATCTCATCGCACTTCGTGGCGCGGAGAAGGTTGGAATGAGCGGACGGCACAGCATCCGTATTGCAACGGCGGATCGGACACTGGTTGCGGTTGACGACTTCGACATTGCTCCGAACACCATCACCATTCTGCTGGGCGAATCCGGGATCGGGAAGACGCTCATCGCGAAGGCGTTGTACGGACTTCTTGATCCCGATGATCTTACCGTCATGATAGACGGCATGCCGTACGTACATTATCTGCAGCGGCCTGAGACTCAGGCTTTGCAGGCGGAGAGCTTTTTCGTCTTTCAGGAGCCGTCAACGCATCTGAATCCGATGATGACGCTGCGAGAGCAGCTCAACGAAGGGAGCCTTGCCTCGGCAGAACAGCAGGAGGAGATTCTGCGGCGATTGTGGAGTGCTTCGGCTGAACGCGATGCGTCGTCGCTCCTTCCCGTCTATCCCAAACCGCATCGTCCCAGCGGCGGCGAGAAGCAAAGGATGTTGTTGGCGATGGCATTCAAGAAAATGGATCTTGTGCTCACGGGCAAACGCTTCACTCATCCGCTGTTTGTGTTTGATGAACCCTCCGGCAGTCTCGACAACCGCTACCGTGACATCTTTCTCGAAATGTTGTTCGAGCGGTTTCGCAAGCTGCCGTTCACCGTTCTTCTCATCACACACGACTATTCGATGATCGGAACGATTCACGAGCGATTCGCCGACGTGCTGCCAGGGATAGCATTCAAAGAATTGGCAAGCAGCCGGGATGGCGTACGCCTCCGTGACTTTGAGCCGAAGGAGTATCTTCACTGGCTCAGCGGATTGCGTCCTGCCGCTGCTGCCGTTGGAGAGCCCGTCCTGACGATTGAGAGTGAGAGCGAAGTTCATGGGCGTACGCTGACAATCACGCGCGACCAGGAGACACCGTGCCCGCTGACATTAAGTCGCGGTGCGTTGGTGTACCTGAAAGCGCCCAGTGGAGTGGGAAAGACAACGCTTGTGAAGGCGGTGATGGGACTTGTCCGTGCGCAGCGCCTGTCATGCTCATTGAACGGCATGGTGCTGACCGAGCGTACACCGGTGCGTGTGTGGCGCCGCCACATCTGGGGAAAGAAGATGACACTCGTCTTTCAGCATGCCGACGAAGCGTTGAATCTTGAGTCGAATGTGCGATCGGTTTTTGCAGGGCTTCCTTCCCTCAAGGGCGCGTCGCCCGCGGCGGTTGGTGACATCCTCAGAGGGTTGTTTGATGCGGAGGACATTTCTGCTCTCGTCACAAAGAAAGTGAAACACCTCAGCGGCGGACAGAAACAACGGCTGAACCTCCTGCGCGGCTTGTCGCTGAATACCGACGTGCTTATTCTCGATGAGCCGCTCAACGGGCTTGACTTCGAAAGCGCAGGCAGGGTAATCGCCAAACTCCAACAGCAACAGCAGGCGGGCAAGGCAATTCTTCTCGTCTCTCATAACGAAGAGATTTTCGATCGGCTTGTACCCACTGAACAGGTGTACTATCTGCACGCACGAGAATCCGCTAACCTACGGTACCAACGAGACTTAGAAGACTGAGGGAAGCAAAACCCCGCCCACCCGGTCCCTTTTCGGCAATAAATCAGATAAAAAAGTCCTTGACATTCCTCGTCGGCCGTCGTATATTTAAGACGAAATAGTCTGATTACGATGAGCCTGATTTTCAGTCGCGAGTGCGAGTATGCAATCCAGAGTGTGTTGTATCTCGCGCTTAAGCGTCGGGATGAGCGGACTTCGATCCGCGAGCTGGCAGGACGCTTGAGCATCCCGTACCACTTTCTCGGGAAGATCCTGCAGCGCCTGACGCGCAAAGGTCTCCTGGTGTCGTACAAAGGGCCGTTGGGAGGATTTGCTTTGAGCATGCCCCCTGAGGAGATCACGCTCTTTCATATCGTCGAGGCTATTGACGGAACGGCGTTCACCAGAATGTGTGTGCTCGGGTTCTCGGAGTGTACGCCGGAACGGCCCTGCTCTGTTCACGAGCACTGGTCGACGTTGCGGGACAACATCTATCATATGCTGATCAGAAAGAACATTGCAGACATGGGTCGCGATATGAGAAAGCCCGAGTACCAGCGACTGCCGGCGGTCAAAGCAATTCTTTCCCATCCATCACCAACACGAACCACTTGAATGTCTTACTACATGGAGATGCACGAATGAAACCAACCGAAGAACTGATCCGTGAACATGACGCCATCCAAACGATGCTGCGCATTCTGGAGAGCGCGAGCACACGTCTGCTTGCCGGTGAAACGGTAAGCGCCGACGACCTCGGCAACATGATCGAGTTCCTTCGCGTGTTTGCCGACCGATGCCATCATGCGAAAGAAGAGACGGTACTCTTTCCTGCCATGGAGGCGGTGGGGATACCGCGCGAACGAGGACCCATTGGGGTGATGTTGTCCGAACATGACGCGGGCCGCAAGCATATTCGCGGGATGGCGGACGCGCTCGACAGCTATAGAAAGGGTGTCGATGGCGCCGCGCGTGAGTTTGTAACGCATGCACGTCTCTACAGCAATCTTCTCTTCCAGCACATTCAGAAAGAAAATCAGATTCTCTTTCCGATGGCCGATGCGCACATAGCGGAGACGGAACAGGAGCGCATAGCCCGGGAATTTGCGCGGCTGGAAGCTGAGCAGATCGGCGAAGGAACGCATGAACGCTTTCATGCGCTTCTCGGAGAATTGAAGCAAGCATACCTCTCGACTGAACTATCACCCGCGAAGGCGTAGCCGTGCACGCTGTCGCTGACTTCTACGATGCACTTGCATCCGACTATGATCTGATGACGGGCTTCGAGCAGCGCGTGGTTACTGATCGGCCGTTCTTCCGGTTGCTTGTGGAACGTTACGGCATCAAGCGCGCGGTGGATGCCGGCTGCGGTACGGGGTTTCACAGTTTTTTGCTCACCCAGCTCGGCGTGGATGTTACGGCGGTGGATGTCTCCGAAGCAATGCTTCGGAAACTCTCTGAACGGGCTGCCGCGCTGAACGTGCAAGTTCATATCGTACGAACGGATTTCCGATCGCTTGCTTCTGCACTTCAGCAAAAGTACGATGCAGTCTTCTGTCTCGGGAACACGTTGGCTCACCTCCAATCAGAGGAAGAACTGCGCGCAGCGTTGACAAATTTCTCCTCTGTAATTGTCCCGGGTGGCTGTTTGTTTCTGCAAGTCGTGAATTTTGAACGCATTCTCGCATCGCGGCAGCGCATCCAAAGCGTACGGGAGCGCGACGACAAAGTGTTTGTCCGCTTCTATGATTTTGAGCCGACCAAGATTCGCTTCAACATCTTGACCCTGGAACGGCATGAAGGCTCGCTCAGTCACCGCTTGCAATCCGTTTGCCTCCGTCCCATCCGTTCGAGCGAGCTTGTTGATGTAGTCCAGCGCTGTGGCTTCGAACAGCCGGCGGTGTTCGGCGGGATCTCGCTGGAGGAGTTTCTTCCCGAGCGTTCTCCCGACATCGTGCTGGTTGCCCGAAAGATGGGGAAAGGTTCCGACACTTCCACAACAGTGTGAGGATCATGGCACAGTATTACAAGCCGGTTATTCCCGACATCGAATTCTGGAAGAATCTCGTCCCGTGCCAGATCGGATGCCCGATCCACACCGATGCGGGGCGATACGTCCAGCTCATTGCCGAGCAGAAGTACAAAGAGGCATACCTCACTGCGCGTTCACCCAATCCCTTTGCAAGTGTCTGCGGGCGTGTGTGTGCTGCGCCGTGTGAAGATTGGTGCCGCCGGGGGAAGATTGATACGCCGGTCAGCATTCGCGCGCTGAAGCGCTTCGTCACGGAAAAATACGGCGTCGAGTCCGTTGTGCCCGATACCCAGGACGAGTTGTTCGAGGGCGGAAACGATCCCGGCAACAAGTGGCTCTGGCACCTGCCTGCACAAGTCGAAGCGCGCAAGAACGTCGTCAAGAACAAGAAAGTTGCCGTCATCGGGTCGGGGCCTGCGGGCCTTTCGTGCGCGCATGATCTTGCGCTGATGGGCTATCAGGTGACGGTGTTCGAGGCGACGAACGTTGCCGGCGGTATGCTGCGTCACGGGATTCCCGAGTACCGTCTCTCCCGCAGCCTGATCGATAAGGAAATTGAGAAGATCAAGTTTTTGGGCGTCGACATCCGGTACAACACGCCGCTGACGCAGTCGTTCGGTCTGAAGGAATTGAAGCGCGAGGGTTTTGAGGCGGTGTTTCTTTCCGTCGGAACACAAAAGGGCCGCGACCTCAACATCGAGGGAAACTCTCTCGATGGCATCATCAAAGCCATTGATTATCTCCTCAACGTCAACAACGGCTATCGCGTCAATCTTGGTAAGAAGGTGTTGGTGATCGGCGGCGGTTTCGTTGCCTTCGATGCCGCCCGTATGGCATTACGCGGCGCGCCGGACGGAGAAGGCGGGGATATTCACGCGGCGGTGGACGCTGCCCGAACGGCCATTCGAGCAGGCGCGCAGGAAGTGCATATCGCCAGCCTCGAATCGTTCGCCGAAATGCCCGTGTTACGGACCGCGCAGGGACATGAAGAGTTCGAGGAAGCAAAGCGTGAAGGGATTATCTTCCATCCGCAGCGTGGCCCCCGCCGATTCATCGGCGAGCAGGGAAGGGTGAAGGCGGTGGAGTTCATCGGCGTGAAGCGGACCTACGATGACGCCGGTCGGTTCAATCCAGAATATGATCCAAGTTACTCCGAGACGTTCGAGACGGATTCGGTGATTCTCGCGATCGGGCAACAAACGGATCTGTCGTTTCTCAGGCCCGAAGACAACATCGAACTCACGCCCGGCAAGCTCATCAAGATTGATCCCGAAACCCTTGCCACGACGGCGCCGGGCGTGTTCGCCGGCGGCGACGTTGCGTTTGGACCGCGCAATATCATCGACGCTGTAGCAAACGGCAAACGAGCGGCCCTCTCCATTGATGAGTACCTTCGAGGCATCAAGCCGGAGACGTTCTACAATCTCTTGATCGAGAAAATTCCGACACGCCGTTTCACCCGACCAGAAGACTACGAGCAGCATGCAAGAGAGGCGCCACCCTCCATTGACCTGAACCGCCGCACAGGAATCTCCGAAGTCGAAATCGGCTACACAGATCAGCAGGCACGCACGCAGGCCGAACGGTGCCTCGCCTGCCACATTCAAACGATCTACGACGCGGACAAATGTGTGATGTGCAACCGCTGCGTGGACATCTGCCCGGAGTACTGCCTGAAGCTGGTTCCGCTTGCCGAGCTGGAGCTTGACGAGCAAACGAAGACACAACTCCTGAACCACTACAACCTCGATCCGTTCCAGCATGCTTCGGCGATGCTCAAGGACGACGAAACGTGCATTCGGTGTGGCCTCTGTGCACTGCGTTGCCCGACCGACGCGATGACAATGGAAGTCTTTTATTACGAACAGAAAGAAGTAGCGTGATGGTATCTCATGGAAACAGAACACACGGAGTCTGTTTATGAAATTCTTCAAGAAGTCGAACGGAAAAGCTGAACCGGAAGCGCGTCCGGCAGATACAGGCCGTCGGTCGTTTCTTGAAAAGCTCGGCTTTGGAAGTTTGATCGCCGGGCTGGCGGGATTTGGCCTGCAGTCGTTCCGGTCGCTTATTCCCAACGTGTTGTATGAGCCGCCGATGAAATTCAAGGTTGGTCATCCGTCAACGCTGGCAGACGGCGTGACGTTTCTGGAAGACAAGCGGCTGTATCTTTTCAAAGAAGGAAAGTCGTTCTACGCGATCTCGGCAGCGTGCACACATCTCGGCTGTACCGTCAAGTACACCAAACTCAATCAGCCGAAACAAGTTGAGATAGATGGAGAAAAGAAAACCGTCCCGTTCGAATTTCACTGCCCGTGCCACGGCTCGAAGTTCTATTCGGACGGAACGAACTACGCGGGGCCTGCACCGAAACCGTTGCACTGGTACCGACTGGAAGTCGCTCCCGATGATGGCCAGTTGGTCGTGAACATGAGCGATGAAGTGGAGAGAAGTTTCCGATTGACCGTTTGATGTGCAGTTACTTAAACGAAGGAACACACAATGCAAATTGCTGAAGCGACAAAGCGAGTCTCCAACAAGCTTCTCTGGCCGTGGAAACCTTCCAGCGACAAAGAAGCCGGCGACGCGATCGTTAAGAACTTGCTCCTGCACTGGTTCCCGAACAAGGTGACGAAAGGAAGCCTGTCGTGGACCTATTCCTTCTACCTTGGAACGATCTCGTTTGTTCTGTTCGTGATTCTCTCGCTCACGGGCGTCGTGCTCATGTTTCTTTACGTGCCGTCGGTGGAGCGCGCATACAGTTCGGTAAAGGACATCGAGTACGTGGTGTCCTTTGGCTGGTTGTTGCGGGGTATGCACCGCATCGCGGCACATCTGATGGTGGCGGTGGTTTTCCTGCACATGGTGCGTGTGTTTCTGACCGGCGCCTACAAGAACGGAAGCGCCGTCGGCGCGAACAGACCGCTCAACTGGATCATCGGCCTTGTGCTGCTCCTGGCGACGCTCCTTCTGTCCTTCACCGGCTACTTGCTGCCGTGGGATCAGTTAGCGTACTGGGCAATCACCGTCGGGACGAACATTGCCAGCGCCGCTCCGATCGTTGGCGAGTGGATTCGCTTCCTCCTACTCGGCGGCAATACCATTGATCAGGGAGCGCTGATTCGCTTTTATGTGCTGCACGTGTTCTTTCTTCCTGTGCTGGTTGTGTTTCTCTTCTCGTGGCACATGTGGCGTGTGAGGAAGGACGGTGGGCTCGCCATTGTTGATCACGAAGTCCTGACGCAGAAAGCGGAGAAGGCAGCCCCGGTGAAGTCGAAAACCTATTCACTTCTCGGCATCACCAACGGTACGACGGTGCATGTACAAAACACGATGGTGGACGAGGAAAAGAACTCCGTGCCCTCGACGCCCCATCTTACGCGACGCATCGGGCTTGTGAGTGCTGCAACGCTGGTTGTCGTTGTGCTGCTCACGCTCGTCTTTCGCGCGCCGCTCGAAGCTCCGGCAAACCCGGCGGTGACACCCAATCCGGCGAAAGCGCCGTGGTACTTCCTCTGGCTTCAGGAGATCGTCACGATTACGACGGTGAAGATCGGTTCGTTCACCATCAACGGCGCGTTGATTGGCGGCATTCTTCTGCCGGGCGTGCTGTTCGTGCTTGCCGCATGGTGGCCGTATCGCGACAGGTCGAGCGTCAACAACGTCGGCGTGTGGTTTGCTGCTGAGCGCAAGCGACAGAATATGGTGTTCCTCGCTATCTGTCTGTTCGTCATTCTCTTCACCATCATCGGGACGTATTTGCGAGGGCCGTATTGGAACTTCTACTGGCCATGGGAAACGTGGCCCGAGATGCCGGTAAAATTCTGAGAGGAGGAATGATGGAAGCGTTAGTGGACAACGAGTTGCTTCCTGGGGCCGTCGAGTGTGAACTTCAACCGATTGAGAATATCCAGACCGAGGTAGGCTGTGTCAGTCTCCGGGGCAACGCCTTCGATGTTTTCGAAGATCCACCCGTTGAGCTTGAGGTGAACAACATGGGCTTTGTAAAGCATTGTACGACCATCATCATCTGCGACGAGGACCTCGCTGAAAGCTCTCGTGCCCAGGTGTGGGATAAGAGTGCCGGAACGATCGACATATCGGCGCCAGTATCCACTCTGAATTTCACGCGGCGCTTGCGCCCGTGTATTGGAGAAATGATGTCGATAGGAAGAATTGGAGCCGGGCGGGTCGTGCGGGAGTAACCGTATTCTCGAAACATGCGATTCAGCAGTCCCGAACGGGTAGCGTCAACGCCGATTACCTGCTCGTTGTGGATCGCAATGTATTTGTCCCTGTACTTCCGTAGGAACTCTGCCTTATGCTGATGATAGTACCGACGGTTCCGTTCGGCAAGACGTTGAGCAGCTCGGTCCTGCATGCGGCGATTCCGTTTCGTTGTGGTCGGCATTGGTTCCTCGTCCTGTCCGCTTGAGAAAAACTATGTAATCTGAATCCAACTTGCAAGGATAGCCATGGATCACAAATCAGTCAACGACAAACTCACGTTCGTGAAGCAGGACAGACTGCTGCTCAGCCTCGTGGGCATCGCCGTGTTTGTGCTGATGGGCTTCGTCACCTACAACTACCTTACGCCGGCATGGCAAGATTATCAGGCGGAGTTCCGGGATTTGGTGGAGGAAAAGTTCGGGCCTGATCGTGCAGCGACTGTGCCGCGAGGGTTGCAGCAAGTGTATGTGAAGGAGTTGAACAGGATTGATCGCTGCGTCACCTGCCATCAGGGCGTGGAGTGGAAAGGGTTGGAGAATGCCCCTGAGCCGTTTCGCACTCATCGCAAAGAAATTCTGGAAAAGCATCCCATTGAAAAATTTGGATGCACGACGTGTCACGGCGGCCAGGGGTATGCAACGGAGAGGCGTGATGCACACGGGTTGATCAAGGATTGGGAGGAGCCGCTGTTAGGTCGGGAGTTGGGGGAGTTTTATGTTATGAGCAACAAAAAGGCCCTCATGCAGATGAACTGCAACACCTGCCATCGGTACGACAAGTACACGAAAGGCGCGGAGTATATCAATCGCGCGAAGGAGTTGGTAACGCAGAAGGGATGCCGCGCCTGCCATGTTATCAACGGACGTGGCGGCACGGTTGGGCCGGACCTGACATACGAAGGAATGAAGGCGCCCGAACAATTCAATTACGAGCGCATCAAAGGCTTCCTTTCGGAATTCAGCTGGCAGGTGGCCCATCTGAAAAACCCGAAGGAACTTGTCCCGGAAACCGTCA
Organism: Ignavibacteriales bacterium; assembly: GCA_037441705.1. Classification (GTDB taxonomy): domain Bacteria; phylum Bacteroidota; class Ignavibacteria; order UBA10030; family UBA6906; genus CAADGV01. Next base: position 50,380 of record JBBIRR010000002.1, read on the forward strand.
TGCCCAACTTCAATTTCTCCAGCGCGGATGCGCAGGCGCTCGCGATGTTGGTCATGAGCTGGAAGAAGGAACACATCCCCGTCGAGTACATCCCCGGCCACAACTTCCGGGACATCCCAACGCCGGAGGAGAAGGAGAAAGAAGAACGGATGCTGAAGGGGCCGGGAGCCTTCTTCGTGAAAAAGAATTGCTTCGTGTGCCATTCCGTTTCGACTCTGGGCATTGATGCCGCTGCGCAGATTGGCCCGGACCTCGCGCTCGCCGTCGAGGATGTGCAGTCGCGCTTCGGTCGTACACTCGACGATTTCCTGGCGAAGCCCACGGGGACGATGGAGGTGGTCCTCTCGACGATGATTACCCTCACCCCCGAAGAACGCGCGGAAGCGATCAGCAAACTGCGGCATGCCTATGAGTTGTATCAGACACAGAAGAAAGAGCAACAGGTGGCCAAAGGGAAGTGACATTCATAGATCACTATAACACCTACAATAAACCCCGGAGACACACAGACCGGGATCAACCAACATAACACAGAAGGAGTCAACAACAATGAAACGCACAGCTCTGGCGCTCGGAGTCGTTGCCGTGATCGCGGCAATGCTCATCGGATGCGGCGAAGAGAAGAAAGGCCGGGGGAACGGCGCTCGGTCGGATGTGCAGGAGGCCGCATTGAAGACCTACGTGGCGCCCGGCGATTTGGACAAGTACTATCTGTTCAAGTCGGGCGGGCACTCGGGTCAGGTGTATATTTATGGCGTCCCGTCTATGCGCCATATTGCGACCATTCCGGTTTTCACCCCGTACCCCGCGACGGGATATGGTTTCGATAAGGAGTCGAAGGAGATGTTGGGCGGCTACACGTGGGGCGACGCGCACCATCCGTCGCTGAGCGAAACCGACGGCAACTACGACGGCCGCTGGTTGTTCATCTCCGACAATGCCAACAACCGCATGGCACGCATTGACCTGCGCGAGTTCAAGACCAAGCAAATTCTTGGTCCTATCCCGAACGTGTCGGGCAACCACTGCTCGTCCTTCGTGACGGAAAATACCGAGTACGTGCTTGCAGGTTCACGCTTCTCGATCCCTCTGCCGAAAGGAACGTATGCGAGCATACAGGACTATGCGACGAAGTACAAGGGCGTCGTTGCCGGGATCGCTGTTGATCCGAAAACGGGCACGATGTCCTTAGGGTGGCAGGTGTTGATGCCGCCGTTCAATTACGACCTGGGCGATGCCGGAAAGGGTCCCAGCAAGGAGTGGGGATTCTGGACATGCTACAACAGCGAGCGCGCCACGGGCAAGTTGGAAGTGACGTCGGCGCAGAAAGATCGTGACTATGTTGCCGCAGTCAATTGGGTTGCTGCCGAACGCGCCATCAAGGAAGGGAAGTTCAAGATGATCGGCGGCGTGAAGGTGATTGATCCGAAAGATGTCGAGGGAGTCGTCTACCTTCTTCCTGCAGCCAAATCCCCGCACGGTGTTGATGTCAGTCCCGATGGCAAGTACATCGTTGCCAGCGGCAAGCTGCAGAGCATCACGACCGTCTTCAACATCGAGAAGATGTTGACGGCGATCCAGAAGAAAGACTTCGAGGGCAATGAAGACGGCATCCCGGTGCTCCGTTACGATGCCGTCAAAGATGCTGAAGTGAACGTCGGTCTCGGGCCGCTGCATACGCAGTTCGACGACAAGGGGAACGCGTACACCTCGTTGTTTGTCGAGAGTGCCGTTGCCAAGTGGAAGCTCGGCACATGGGAAGTGGTGGACAAGGTTCCCGTTTCCTACAATATCGGCCACCTGACGGCCTCCGAAGGCGACACGAAGAACCCCACGGGCGAGTATCTGGTTGCTCTCAACAAACTTTCGCACGGGCGTCATCTCAGCGTCGGGCCGTCGCAGCCGGAATCGTCGCAACTGATTGACATCAGCGGTGAGAAGATGAACCTGCTGTACGATGCGTTCACCGAACCCGAACCTCACTACGCGCAGATGATCAAAGCCGACAAGCTGAAGCCGATTGAAGTGTATCCCAAAGAAGAGAACAAGCATCCCAAAGCCATCTGGGATGTGAAGGACGCGAAGGTCACGCGCAGCGGAAAGAATGTCGAAGTGCTGATGGTCGCAGTCCGTTCAACACTTGAACCGACCGCGATCGAGGTGAACAAAGGCGACAAGGTGACCATCTATCTTACCAACATCGAACAGACAACGGACGAGCTGCACGGCTTCGGTCTCAACGAGTACAACATCAATGTCGTCGTTGACCCGGGCGAGACGAAGACGATCGAGTTCGTTGCCGACAAGGCTGGTGTGTTCCCGTACTATTGCACGAACTTCTGCTCGGCGCTGCATCAAGAAATGCAGGGCTATCTGTTGGTCAAGGGAGGTTCCGGTGTTGCATCAGCGAGCAAAACGCAACATGGAAAGGCGTTAGCCAGAAACTGACGTCGTGCGTGTTACCCTGTGTTTGTTGAATCATACCCTCACCCGAATCCCTCCGGCAGCGGAGGGATTCGGTGCGGGCGGTGAAAGGAAGGAAGCGTAATGCAAAATCTCATAACGAAAGCAACGGCGTTCTTCGATACGCCGATTGATTTGCGCAGCCGCGTGCTGGTGCTGGTGGGTGCGTTGATTCTGTTGCCGACATTCTTCTACCCGCTCTGGACCATGACGCTCTACTCCAATCAGTTTCCGGACGGATTGGTGCTGAAGATTTATTCGCACAAGCTGGAAGGCGGCAAGACGCCAAACCGCGATGACCTGAAAGAAATCAACGCGCTCAACCACTACATCGGCATGAAGCCGCTGAAGGAGGAAGACTTCACCGAGTTCAAGTGGATTCCGTTCGTGATTGGGGGCGTGATGCTTCTCGCGCTGCGCGTGGTGGTGATGGGAAAGATGTCGTACCTGGTGGATCTGTTCGTCCTCTTCACGTACTTTGGACTGTTTTCGCTCTGGAGTTTCTATCACAAGCTGTACCTGTACGGCCACGACCTTGACCCGACTGCGGCGGTACGAGTGCCGCCCTTCACGCCTCCGATGTTCGGCCATTCCACGATGGCAAACTTCGAAGTGTACAGCTTTCCAGCGGCCGGTTCTTACTGTATGGCTTTGATGCCGTTGTTCCTGCTTGCTGCGATGTGGCTGTCGCGTCAGACGTGGCTGAAACAGAAGCGTTATTGAACAAGTCCTGCGTAATGTGGTGGTGATGAGCATGAAACCGATCATACCTAAAGAGCATGGCGGTTGGGCTGTATTGTATGTGCCGATGCTTGTCGGTGCGGCAATTGCCGGCGAGGTAACGCTCGACGTGTTGTTGCTTGCCCTGTCCGGGTTGGGGATGTTTTTGAGCTACGCGCCCGTGCACATGATTCTCCGGCACCGGTATGTGCTGCCGCTTCCGAAGGATAAACTCAAGCAGGCGGTGCTCTGGAGTATTGTGTATCTGGGTTTCGGCATTGCGTTCATGGTTCCGCTGCTTCTGCGCGGGTACTGGCTCCTTCCCGTCATCGGCATTCCCGGGCTTGGAGCATTTTTCGGCAACTTCTTACTGACGCGGCGCGTGTCGAAAACCATTCCGAGCGACCTCGTTGCGGTGTTTGGTCTCTCGCTCGGTGCAGTATGTTCCCACTACGTCGTGACGGGTCGCATCACCGAGGAAGCGGTTATCGTCTGGTTGCTGAACCTGCTCTTCTTCTGGTGCAGCGTGTTCTACGTTCACATGAAGATTCGTGCGGCCTCCCACAAGGAGCCGGTCATTGCAATGTCGGAGCGCCTGTCGCTGGGGTCGCTGAACATTCTCTATCACATTGTGGTGGTAGCAATTGTCGTGGGATTGGCATTCTATCGCATGACGAGGTTGTACGTTGTGCTTGCGTTTGTGCCCATGCTGCTGCACGCACTGTATGGAACGTACAAGCTCTCACACAGGGTGAAATTTCAGCGGCTGGGACTTCTGCTGTTAGCGCAGTCTGTGCTGTTCGGTCTTGTGCTCTGGAGGGTGTGGGAATGAACGCAAAGACAACACTCTTGCTTGTCGTGTTTTGGTGCGGAATCGGTTCTCATGCCAGTCCGGCCTCTGAGAAGACCGGAGGGCGCGTCGAACCATCTGCATCTCTGCAAACGGCGGTTGATGCAGCGGCGCCGGGCGACACGCTGGTGATACAGCCGGGGACGTATGAGGGCAACATCATTCTGCGCAAGCGCCTGGTGCTGATCGGAACGCAGGCTCCAATTCTTCGAGGCGAGGGGAAAGGGAGCGTCGTTACGATCGAGGCCGACTCCTGCGTCGTGCGTGGATTCGTGGTGGAACGCTCAGGCTCCATGTTGGTGAATGAAGATGCTGGCATTCTCATCAAATCTTCTCATAATCTGATTGAGAGGAATTCGCTCCGCGATGTGTTGTTTGGCGTCTATCTGCTTCACGCTCACCACAACACTATTCGAGATAATGACATTGCCGGCAGGCGTCAACTTGATGTCGGCCAGCGCGGCGCCGGAATCCACGTCTGGAATTCTCTGCACAATCGGTTTGTCGGAAATGTCGTTACGGACACGCGGGACGGCTTCTACATCCAGAACGCCAACCACTCCCGCATCGAGCGCAACCGATGCTACAACGTGCGCTACGGGCTGCACTACATGTATGCCGACTCGAATGTGTTCCTGCACAACACGTTCCACGATAATGTTGCCGGCGCGGCGATCATGTACTCCCGCGGCATTGTCATGCGCCACAACGTCTTCTCGCACAACCGGGGTTTCTCGTCGTTCGGCATTCTCTTTCAGGATTGTCATGATCTGATTGCTGACTCGAACGTCATTACCGACAACGTCGTTGGGATGTTCTTTGAAGCATCAACGGACAACGTGTTCCGTCACAACGTGATTGCTCAGAACGATCTCGCGCTGCAGATGTTCCAGAACTCGATCAACAACATCTTCAGCGAGAATGTTCTTGTCGATAATCTCAGTCCGCTCGCCATTGTCGGGAAGCGAACCGAATCCCGCTGGAGCGTTGACGGCCGCGGCAACTACTGGAGTTCGTACGACGGGTACGATCTCGATGGCGACGGCATCGGCGATGTGCCGATGAGAATTCAGAATGTGTTTCATTACCTCGAAGGGCAGAACGCCAACGTGCGTCTGTATTTGTACAGTCCCGCCTCGCAGGCCCTTGCTGCAGCGGCAAAAGCATTCCCCATCCTCATGATCAATGAAGAGGCGGACGAGCATCCGTTGATGCAGCCGTTTGACGCAGGAGCGCTTCCGGCCGTTCAGATGCTGCGCGCGATGCATTCGTCGAGGGACAGCGGAGAGCTCAGCAAGGGGTGGGTGGCATGGCCGCTCATGGGCCTGCTGGTCCTGGGGTTTCTCTATCATCGCATTGGAAGGAGATCCGCATGATACAGGTGGAACATCTTATCAAGAAGTTTGGCAAATTCACGGCCGTGAATGACGTTTCATTCATCGTCAAGGAAGGAGAGGTGTTTGCCTTTTTGGGCCCGAACGGAAGCGGCAAGACGACGACGATGAAATCTCTCGTGGGGCTGAACGTGCCGACTTCAGGACGGATATTGATCAACAATGTCGATGTGCAGCGCTATCCGAAACAGACGAGGCAGTTCATGAGCTACCTTCCGCAGCGCGTGGTGTTTCCGGAGAACCAATCGGCGCGGGAGGTGATGCGCTTCTACTGTCGGTTACGCAAGCTGCCGCTCGCGCGGGCCGATGAGGCCCTCGAGCGTGCGGGCTTCAACGGCTTCGCCGACAAACCCGTCAGCGAGTTTTCGGGCGGGATGATTCAGCGTCTCGGTCTCGCCGTCGTCGCCCTGCCCGATGCGCCGATCCTGCTGCTCGACGAGCCGACCGCCAACCTCGACCCGCAAGGCGTGAAGCGCTTCCGGGAATTCATTCTTCACCAAAAAGAAAACGGCAAGACCATCATCTTCTCGACCCATCTGCTGCAAGAAGCCGAGCAGCTCGCCGACCGTGTCGGGATCTTTGTCGGCGGAAGAATGGTCGCGGAAGAATCCATTGAGACCCTTCACAGGACGTATCTCGCAAGCAGAACAATGGAAGACATGTATTTACACTACGTGGGAGAACACACCGATGAACGCTAACACTGTATCACGCCGTCCTCACCTTCTCGGGCCGACACTCCTCGCCTTTATGCTTCTCGGATGCGGCGCGTCGAAGATCGAACCGGTTGAAATTTTCCCCGAGGATAATTGTGCCCAATGCCGCATGGCGGTGTCGGAGGTGCAGTTCGCATCGGAGATCATTGACATGCACGGGGAGGTGTACAAGTTCGACGACCTTGGATGCATGCTGAAGTTCCGGAACAAGCGCAGCGATCTCAAGATCAACGCGACATTCTTGAAAGACTATGAGACAAAGGAATGGATTCCGTACGAGCGGGCTGTGATCGTAAAGACAAGCATCGAGACACCCATGGGTTCCGGCAAGGTGGCCTTCGCCGACCAAGCACGAGCAAAAGCTATCCAAAGCCGTCACCCGGCTTCCGAGCAACATGCCGATGGGTGTTCGCACGCATGCTGTCAGTAACGTTCGGCGACGCCTCGCTGCAGTATTTACTCGACAATTAAGGTTGGAAGGAGTTGAACTGTGGACTTCAAAGCGATCTTCGACATAGCACGACAGGAGCTGGTCATCAACATCCGCAACAAATGGACGATGATCTTTGCGGTGGTGTTTGGCGTGTTGGTCGTGAGCATCTCGTACTTTGGCATCATGGCCGAGGGCTTTTCCGGGATGCAAAACTTCACCCGAACCTCGGCGAGCTTGCTGAATCTGGTGTTGTACATCGTGCCGCTGGTTGCGCTTACCATGGGGACTCTGAGCTTTACCGGCGACAAAGGATCCACGGAACTTCTGTTTTCTCAGCCTCTGTTCCGCAGTGAGATTCTTCTTGGAAAACTTGTCGGCGTGTTCTTCTCCATTGCGCTTTCGACGCTTATCGGCTTCACGCTGGCGGGAGGTGTGGTGATTGCCGCCAACGGCGGGGAAGGCCTCTCGCGCTATGTGGCGTTCGTGGTTCTGTCGCTGGCACTCTCGTTCGTCTTTCTGAGCATTGCCGTCCTGTCCTCCACACTCAGCCGACGGAAGTCCAAAGCCTTCGGCCTTGCGTTGTTTCTCTGGTTCTTTTTTGTCCTTTTCTACGATCTGCTTGCGCTGGGCGGCGTGCTGATGTTGAAGGGGAAGGCGGCGAACACGTTCCTCTTTCTCTCTCTCTTCGGCAATCCGGTGGATATGGTACGAGTGGCAACGCTGATCATTCTGGACAACGTAACAATTTTTGGTGCCGCAGGCGCGGCGATGCTGAGATTCCTCGGCGGTCAGACGGCGAGCCTGCTTCTCTTAGTGGTCGGACTCGCTGTTTGGGGAAGCATCCCGCTTCTGATCGCCGTGCGGTTGATGCGGCGACAGGATATTTGAGACCAAGGCACCATGAATGAAACGCGTTCTCCTCTTTCTTGCAGCATTTGCCGGTGTGGTGGGTGCATTCTATTGGTTTCTCACGCATGACGATCGGGCTGAACAACGCCGATACGAGCGCCAGGAGACGGAACTTGTTGTCGCCAACCTTGCCCGTTCTACTCTCACTCTCTTCAAAGCGGGTCGAACGCTCGACGACACGATAAGGCTTGATGCATTCGATGGGCAACGCATCTGGCTGCCGCGCGGCAACTATTTTCTTCGAAGCGAAGAAAACGGCCGCGTTCAATACTATCCCATTCCGTTAACCGGCTACCGGTGCGGACCGGACAAAGATGGCTCATATCTGGTCACGCTTCGTCCGGCACCGAAGGAATTCCCGCCGCAACTTTTCAGCACGCTGCCGGAGTTCGTGTTCATTCCCAGCGGAACCTTCTTGATGGGCGATCGGCAGAACCCGCGCGAGCCGCATTACGTTTGGGTGACGGGGTATTTCATAGCACCGTTTGAGGTGACCAATGAGGAGTTCCGCGCATTTCTCAGCGCCGAAGATGGCTACAACAACGACGCGGTCGCATGCAAGCGCCCTTCTCACACCGTCGGATGCCGACTACAGGCGCTTTGGCGAGCCTGACCTGCCCGTGACATGGGTGACGTGGTTCGAGGCGAACGCGTTCTGCAAATGGCTGACGCGCCGCTATCCGGGGTGGTTGTTCACGCTGCCGAATGATGCGGAGTGGGAGAAAGCAGCTCGCGGTCCGGATAATTTCGAATATGCCTTGAGCATGTTTATCAGTGATGCCGAGGAACCGCTATACAACTGGCGGAAGAATCCCGACGCATCGGTTCCGCTTTATGGTGTTGTATCGACGAAGAAGGTCTTCCGTCCCAATCGCTACGGGTTGTACCACATGACCGGGAACGTTGTCGAGTGGACGCAATCCACCGACAGGCCGTTCAACCGAGAGCATCCTTTCGTTGAAGATGAACGCAACCGCGATGATGCCACAGGCAAGCGCACCGCTCGCGGCGGTTCATGGTACAGTGCGGCGACCTCCTATCTTTACATTCCTTATCGGGATAGCTTCCAGCCCGAACACAGCACGCAGGATATTGGATTTCGGATTGTGGCGAAGGCGTTGCCCTGATGTGATGCTTTGCGGTGTGTCGATCGTCGGCAAGCGATCAATAATGAGCGTTGATACTCGGCGCCGATTTTCCTATATTGGTGTGCGATTTTGAACGCGGCCGTAGCTCAACTGGATAGAGCATCAGCCTACGAAGCTGAGGGTTAGGGGTTCGACTCCCTTCGGCCGCACACACAACACAGCGTCCCGCCTGCTACCAGGAGCAGACGGGACGCTGTGCGTTACTGCACGTCGGCGTCATCACCGCAGAACATGAAACTCGACGCGGCGGTTGTTTGCACGGCCTTCAGGAGTGGCGTTCGTGTCCACCGGGTCACTGCTGCCATAGCCGGCCACGACCAGGCGCGAGGGGTCGATGCCGCGCAGCACCAACCAGTCCTTCACCGCCTGGGCTCGCCGCAGCGAGAGCGCCCTGTTGATTGCCGGGTTGCCGAGGTTGTCTGTGTAGCCTGCGATTTCTACGCGGAGCGACGGATCGGCTGCAAGAGCAGCATATGCGCGCTCCAGCACGGCTTCTGCAACGCGAAGAAGTCTGGCGCTTCCCGAGATGAACGTCACGCCATCGAGGGTAACGGGCCTTCCGCCCCCCTGCAACATTTCATGTGAACGCGGCGTCGTGCCGCGGTCGTCGGCCGGGTTGCGCGGATCGGTCTTGCGCAAAATCTCGGCGCCGTCATTCACACCGCCGCCGTCGGTGTCGGCCTTGAGTGGGTCGGTCCTGTATGTCCGAATCTCCTCGAAGTCCGTCAATCCGTCGCCATCGGTATCGGGGTTCGCAGGATCGGTACGGTACGAACGAACCTCGTCCCAATCGGTCAAGCCATCGCCGTCGGTGTCCGCCTTCAGTGGATCAGTGTTGTACTTCAGCACTTCGTCGCCGTCGGTAAGCGTGTCACTATCCGTGTCGATGCGCAGCGGGTCGGTTCCGTATTTCAATACCTCGTCGCCGTCGGTGAGACCATCGCCATCGGTGTCGGCTTGCGAGGCATCAGTTCGATGTTTGAATACCTCATCGCCGTCACTGAGGCCGTCGCCGTCGCTATCGGTGACGGTGGGACTTGTTTTGTAGCGTCGGATTTCTTCGCCGTCCTTCAGCCCATCGGCATCGGTGTCGGGGTTGTTAGGATCGGAGCCGAGTTGCTCTTCCTGCGCATTGGTCAGTCCGTCGTTATCATCGTCGTCGCTCGCTCCTGAACCGAGGTAGAAGTTCAGTCCTGCCTTGACGCTTCCGTACCAATCCACCGCCTTGAACGCGTAGTTCTCGGTCTTGTCGTCCAGAGCGCGAGCGCTTGCTTCCATCGTGAACGAGAGACTGTTGTTGATGTAGGACTCAAACCCGACACCAAGCGGAAGATGGATGGACGTGTAGTACTTGTTCGCCGGGAAGTGCACCACGGTTGTGCTTCGCTTGTAGGCCATGGCGCCTGCGCCCGCGTAGATGTACGGTGCGACACTCCGACCGGGGGCGAGATGAATCCAGACGACAAAATTGAGATTCGTCGCGCGCAGCTTCAGATAGTTTTCCGGGAGTTCGGGAAAATACGTCGGGTTCTGGTATGCCTTGAGATCTTCGTATCCCCCCAGCACCCCCAGCGAAAGGAAGGGCGAGACGCCGTAACGGATGAACCCCTCGCCTCCTATTCCCACTTTTCTCTGGTTCATATCGTTGACCCAGAGATTCGCTCCGCCTTGTACTCCGATCGACCAGCGTCCGACGGTGCTCTGCGCAAGACTGCGCGGAAACGGTAGAGCGATCATGAACACGATCAGAGTGAAGAGGAAACTGCGTCTCCGCATCACGGGATTCTCCTTCGGTAGTGTGTCGTGAGTTGAGTCATAGAGATGAAATGAGTAACAACAGGGGAGGCACGCGCATCATCAAAACTGCTCGCAAGATATTGTATTTGCGAGCAAATGTCAACGGAAGTACGTCACAATCCCGGAGGACGAGAATAATTCTTCTCGTGTGACTTCAGAATACACAAGATTGGCGAAAAAACAGCAGGACAAAAGCCGAAAACGACACCTGCGCATTAGTAGTTTATTCTTACGACAAAGGACGGAACGAAATACTTCTCATATTGCCACGGGGGGAGATGTGATGAACGGTAGGACCGAAAATAGCGAAGATCGAGGCCGAGCATGTTGCTTAAGATCAGTTTCGACTTCACACCGAAATACCCATATCCATCGTCGAGGCTGTAATTGACGGAAGTCATGATCTCAAACTGAAGCAAGCCGCCGTCGTGGGCTATGCCCAGTTCGACAAATGGGAGGAGATGCGTTTCGGTCGGCGCAACACGGGCCGGCAACTGTGTAACGGGATTGAAGCGTGCAAAGCGATGCAGGTCGTGCCACGCCAATCCTCCTCCGAGTCGGAACAGGCCAACGTTCTGCAACGAAGCCTTTGCGATGATGCTGTTGCGAACTGAATAAAAGGTGTCAGGCACGTTGCTGGCATACGCTGTCTTTTCATGAAATCCAAATGAGCCTTCAAACGTGAAGTCAATCCGTTCGTCGGGTTGGTCGGTCAAGACATTGAGCCTCTTTTCCGGTGTCCAGGTGGCCTTCAAGAAGAAGCTTTCTCCAGATCCTTGAAGGATACGCTTCTTGAAGACGGAACTCGGGGAGAAGTCATCTTGGCGAAGGACGGAAAAGTTGTTCACGACTTCGAGCCCGGCGGTAATGCTGAACTTGTGATAGGATTGATCAGTAACTGTGACATCATCGATATACAGTAATTCGAGGGCGGCAATGATACTTGACTTGAACCAGAAGGGTAGATTCAAATAATCGTTCCCGAGTCTCCCAACTGCAGAGATTCGCCACCATTCAAACGTGGGAGACGTTGACCATAGCATGATGCGCGGTTCTATGGGGCTCAGGAAGATATCGTAGCGCTTTCCATGAGTTGTCTCGAAACGATCTTTATATCTGCGTGACTTCAGCAAATCGTATGCTTCTTGTCCAAGTGCATCAAGAATGAGGACATAATCACGAAGTGTTCCCAGCGTGCTCACAGTACCGGGCGACTCCAGTGTAAACTCTACCAACTCAATCTCGTCGTCGTAATAACGCTTCCTGCACATGATGTGCAGATCGCCTGCTGACGAACTCATGAGAAGGCCCTCGGTGTTGGCAATCAGCACGCGCAGGGAGTCGGCCGCCAGAGCGGTTGACGCCCGACGCTTCAGTTGTGTGAAGACTTCACGTACAATCGCCGGGTCGGTAATGAGCCATCGTTCCTTCATGCTGTCGAAGGCGCGTGTATCAACGAGGATGCTGTCGTATAAAGAGCGCAGCTGTTCTTTTGTCTGTGCCTGCAGGGTCGATGAACTGAAGCACAGATAAACGATCAGCAAAAGCAACACAGGGGCTATCACGACGACGTGTTTCATCCTTACAATCCAAAACGATATCGGAGCTGTAGCATCGAACCCTGTTCAACTTCCCACGGAAGAGGCGAGCGCCCAAAGACCCTTGTGAGCCAGACAAACTCCAGGCGAAGTTCGTGCGGGTCGTCGCGAAAAATCTTCAGCCAGGGATGGAGCGTCAGTCGGTTGTCGAACAGTCGCACGTTGGCTCCGAACCGGGCGACGCGCGAGTCGTGCCAGTAGCTCAACGCGATCAAGGGTTTCACTTGCGTCAGCGGCAGAATGCTGCTATACGAACGCGCACGGCCCGAGCTGTCAAGTTCCACCTCAAACACATTGAACGATCCGGCTCCCAAATCCAACTTCATCGTGTTGCGTTTTTCCCGCTCGAGATTCCAGTAGAAGCTGAGGTACGTCTCCCATTGAATGGTAGAAAAGTAGGCGATGTCGCGGCCTTCTGTCTTGTGCTTGATGAACGGATCGTCAAATGTCGCAGGCCCCCCTGCGTAATAGAGCGTGAGATGTGGAAGGCGTTCACTAAATGGCCTCCCCGTTCGCAATTCGATCGCTATCCCGGACGTTACATTGAGCATGCCCGGCTGAAGAGATGCAACAGGTGATGCCCGGTTCAATTTCCATCGCTCAATCCATCGGCGGGTATTTATGGGCGAGCGACCGAGAAGCCGAACATCGAAAAAGAAACTGGTATCGAGGCTTGCCCGTTCTCCTTGAAAGAATACCAGCAGGCGCCCACCCCATGCAAGGTAGGGTGACTGGTAGGCAAGGAGGCTAAGAACTCTGTCCCCGAACCCGAACTCGAGACCGAAACTCTGCACACCGAGCCATTGCGGTTGCGATGCAAAGTCGAGCGAAAGCTTGATGGCAGACCACGTGGCGTCGATGGCGTAGGGTTCATTTCCGTGCGGGTTGCCTGCGTAGCCTGCGACGAGTCTGAGATGACGAAAGTAATTTCTGTTTCCATCGTCCACAAAAATATCCTCCTCATCCCGCCGTCGTTTCACCGTGCCTCCCAGTGGCTGGCCCTTCCCCTTCATATGATGGCGGTAGATGTCATCTACCAGTGCTGTGAATTCGGCAGGGAAATCGTTTTTCATTGCCATAAGATCACGGAGATCGAAGATGGATCTTATGGAACTCGTGCCACTGCTTAGGCCTTGCGGTGTCCGCTCTCCGGTTCTCACAATCTCCTCAATCTCTAAAGGAACTACCGACAGCCGCAGATCGGAGAAAGAGAACTGCATCGGAAGATAAATGAAGCGGTATGTGCGTTTGATGTCAGGGCCGGTTTCGAAGAGCGAACTGTTCTCATCCCTAAAGCGCCGTTCCAGGCTGCGGTGTCGGACTGCCTTGACCGTCAACTCTTCGCCCTGCAGATCCATGAAGTAGAGTCGCGAGTAACCGGAGTCTTTCGCGACGGTGCTCAAGATTCTCTTGTATTCCACATCCAGGGAATCCGCGAAACTTTCAGCGAGCGTCAAGCACGCAGCGAAGCAGAGCAGTATGCACCTTCGGGGAGCCATGTCCACTCAATCGGATTACTGATGTGCGTAAACTCGCGCTTTGTATGTGCGACGGAATGACGTCCCAAACTGATCCCGAAACCGTATGGTCAGGGAAACCTCTGCGGGATTTCTGGCGGTGCGATCCTGGAGGTAGTCGAGGTTAGGGGCGATGACCAACACGCGCCAGGGATCGTCCGTTCGCCAACTCATGCCAGTGAGAAAGTCCGGCGGCGTACTGGCAACGGAAACGTCGCTGATCTCCGGCATGAACATCAGAAAGCTTAGTCGCTTTACCGCGTAGCTGGAGAAACGAAACTCGCGGGGATTGTATTTGTTAACGGGATTGAGATTCATCGGAATCGGCGGCAGCAGGTCAAGTCGCCCTGCAGCCTTCAGCTCATCAAATGTTGAATCGGCCATCCACAAGGAAACATCTTCGATGCGGTTGGGGCTCTTGAGTTCGAACTGCCATACCGATTCGGATACCTCCTTGGAAATAGGATTCTGGTAAAAGAATGTACTCCCTTTATACTTTCCCTTGATGGTAATCGTCATGTTGAGGTTTTCCGGCGCGAGGCTTTTCCAGATTCGGTCAATCGGAACAAACCACCCTTGCTCGGAAAGCAGTGTTCGGTTGGCCGTTTCAACATCGTAGGAGTAAGCGGTGAGATCTTCGTGCCCCGCTGCAAAACTGAATACTGCTGCTTCACCGTACCAGTATTCAGAGTCGAGCAGAGGATAAAGCGATGGCCAGCGGACTTGAACGTGCCACTGCTCGCCATATCGGTACACCCTTTTGTCCTGTCCCTGGCCTTCGAGTATCCTCAGCACGGTAAACGTGTTGGAGAAATCGAAACGAACGCGTGAGTGAACTCTGAACTTGGGCCCGGCATCGTTGCGATTGCGCACGCTGCATTCTTGTTCTGCCGGCTGCACTTGCTGTTCCCGAGAATACACGATGAGCGTACACGTGGGAGCCGTTCGCCAGTCCCATTCCGGGTCCGACAGCGTAAAGGGCTGTCCGGCTAATACCGATAACGTGTCGCGCTGGATGAGAAGAGACAGTTCGTGTGCGCGGCGAAAATCAACCTGTTGCCCCCGCGTGAGCAATGGCGCGAGAAGCACAGCGAGCATCACACTGCTACGGCAACACGTTCTCATCGTATTGGCGGCTCGATATAGTCGTACGTAACAACAACCTCCATCACTGTCGTGTCTCGTAGCGGTTTCCCTTCCAGGCCGGAAAGCAGTTCCTTCACGCAGGAAGGGAGTTTGTCAGGAAGATGCCTGCGAACTTCGCCCGTTATCTGATAGCGAAACCTTCCTGCTTGCTTGAACTGATGGGTGATCAGACCAATGCCTGTTGCTGTGTCCGTGGTACATTGAAGCGGAGGGGCATTCCCATCAGGAACGAACTGATACGCGATCTCTTTCCGCTCTTGTGGCGATACCAATCCGGTTGTGAATACCTGAAGTGTTGTCGTCTGAGGCTCAGTCTCAACGATCATGCTTCCCATCCGCACTCTATAGAGTTGCAACTGGACGTGCCGCGGTGCGGTGATCGCAATACCCTCGGAGAGCGAGACCGAAAGACTATCTGCAAGACGGCCACAGGGTATTCTCCCGCCGCCTGCCGCAGGCAACAGCGACACAATAGCAACAATGTAGAGAACAAAGTAGACAATGAGGAATGACTGTCGCATGGCGTCCGATCCCGATGTTGAGGCGTTAGTGAACAATCCCCTTCATATATCCGACCTTTCCCTTGATTTCGGAAAGCTGATCCATGATGGTCGGAGGTAAGTTGTTCTTGTGCGCCTGGGCGTTCAGATTCTCGACGACCGACTTCAAAGCGCTGTCGATCTCCGCGATCGTTGTGCGAAGCTCCTCCGTTTTGTTCGGCTCGCCGTTACGAAGGAGAATAAACAAAGCTGCGAGCAAGACCAGCAGGCCCGCTTCAAGGTAGAGCGCTGAATAAACAACCCACAGTGGCATGGCATCGGGATCAATACCGCGCATTCCGACGACAATTACCAGAAACGATGCTCCGAGAAACACAAGCCCCTGCGCAAGTCGCATCCAATCCATGGACATTCTCCTTGTTGTTGGATGAAGAACCGACCGGTGTTATCGGCTGAGTGTAGAAGTGCTGTCTGCAGTTCCTGACGAAACGCTCTCTCCGATCCCCTGAATCGGAGTGCCGATGGTTCACAACGGAACCGTGCTATGAGGGCATGCGCTCGATCAGTCCTCGTGCTAGCCAAGCTACAAAACCCCGGGCGAAGTGTCAACACATCCGAAGCGGGGTGTTGCGCGTTGACATTCCCTCGCGTTTTCACTAAATTTTGGTGCGAAATTCATTGCCCCGTCGTCTAATGGCAAGACGGCAGACTCTGGATCTGCTTATCGAGGTTCGAATCCTTGCGGGGCAGCGAAGGCAAGGAATTGGAGTGAGGGGTTGTTGGCTCCGCCAAGAAACACCACTTCACCGTGTTAAGGCCCTATCGTCTAACGGTTTAGGACGCAGCCCTCTCAAGGCTGAAATACGGGTTCGATTCCCGTTAGGGCTACAAATAAGAGAATCTTCGAACCCGCCATCCTTCGTTGTTCTCCTCGAAGCGCTCGTTCCCAGCCCAACGCGCGTTCTGCGGCTGCTTCAGGGCGACATCCCACCATCCTTTGTTTAGCATCCCCTTAGCACCGGGACGCAGGCGCAGCAGTGGCGGCGAAATCAAACCCCAACACCTCACTGATCGCAGCGTTGCAGTCTCGAAGCATCATGATCATCGTTTGCCGTGACTGTGCATACCGCACGGTAATCGGGTGTTTGTTCAGCATCGCCTGAAGCATCCTGATTCTGTTGATCTCTTCTTGCGTCAACCCGCCGCTCGATTGTTTCTTCTGATATTCCTGCGCCAGGGAAACATAGTCTGTCCGTATCCGGGTGATCTCAGGATCGCTGCGAAACGCACGCTCTGCATTCTGAAACTCTTTCACAGCCTCGGAAGATTTGACGCAGCCGATGAATTCTTCCGCAGCAAGTTGCAGTCGAATATCAATCATGAGTAGGCTCCTTGCGGTATTAGCAGCATCCACCTGCCGGCTTCGTGAGTCCGGCAAAATCAAACCCTAACTTCTCGCTGATGAAGACATTCAGTTCTTTCAACATGCTCACCAGATCGTCTTGAGCCTGGAAGTAATCTTTGAGCGTCGGATGTGAGAAGAGTTGCTCTCGCAGCTGCTCAACTCGTTTGAAGTCTTCATCGGACGCTCCGCCCCAGCCCTGCGCCATCTGAACCGTTTGCTGTGCTTCTTGGAATTCCGACAAGAGCCGCCTTGCCTCCTGATCGGCCATCATGCGCTCTGTCATTTTCTCATATCTCTGAAATTGTTCTGACTGACCGATCGCCCGGCCAAGTGTTCTCGACGCGGCGAGAATTCTCGGTTCGGCTCTTGCCTCGCCTACTTCGTTGATCTGTTGCATGTGGAACCTCGTCTGTGATTGCTTGAGTTACGCAGGAACGATCGTACCGATCTCATGATTCTGCCGCAAGATACTGATTTGTTCTCAGCAACATCCCGGACCGCACATCGGTCCCGCGTCGGTGCTTCGGCGGGATTTAGAACTGCCCGCCAGCGCAACGGCAGTGATGATTTGACGCGTATCCTCACAACGACACTTGGGGCATTGCGGTCGCAATCCTTTTTCCTTCTCGGCAAGCGTTGCCCATACTTCAAAGACTTCCCCGCATTCCGTGCATTGGTATTCGTAGATCATAGGCTGCCACTTCCTGTTGTTACAAATTTCTCTTTCAGTGTCTCGATCAACTGGCCGATATCCGACTCTCCCATGGAAACGACCTCGCCATTGATTGCAATGATCGGGACTGCATTCCAGCCAAACGAATGAAATACTTTCAAGATGTCTCTGTACTCTCGCATCATCTTTCCGTCGGTAAGAGTGATCACTTCGACGTTGACGTTGAGTGCTTGCTCCAGACCCTCTTTGAGCCCTTTGATCTCTTCCTCTGATTGCCCGACCGGACCGCAGCACTCGGAATTAGGCCCACAGGGAAACATAAAGGGAGCGGTGAAGAGCTTCACAATTGGTTTGTTCATCACTGCTTCTCCATCAATAAAGAATGTTGTACAGGTATCCTGCAATTACGCAGCCGACGAAACTGACGGCCACGTACAGCACGAGGACTCGCGGCTTGAAGACGCCCGAAAGCATCGCGATGGAAGGCAGCGAAAGTCCCGGCCCGCCGAGCAAATATGCAAGCGTCGCTCCGCCTCCCATGCCTTTCGACATCAGCGCGACGGCAGTGGGTACTTCGACATACGTGCACACGTAGGCCAGCACGGCAACCACAGAAGCGATGAAGACGGAATTCAGACTTTCACCGCCCACAAAACTGACGATCAGCGACGTTGGGATGAGCACCTTGATCGCTCCGGCAATCACGACTGCAAGCACAAGATAGTAGTTGAGCTGAAGGAAGAAATCATACGCGGTCCGGATTGTTTCGCGAATCTTCTGTCCGAAGGTTCTTTGCACATCGCCTACCGGCAGGACAAAGCATGCGTTCTGGGGAGCCGACGCATCGGCAACCACAAGCTTCCATCGACCGATTTCGTCGCGTTCAACCAGACCTGCTTCTTCGAGCTGGGCGAGTTTCGCTTGCTTATCAACGCCAATCTCTTCGATGCTCAGGCCATCGGGATTCTTCAACAGCTTCGTGCCAATCTGGAACGCAAACTTCTGCAACTCAGGAGACAGCTTCGGGGCAACAGCCATCTTCAAGAATGTGCGAAGGTGTTTATGTTTTCGCTGCCAGAATGAAAGCACCTGTCCGACACCCAGGGCTATTCCGAAGGTGGCTACAATGCGCCCGACCGCCATCCCCCAGCCGAGTACACCGGCAGTCATGAAAATGGTTGGGATGTTCAACATCGGTGCAGCGATGAGAAAGGCCATTGTTGGCCCGAGCGGTATGCCCGATTGCACCATGCCAGCCAGAACAGGCACGATGCCGCACGAGCATATGGGAATGACGGCGCCGGCTGTCGTGGCCATCATGTTGGCTTTGAAGCCACCGTAGCCCATTTTCTGTTTCACTCGTTCCCACGAGACAAATACAACAAGCGCGCCTGCAATCAGCATTCCCACAATCCAGTACTGGAACAACTCAACGAGCACCGCTGCACCTTTGATGAAAACAAACCACGCGACCTGAGGGATATTCCACGACAGCGGCGTGTCAATTTCGACGATGCGCGCTGCTTCACCGCTGATGCCCTGCGGCTGAAGAAGTCCATAGAAGAACAGCGCTTCAAAAGAGAGATCATTCATGTACACGTAGGTTACCCCGATTCCGTAGAACAGAGCAACGATGAGAAGGTAGAAGAGTTCTTTCCGATTTGGTTTTCTGAACATAGGCGGCTCAGCTATTTCTGGGATAGTCGTACACTGTCGTGTTCACGTTGAATCAATTCAGAGGCAAGTTTGGAGATATCGTCTATGGGTCGCTGCTTCACCATCTTCGCAAGCTCGATTGCCTCGGTAATCTCCTCGAGAGTGCAGCCAGCTTTGAGTGCTGCTGCGAAATGGTATCGGAGGCAGGGCATGCAATTGCCGGCAATGGATGCGCCGACGGCGATAAGCTCCCGCGTTCGTGGGTCTATTGTTCTCTCGTTCGTCATGACGTCGCTGCTGTTTTCTCTTTGATGAGTTTGAGCAATTCCCGCTCCGAGACGAAGCCGACAACACACTTCCCATCTTCGCGCAAGAGCAGCCGAGCTTCAAGATTGCGCTTGTCGGCTTTGAATATCTCGGCAGTCAAGAAGGTCTTGAGAAAATTGAAGAGCGCAACGTTCTTCGGCTCATCGCGTTTGAGGTGATAGTACCCCCACAGACCCTCTTTTTCTACGTCAACAAGTCCCGCGTGCCTGAGCACCGTGAGATGCTTGGAGACATTGTATTGAGGAACCTTGAGTGCATCCACAATCTCGCAGACGCAAAGGGGTTCCTTTGAAACAAGAAACAGATTGAGGACCCGCAACCTTGTCTCGTCGCCGAGAACCTTCAGCGCTTCACTTTCCGTCATCTTTTCTTAGGTTTCCTCACCGTATGCTTATATGCCCTTGTACGCATATATTCTACGGAAAATTCAATATCCGGTCAAGCGAAATCTTCACTCCGTATGTGAGCGCTCAGCTTTGTTTAGTGCGCGAGCAACACGACAACGCGGTACGCTGCCAATCCGACGAGAACGAGGGCGAACATACGGGCAAGCGTTCTCGATTTGACGTTCTTTGCCATGAATGCTGCGCCAAGCTGCGCAGCCACGAGAGACAGTATCGCGCTGATTCCCACCAACCACCAATCTACTTGGGCGGACGGCAAGTGCGCTCCGAGGGCGGAGAACGACGGTAGAGTAACGATCAACGCGTTTGTGGCTGCTGCTATGCGCGCGGTGTAGCCCAACAGCACCAGTGTTGGCAGCATCAAAAATCCGGGTCCCACTCCCAAGAATCCCGCCAGTGTTCCGATGAATACTCCGAGACTGCCTGCAATCACCCGCTTCTTCGTTGGAAGATCGACAACGTCGGTGTCGCTCTGCACCGGAGGGAATGCCATGCGATAGGCAAGGAACACGAGCAGAACGACAAATATCCACCAGACGAGTTCTGTGCTTGCGAACTGCAGTAAGTGCACACCGAGTGGCGCAGCAGCAGTTGTGATCAGCAAAACCGGTATTGCAGTCTTGTAGTCGACCATCTTCTTCTGCATGAACTTCACAGCCGCGGCAATTGCCGTCAGCCCGTTCAACAGGAGCGCCCAAGGCATGATGACATGTTTCAGCTCATATCCGAAGAGCCCGAGAGCAGGAATGGCGACGAATGCGACTCCCAGGCCGAGCATGCCGGAGAGAAACGAGAGAAGGACGAGAAGCAGAATGACGACGACCTCGGTCATTGATTATCTTCCTCTCCGTCAAAATGAAATGTAGATGAAGTAGAATCCGCCGAAGAGAACGAAGACGCCGGCAAGTCGACGAAGCCACGTTGCTCCGGCCGACCGGCTCGTCCATTTCAAGTATCGCTGGACCAGGTGCGTAAGCGAGCCTGCAGCCGCGATAACGGCACAGTGCCCGAGTCCGAACGCGGCGATGAGCAACGCACCACCGATGAAGCTGGTTGTCGAAATGCTGAAGACCACGCCGAGCACGGGGGCAAGATATGCAAACGTGCATGGGCCAAGTCCGACGCCGAACAGCAACCCCAACGACAACGCCCCAATCCATCCCTGCCGTCTCAGCGATGCGGCACCAAATCCTCCCCATGAAAGTTTCACGATGTCAAGCAGATAAAGTCCGATCACCAGAAACACCGCTGCAACGGCGAGGTTGCCCCACGTACCGACATCGCCCATCATCCGTCCGAAGCTTGCGGTGATGAGTCCTATGAGCGCAATGGTAATGAGAATGCCGAGGGCGAAGAGGAGGGAGAGTCCGGCCGACCGCCGCGCTGTCGTTACTCCTTGAGCGCTGATGTAGCCGACGATGAGCGGAATGCTGCTGAGGTGGCACGGACTGAGCACGATGCTCAGGACGCCCCACATAAAGGCAGCGGCGAGAGCTATCCCGAACCGGTCGGTCATTGCCATCGTCAGGGCATTAAAGATCTCCTCCATACGCTACCGTCCCTTCCGGATTTTCAGCCCCCGGCTCTGAAGCAACTTGTCGATCTCCGGTTCCGGGAAGTAGCCTTCGTGCCGAAAGAACTCTCTGCCGTTCTTGTCGAGAAAGACCTGCGTTGGTATCAGGCGGATTGCGAATTGCTCGGCGTACGGCTGCCCCTGGACTGTCCAGACATCGTGAAAGACAATCTTCACCTGATCACCATACTTTTCCTCGATCGCCTTCATCACTGGCTGCATCATTTTGCAGGGAATGCAGCGAACAGAACCAAGCTCGATGAAAGTAACGAGCGGTTGGGCAGCGTCCGATGACTTCTTCGTCTGAGCGGACGGTTCTTGCACCGCTTCTGTCAACGTGAGGATAATTGCCCCGATTCGTAGAAGATCGCGCAGTCGTATCATGACGAATTTCCTTCGTGCAACTTGTGAGTGCATTCGTGTTCTCGACCCCGGAATCAAAGAGAGCACGAACGTTACAGCAAGGACCGGGCACGCCCGACAGCAAGAACAACGTCGGGAGATGAATGACAGCTCTCGTGCCCTGGAGTTCTCCTCGACTTTAGTTTTTCACGCCGCTATGTGCCAACCATTGCTGCACTTCTTCGCTCTTCGGAATCCGTCCGGAACATTTCACCTCGCCGTCAATAGCAACAGCGGGCGTGAACAGGATGCCGCGGGCAGCGTACTGTCGGATATCCTCTACCTTGATGATCTCTGCTTCTATTCCTGCGGCCGAGAGAGCTTCACGTACGATTCTCTCTGTTTGTTTGCATCGGGCACATCCGGGTCCAAAGATTTCGATTTTCATGTTGAATTCTCCTTAAGAAAAGACATGCTACGAAGTACTACTTAGAAAATGAACGTTCCGGCAAACCAGCCAACGACCGTGCCGAGAACGATGATTGTGACAACGTACAACACCGCTTTTTTCACGCCGAACACACGCGCAATCGCCAGCCAGTTCGGAAGACTGAGTCCGGGTCCCGTCAGCAACAGCGCCAGAGCCGGCCCTTTACCCATTCCCATTTTCATCAGCGTGTCAACGAACGGCGCTTCGGTCATCGTGGCAAAGTAGCTGATTGAACCGATGAGCGTCGCCAGGAACGATGCGAGCATGCCCGAGCCGCCGAGATAATTCTCGACCCACGCCTGAGGAAGAATCGCACCAATCACTCCAACGACGAACACGCCGGCAAGAAGCAGGGGAAAGATGATGCGCACGAACCACCAGGTCTCCTTCATCCAGTCGAGGAGCTGGTCCTTTGTCTTTACCTTCAATGCATAGGCCACCACGATTCCCGTTGCGATGATCCACACGAGCACTTTTTGCCAGAAGGGGCCGGATTGAATCAGGTAATTCGGGGCGAGCAGGGAGACGACAAGGAGCAGAATCAGCACAACGTCCTGCCGGGAGATGACGTTCGTCGCCACGCTTTCGTTGTTCACTGCTGCTCGTTCAACCTCTTCCTTCCTGAAAGCGGCAGCCATGATCGTGCCGACTGCCATCGCCATCACAAGTGCGGATGCGACTCTAACCGCGACCATCTCTCCTCCTAAGATCGCGCCGGTGTACGTCAGCGCGAGGATGTTGGCGGCAGGTGCAACCCACAAGAGAATGAAGGCCGGCCCGATTCCACTGCCTCGATAGTACAATCCGCTTGCTACCGGAATGACCGTGCATGAGCACGCTGCGAGAAAGAAACTGCCGAATGCGGCAGTCACGAACGACTGGAGTTTCTTCACGGCGTGGCCAAGGTACTTCATGATCGCCTCCTTGGAGATGAAGCTCACCATCGCACCGGCGAGCAAGAAGGCCGGGACAAGACAGGTGAGAACATGCAATGCGATATAGTCCCACAGCGAAGCGAATCCAGCCAGTATGAGTTTTTCAACGAGTTCCATGTTGTCTTTCCTTTTTAGATTTGTGTCTGCTGAGCTATTCGTCAGCGGAGCTTCGCCGTTCACTTATGCGTTTTCAAGTGCCTCGGCTTGAGTTTCAACGGTTCGTCTGGCGATGGCAGCAGCGAGGTCGAGAATCTTGAAGACGCGTTGATCCGCTACCTTGAAGTTCACCCGCAATCCGTCTTTCCACGATGTGAGAATGCCGGCCTGGACGAGGACCTTGAGATGGCGAGAGAGATTCGATTGCTCGAGGTCAAGCTCCGGTGCAAGCTCACAGTTGCACGACGCGCCTTTCTGCAAAAGTTCGAGGATGCGTATCCTGTTCGGATGCGCAAGCGCGGAAAGAACGTCGGCCTGGAGTTCGTTTCGTGACTTATTCATCCTTGTATCTCCGTTGTAGGTTTGACTGTATGAGCATGGACGCATAAAGTGCGCCAGAAGGAATTTTGGTATTTTTGCTATGAATCCTGCGAAAACGAGAGAGCTTCTTCTCAAATATGGGAGGATTCGGTCTGGCCGATTTCTAAAAGTAGGAACAAGGCAGACGGAACGCGCTGATGGGTACGTGATAGAAGGAGGGCTCAGAGTGCAAAGCATATCGCTTGATTTTTCAAGTCAAGCGCCGATCGGTCAACCCCCGTCGCGCTTGAGTTGGCTCCAAACTTCTGCCAGTTCTTGTGGTGTGTTGATATTAAGAAGATTGCGGCGGAACGTAGAAAAGTCCAACACCCGAACGTTCATGCCTTCCAGAAAACCGAACATCGCTCTCTGGCCCGACTGTAGCGCGTGCTCGACATGTTGTTGCAGCGATCGAGGGTAAATGCCGAACAACGGATGTGTGCGCGTGCCGTCGGAGACGAGAGTGATCGCGCCTTCCTCCGATTGTTCTGTCAACAATGAGATCATTTCGCTCGTGATGAAAGGAAGATCGCACGAGGTGACAAGGACGTGGCTGGTAGGAGCATGAACTAACGCCGAGTGAAGTCCTCCGAGTGGCCCGCATTGTGGATAGATGTCCGGGAAGATTGGTAGGTGGAGGAATGCATAGAACTCCGCTTGATCGGCGATGATGATGAGATGATCGAGGACGGTTTGTGCAGCGGCGGCGATCCGTTCGATGAACGTCATGTCGCCGAGCTTGATGAGGGCTTTGTTCGTTCCCATGCGTTTGCTGACGCCGCCCGCAAGAATAGCAGCGGTGATGTTCGCTGTGGGAATCATCGCGCTTACCCCAGTAACAGCGGAAGCAAGAGTTTGCCGCCTGCAATCAGCAGAACAATGCCGAGAAGAACCTGCAGCACGCGCGGCCGCGCGCGGCGCGCTCCAACGAATGAGCCGAGCAGCCCTCCGCAAAGCGCAACAGCACCAAGAGTCGCCAACGGCGCGAGCGTAACGTTGTCACGCATGACATGTCCAGCCAGACCGCCGAGGGAGTTCAACACGATGAAGGCACTGGAGACTGCGGCGGTTTTTCTGGCGTCAGCCCATCGCAGAAACAGCAGAATGGGACTGAGAAATATACCGCCGCCAACGCCGACCATACCCGAAAGCAATCCGAGCACTGCGCCGATGAAAAAGCGCAGCAACCAATATCTCTGCCTGTTCTCGTTCGCGTCTGCAGCCTTCACTTCCTTCAAGAAGAGCATTCGGAGGGATGCAGCGAGAAGGGCTGAACCGAGCATTGCCGTGAATGCTGCCGTAGGCAGATGAATCAATCCGCCAATGTACGCCGCAGGAACGGAACCGATGATGAACGGCAGAAGCAAGTGCGGCGAAAAGTGTCCGGCCCGCCAATAATTGATGAAGCCGATGCCTGCGACTGCAACATTGAGGACGAGTGCCACGGGCACGATGGCAGCCGTTGTTGCGCCGAGCAAGGCAAACAGTGCGAGATATCCCGACGCTCCGCCGTGCCCGACACTTGAATACAGGAAAGCGACGGCGAAAAACAATGGGAACATCCACCATGCAAGTTCAGGCACGCGCCACCTTCACCTAACGCTTGCTCATTGCTCGTGACTTCCACTGTGGATCATCTTGAAGGCGTGCAGCAATCCCGGGAAGAGAGCGTCGAGTGACTCGGCAACGCCGCGCGTGGAGCCGGGAAGGTTCACGATGAGCGTTTGTCCGCGTACGCCGGCCCGCGCGCGAGAGAGCATCGAGTATGGCGTCCGTTCCTGTCCGTATGCACGCACGGCCTCCGCAATGCCGGGTGCTTCGCGTTCGATCACTCGTTCCATCGCCTCGGGCGTGCGATCGCGCGGTGTGAAGCCGGTACCACCGGTTGTCATCACGAGATCGTACTTGTCCGTGTCGGCGTATTGTGTCAGCAGGCGGGCGATCTGTTCTGGTTCGTCCGGGATGATGCGATAGTCTTGAACGTTGACACCCTCACGCTTCAGTCGCTCGACGATGAGTTGTCCCGAACGATCGGCTTTCTTCCCCGCAGCAATGGAGTCCGACATGACCAGCACTGCCGCGCGCAGCGGCTGCCCGAACGAAGTGCGGAAATCCGACTTGCCCCCCGTTTTGCTCAGCAGGCGGATCTCGCCGATGCTCATGGTGTCATCGAGCATCTTCATCATATCGTAAAGCGTCAGCGCGGCGACGCTTGCGGCGGTCAGCGCTTCCATTTCGACGCCCGTCTTGTAGATGGCTTTGACCGTCGTGCGAATGACGATCCAATTCTCTCCCAATTCGTACTCAACGCCCACGTAGTCTATGGGAAGAGGATGACAGTACGGGATGATCGTGCTCGTCGCCTTCGCCGCCTGGATAGCAGCAACTTTGGCCACCTCTAACGGATTGCCCTTAGGGACGGTATTTTCGCGAATGCGTGCAATCGTCTCGGGACGAACCACGACGCGAGCTTGCGCCGTCGCCGTCCGAAGCGTTTTGATTTTCGCCGAAATATCCAGCATCGTCAACCTACTTCTTTTTTCGTACCGTGCGCTTTCCTCCGAGAGTATCTTCAGCCCAGCTCAGTGCGGCCATCATGGAAGGAAGTCCGATGGTGGGAAGGGCAAGCAGTACAGCGTGACGGATTTCGTCGGGCGTTGCGCCGACATCGAGCGCCTTACGGACGTGCGAATGCACGGCGCCTTCGAGTCGTGCCCCGGTCGAGATGCCGATCTTGATCAGCGCCCGCGTCTTTTCATCCAGCGGGCCGGCGCTGTGAACCGCGTTGCCGAGGGCTTCATACGCCGCGGCAGCATTGGGGAAATCGGCCTTAAATTTCTGAAAACGTTTGGGCAGCCTGGCCATAGAGAAGGTCCTTCTATAGTGAGGAAAATGGACGACGTGTGTTTACGCGCTTCCAATATACGAGATTTGGGGTGAAGGCGAAAACAGCGACAGGAACGCGAGCGGCCGTGCAGAAACCAGCATTGCTGTGCCGTTGCTTTCCTGTGAGCGCTCGTCACATGCTGTGTCTATTGCATGATGGAGGAAAGATTTTTCTTGACAACAAAAGATTCTGGGCGTTATTTTTCGGATAACAAGGTCTTATTCTCTCTTACCGAGGCCGGAGCTTCTTAGGATCGCAGATGCTCTTCAGCAAGTCCTGTGAGTACGCCATGCGAGCTGTACTGTACCTGGCCTCGAGAGAAGAAGGAGGCCACCCCGTTCTTTTGCGCGAGATCTCTGACGCGCTCAACATACCGCACCACTTCCTGAACAAAGTCCTTCAGCAACTTACCCGTGACGGGATTCTCGTATCACACAAGGGGATCACGGGTGGTTTCAACCTCGGGCGGCCCGGCTGCGAAATCAGCTTGGAGGATATTGTGAAGGCGATTGATGGCGAGCGATTTCGTGGTCGGTGTGTTCTCGGCATTCCGGGCTGTGGTGATAGCGCGCCCTGTCCGGTTCATGCGCAGTGGGTTCACGCAAGAGAGATCATCCTGGAGATGATCGGCACTCAGTCTGTTCATCAGTTGAGCAAAGCGATTCGGGCAAAGACGGATATGATTGAGAACGAAAAGAGAGCATAGTTGCTGTGGAGTATTCATTCCTGCATACCTCAACGAGAAGAGCGTTATGATAAAGTCCACATCCGCATTGTATGTCAATTCTGTCAGGAACGTAGTGGTGGCGCTGATGCTGGCCAGCGCCACGGCCTCTGCGCAGGATGCCGTCTCGGACTTCCGTACCAACTGCATGAGCTGTCATACCATCGGCGGCGGAAGATTGACAGGCCATGACTTGAAGAACGTGACGCAGCGAAGAGACAAAGCCTGGCTGACGCAATTCATGGTCGACCCGAAGGCGATGATAGATGGAGGCGACCCGTATGCCGTCGAGTTGGTACGGGTGGCGCGCGGTGTGGTGATGCCCACGCTGCCGGGTATGACCAAAGCGCGCGCCGAAGCGTTGCTTGCGCTCATCGAGGAATCAACGGACGATTACGAATGAGCAACGAACATCAGCTTGAGGAAACATCATCGCAGGCGCTTGACCGCCGGTCGTTCCTAAAGCTTGCCGGCTTTTCTTTCGCGGGGGCAGTCGTTGCCGGATGCCGGAAGAGGAACGTAGAGAAAGCCATCCCGTTTCTGGTGCAGCCGGAGGAGGTGACGCCCGGTCGTGCCTACTGGTATGCCACGACGTGTGCGGGCTGCAATGCCGGCTGCGGCGTGATGGCAAAATGTCGAGACGGTCGGCCGATCAAGCTCGAAGGCAATCCCGCGCATCCGCTCTCCGGCGGCGGATTGTGCGCTGTCGGCCAGGCGTCGCTGCTCGGGCTGTACGATTCCCATCGCTTGAAGAACCCGCTCATCAATGGTCGCGAAGTGAGCTGGGAGCAGTTCGATGCAGAAGTACGGCGCGAACTTGCGCGCATCAAGAACGAAGCAGGCGCGGTGCGCTTCCTGACCGGGACGATCACGAGTCCCACCGCCCGTGCTGTCATCCGCCGGTTTCTCAGCGACTTCAAGGACGCACGCCATGTTGAGTACGACGCCGTTTCCTGCTCGGCGATTCTCGATGCGCACGCGATCACGCACGGAAGACGTGTTCTGCCGCGCTATCGGTTCGATCAAGCATCCGTCATCGTCAGTTTCGATGCGGACTTTTTGGGAAATTGGATTTCCCCTACTGAGTTCACGAAGGGATATCGCGCAGGGCGGACGCTCGAGGGAAACCCGCCACGCTGCTCGCATCATGTTCACTTCGAGCCGCGCGTCTCGCTTACGGGCAGCAACGCCGACGAGCGCATCTGTCTCTCGCCCGCCGAGATGGAAGAATGCCTCAAGCGTCTTGCACAGCTTCTGGCTGAAGCCTCCGGCAAGACTCTTCCCACAGCGGCGTCACTCTCTCTCGATCTTGAAAGACGAGTCTCGGAGACTGCCCAACGTATCCTTCATGCGCACGGGAAAAGCATCGTCGCTTGTGGAGTGAA
Source organism: Ignavibacteriales bacterium (assembly GCA_037441705.1). GTDB lineage: Bacteria > Bacteroidota > Ignavibacteria > UBA10030 > UBA6906 > CAADGV01. Next base: position 78,888 of record JBBIRR010000002.1, read on the forward strand.
TAGCCGGTCGCACCAGGTGTTGGTCAACGCTATCAACGAGATGGCCGGAGCATACGGGCGGACGATAGACATTCAGCAGCCGTCCTATCAATACAATGGAGACGACGCGGAGCTGATTCGGGTTGTGGATGATGTACACGCCGGGCGCGTTGCGGCGCTCTTTATCGCCGGAGCGAACCCCGTCTATGATCTGCCCGATGGCGACGCGCTCGCCGCAAGCTTCAAGAAGATCCCGCTGCTGATAAGCTTTGCCGATCGTGTGGATGAAACTGCAAGCGCAGCCCGGTATGTCTGTCCGCAGCCGCATGCGTTGGAAGCGTGGACGGACTATGAAGTCGTAGACGGCCTTGTTGCCGTCGGGCAGCCGACGATCCCGCCGCTGATGAATACGCGCCATCTGATCGAAACCCTCAGCGCGTGGATGGGCACGACAGAGTCCGCACTCGATCTCATTCGTCGTGAGTGGGAACGAACAATCTTCAAGCGCCAATCGCAGGAACGTTCATTCGATGCGTTCTGGAACGCGACGTTGGAGCGAGGCTTTGCCGAAGTGCAACCGACGCGAGCTGCGGCACCCGCCTTCCGCTATGCTTCAGTTGGTGAGGCTCTCGCAGCGAACGAACAGCACACGGCCGCGCAATCCGGGTTGACGCTTCTTCTCTATCCGTCATTTTCAATGTTGGATGGGCGGCATGCACACAATCCCTGGCTGCACGAACTCCCCGATCCGATTACCAAGGTGGTGTGGGACAACACGGTTTCGCTTTCGCGCAACGCAGCTCATCGCTTTGGGATCGAAGAGGGGGACATTGTCCGCATCCAGCTCGACGGGAGAACGCTCGATCTTCCTGCGGTCATCCAGCCGGGCCAGCACGACTCGGTTGTGGTTGTATCGCTCGGCTACGGTCGAAAGGGTACCGAACGTTTTACTGATGTCGGCCCATCGTGGCTTCAGGCAAAGCCGACGGTTCAACCGGGAGAGAGAGTCGGAAAGAATGCCGCGCCGTTCCTACGCTTCGCGCACGGTACGCTGACGTACATGGCCGGGGGAGTCGCGCTGCAGGTAACGGGCGCGAAGGGTTTTCTCGCGAAGACGCAGGAGTACAACCTGCTCACCGATCCGCAGCTTCTCGGCACACGCTCGATCACCCGACCGATCGTCCAGCAGACGACACTCGAAGCGTACACGCGGGACCGAGCCGCAGGCAGCTTCCACAAAGAGCAGCTCGATTCGATGTGGCCCGACGACCATAAGTACACGGGATATCATTGGGGGATGGTGATTGATCTGAACGCGTGCACAGGGTGTTCGGCATGCGTGATTGCCTGTCAGGCGGAGAACAACATTCCGGTTGTGGGGAAGGACGAAGTTCGCCGCAACAGAGAGATGGCGTGGATTCGTATCGATCGCTACTACGCAGACGAAGGGGAGAACTTTGCTGTCGTTCAGCAACCGGTGCTGTGCCAGCACTGTGCGCACGCGCCGTGCGAGACGGTCTGCCCGGTGCTGGCAACAGTTCACAACGAAGAAGGATTGAACCAGCAGATCTACAACCGATGTGTCGGAACGCGCTATTGTGCCAACAACTGTCCCTACAAGGTCCGACGATTCAATTGGTTCCAGTACCGCCACGGGGACGAGATACACAAGATGGTGCTCAACCCCGACGTCACGCCGCTGGTATCCGTGCCGGCATTCGTGCCTGTAACATTCGAGGTGATGGTGCTCTTTGCAGGCGTCGGCACGGTGCTGACGTTTCTTCTGCGCAGCAAACTCTTTCCGGGCAAGAAACCTCGCGTCGTGTATGAGGGAGTAACGGACGATCGTTTTGTCCTTGTTCTTGCCGAGTCGGATGCGTCATTTGATCTGCAGAAGGTGAAAGAGATGTTTCGTCCGTTCCATCCGCTGCACATGGAAGAGCATCTGGATACGGCTTGATGCGGAGACAGCCCATGGCTATTAGAGTCCTGAATATTCTGCTGCTTGTTTTGCTTGTTGTGATGATGGGCGTGATCTTCTTTGTGCGGCGCGACTACACGACACGCAACGTTGAGTTGCTGCCCGGCATGGTGAGCTACGTCGCCTACCGGCCGCAAGCCCCAACCCCGCTCTCTGTCGATCGTTCGCCGATCGTCGAAGGCACGGTGGTGCATGGATTCGAGCGTTTTCCGTACCGGGCCACGCCCGAGGATGCCGCGCGTGCGGGACTGGAGCTGAGCAGTCCGCTGCATCCGAAGGACAGCACGGCCGATCGGCAGCGCGGCGCCGAGGTCTTCGCAACTATGTGCAAGCCATGTCATGGCGCCGGAGGAGCAGGCGATGGGACCGTTGCCCAGCGCGGCTTCCCGCCGCCGCCGTCACTGCTCGCCGACAATGCGCGCAAGATAAAGGATGGGCAAATCTACCACATTATCACTCTCGGTCAACGAAACATGCCGGGCCTGGCGGCGCAGGTTACGCGTTTAGACCGATGGCGTGTGATCGAGTACGTTCGGTCTCTGCAGCGGCAGTCAATTCCGACGGCGGGAGGGTCGCGATGAATACCAACAATCACACACCCCGCACGTTCAGGATGTCCGATCGCATGCAAAAAAACTTGCTGATGCTGCTTCTGCTGGGCGGTGCCGTCACACTTGCCGGTCTTGTGCTGGCGCCGGAGCGTACGTGGCCCAATGTGTTGCTTGCCAATTACTATCTGATGAGCTTAGGACTCGCGGCGGCAATCTTCATTGCCCTGCTCTACGTCTCCAACGCCGGCTGGGCAACGGGGATTCGACGTGTGCCGGAAGCGATGACCGCCGTGCTTCTGGTTTCTGCAATCGTCATGCTCGCGCTCTTGTTCGGTATTCACGTGCTGTACGAGTGGAGTCATGAGACAGCGGTGGCGCACGATCGCATTCTGCAGGCGAAGGCGGGGTGGCTGAACACTCCCTTTTTCATCGGCCGCACGATCGCCTACCTTGCTCTATGGCTGGCGCTGGCGTACCGCATCGTCCGCCTCTTGCGCCGGCAGGATGAGGATGGAAGCGTTGAATATACCCTTACCAACAGAAAACTCTCCGCGTTCTTCCTCGTCGTGTTTGCACTCACGTTCACGCTTGCCAGCATGGATTGGATCATGTCGCTTCAGCCGCATTGGTACAGCACCATCTTCGGCATTTACAATTTCAGCGGATTGTTCCTGAACGGCATCGCGACCATCACCGTCCTGGTTATTCTTCTTCGGCGGTGGGGTCCTCTGGCGCACGTGGTCTCCGACGCGCATCTGCATGATCTCGGCAAACTTGTCTTCGCCTTCAGCACATTCTGGATGTACATCTGGTTCAGTCAGTACATTCTGATCTGGTATGCCAACATCCCCGAAGAAGTTCGCTTCTACACCGCCCGCGAGGAAGGAGGCTGGCTGGTCTTCTCCATTGTCAATGTGGTGTTCAACTGGGTGATTCCCTTCATTACCTTACTTCCTGTCTGGGCGAAGAAGAACGAGGGCCTGCTGCTGCGGGTTTGTATCATCGTCATGCTCGGGCACTGGATTGACCTGTTCTGGATGATTCTTCCGCCGTTCATGAAAGGAAATCCGCGCGTGTTCGTGTGGGAGATTGCCCCCATGGCGGCGATGCTGGCCGGGTTCTTCCTTCTTACCTTCAAGGCTCTTGCGAAGCATCGCCTTGTGCCCGTGAGCGACCCGTACCTGGCGGAAAGTCTCTCCGTCCATCAGTAGGAACGAAGTCTCCGCCTGCTCATGTCATGGATGCTCGGATGCCACCCCGAGCGGAAGCGTTGATTGACTTTTCTGCAGCCTTTTGGTAATTTGATTGCGGTTTTTCCGAGTGTGCTCTCTTAGAAAAGGAATCCGTTGGCGATTACCAAATACGGCTATGATGTTGTGCTGGTCGTCCTCCTTCTTGCCCTTGCGGGCGCGTTCCTCAGCTGGCATTTCATAGAAGGCAAGCCGCTGAGGTTCGGACTTCTCGGCCTGCTGCTTGCCGTGGTCGTGTTCACAGTGAATTTTTTTCGTGATCCCGAGCGAGTCATACCGCAGGACGACAGGCTCATCCTCGCGCCGGCCGATGGTAAGGTCGTGCTGATTCAAGAAGTGAAGGAAGACGAATACCTCGGCACGGATGCCGTTCAGGTTTCCATCTTCATGTCACCCCTCGATGTCCACGTCAACCGCTATCCGATTTCTGGCAGGGTGGGCTATTTCAAATACTTCCCGGGCGAGTACCTTGTTGCGTACGAGGAGAAGGCGTCGCTGCGAAACGAACGGACACACATCGGCATTGAGAATGGAACATGCAAAGTCCTCTTCAAGCAAATAGCCGGATTTGTTGCGCGCAGAATTGTCGCCCCCATACAGGTCGGCGACGTCGCACAGGCAGGTGAGCGGTTTGGCATGATTCGGTTCGGTTCACGGGTTGACGTGCTGATGCCAAAATCCGTGGTGGTTAAAGTGAAAGTCGGCGACAGAACGGTGGCGGGGGAAACAGTCTTGGCGGTGATAGCTTGACCATGTCCACCATCTTGATGATGAGAAAGCCATGAGAATCACGCGAGCAGTTGTTCCGAGCCTCTTTACCGTCCTGAACATGTTCTGTGGATTCAATTCCATCCTGTATGCATCCAAAGGATGGTTCGAGGGGGCGGCGTGGCTTATTTTTCTGGCGGCCGCCTTCGACGCGTTGGACGGCATTATGGCACGCTTGACCCGATCGTCGTCGGAGTTCGGCGTACAGATTGACTCCCTGTCCGACGTTGTTTCCTTCGGGGCCGCGCCGGCCTATCTGGTGTACCAGATGCACCTCTTCTCGCTTGATACGGTCGGCATTCTTATCAGCTCGTCGCTGCTGGTGTTTGGCGGTCTGCGCCTTGCGCGGTTCAACACGCAGCTTGTCGGGTTCGACAAGGATCACTTTGTGGGATTGCCGATCCCCGTCAGTGCCCTCACCGTTGCCGCGTATGTCCTCAAGTACGGCAAAGAGAATCCCCTCACCGGTGGGTACGAGCTGGACCATGCCGCGGCCGACATCTTGCCCTGGGTCTGCGTTCTGCTCTCTCTGCTTATGGTCAGTAAGGTGAAGTACGATACGCTGCCGCGTATCAACCGCCGCGCGATCAAACGCGAGCCATGGAAATTCGTGTTCGCAGTTCTTGCCGTCATTGTGATCGTTGTAACGAGCGGCGATGCGCTTCTGCCGCTCTTCGGTCTGTTCATCTTTCTCGGCATCGTTCGATATGTAGGCAGCACCATCAAGCGATGGATGCATCACCAGCAGCGCATCGAAGAGGAAGAAGCCGCAGAACCATCGGTGGATGCATGAAGGCCATGTATCTGTCGAAGATCCGCGTCACCCTTCGTCCATCTATCCTCGATCCTCAGGGCAAAGCGGTGGAACACGCGATCAGCTCGCTGGGTGTCGGCAATATTCAGGATGTACGGATCGGAAAATATATTGAAATGAAGGTGAACGCAGCGGACGAGGCGGCGGCACGAACAGCAACAGAGGAGGTATGCCGCAAGCTGTTAGCAAATCCCGTGATGGAAGATTATCATTTTGAAGTAGAGAAATTGCAGGCAGCGGAATGACCCGACGAGGGAACGCAGAAGCCAGCGTCAAATTCGGCATCGTCGTCTTTCCCGGTTCCAACTGCGATCACGACGCGTATCACGTGTGCAAGCACGTGATGAAGCAGGACGCCGTGTTTTTATGGCATAAAGATGCAGATCTGAAGGGTGTGGATGTCGTGATTCTGCCGGGAGGTTTTTCCTACGGCGACTATCTTCGCTGCGGCGCAATCGCTCGCTTTTCACCCATTATGAAAGAGGTGATTCGCTTTGCGAACGAGGGCGGAACGGTTCTCGGCATCTGTAACGGTTTCCAGATTCTCGTCGAAGCGGGATTGCTGCCGGGCGTCCTGTTGAAAAATGCATCGCTGCGGTTCGTGTGCAAGTTCGTGCATCTGCGCGTCGAGAATGATACAACCCGCTTCACCAATCGGACCGTGCGGGGAGAGGTCTTGCACATTCCCATCGCGCATGGCGACGGGAATTATTTTACCGACCCCGAGACGCTGGCACGCCTCGAGAGCAATAATCAGATAATTTTCCGATATTGTACCCCGGAGGGAGAGGTTACCGAGGAGGCAAACCCGAATGGTTCGCTTGCCAACATTGCCGGCATTATCAACGCCACGGGCAATGTTCTGGGTATGATGCCGCACCCCGAGCGAGCCGCTGATCCTCTTCTGCGGCACACGGACGGGCAAAAGATCTTTAAGTCACTGATTGACCACTTTGTGCCGGGCGAGCACGCCTTTGCTGAGACCGGCGCGGAAAGGAGATGATACGATGGGCAACTTAGGCGCGACCGAAATCATCCTGATCGTTCTGGTGATACTCGTGTTCTTTGGCGCGAAGAAAATTCCCGACCTGGCGCGCGGACTCGGACAGGGGATTCGCGAGTTCAAGAAAGCCACCAAGGAAGTTTCCGACGGCGTAGAAGAAGAAGTCAAGAAGCTTGATGAAACTGTGAAGAAATCGTAAACAAGGGTGGGAAGGCAAGCCATGTTTGAAAACATCGGCGGCACGGAGCTGTTAGTCATTCTGCTGGTGGTGTTCATCTTTTTCGGACCGAAGAAACTGCCGGAGATCGGAAGAAGTCTCGGTCGAAGTATCGTCGAGTTTCGCAAAGCAATGCGCGGCATCCAGTCCGATATCGAAAACGCGACAAAGCCGGAAAAGAAACCGTAGCCGACTCCTGGTAGGCACCTGAATCAACGGACGAGGCTCCCGGCCATCGTCCGGAGTGCGAGCGAAGAATCTTCGTGCGGGTCCTCCGAACCTTCCCCCATAACCTCAGATCCGATTGGCTGAACGTACAACCTTCAACATAACCCTGGAGAACCTCAGGACAGGGGCAACGACGGTCGAACACACTACCGAACTGTTTCTCGCCGCCATTGAACAGAAGAAACGCCTGAACGCGTTTCTTTCTGTTTTTGCCGACGAGGCTCTTGAACGCGCGCGGGTGATTGACAGGAAGCGCGCCGCCGGCACAGCAGGTCCGCTTGCCGGAATGATCCTTGCTGTGAAGGACAATATCTGCATCAAGAACCATCCGGTAACGTGCGGCTCACGCATCTTGCAGAACTTCACCTCCGTGTACGATGCGACGGTGATTAGACGCCTGCTCGACGCCGATGCGGTTATCATCGGCACGACGAACATGGACGAGTTTGGCATGGGATCGTCAACCGAAAACTCGGCATTCGGTCCGGTTCGTCATCCTTTTGATGAAATGAAAGTGCCGGGTGGTTCCAGCGGAGGCTCGGCGGTTGCGGTCGCGGCCGGCATGGCGCACGCGGCGCTCGGCTCCGATACGGGCGGCTCCATCCGCCAGCCCGCGTCCTTCTGCGGCATTGTGGGCCTGAAGCCGACCTACGGGCGCGTGTCGCGGTATGGACTTGTTGCTCTTGCATCCTCCTTCGACCAGATCGGTCCGTTAGCGCACTGCGCTGCAGATGCTGCACACGTCCTGAACGTCATCGCCGGCCACGATCCGATGGACTCCACCTCTGCCGATGTGCCCGTACCCGACTATCTCTCGTTTCTCACCGGCGATGTGAGGGGAGTGAGGATCGGCCTGCCGAAGGAAAGTCTTGGCCAGGGACTGCATGACGATGTACGCGCGGCCGTCGAGCGGTGCTGCGACATGCTGCGAGAGGGTGGAGCTGAGCTCGTGGATGTGAGTCTTCCGCATTCGGAGTACACCATTTCGACCTACTACATTCTCATGACGGCAGAGGCCTCGTCGAATCTTGCACGATACGATGGTGCTCGCTACGGCTATCGTGCTTCCGCTGTGCGTGACCTGAACGACATGTACGTACGCTCGCGCAGCGAAGGCTTCGGCGTGGAAGTAAAACGTCGCATCATGCTCGGAACGTACGTCCTGTCTGCCGGCTATTACGAAGCCTACTATCGCAAAGCGCAGAAAGTCAGGCGCCTGATTCAGCGCGATTTTCTCGACGCGTTTGCCCGGGTCGACTGCATGCTCATGCCCACCGCACCCACGACGGCATTTACGCTGGGTGAAAAGATTGATGATCCGCTGGCGATGTATCTATCGGATATCTATACGGTATCGGCGAATCTTGCGGGCATTCCGGCCATTAGTGTGCCGTGCGACAGCGATCGCAACGGATTACCGATCGGCGTGCAGATTTTAGGGAAACCGTTTGATGAAGGCATGATCCTGCAAGTGGCGTCGTACCTGGAAGCAAGGAACCGCGCATAGCTGTGTCATCGTGGGGCAACAGACAGATACACTGGTCCAGAATTGTTCAACGAGCTGAACAATAAATACCGTTACGAATGCTCTGCTCGGTGTGAACCTTGCGCGACGAACGTTCGAAGAAACCTGCACGCAGTGCCACAGCACGAGGAACGTGGAGCGCACGCCTCCTGCATCGGTCGACGAAAGCTAACCCGAGTCGTTCGTTTCAAATCCAGCATCCAGAAATCAAAATCCTGAATTAACCACAAGAGGGAAACAAGCATGAGTATACTCGTCAATAAGAACACGAAAGTTGTTGTGCAGGGAATTACAGGAGGTGAGGGAACCTTTCATACATCGCAGATGCTTGCCTACGGCACAAACGTGGTCGCCGGCGTCACGCCGGGCAAAGGCGGCACGATGTATCAAGGGAACGAGAAAGATCAATTCACTCGACCGGTGCCGGTCTTCAACACCGTCGCAGAGGCAGTAGAGCGAACGGGAGCGGATTGCTCCGTGATTTTTGTGCCGGCGGCCTTCGCAGCCGATGCGATTATGGAGGCTGCCGCCGCGGGTCTGAAGGTGGTCGTGTGCATTACGGAAGGAATTCCGGCGAAGGACATGGTGAAAGCGTATGAATATGTGAAGAAGAACGGCACCGTCCTGATTGGTCCCAACTGTCCCGGCATCATAACGCCGGGCGAGTGCAAAGTCGGCATCATGCCGGGGTTTATCCATAAGAAGGGACGGGTCGGCGTTATCTCGCGCAGCGGTACGTTGACGTACGAAGCGGTGAACCAGTTGAGCGAACTGGGCATCGGACAGTCCACCTGCATCGGCATCGGCGGCGATCCGGTGATCGGGACGCGGTTTGTGGATGCGATCAAGCTGTTCAACGAGGATAGCGGTACCGATGCAATCATCATGATTGGCGAGATCGGCGGCACGGCCGAAGAGGAAGCGGCGGCCTATATCAAGAAGCACGTGAAGAAGCCGGTGGTAGGATTCATCGCCGGACGCACGGCTCCGCCCGGACGTCGCATGGGACATGCTGGTGCCATCATCGCCGGCGGCAAGGGAACGGCGCAGGAGAAGATGGAAGCTATGCGCAAAGCGGGTATCACGGTTGTCGAGTCACCTGCCTTGATCGGTGAGACGATGCAGAAGGTGCTGATCAGGAAAGGCTTGCTGAAGAAGAACACCCGCGCCGTCACCAAGAAAAAATCCAAGCAGTCGAAGCAGACAAAGCGCAGCGCGAGAAAGACGAGAAGGAAGTAATGCCTGGCGGCACGCGAGGTCAACGGAACTGTATGAACTCAGTATGAAGAAGCGTGCAGAGGACCTAATTCACTATCTCCCCAACAACCAAAAAGGTGACGCGATGAAAAACGTTGTGATCGGGGCGCTGGTAGCGGCGGTGGTGGTGTTTGTGTATCAGGCGATGTCGTGGATGGTGCTGCCGTTTCATGCCAACACGTTGAAGTATACGCCGCAGCAGGATGCCATCCTTGCTGCGTTGACTGGCAACCTTCAGGAAGATGGTGTGTATGCCGTGCCCAACCTTCCGCCGGGCAGCACGCAGGAACAGTACTCGGAGTTCGACAAGAGCATGATCGGCAAACCCTCGGCGATTGTGCACTTTGATGCACGATATGAAGGCATGATGACGTCGCAGTTTGTATGGGGGTTCATCATTGACTTCGTTGCCGCGTTCATCGTCGGTTACGTGATGTGGACGGCTCGTACGACACTTGCCGGTTTCGGCGCGCGCGTGCTGCTTGCGTTCGCATTCGCTCTCTTCACCGTCTTTCAGAGTTCGCTTATGATGGCGAACTGGTGGCAGACACCGTGGCATTATCTTTCCGGCGAAATCATCGACCATCTGCTCGGCTGGCTGATCGCAGGCGTGTGGCTTGCGTGGTGGATGGGACGATCATCGCCTGCACCATCAGCTTCATAATTCTTTACAACAAATCATTTCAACACAGGAGTATCATGGCTATCGAACGCACACTTGCAATTCTCAAGCCGGATTGTGTACGGAAAAATCTTCAGGGCGAAGTTCTCGCGCGGATACAGAAGGCCGGCTTCAAGATTCTCAGCATGAAACAGATGCGGCTGACCCGAGAAATGGCCGGTGCCTTCTATGCCGTGCACAAAGGTCGGCCTTTCTACGACGGGCTGGTGGAGTTCATGTCGAGCGGGCCCTGCGTCCCGATCGCGCTGGAGAAGGAAAACGCCGTGGCGGAGTTCCGGACCCTCATCGGTGCAACCGATCCGAAAGAGGCCGCCGAAGGAACCATCCGCAAACTCTTCGCCGACAATAAAGGCGAGAACATCGTCCACGGCTCGGACTCGCCGGAGAACGGCAGAATTGAGGTGGCGTTCTTTTTCAGTGAGAGTGAGCTTGTGTAAAGGTTGGTCAGGCATCATGGTTCATCGGGAGGATGGCGTGCGTCCTCCCATTTTTTTCCTCAGCTCAGAAGGTCGTCATGTCACTTTCACCGTGGAAGAAACTCACCGAAGAAACGTTGTTCAAGAATAGGTGGTGGACCTACAAGCGCGATACGTACCAATTGCCCAACGGCACCGTGGGAGAGTACAACTACGTTCACATCGGCGGCTCGGCGATGATTGTTCCGATCATGAGCGATGGACGAGTACTGATGGTGAACCAGTATCGCTATCTCAATAGCCGGGAGAGCCTGGAGTTTCCGTGCGGTGGAGTGAAGGAAGGCATGTCGTACGACGAAACCGCATGGCACGAGCTTGCAGAAGAGACGGGCTATTCCTCCAACCGCTTTTTCCTTGCCGGCGAATTCAATCCCTACAACGGCGTGACGAACGAAATCTGCAGGGTGTACATCGCACGCGAGCTGTATTCTGTCGGCAGCAGGCCCGATGAGACCGAGGAGTTCGAGCTTGTGCCGTTGACCCCGGACGAGATTGATGCAAAGATTCGCAGCGGGGAGATTTGGGATGGAATGACCATCGCCGCGTGGTGTATCGTGAAGACCGGCCTGCGCACGCTGTCCTCCTGAAACGGAAGTCGCTGCCCGAACCCAGCGGCTATGCGGACTGCTTGCGCTCCTCGAACGTGTACAGCGGCTCTTTCTTCTTGAGGATCACATCCTTGGTGATGGTGCACGTCGCGAGGTGTTCGCGGTCGGGCAGATGGTACATGATATCGAGCATCACCTCTTCGATGATGGAGCGGAGTGCCCGCGCTCCGGTGCCCCGTTCGATGGCCAACTGCACCACGGCTTTGATGGCCGACTCCTCGAAATGCAGCTCTACGCCTTCCATCCGGAACAGCTTCTTGTATTGCTTGATGAGGGCGTTCTTGGGTTCGGTGAGGATGTTCCGCAGAGCTTCCTCGTTCAGGGGATGCAGCGACGCGATCAGCGGCAGGCGCCCGACAAATTCCGGGATCATGCCGAACTTCATGAGGTCTTCCGGCTGCACAAGCTGCAGGAGGTCGGCGCCATCAACATCGTGCTTGCTCTTGATCTCGGCGCCGAAACCCATCGGGTTCTTGTTCACGCGTCGGGCGATGATCTTGTCCAGACCCTCGAACGCGCCGCCGCAGATGAAGAGAATGTTCCGCGTGTTGATGTTGATGAGGCTTTGCTCGGGGTGCTTGCGCCCTCCTTTGGGCGGAACGCCGGCGATGGTTCCTTCCAGAATCTTGAGCAGCGCCTGTTGAACGCCCTCGCCGGACACGTCACGCGTGATCGAGGCACTGTCGCTCTTGCGGGCGATCTTGTCGATCTCGTCGATGTACACGATTCCGCGCTCGGCTTTCTCGACGTTGTATTCCGCGTTCTGCAGGAGATGAACGAGAATCGTCTCCACATCGTCTCCCACATAGCCTGCCTCCGTCAGCGTCGTCGCATCGGCGATCGCAAAGGGCAGATCGAGAATGCGGGCAAGCGTCTTGGCGAGCAGCGTCTTGCCTGTGCCCGTCGGCCCGATCAGCAGGATGTTCGTCTTTTCGATCTCAACGTCGTCAATGTCGAACAGATGCTCACGCTCATCGATGCGCTTGTAATGGTTGTACACCGCAACGGCAAGGCTCTTCTTTGCCTGCTCCTGTCCGATGACGTATTCGTCCAGCGCCTTCTTAATCTGGACGGGTGTGAGGGTTGCCTTGGGTCCTTTGCGGGCCGAGTAGGCCGCTATGTTGCTGCGGATGATATCAACCGAGCTTGAGACGCAGATGTCGCAGATGTACACATCAGGCCCGGCGATGATGCTCTGCACCTCTTCGGGGCTGCGTCCGCAGAAGGAGCAGTGAATTTTCTCTCCGCCTCGCGATCGTTGTGTCACTTCTTTGGCTCTTTCTCTTTCTTGAAGTAAACGACGTCGATCAAACCGTATGCCTTTGCCTCCTCGGCAGCGAGGTACCGGTCGCGGTCGGTATCCCGCTCGATCGTCTCGATCGGCTGTCCGGTGTGATGCGCAAGGATTTGGTTCAAGCGTTTCTTTGTCTTGAGGATTTCTTCGGCCTGAATGCTGATGTCCGATGCCGTTCCCTGCACACCACCCCAGGGCTGGTGGATCATGATGCGGGAGTTTGGCAGCGCAGCGCGCTTGCCCTTCGTGCCGCCTGCCAGCAGAACGGCGCCCATGCTTGCCGCCATGCCGATGCAGATGGTTGCCACATCGGGCCGAATGTATTGCATCGTGTCGTAAATGGCCAGACCCGAGGCGACATTGCCGCCCGGGGTGTTGATGTAGAGACTGATGTCTTTATCGGGATCTTCCGATTCGAGAAACAGCAGCTGTGCGATCACGAGGCTGGCAACGGTATCGTCAATCGGCGTTCCGATGAACACGATTCTCTCCTTCAGCAGGCGGGAGAAAATGTCATACGCACGCTCTCCGCGTCCCGTTTGTTCTACCACCATCGGCACCAATTGATTGAAGAACTTCATCCGCTATCCTTTCCGTTGTGCTGTCTGAATCTACAAAAGAACTTACTTCTCTTCGAGGTGATCGACAACTTTCTCCGTCACACGCGCATGCTCTTTCAGGAGGGCCATCAGTTTCGACGAAAGCACGCGTTCGGTCGGGGCATTCGACGTTCGGTAGTACTGCAGCAGCCGCTCCTTGTCGAGGCCGAGCGATGCAGCATCCGCCGCCGCCATCCGATCCACATCCTCTTCCGTCGCAACAAGCCCTTCTGCTTCGATGAGGCGCTCTCGGATAAGTGCCCATTTTGCCTGAAAGATTGCGTAGGGCCTGTTCTCCGCACGGAAACTCTCCTCGTTAAACCCACGGGGTAGCCGTCCATCCCGCGAACGATTCTTGATGTCTTCAACAAACGAGTCTAAGTAGAAGTTCACCAACGATTCGGGGACGGTGAACTCGTGCATGCGCACCAGCTCATTGATGATCGCCTGCTCCAGCATTCGTTCGGACTCCCGTGTCCAGTAGGCTTCAAGATCTCGCCGCAGCCTCTCGAGAAATCCCGCAGTGGTTGCCGTGCTTTCGCCCGTAATCTTCTGGACGAACTCGTCGTTGAATTCCGGCAGTTCCACTTTCTCGATGCGTTTGACGTACAGTTCGATATGATGCTGGTGCGTATGATCTCCATGGGCCGAAGCGAAGCGCACACGATATCTCTGCCCCACTTCCGCATGGGCGAGAGCGTCGCGAACTTCCTGTACCAAACTCGTATCTGCTAACTCGAAGCGGGCATCCGGCGTCTTCCTGCCAATCAGCGGCATGCCGTCGTCGGCAAGGTCCTGCACGTCGGCTGTGACCACATGATTCTCGTTGTCGCGAACCAGCGTTACGCCGAGCATCGTAGCATTTGCCCTGCGGAGGCGTTCAATTTCGTGCTGGACTTCCTCTTCGGTGACATGATGCACCGGCTTCTCCACCGAAATCCCTTTGTAAGGCTTCAGGTCGAACGTCGGTTTGACTTCGTATTGGATTTTGAAGCGGAAGTGCTGGCCCCGCTGGAAATCTCTGTTGACCATGGCCGGCTGGCCGATCGGCTCGATGTGTTTCTCTTCCATCGCCGAGCGGAACGAGTCATTGGCAATGTCGTCCAGCGCATCGTACTCAATGGCTTCGCCGTAGAGTTTCTTGATCATATCCAGCGGGACTTTGCCTTTACGGAAGCCTCGTACTTCGATCTCGGGCGCAACCTTCCTGTACGCGCGTTCAAAATGGGGTTGCAGCTCTTCGGCGGTGAGAAGAATTTCCGCCTCGTGCTGTACGTCTGAAATGGTATTGATGGTGACTTCCACGATTCGCTTCCTTATTCGGCTTGCCGGGTGGGCATAGAGGGACTTGAACCCCCACGGATTGCTCCACTAGATCCTAAGTCTAGCGCGTCTGCCAATTCCGCCATATGCCCTGATTTTTCGCAATCAAGATAACGAATTTCGGAGGGACACACAAGAAAGCGGAAAAGGGGCGGCGGCAGGACTGCTACGGCAGCGGCAGCATCATCCGAATGGTCGTTCCTTTCCCGACGGCGGATTCGATTTCGATGGTGCCGTTGTGTTCATCAATAATTTTCTTCACGATGGCGAGGCCCAGACCGGTGCCGTGTTTCTTGCCTGTCGTGTAGAACGGCTCGAAAGCGCGCGCACGCACTTCGTCCGTCATGCCCGTGCCGGTGTCGGCGAACTCGATCAGCAGCTTATCGTTGCAGGTGCCGGTGCGAATGGTGAGCACTCCTCCGGAGGGCATCGCGTCGGCGGCGTTGCCCGCGAGGTTCTGAAACACGCGGAGCATTTTTTCGGTGTCCATCCGTGCCGCCCCCGCGTAGTCAAATTCTTTGACGACGGCGATCCCCTTCTTGGTCAAATCGCTCTCGATGAACTGAAGCATGGGCGGAAGAATGTCCGCGAGAACGACATCTTCCACCTGCATCTCGCTGACGCCGCGAGAATAATCCAACACCTCCTGCGTCATGTTCACAAACCGGTCCACCTGCTTCATCATCATCTCTGCGATCTCTGCCGCTTCCTTGTTCTCGGTTTTTGCCTTGATGAGCTGGGCGTGGATTCGCATGGCCGCCATCGGGTTCTTGATGTCGTGAATGATGGAGCTTGCCATCCGCCCGATCGTGCTCAGCCGCTCGGTCTGCACTAATTCTTTGACCAGCCGCGCATTCTCCAGAGCAATCGCCGCGTGGACGGAGAACGCGTGGATGAATTCTTCGTCATCTTTCGTAAACGGACCGCCTCGTTTATTCAAGAGCTGGAACACGCCGATGATCGTGCCGGTCTTGTCGTGCAGGGGCATGCACAGGACGTTTTGCGTTCTGTACCCGCTCTTCTTGTCGATCTCGGGATTGAAGCGCGGGTCCTTGTAGGCATCGGGGATATTGACCGTCTCTCCGGTTTTTGCCACGTACCCTGCAAGCCCTTTGCCCATCGGCATACGGATTTCGATCACTTCATTGCCGTTGGTGACTTTCGACCAGAGTTCGTTTGTCGCGGGATCAATCAGGTAGAGTGTGCCGCGGTCGGCGCGGATGCTGGTGGTCGCCGCGGTCAGAATCACGCCCAGCAGCTCATCGCTGTTGAGCGTCGAGTTGACCGTTTTGGTTGCCTCGATCAGGAGATGCAACTTGTCCACCTGCGACTCGAACTCTGCCGTTTTGCGTTCCAGCTCCTGTACGAAGAGTTGATCGAGTGTACGCAGCCGCAGCGCTAAGCGCTGCAGCATATTTCGGGCGAACGGTTTGCTGCGATTGAGGAGGGTTTCGTAATGCTCGTAGGCGAGACTGATGATGGTGGAGTCAGTTTCGGCAACGGCGCGTGCCGAACGCGGGAAATCGTCTATCAACGAGAGCTCGCCGAAGAAATCCCCCTCATGCAGAACGGCAAGAAGCGACTCTGTGCCCGTTTTCGTATATTTGATCACGTGAACCTTGCCTGTGAGGATGAGATAGAGATCTCGCTCCTTCGTCTGTTCGTCGAAAATGGTCTCGCCGCGCATGTAGTGATGTTGTTGGAGGTAAGGCGCTATCTCGCGCAGCACGCTCTGGCTCACGTTGACGAACAGAGCGTTCTTCTGGACAAGGTCGAGGAGTGCACCCGTGCTTGAGGCTTTGGGAGAGCCTCGGCGGTGAGCGGTTTTCTTGCGCCCCTTGTTTTTCAGTGTCGGCATGAACTCACGTGTGTCTGCGCTTGTGGCTGGCAAGCGTGTGGCGTTGGTGGCGGTAGTATAGAGAAATCGAAGAGGAATATCAAGAATGCCAATGACCTCGCATCGTTCTGAGGACGTTGTGCTGCGAACAATCGAGCTTGGCAAGCGGTACGGGCGACGCTGGGCCGTACGCGAGGCGAGTCTTGAAGTGCGCCGCGGCGAAATCTTCGGCTTCCTCGGTCCCAACGGCGCCGGCAAGAGCACCACCATCCGCATGATTCTGTCGCTCGTCCATCCGACGCACGGCGAAGTACTGCTGTTCGAGAAACCTCTGCGGTCACATCGCGAAGAGGTGCTTGCGCGCGTCGGGGGACTGGTGGAGAGTGCCGAATTCTACGGATATCTCTCGGCGCGCAAGAACTTAGAGATTGTCGGCGCGCTGCGCGGCGGCTGCTCCCGCGATCACATTGCGGAAGTTCTGGAACTCGTCGGACTGACACAGCGAGCGGACGACAAGGTAAAGACGTTCTCCCACGGCATGAAGCAACGTCTCGGCATCGCGCAGGCGCTGCTCGGCTGGCCTGAATTCATCGTTCTCGACGAACCGACGACGGGCCTCGACCCCCAGGGCATCAAAGAAGTCCGCCATCTCATCAGGCAACTCTCCGCCGACCGCGCAATCACGATCTTTCTCTCTTCTCATCTCTTAAGCGAGATCGAGCAAACGGCAACCAGCATGGCGATCATCAACAAAGGAAAGTTGGTGGTGCAGGGCAAGGTGCGTGACTTGCTCGATGGGGGCAAGAGTGTCGTACGCCTCGACGCTTCGCCGAGGGACAAAGCGCTTGGCGTCGTGCAGCAGTTTCCCGGCGTCGAACGCATCCAGAGCAACGGGGAGACAATCGAGCTGAAGATGCCTGCCAGCGATGTGGCCGCGTTGAACGCCCGCCTGGTTCACGAAGGCGTGCAGGTTCACGCCCTCATCCCTCGGCGTTCGCTTGAAGACTACTTCCTCTCGATCACTCAGGGCGCATCGGAGATTGATTGATGATCCTTCGTTATGAGATTCTGAAAACGTACCGCAAGTGGCGAACGTACATCGGCTTCCTTGCCCTCCTCGTGCTTGTGCCTGTGGTGGAGATTGCCTTGAAACTCGAAGGCGGAGGCATGCTGCGACGGATGACAAGAGACATCGCGCAGGATTTCCTTCTCGTGGGCAATCTGTTCAACGCGTACTTCGTCACCTACTTCATCATGAACAGCCTGTGGGTTCATGTGCCGTTTCTCATTACTCTTGTCGCGGGCGACCAGCTTGCGGGCGAAGCAACAGGCGGAACGTTCCGGCTCATCCTCATCCGGCCGGTTTCGCGAACACGGATTCTCTGGGTGAAGTACGTGACGACGTTGTTCTACGTCTGCACGCTTATCTTCACTCTTGCCCTGCTGAGCGTTGGGCTCGGCACGTTCCTCTTCGGGTTGGGCGATTTGCTCGTCCCCGGCCGCACGCTCACGGTACTGCCGCAAACCGAAATGGTCTGGCGCATGGCGCTGGCGTTCGCGCTCGCAACGCTCAGCATGTGGTGCGTTGCGTCGCTGGCATTCCTGTTTTCCTCACTCGTCGAAAACGCCATTGGTCCCATCATCGGAACGATGGCCGTCATCATCGGCTTCATCATCATCACCAACATTCCGCTTGAATTGTTCGACGCGATCAAACCCTATCTGTTCACAACCTATTTCACCGTGTGGCAAAAGGCATTCGAGCAGCCGATCCCATGGGCAACAATTGCCAGACATGCAGCGATTCTTGCCGGTTTTTGCGTTGGCTTTTATGCCCTTACTTGGTATATTTTTGTCCGGAAAGATGTACTGAGCTGAAGAACAGAGGTATTCAATGAACACGCTCGATGAAATCACCGCAAAACTGAAAGGACACAAGGATCCGCTCTCCCGTAAGTATAAGATTGCGCGGCTCGGAGTATTTGGCTCTCACAGTCGAGGTGATGCCCGCCCGGACAGCGATGTTGATATCCTCGTTGAGTTTGCCGGACCCATCGGGTTAGAGTTCATTGATCTGGCGAATGAGTTGGAGTCGCTGCTGCAGAGGAAAGTTGATCTGGTCTCGCGAAATGGCATCAAGCAACGTTACTGGAGCGTGATCGAGTCCGAAGTCGTGTATGTCTAAGCGAACGCCACACCTGTTGCTTGAGGACATTCTTGACGCTGCTGAAAAAATAAGGCAGTATCTCGGCTCGATGACATATGAGGAGTTCGCCAGTGACGCAAGGACCTTCGATGCAGTGCTACGAAATCTCGAGATCATGGGTGAAGCTGCGAACTCCTTCCGCGTGAACTTCGAGAGCGGCATTCAGAAATTGAGTGGAACCGCATTGTAGGTCTACGCAACCGCCTGATTCACGGCTACTTTGGTGTGGATGCTGCAATCGTCTGGCACATAACCCGGTATGAGTTGCCTTCTCTCGTAACTGCTATTCATAACATCCTTCATCACCTCAAGAAGAACAACACATGAACCTTTCCGCAATCCAACAGGCGCTTCGTCAGCGCAAACTCGACGGATGGCTTTTGTGCGACTTTCACAACCGGGATCATCTCGCGTATCGTGTCCTCGGACTGGATGTGACGAAGATGACGACCCGCCGGTGGTATTACTTCATTCCGGCCAAAGGCGAGCCGCGCAAGCTCGTGCACAGCGTGGAACCGAGAAAACTCGATGCTCTTCCGGGCAAGAAAGAAGTCTACCTGCCGTGGACGCAGTTGCATGCGTCGCTCAAGAAGATGCTTGGCGCTCCCAAGAAAATTGCCATGCAGTACTCGCCCAAGAACAACGTTCCCGCTGTTTCACTCGTAGATGCCGGCACGATCGAGCTGGTGAAAAGCTTCGGGCACAAAATCGTTTCCTCGGCCGACCTCGTGCAGTTGTTCGAAGCCACTATTGGCGAGGAGGGGTATCGTATGCACAAGGAGGCCGGAGTCGTCGTTGATCGCATTCGCGCCGAAGCGTTCGATCAGATTCGCAACGCCGTTGCCACGGGCAGCAGCATGACGGAGTACGATCTTCAACAATTCATCATGCGGCGATTCAAAGAGGAAGGATTGATCACTGTCGATCCACCGATTGTAGGAACCAACGAGCACCCCGCCGATCCGCATTTCGAAAGCACGCCGGAGAATGCACGACCGTTCAAGCAGGGCGACACGGTTCTCATCGATCTGTGGGCGAAGGTGAACAAACCCGGCGCGATTTACTACGACATCACGTGGGTTGGGTACATCGGCGATCAGCCGCCCGCGAAGTATCTGGAGATTTTCAACGTCGTGAAATCGGCGCGGGACGCTGCCGTTGCCTTCGTCAAGGATCGCTTCGCAAAAGGGAAACCCTGCTACGGCTGGGAGGTGGATGACGCGTGCCGCAGTGTGGTCAAGAAAGCGGGCTACGGAAAATACTTCGTGCACCGCACGGGACATTCCATCGGCGAAGAAGTGCACGGCAACGGCGTGAACATTGATAACCTTGAGACGAAGGACGAGCGTCAGGTGATGCCGGGTTCGTGTTTCTCGGTCGAACCAGGAATCTATCTTGAAGGACAGATGGCCGCCCGCACCGAGATTAACATGTTCATCCGGCACGATGGTGTGCCGGAGGTGACAGGAGAGATGCAGCAGGAACTCGTACGCGTCTGACGTTGCGTACGCTGGATGTTTCGGGGCCGATCCACCGGATCGGCTCTGCATTTGCGGGCCGATCAGAGAAACGTTATCAGTTTTCGATACCCTGCACGACTGACCCGCAAGCGCGTTCCGTCCTTGAGTATGACCACACGGCTGTCCTTTGCATACGGTTCGATCTTCGCCAGGCGCTCGACGTTGAGGATGTACGATCGGTGGATGCGAATGAACTTGCTTGCATCGAGTTGCTTCTCCAGCGCTGAGAGCGTTGTTTGTTTGAGATACCTCCGGCCTTCCGCTTTGATGGATACGTAGTCGTCCTGTGCTTCAATGTAGTCGATAGACGCCGCAGGAATGATATGAACCTTCGCTCCGTCACGAATGAGGATACGGTCCAGAGGCGGGGCGGAGCGACGAACATCGTTTGCCAACTCGTCCAGTGATTTCTTCCTTGCCGAAGGTCGTGTGCGTCTCGCACGCTCAACCGCTTCATCAAATCTCTCCTGACTGAAGGGCTTGAGAAGATAGTCGATGGCGTGAACTTCAAATGCCTTTACTGCAAACTCGTCGTGCGCTGTTGTGAACACGACAGCGACGTTTCTGTCAATCAACTCCAGCACCTCGAAGCCGTTGAGCTTGGGCATCTGAATGTCGAGGAAAAGCATGTCGGGTTCGAGTTCCGTGACGGTTTTGACGACTTCGAAACCGTTCGCGCATTCGGCAACAACCTCAATGTCCTGATGGCGACCGAGATACTCCTGCACGATTTGCCTCGCGAGCGGCTCGTCGTCAACAACAACAGCCTTGAGTTTCACAGAAGGCATGTCAGAGCGTCACAAGTTGAACCTTGAATCCATAATCCAACATCCCCCATCTTCACTCAACTCCCGATCCGCATGGGAACCGTTAGTGCGATGCTAAAATCCTTCGGTCGGTTTTCGATCACCATCCTTGCATCATTGCCGTAGAGACGTTCCAGACGGTTCCGCACATTTGCCAGACCGACGCCCGTACTGGTGCTTCGAGGTCGGTCGCTCTCACACGGATTGGAAACCTGTATGACGACCGCGTGCCCGTTGCGTCGCGCTTCCAACCTGATGGTTCCTCCGCCGACAAGATGCGCGATGCCGTGATTGACGGCGTTCTCCACAATTGGTTGGAGCAGAAGCGATGGGACTAAGACATTCTCACACTCTTTCTCAAGTGCAGCCGAGAAGGAGAGCCGCGAGGCGAACCGTACCTGCTCGATGGAAAGATAGAACTCGGCGAGACGGAACTCTTCCTTCAGCGGGATAAGCTGCTGTTGTCCCACCGTCAGTGTCGTGCGCAAGAACTCCGCGAGGCGAACCGCCATTGCCCGTGCCGCCGCTGGATCGGTGGCGGTGAGGGCGCTGATGGAGTTCAGGCTGTTGAACAGGAAGTGCGGCTGGATTTGCGAGCGCAGCGCTTTCAGTTCGGCGTCTCGTGCAAGCACCTGCAATTCCAGCGCGCGACGCTCCGCAGCGCGCGCAGCGTCGAAGGTCATCAGCAGGTAGTGCACGACAATGCTGAGGAGAAAAAGCAGAGTCCCCACGCCTAACAACAACGGTACGGCGCTGTCATAGCGTTGATCGAGTTCAGCGAAGTCGAGTGCCCGCGTCAAAACGACGGCGATCGCTTTTCCCATCACCGCCCAGAGTGATGATGTGAGGACGGCCGCAAGCATGAGGGACGGGACGAGCTTGTAGAGCAGCGTGTGCTGCAGGGGGAAGGCACGACACACATAAAGCGCCGCCAGCGACATCAGCGCGTACACGAGCGACATCGGGAGGAGCAGGGCGACCGTCTCGGTCCAAGTCAGCGCGCTCATCGCAGCGAACAACACACACAACAGCCCGGCGATCATCAGCCAGGCTGCTATGTACAGGAGGAAGCGTTCACGTTTTGTGAAGATCGGATGCATCCGGATAGAGATAGGAGCACGTGCTCGCCGCGGAACAGGTCATGCAAGATGGTTCCGGATTGATTCAAAGAGGCTGCTCACGTCACGAAGAAGTTCCCTGATCTCTGCCTCTGTTAGCTCTGATTCTGTTACCAAAGGATATCGTTCAAGTAAGTACAGTCCCAAAGTTTTCTGCAGAATTAAACCATGTTGCTCCAGGGTCTTGTCGAAGGCAAGGGCTTCATTTAAGAGCGCCTCCAGGTCATGAACTCTGCGGAGAATCCAGCCCTTGGACAGAAGAAAAGCCTTCAAGAACTTCTCTGTTGCCTGTTGGAGGTAGAACCCGGCGGCTTCCGGGTCATGGAGGTCAAGGAGCTTCTGAACACGTTCAACGTCTCTCTCAGCAATCCGCAGCCAATCTGAAGGATAGTGAGAATCACTGTGCTTCATGGAGCACGCGTCCGTGTTCTAGAATCTGTTTGAGGAACTGGTCACCCCTTGCCAGACGCCCACGGACTTCACGGCTGTTCAAAACAATCGTGTCCAATCCAAACTGCCGTCGAGAGTCCGAAAGAATCCGACGGACGGTGGTCCAGCGATCAATGAAGCGATCATCGGTTTCTTTGACAATGAAGAGATCAACATCACTGTTCTCGTCATCCGAGTTGTCCGCAGAAGACCCAAAGAGGATGATCTTGTCAGGTTTGTACTCGGCGCAGAGGCGCTTGACTATTTCTTCAATGGTTCGTTCTCGTTCAGTCATAGCCACGGATTGTACCTCCGTGAATGAATATACACAAAAGACAATGATAGTGCCACGAGGGTTTCTTGGTTCCTAGTTCGTCACCTCCACGCCCCCCATGATGATGGTGCCGCGAATGATCAACCGCTGCTTCTCGTCAGCCGTCTGCTTGAACGTCTTGTCGTCAAAGCCGCCGAGAATGGGGGTTCCCTCGAAGATGACCGTCCAGGTATTGGGAACTTTGATCTCGATGCCGCCCCAGAAGGCGAAGACATCAAGCACTGCCGGACTCTTGGCGATGGCTGAGTTGCGTAGATCAATGTCGCAGCCGCCCATCACCGCCGTCAACTCGCCGCCGCGGAAATCGTGCGTGTGCACGTTGCGCCGCGTGCCGCCGAGGAAGGCAGCCGCGTTAACGACCGAGCTTCGCTCTGCTTCGGCGGCTTCCCCCGAGGTGCGTCCGATGTTCCGTCGCGATCCGGCGCGCATCAGCATGGTCACCCCAAGAGCTACCAACAACAACGGCCAGAAGTCCCACAACCGGAAATCGAGAACGTCAAGCTTATCCAACAGCAGCCCGGCGCCGACGAACGTGATGACGATGCCCCAGAACCGGCCGCCGCGGGTCTCGGGCTGAAGAACCTTCGCCAGACCGTACACGATCAGCAGCACAGGCCAGTAACGCAGGTATTGCCGTGCGTCGATCATGTCGAGATTGTCCAGCGTAAACAAGACGCCGACGATCACAATGAGCAGCCCGAGGACAAACTGGGGCGAAAGGCGAAACGTTGTTTTCTCGTTCATGGGTAGTGCTCCTATGTGTTTTCCGTTGAGTGTGGAGTGATAACGCTGCGGGTTTCTTCTATGCGCCGTCGCCTTGCATCATGCTCAGCCGATTGCCAGATAAGAAAGATGCCGAATGTAACAAGAACCGCAGGCCAGGTGTCGCCGAATGTCAGTCCTCCGACCTGCAGTATTGAAGCCTGAAGCCACAGGCCCAACGCCAGCAACCAAAACCCCTCTGCGCGCCGATATGGCTCGAGCAGTCTGCTGATGCCGCCGGCGATAATCAGAAGCGGAAAGAACTTCCAAAGAGAGAAATGCGCAATGATGCCGATGTTCATCAGAAGCAGAAGCACTCCGGCAAGGACCAGAATGCCGCCGATGAGATATCGTCGGGAAAAGTACCGCTGTGGTGCAAGTTCCATGAGACCTCCGTAGTGTTGCCGGATCAATATACGTTGTCTCTGGTGCACGGGTTATACCGTTTTCGGCGAACGGTGGTGTCCTGTCGGTGAATGACGAGGGTGAGCCTCCGATCGTCGGAAGGAGGCTCAGAATGACGTAGTACCACTTTTTGGTCAGCCTCAAAGGAAGAAGACGGAAGTACCTTGCCTTTTCGCGCCGAAGGTTGTATGTTGCCACGTCAGTTTCTTGAAGAGAACACGATGGAACTAATGCGACCGCCGTTACGGCTTTGTCTGGTGCGTGCGCTGCGGTCTCGATGTCCGAGATGCGGCGAGGGGCGAATCTACGTGCGGTGGAATCAGTTGCACACGGCATGCGCGTCGTGCGGCTGTGCGTTGCAGCGCAGAGAACAGGATGGCTGGTTCTTCATTTACATGACAACTGCAGGCCTGACCGGCGTGATCATCGTCTTCATGCTGCTGGTGGATGTGCCGTCGGTGACGCTCGGGCAAGCAGGTGTTCTTGCTGTCTGGTTCGTCCTCATCGTGCTCACGCTTCCGCTGCGCAAGGCGGTTGCGATCTCTCTTGATTACTATTTCGAACGCCGTCGGGCTGAAGCTACATCAATCCCACCGGATCAATATCTACGATGAGGCGTACGTTGGAGGCGTTCCTTCCTGACTCTGCGAGTGCACGACGGATGGCAGCACGGACTTCTGCTCCTGTCGCATCCTTAGCTTTGGGGCTTTTCACGACGATATGCCAGCGATACTGATTTTTGATTTTGCTGATGACGGCAGGAGCCGGCCCGAGTAAGGTTGCTGCACGGAGGCCGGTGCGGAGCAATCGGGCGTAGCGCTCGGCCTCACCCTGCACGCGCTCTTCATTCCTCCCTTTGAATTCGATGAGTGCAAGGCGTGAGTACGGAGGGTAGTCGAGTTCCTGGCGTTCGAGCAATTCCTCCTCCATGAACTGCACATAGTTGTGGTCAACAACGTGTCGGAGGGTGCGGCTCTTGGGCTGATGACTCTGGATGATGACCTCACCTTTCAACGTGCTTCGTCCTGCGCGTCCGGCAACTTGCGTCAGAAGCTGAAATGTTCGCTCGGAGGCGCGAAAGTCGGGCAGCAGCATCTGGATATCGGCGGAGATGACGCCGACAAGAGTGACGCGCGGGAAATCCAGTCCCTTGGCAACCATCTGCGTTCCGAGGAGGATGTCGGCTTCGCCATCGGCAAATGTCTTGAGGAGTCGCTCATGGGAGCCTTTGCGTGCGGTGGTGTCAAGATCCATCCGCAGAACACGCGCCGAAGGGTAGAGTGCCTTCAGCTCTTGCTCAACGCGCTGCGTACCGGCGCCGCGTTCTTGCAAAGCGCTTCCGCTGCAGTTGGGGCACACGACGGGCGGCTTCTGCGTCAGCCCGCAGTAGTGACAGCGAAGATGCTTGCGCGGGAGGTGGTAGGTAAGGGTGACGTTGCACCTCGGGCATTGCAGGCTGTGGCCGCACTCCATACACTCGATGAACGGCGCGAAGCCCCGTCGGTTTTGCAGAAGGATAATGCCTTCTTTCTTCTCTAACCGATCACGAATTTTTTCGCGCAGCAGCGCCGAGAAGGATGATTGTTGGAACTCCCGCAATTTCATCTTCTGCGTGTCGGGCAGTGCCGCTTTCGTTTCCTGATACTCGCGCTTGCGCTCCTCGATCATGTCCACGACGGTTATTTCGGGCATGGCGACCTGCTCGATGCGCGTCGGCATTTCCAGCAGCCGGTACTTGCCGGCCTTGACATTGAAGTACGACTCTGCCGACGGCGTTGCCGAGCCGAGAACAACAACCGCCTTGGTGAGGTGGCCGCGCATCACGGCCACATCGCGCGCATGATAGCGCGGCACGGCATCGAATTGCTTGTAAGACGGTTCGTGCTCTTCATCGACAACAATCAGGCCGAGATGCAGAAGGGGGGCAAAGACTGCCGAACGCGGGCCGATAACGACGCGGTAGGTTCCCGCGCGCGCGCCGTTCCAGACCCGCTGCCGCTCCGTCGGCGGCATGCTGCTGTGCACGACGGCGACATCATCACCGAAGTGGCTCTTGAATCTGCGTGCGATTTGCGGCGTGAGGGAAATTTCCGGCACAAGCACCAGCGCACTCTTGCCCAGACGCAGACACGCCCGAATCGCTTCGATGTACACCTGTGTCTTCCCGCTGCCGGTAACGCCGTGAAGCAAGAACACAGGCGCAGTTCCTTCCGTCATAGCTTGCGTCACCGCCTCCAGCACACGTTGCTGTACCGGGTTCAGTGTGATGCCCAGCGTTTGTTCTTCGGTTCCGTACTGTTGTTGCGGCGGAATTTCCCGCTTCTCGATCACGAGCAGGCCGGATGTTCTGTACTCTTTCACAGTCGCATTCGACACGCCCGATGTCTTAAGCAAATCTCGAAGAGACAACTCACTGATTCCTTCTTCTCGAAGCGAGAGCAGTGTTTGAAGGAGCTGCCGTGCCTTCTTCCTTCTCGCGCTCAGCGTTTCAAGCTCTCGCTCGAGTCTCTCCGCGTCGAGCCTCGAGAGGAGGACAAAGTCGGCAGTCGGCAGCTTGACCTTCCGTCGTGGAAGGAGCTCTTGCGTTTCGATGAGGCCGGTGTTTGCCAGTTCGTTCAACACGGCGTAAATGTTCTTCAGCCCCGTCCGCCGTTGCAGATCGGAAGACGTGAGAGTCCCGTGCTGCATCAGCAAGTCCAAGAGTTTTGCGCGCTGCTTGGACGCCCGGCGTGCTGCAGCTACAGCCTCGGGCGTTGCCGTCGGTGCAATCCGCACGCTGCGCTTTGTGGACAGGGCGAGGCCATGAGGCAGCGCGACCTTGACAACTTCTCCTAACGGGGCGATGTAGTAGTCCGCGATCCATCGGCAAAGATGCAACAGCTCCTCAGACACAACAGGCGAAGGATCAAGCACGTCCCTGATCGGCTTGAGTGCTGATAGAGAAGTTGATGGAGGATGTTCAACGATGAGACCGGTTGCGTACTTTGTGCCGAAGGGAACCAGCACACGTACACCGACCAATGCGGAGCTTTCAAGTTCCGGCGGAATCAAGTAGGTAAAGGTCGAGTCAACCGCAACGGGCAGCGCAACATTGGCGAGCTTGTGCATGAGGGAATATGACCAAAACCCATCTAACCGGCAAGACGGCCCCGGAGTTGAAGACGCGTTCGTCACTTCCTATCAACATGCGGCGGCTTGAACCCGCGATAGGTATCGAACCGTGAATCGTAAAACACGATGTTGAAATCGCTATCGCGCAGCGTGCCGCCGGAAGGATAGAGGTAAAACTCCGACACGGTGCCGGTAACTCTGTTGACGGGCTTGCCGTCTTCCGTGTAGAACCTCAGGGTGTAATACCCAAGCGTGAACGGAGCAGTCTTGAGCTGCTCGAAAATGTTCTCGTCGTTGAAGCGGAAGATATCGTTCGACACGGCTATACCTCATCAATCCACCAATCCAATAATTCAACAATCCTGTTGTGCATGAGGCGGAATGGTGGATTGCTGGATTCTTGTTCTTCTTATCTCCGATGAACCATGGTTACGCTTGCCTGGTCGGTCGGCGTCAACTGCAGCTCGCTGATGTTCACATGCGGCGGCCGGGTCGCGCAAAACACGACCGCTTCGGCAACATCATGCGGGGTCAGGGGCGTCATGCCCTGATACGTTTTCGCTGCGCGCTCCGCATCTCCGCGGAATCTCACCTTGCTGAACTCGGTTTCCACCAAACCGGGCTCGACGCTGGTCACACGCACGGCTGTTCCCAACACATCCATGCGAAGACTGCGGGTAAGCCCCACAACGAAAAACTTCGTGGCGCTATACACATTGCCCATTGGATAGGTTTGATGTCCCGCAATCGAGCCGATGTTGATGACGTGACCTCTGTTTCGCTCGATCATGCCGGGCAGCACCGCTCGCGTCACGTACAACAAACCTTTGATGTTGGTATCAATCATTTCTTCCCAATCGTCCACGCTTCCCTCGTGGAGTTTTGCAAGCCCACGAGCAAGGCCGGCGTTGTTCACGAGGACGTCGATCTGCTTCCACGCATCGGGAAGAGATCTGAAAACGGCCTCGACATCGCCGCGGCGACGGACGTCAAGTGTGATCGTGTGTGTTCGGATATTGTGGGCTGCTTGAAGGCGCTGTGCCAGGTTGTCGATCCGTTCTTTGCGTCGTGCAATCAGCAGCAGGGAGGCGCCGAGCTTGGCGAACTCCTCTGCGCAGGCGGCGCCGATGCCGCTCGATGCCCCGGTAATGCAAACGATGCTCTGTGTCATTTGTGTTCTCTGATTCAAGGTGAACATCATGCTAGAACAGCTTTTCAACCTCATCCCGAACGCCGAGGTATTCCCATCGCAGCAGGGCGATGGGCACATTACCGTTGAGCCAGATATAATTGTGGAGATCGCGAAGGCGAAAGCGATCGCCGAGCCGGGCTTTCGCGTCGGCGATGAGTTTGAGGATTTGTATCTTGCCGATCTGATACGTAATGGCCTGACCCGGGCCTGCCGCGAACCAGCCAGCTTCCTCCTGCGCGGTGTGTTCATCCATGGGAACCGTTCGTGCAAGATAGCGGCCGGCTTCTTCGATGGTAAACTCGCCGCAGGCCAGCTTCACATCAACCTCCACGCGCAGGGCTCGCAGCCGCATGAAACGATAGATGACTTCACGCGTACGCGGCCGATCGTCGAACAGCCCATGCTGCAGCAGCATTTCTTCAGCGTAGAAACCGATGCCTTCGATGGGGCCGGAGTCAATGTAGTGCCGACGTACGACCCGCGGGTTCGTCCACGACAGCACAAGCTGGAAGTAGTGCCCCGGCACGCCTTCGTGGACGATGATCGGTCGAGGATCCTGCGCCATCGAAAGCGCGAAAAACGGCAGGGCGGGAGACGGCTCGACGATATACTTGGTCGCATCCTGTCCGATGCGGCTGATGGAGGTCAGATCGTCCACGACGCCGAGCCAGCTCAGTGCGCGCAGATATGCAGGCATTGGCACGTTCTGATAATGTCCCATCCATTTGGGCACGTCCAGAATATCTTTCTCGACAAGGAACTGTCTGATGCGTTCTTCGTCGCTTCGCTGCTGCGCTATCTGTGCCTCGATCGACGGAAAGATTTCGAGCGGCGGCAATCCTCTGTTGCGCAGATGTTCGAACTGTTCGAAGGCGACTGCGCGTTCCCACTCTTGCTGTCCCATCCTGAGGATCTCGTCGCTGTTATAGGGCATCAGTGCGATGAGTCGTAAATACCGATCGTAGGCTTCTTTGCCGATGGCGAAGGCTGTGCTCATCCGCGGAAGCTCCTTCTTCAGCCACTCTCGATACGCAACCAATTCATCCCGTGCCCTTGCTTCGGCGTCGGCGAATCGGCGGCGCAGCGGTTCGGGAAGCAGGCGGGCGAGGTCATTGGCGAAGGCGGGGAGTTGCGTTTCGATGGATGCCAGATTCCCAATTGCGTTCGATGCAAACGGAGCCACCGGCCGGTTCAGATTCGAGCGTGCATGCTGTAGTGTCCCCGGGATGGATTCGAGGCGGAGGACGATGTTGCGGGCGCGGCCCTCGGTAAACGGCGGCGGCTGCAGCAGCAGCTCATACACCGCGCCGAGTGTCTGCTGGACATAAAAATTCGGGTCGCGGCGGGGCAGCTGAAGGACATTGAGTTCGAAATCTACCCGCGCAATCGCCGATCGCAACAAAAGAAAATCAACGCTGTCACTCACGGTCCAGCCGGTGTGGTCAAGCTCCTGAAGCCGACGCATGAATTGCTTCTGCTGTGCGTCGTAAGCCTGTAGCGCTGCAGGCGACCAATCCGGTATCCATCCATCGGGACGTTCGACGCGGTTGACGTCATCGTGCGTGGCCGGCTGCTGCGTTGCCCGCCATTGAAAGAACTCGTACGCAAGCAGGTGAAGGTCCGATGCGTGCGCACACTCGGTGGCGGAAAGAAGGAGTGCAAGCCAGACTATTCTGATTCGCATGGCTATCGCTGTGGACGGGGAGACATCAGTTGTGAGACGAGTTACGGAATCTGCTCGGCGATCGGGAAGCGCGGAGCAATGTCAACGGGAACATCCCTGAGTTTCTCTAACACGCGCTGCATCTCGGGACGAATCGTCGCGTATGCATCGAGAAGCATTTGAGCCTTCTCGTAACTGCCCTCACTCTGCAGCGTGATCAGTTCGCCGGTGAGCTTTGCTACCGCGGGCTTGATCGTTTCGTGATCGACGCGAAAAGTTTCACTGGACGGATCGTACACAAAAGCGCCTGCATCCATCAGGTAATTGAACTGGAGTGCAATACCCCTGCCGTGCGCCTCGTTCAAACCAAAGCGTACCGAACGGAACGCACTGGCCAGAAAAGTCACGTACATCTGCTGTTCGAATGATCTATCTATTACCCCCTTATTCACCAGATACTGCAGCGCCCACAGCCCGCTGATATCCGCCTTCGCTTCTTCGATCGTCGAGTAAAGATCCTTCAACTCCTGTCGGACGGTTGTCGTGCGACCGTTGCGCGTGATGGTCTGAGGGCCAAGGCCGTGCATGAGTTCATGGGCAAGAATGTGAGTAAAGAACGGCTCAAAGGCGACCAGCTGCTGTTCCTCAACAGCAATGGCACGCCGCGCAATGGGAACGAGGACATTCCGGAACTTCGCCTCCTGCACGTTCTTGAGCATGACACGTTTGCTGCCTTTCTGCGTGACGACTCGTTCGTCGTTCGGCAGATTGAACGCAGCGGTTTGCACGCCCTTGTTGGCTTCTCCACCTACAACGACGACGTCAACAACGCGAATCGGAGAGAGCCCGCCGAGCTTCCTGCCGCGATGCTGCCGGGCAACCGGCAGGTTGTCCTCAAGTTCCTGCAGAAAGTTGGAGAACCGGGCGAGTTTGCCGGTCTCTTCATCATTCCGCAACGTGATGAACGCCTCGAAGGCTGCCTTGTAGCCGAACAGCTCGTCCATATAAGTCTCGTATGGTCCAATCGTCGGCTCGATCGGGCTGTCGAGGTCCATCCATGCAAGATCACTCTCATAATAATCGTTGCTGAGAAACGCGTCCGCCCTCTTGTTCAGGAAGGTTTTGAGCGAAGCGTTATCGGTGAGGGCGGCGGCCTCGCGCAGCAGCGCGGCAGCAGGCTCTAACCACTGCCGATACTCTTCGCTGTACGGAACGAACGTGAGCCTCCGGTTCTGATCACGCCGGATGGTGTAGAAGAAGCCGCGTGCCTTCTCCTGGTCGTGCGGCGCGAGTGTCGACACCCAGGTGTCGAACTCTTCTTTCGTCATGTCTTCGGGATAGTAATTCGCCCCGGCAGGTTTGCGTGCGGGCACGCCTTCGACGAACGCCGAGTCGTGATCGAGTCCGGACCACGGACTCTTGTTGAGCAGGAACATCCGGTAGCGCAGCTTGCCTTCCGTGGAGGTATCGGCGGCGAGTCGTTCTTTCAGCGCTGCGTTGCCGCTCCACACCTGCCGCAGAAAGACTTCATCCATCAGACGCGATGCCCGAATGAGTTTCTCTAACGCCTGCCGGTCGCCGCTTGAAAGCCTTGCAGCGTCTACGGAGATTTCTGTCGGAGCATAACGGTTGAGTTTGGCAGTAAGCATTTTTTCCATCGGTGATTCCTGTTGGGTTGTGCATCCTTCAAGCAGGAAGATTGTTGGAAGAATGAGCGAGCAGAGTCTCATGAGTCATGCTGTTGATGGTGGTTGACGAAGCGTTGGATGATAAAAGATAGGAAGGCTTGGCGGGAATAGCAATCATCGCAAGGGTGTGTCTGCGGCGTTTACCTTGAATCCCTCCTGAATCTTCTGTAGCTTGTGACGTGTGGTTGTGATGTTCTCACGCCTGTACCTCACACCTCTGGGGGTTGCATCGGACACGAACCAGAAAGGAGGCAGCCATGAAACTCACACTCGGCAACATTCTGACGCTGTTGCTCATCACCATCACGGGTATGGCCGGCAGCATCATCGTCGGTTTGATGGTGTACGGAGGCTCGGTGTTCGTACCCACGCATCCCGGATTCTCGTTCCTCGCGTATGGACTCAGCGGCGGATTCATCTTCGCGTTCTATCATGTGCGGGGATTATCGGAAACCATCACCACAGCAGTCGTCGTGAGCGCCGTGCAGTTTGCCATTGCCACAACATGGATCACCGTCTTGAACGCGGCAATCTGGTCGTTCGGCGTGAACCTGCTTGTGGTTGTGCTTGCCTTTGTGTTCGAGCGGAAGCTTGCCGCTCTGAAGCAGGCGAAGTTTGTCGTGGTGGGCCTGGCCTACGGCGCAATGTTTGTTCTCCTGACGCTGCTCGTGGCCGAGCTGACCGGTGTAACCGACATGCCGGCGATGGTGTTTCGAGCGAACTTCGTTGACGGGCTGCTCATCGGTGTTGGGCTGGGACTTGGAGTGGAGGGAGGCGAGGCATTCATTCACTCGTTGGAGCATCACCGGCTTGCGAAGGCTCAGCAAGCAAAAGCGGAATAGAATTCCCAATGCTAAGAATGCACTTGCCCCGACTTCTCACGTGTGCAAAAAGCCCTGCAGCTCAGGCCGAAGCAACCGCGTCAGAGAGGAAGCAGAGCATGCTTTTTCCGCAAGCACTCGTGGCACTTGGTTTGCCTCTTTGACCGGTGGAATTTTACATGAGGAGTCCGTTCTCCATGCACACACAGAGCGTTGACCTTGCACTTCTGAAGAAGTACGACCAGCCCGGCCCGCGCTACACGAGCTACCCCACGGCCCCGATGTTTTCCTCTTCGTTTACGGCAGACGACTTCCGGCAGGAAATCATTGCCACCAACGGTGCGGATGCAACGCCGGACATTTCACTGTATTTTCACTTTCCCTTCTGCGACACGCTGTGTTACTTCTGCGGCTGCACGATGCTCGTGACCCGCGACCGGAATCGCATCGGCGAGTATCTGCGCTATCTGAAAAAAGAAATCGACATGGTGGCACCGCTCATCGCTCCGCATCGGCGCGTAACGCAGCTCCACTGGGGCGGCGGTACGCCGACGCATCTTTCCCCCGAGCAGATTCTCGACATCGGCGAGTACATCAAACAGCGGTTCACGATTGATCCGGATGCGGAAA
Organism: Ignavibacteriales bacterium; assembly: GCA_037441705.1. Classification (GTDB taxonomy): domain Bacteria; phylum Bacteroidota; class Ignavibacteria; order UBA10030; family UBA6906; genus CAADGV01. The sequence continues at coordinate 111,965 of JBBIRR010000002.1, forward strand.
TGAGTGTGGAGATTGATCCGCGGGAACTCACCCAGCGCCATCTCGGCACGCTGCGGCACCTCGGGTTTAACCGCATGAGTATGGGCGTGCAGGATTTCGATGAGCGCGTGCAGCGCGCGGTGAACCGCGTCCAGCCGGAAGAGCTTTCGCTGCGTGTGTTCAAGTGGGCGGAGGCGTTGGATTTTCACAGCATCAACATTGATCTCATCTACGGGCTGCCGTTTCAGACGGTGGAGTCCTTCGAGCGGACGGTGCGGCGTGTGCTGCAGTTCTCGCCCGATCGCATTGCCGTTTTCAACTACGCGCATGTTCCCTGGTTGAAGCCGCATCAAAAGCTGATCCGCGCAGAAGACCTTCCGACGCCGGAACAGAAACTCGAAATTTTGAAGATGGCGATCGAGCTACTCACCTCGCACGGCTACACGTACATCGGGATGGATCATTTCGCCAAGCCCACGGACGAGCTTGCCCTTGCGCAGAACGAGAAAACGTTGTATCGGAACTTCCAGGGATACTCAACAAAATCGCACGCCGATCTGTACGGCTTCGGCATGTCGTCCATCAGTCATTTTCGGACGATCTACGCCCAGAACGAAAAGAACCTGCAGAAGTACTACAACGCGCTCGATCACGGACGCCTCGCCACACACGTCGGCTATCGGATGACGTACGACGATCAGATCCGCAAGTTTGTCATCATGCGCTTGATGTGCGATCTGGAGCTGGACAAGCGTGCGGTCGAGCGGCAGTTTGAGATTGACTTCGATGAATACTTCGCGGCGTCGCTGGAGCGTTTGCGGCAGTTTGTGGATGATGGGCTGGTAGAGACCACCGCTGACAGGATCACGGTCCTCGGTGCAGGCCGTCTTCTGCTTCGAAACATTGCGATGTGCTTCGATGCCTACATCGACTCGCTCGGCAAGGCGAAGCCGATATTTTCCCGAACCGTATAGCGGTTGCTTTTTTAGGGTGAAGTTAATATCATGAAAATGAAATTTTCTTGGTACTCATTATCGAGAAGGGCGTGACCGATGGCGGACAACAGCGGCATGACAAAAGGGTTCATTCTCGGCTTGCTTACTGGCGGTGCGATCGGAGCAATCCTCGCATTACTGTACGCCCCCAAGAGCGGACGCGAGCTGCGACAGGACATCAAGGCGCGAACAGATGAGTTTATGGAAGATGCCGGCGAAGCGCTGGAGAGCGCACGCCGAAAACTTCCCGAGATTACGAGCGAGGCCAAGAAACGCTCGGCGCAGGTGATCTCGGAGGCGCAGTCACAGGCAAGTTCGTTGTTGGAAGACGCCGATCGGGTGCTGAGCGGCGTCAAGCAACGCGCCGCATCCGTTGTGGAGGAAGGGATCAAAATCAAAGAGGCGGTGAAAGCGGGCGTGGAGACGTTCAAACAGGAACGAGAACGATCATAACACTGCCGGAAAGGAACCCACGTTGGAAACTGCCCTCCTGGTTGCGCAGATCGTCGCGCTGGTCGCGGTCGCCGCTGTTTGTGTTTTCCTGATTGTCGTGCTCGTGCGGGTCAAGGAGGTCCTCACAAACGTCGAACGCGATATCAAGAACGTCACCGAGCGCACGATGCCGGTGCTGGAGAATATCGACTACATTTCGGCGCGCTTGAAGAGCATTACCGACAACATCGACGACCAGGTGTTGATGGTGCGCGAGTCGGTCGGATCCATCCGCGACATTGCCGACAACATCGTCGCACTCGAGCGCAAAGTCCAGTCGCAAATCGAAGGACCCGTTCTCGACACGGTGGCGTTTCTCGCGGCTGTCATCAAAGGCGTGAGAGCATTCACGCAGCGCCTGCGGGCGTAACCTCTGTTCCCGGCGAGCAGAGGTTTTTTTCTTCTTCGTCAAGGTTATGGCTTACGATTGACGTGACGATAATCTGCATGCAGCGAGGCTGATATGAATCGTCCGATCATGCTTGCTTTCCTCTTTGCGATCCTCACCGGGTCCGCATTCAGCCAAAGCCGCGTGAGTATCGGATTCAACGGCGGCGTACAAACGGCGCTCAGTGCATTCGACGGGGGTCGCTGTGGTGGGATGGGGCAGCTCAGAGGAAGTTCAGCGCGCTGCCGATTCTCGGCGGCGTGAGGCTGCAGACGGCGACGTCGGAGATCGTTCCGTACGGTATGCTGGAGGTGGGCCTGTTTTCCATTCGGACGACCGAGAGCTTCATGATGCCCGTTCCACTTGCCGGCACGATGGGAAGGGGCGACACGCTCGGCTTTCCGATCGGCAGGTTTGATGTTCATCCTTTGCCATTCGGGTCAGGGCGGCGCTCTTCCACAACGTTCGGCTACGGCATCGGCTTCGGCGTCATGCTCTCGATGTCGGAGAAACTCGACCTCGATGTCGCGGCAAAGATGCAGTACCTTCACGATACGCGGTCGTTGTCCGATCACATGACCGTACTCGTTCCGACGACCTACGGTTCCATGCACGAGTATTTCACAAGCGTGTCCGTGGGCCTGTTACTTCGTCTCTAAACGTTCCATTTTCTCATCAACGTCTATGAAAGAATTCATACCCAGTCATATCCGCAACGTGGCTCTCATCGGCCATGGAGGTGCGGGGAAGACGTCGCTGACCGAGGCAATGCTCTTCTCCGCAGGCATGACCACCCGCCTCGGTCGAGTGGAAGAAGGCAATACACTCTCCGACTATCACCCCGACGAAATCGAGCGACAAATCTCCATCAACACCTCCCTTCTCTTCTGTGAATGGAAAAACACGAAGATCAATATTCTCGATACGCCGGGCTACACGGACTTCACCGGCGAAGTGAAGTCCGCCCTCCGTGTCGCGGACACGGCGCTCATTCTTGTGAAGGCCGTCGAGGGCATCGAGGTGGGCACGGAGATCGTCGGCAAATACACCAACGAATTTCGCAACGGTGTCGTGTTCGTCGTGAACAAGCTTGATCATGAGAACGCCGACTTCGACAAGGTCGTTCAGCAGTGTCACGACTATGTCAGCCATGAAGTGGAGGTGATCCAATTTCCGCTGAACCAGGGTCTTACGTTCGACACGGTCGTTGATGTCATCAAGATGAAAGCGCTGAAGTACGAGCGCGGCACGAACGGAAAATACGTCGAGATGGAAATCCCCGCCGAGGCACGCGAGAAAGCCGAGCACTATCGCCGGCAGCTGATGGATGCCGTGGCCGAGCTGGATGAGGATTTGATGAACAAGTACTTCGAGAAAGGAACGCTGACCGACGAAGAATTGAAGATGGGATTGCATCGCGGCATCCACGAACGCAACCTCTTTCCTATTCTCTGCTGCTCCGCAACGCATAACGTCGGCGTGACCGATATCCTCGATTTCATTGTAGATGATTGTCCTTCGCCGCTCGAGATCGGCGACACGCATGCGCGGCCCGTGAACGTGACCAATGGGAACACCGACGTTGTTGTTCCGCCCGACCCGAATGCGGAGCCGTCGCTGTTCGTGTTCAAAACCGTCTCGGAGGCGCACGTCGGCGAGTTGTCGTTTTTCAGGGTCTATTCGGGAACGATTACCCCGGGCATTGATCTCATCAACGAAGGAAACGGAAAGCCCGAGCGCCTTGCTCAACTGTACGTGATGAACGGAAAGGAGAGGAAAGAGGTGAGTAAACTGATGGCAGGCGACATCGGGGCTGTTGTGAAGCTGCGCGACACGCATACGAACGACACGCTCAGCAGCAAGAATTTCCCCGTGGTGTATGCTCCGATTACGTTTCCTGAGCCGGTGTACTTCCTGGGCATTGTCCCCAAATCCAAAGGTGATGAAGATAAGATTGCCAACGGGCTGCATTCTCTTCATCAGGAGGATCCGACATTCGTCTTCCGCGTCGATCCCGAGCTGCATCAGACGATCATCGGCGGGCAGGGCGAACTGCACTTGCAGGTCGTGGTCAAACGCTTGAAGCAGAAGTTCAACGTCGAAGTAGAGCTGACGGAACCGAAAGTCCCGTACCGCGAAACCATCAAAGCGGTTGTAAAAGACGCGGAGTACAAGCACAAGAAGCAAACGGGCGGCCACGGTCAGTACGGTCACGTGCACTTACGACTCGAGCCGTTGAAGCGCGGACAGGGTTTTGAGTTTGTGGATGAAATTGTCGGCGGCGTGGTCCCCGGGAAGTTCATTCCGGCAGTCGAGAAGGGCATTGTGGAGACGATGAAGGAAGGTGTGCTTGCCGGATATCCGGTGGTGGATGTGCGCGTTGCGCTGCACTACGGTTCGTATCACGACGTTGATTCCTCCGAAATGGCATTCAAGATCGCAGCCTCGCAGGCGTTCAAGAAGGGATTCATGGAAGCCAAGCCCGTTTTGCTCGAGCCAATCTACAACGTAGAAGTGAAAGTGCCGGAAGACGCGATGGGCGAGGTGATGGGGGATATTTCCAGTCGGCGTGGAAAGATCCTCGGTATGGAAAGCGCGGGCCACTATCAGATCATTCGGGCGCAAGTGCCGCAGGCGGAGCTGCACAAGTACGCGACGGTGCTTCGGTCCAAGACCGGCGGCCGGGGCGTCTTCACCGCCAGCATGTCGCACTACGAAGAAGTGCCGAAAGAGCAAGCGGAAAAAATCATCGCGGCGGCAGAGAAGAACAAGGGCAAGGAACAGGAAGGCTAACACCGGCGGCACCATATCGTGCCCGCTGCTTATGTTTTCCATTCGGCGGCCGCGCGAGAACGTCAGGTTGGTTTCGGTTGGAAACCAACCTTTTTCTTTGCAGCAAAACTTTCATACCTTGCGTGCACACGCTTTATGAACATTCGTTCTGCGATTCAAAGAAACAGTGACTATGAAACGCATGTGGTCGCCGTGGCGGTCGGCATACATTGAAACGTTCAAGAACCCACCGCGGAAGAAGTCCAAGAAGAGCATCTTCACCCAGGCGCTTGAGGCAAACGACGATGACAAACAGTTCATCGTCTGGCGCGGGAAGCACTGCTTCGTCATCATGAACCGGTATCCCTACAACAGCGGCCACATGATGATCGTCCCCTACCGGCAGGTTGCGCGGTTCGACGAATTGACCGACACGGAGCTGATGGACATGATGAAGGCGACGCGCCGCGCGATCAGGGCGCTGGAGAAGGAAATGCGCCCCGAAGGCTTCAACTTTGGTGCGAACTTCGGGCGTGCAAGCGGTGCCGGCGTGAATGACCACATCCATTTCCACATCGTGCCCCGCTGGAACGGCGACACGAACTTCATGCCCGTGCTGACGGACACCAAAGTGATTTCTGAAGACATGCGGGTTACACTGGAAAAGCTCCGTCGTTCGTTCAAGACTGCAGGGGGAACGAGCCGACCGTCCCGAAGACGAACATCACGTGCGGGGCGTTAAACGTATCCGCGCCGACCCTGTCTAACCTGTAGACGAATGCGAACTCGATGGAACCCCTGACCGACCTCGAACTCGTTCAGCAGGTTCGAAACGGAAACCGGGAAGCCTACACGGAACTGATGCGACGATACCAGAAGCGAGTGTACTGGGTGGCGAGGCGGATTGTCGGTTCCCATGACGATGCCGATGACGTGGCGCAGGAAACATTTGTGAAGGCGTATCTTGCGCTCGGCGACTTTCGCGGGGACTCGAGTTTCTTCACGTGGCTGTATCGCATTGCGGTGAATCTCGCGTTGAACGTTGTGCGCAGGCACCAGATGATGAACTATCTGCGCGACAGTCCCATCATCTCCTCGTTGCTGCCGGCACGGGACAACCCGCATTCAGACCTGGAGGCGAAAGAGCTGGAGTCGCGGCTCAATCTTGCTGTTGCTCAGCTGCCGGAGAAACAACGCGCGGTGTTTGTCATGCGCTATTTTGATGAGATGAGTTATGAAGAGATCTCGCAGGTGTTGAAGACCTCGGTTGGGGGATTGAAGGCAAACTATTTTCATGCACTGAAGAAAGTGCAGGAGTTCTTGAAAGATGAAGCTCCGCAGACACACGATTGACATTCCGGATGAGCTTGAGCGGGAGGCAGAAGATGCCGTCCGCCGGCTCGATGATACGAGAAACGTTTCTGCGCCGCCGGGGACGTACTTTGCCAATCTCCTTGTGCGGACGAACGAGCGGATAGACCGGGCGACAAGCGGTGTGGCCATTTCGTTGAGCTGGCTCGCGCGCGTTGCGGTTCCGGGTGTCGTTGCGATCATCTTCTTCTTCATCGGCTTGCATTACTACGCGCCGGAAACCCCTCGCTCGTCTGTCGTGGACGTCGTGAACGCGCTTCCGCCCGCGGCGTTCGATTCCTTGCTGGTGGATGCTTCGTCAGAGGATGCGGTGATCGTTCCGCCGTCCTTATTCGACGTGAGCGGCGACCAGCTTGTGGAATTCTATCTCGAGACCGGGAATCCGGCCGCTGTTTTAGAGGAGTTGCCCGAACAAGACGTTGCAACGGTTGCGGCCATCCTCGAAGCGCGCTCGATCAATCTCTAAGAATCTGATACGAAGGAGATTTCCTATGCGATCACTGGCCGTTCTCTTCATCTCCATGTTCGTGATATCGTTTGTGCACGCCCAGCCGCCCGGCGGGCCGCCGTTGGAACGCATCGAACGGTTCAAGAAAATGCGCATGGTGGAGATGCTCGAACTAAATGAAGAGCAATCCGTGCGCTTCTTCGCCCGCTACAACGAACACGAAACCAGGCGTCGCGACCTCATGCGCCAGCGTGACGAACTGCTCGACAAAATCGAACGCCTGCTGCGCAACAAGGCCGAAGCCAAAGAATATGAAAAGCTCTTCACGGATGTTATCGAGGTGAACCGACGCATCGGTGAGGAACGTCTCGCCTTCTTCAACAGTCTGAGTGACCTGTTGACCATCGAGCAGCGCGCGAAGCTTCTTCTCTTCGAACGTCGCTTCGAGAATGAGCTGCGCGAAGCCATGCGTGAGGCGCGGCAGCGCCGGCGCGGAGGCTTCGACGATAACGTTCGATAACTCCAGAACCGATCGACCCGCGGATCTCGCTCCCCTTTTCCAACCGCGAGCGAAGCGGGCCGGTGCAACCTTGACATTCCTTTCCCCTTTCTCTAATTTGACCAAGCCCTTTCTCTGTTTATTCAGACGGACGTTCGACCAGCATGTTCATTCGCAGCCGCCGCGTCGTTACTCCTGAAGGAGTACGAGATTGCGTGGTGCATGTAGAAGGAGGAAAAATCCTTGCCGTTCTCTCTCCTGCGGACGCGCCGACCGGGCACGTGGACGATGTTGGCGATCTCGTGCTCTCGCCGGGAATCGTTGACCCGCATGTGCATATCAACGAGCCGGGCCGCACGGGGTGGGAAGGTTTCGAAAGCGCCACACGCGCAGCCGCAGCAGGCGGCGTGACGACCCTCGTTGATATGCCGCTCAACAGTTCCCCCGTTACGACGTCCGTTCACGCGCTCCAGCAGAAGCTCGCCGCTGCAGCGGGCAAGCTCCACGTCGATTGCGGTTTCCATGCGGGCCTCGTTCCGGAAAATGCTCTCACCCTCACCTCGCTTCTCTCGGCCGGAGTTCTGGGTGTGAAGGCGTTCCTGATCACCTCCGGGATTGAGGAGTTTCCTCCGGTTACCGAACATGATCTGCGCTCCGCACTGGCTGCGATTGCCTCACGCGGCCTGCCCCTTCTCGTGCACGCCGAACTGTGTTCCAGCACTGCGCCCTCTCGCACAGACAATCCGCGCAGCTACGCCGCGTATCTCGCAGCACGACCCCGCTCGTGGGAAAACAACGCCGTGGAACTCCTGATTCGTGTGTGCAGCGAGTACAGGTGCCGCGTCCATATTGTTCACGTCTCATCTTCCGACGTGCTGCCGATGCTGCGTGCGGCAAAAGAGGACGGCGTGGCGATCACGGCGGAAACGTGTCCGCATTATCTCTTCTTTTCTGCTGAGGAAATTTCCGACGGTGCCACACACTTCAAGTGTGCGCCGCCTATTCGCGAGGGCGCAAACAACGAATTGCTCTGGGATGCGTTGAAACAGGGAGTGTTAGATTGCATAGCGTCGGATCATTCTCCGTGTCCGCCTGCGCTCAAGCTGTTGAAGGAAGGCGACTTTGTGAGGGCGTGGGGCGGAATCTCATCGCTGCAGCTCAGCCTTGCCGCCGTCTGGACGGAAGCGCGCAAACGCAACTTCGGCATTGAAGACCTTGCACGATGGATGTCGTCGAATACGGCAAAGCTTGTCGGGCTTGACAATCGAAAGGGGGCGATAGCCGTCGGGCGCGACGCCGACTTCGTGATGTGGAATCCCGATGCGTCGTTCGTTGTACAAGACGCAATGCTGCAGCATCGCCACAAGCTGACACCGTATGCGGGACGAACCTTGTTCGGAAAAGTACACGCAACCTTTCTTCGCGGCGAGAAGGTGTATGACGATGGGAGATTCTTTCCACCGGTGGGGCAGGTGCTGCTGCGGAACTAAACGATCAAACAACATTCGATTTTGTATGGCAGGAACGAACGAACTCGCGGCCGTCTTTCCCGGTCTCGTTGACCTTGCCTCCGAGCGTGTCGGAGGACGTGTGCTCGAGGCCAGCGACGAGTTTTTTGCAGAGAAGGAAAATCTGATCAAGCCGGGGCGCGGCACGTTCGTACCCGACAGATACACCGATCGGGGTAAGTGGATGGATGGATGGGAAACACGGCGCAAACGCTTCCGTCCCGAAGAGGCCGCGCATGCGCATGATTGGTGCATCATTCAGCTCGGACTTCCGGGCATCATCAAGGGTCTGGACATCGACACCAATCACTTTCTCGGGAACAGCCCTGCCTACGCTTCCGTCGAGGCGTGTTCGATCGCGGATGTAAACGCGACGCGTCTGCAAGACGCGGACTGGAATCCTCTGCTGACAAAATCTCCTCTTCAGCCCGGCGCGCAGAATTTGTTTGTCGTTGTCAGCGACCGCCGCTGGACTCACGTACGCTTGCGAATTTTCCCCGATGGCGGCGTTGCAAGACTGCGCGTCTACGGTGTGGTTGTGCCCGATTGGTCGGAACTGATGAGAGCCGACCGCATTGACCTTGCTTCGATAACCAGCGGCGGGAGTGTGATTGCCGCGAGCGACATGTTCTTTGGCAACAAAGAAAACCTTATCATGCCCGGGCTTGCGGCACACATGGGGGAGGGGTGGGAAACGCGTCGTCGGCGCGGCCCCGGTTATGACTGGGTCATCGTGCGTCTGGGCCGTCCCGGACGCATCAGCTCAATCGAAGTGGATACGTCGCACTTCAAGGGCAACTACCCTGATCGGTGTTCAATTGATGTCTGCGATGTCGCGGACGGCGAGTTGGATGCGCTCAGTGCGGGACTTGCGCAGTGGACGGAAATCCTGCCACCGACAAAGCTCTCGGCAGATACATGTCATGTGTTCGATCGCGAGCTGAAGCCGTTCGCCCGGTGTACGCACGTCCGGCTGAACATCTATCCCGACGGCGGTGTGAGTCGCCTGCGGGTGTGGGGCACGGTGGTATGACGTTGGCGGAATTGAATGCGCTCGATGAGCGCTCTGCCGCCGAGCTTTTCGAACGATGCTGCGGTTCGCGGCGTTGGGTGCAACAGATGGTGGCCGCTCGGCCATTTTCTTCCTTCGAACACCTGCTGCGGCAGAGCGAGACGACGTGGAAGCATCTCTCCGCGGAAGATTGGAAGGAGGCCTTCTCCCATCATCCGAAAATTGGCGATCTGGAGAGTCTGAAAAAAAAGTTTGCAAGCACGGCATCATGGGCTGCGCACGAACAGGCGGGCGTACGATCGGCGTCGGAGGAAACACTCCGCCGCCTTGCCGAAGGCAATCGTCTCTACGAGCAAACGTTCGGATATATCTTTATCGTGAGTGCCGCGGGCAAGTCAGCAGAGGAAATGCTCGCGCTGCTTGAGGCGCGGCTGCATCATTTGCCTGAAGAAGAACTCGCTGTCGCGGCCGCCGAGCAGCAACGCATCACGCGCCTGCGGCTGGCCAACGCCATTTCCGATTCGACGCTGCAGCCGCATGATGGCAAAACCTGACATTGTTGGACCAACATGGAGTATCTGATGCAAGGGAGTGTATCCCACGAGGAACTGGAGCCTATCCTGAACCATCTGCGCGAAGCCAATGTTGCATTTGCCGCGAAGTATCCGGGCGAGGCAGGCGAACGCCAGCCCGTCCATACCGTGTACGGCGGGGCACACATCTTCACAACGGATACGGCAAGGAAGTTGGGTGAGTTGGCGCTCAAGAGCGTGCAGGAGTACGCTCCCAACTTCTACGAGTTTGCGCGCGCCCTGCACCTGCCCGGCGCTGAAACGCTCCCGACCTCCGCGCAGCGACAGGCCGCGTTGCTGAAGCAGCTTCGGCGCAATCCCGACGCAGTCAAGCGAACGCATCCGGACGCATGGCTTGCCCACACGATCTACCATCGCGTGATCGAAAAGCTGAAGAAGGAACCGGTGGAAGATTTTCGGATTGACTTTGAAGACGGCTATGGTAATCGGCCCGACGCGGAGGAGGACGAAGATGCCGAGCGGACGGCGCGCGCAATGGCACGCGGCCTTGCCGAGGAATCGCTGCCTCCCTTCATCGGCATTCGCATCAAACCTCTCACGGAAGAATTAAAGGCACGAGGACTTCGCACGCTGGATGTGTTTCTCACGACGCTGATGCACGAAACCGGCGGCAAACTGCCGCCCAACTTTGTCGTGACGATTCCGAAGGTGACGATCCCGTACCACGTCAGCGCAGCCGTTGATGTCTGCAAGATTCTTGAGGCGAAACTTGGACTGCCGTTCGGCAGCGTGCGCCTGGAAGTGATGGTTGAAACGCCGCAGGCCATTATCACGCATCGCGGCGAATCGCAGCTGCCCTTGCTGATCGCCGCGGGTGAGGGACGAATTCGTGGTGCCCATTTCGGCGTGTACGACTACACCGCACTCTGCGAGATCACCGCCGCGCATCAGACGATGCGCCACCCCGCGTGCGATTTCGCCCGCCACATGATGAAAGTCGCCCTCGCACAGACCGGCGTCATGCTCTCCGACGGCGCAACCAACATCCTGCCTGTCGGTCCGCATCGCGCAGGCAACGGCACGCTGACGAAGAAACAGATTGCCGAAAACAAGGCGTCGGTGCATCGTGCCTGGAAACTCGCCTTCGACGATACGATGCATTCGCTGAGGCACGGATTCTATCAGGGATGGGATTTGCATCCGGCGCAGCTGCCTGTCCGCTACGCCGCCGTGTATGCGTTCTTTCTCGAGGGACTCGACCTTGCGGCACTTCGCCTCAAGACGTTCATCGAGAAGGCGGCACAAGCTACACTCATCGGCGATGTGTTCGATGATGCGGCGACGGGACAGGGCTTGCTCAATTACTTTCTGCGCGGATTGAACTGCGGGGCCATCACCGAAGACGAGGCGCTGAGTACGGGCCTTTCTCTCGAAGAACTGCGCACGCGCTCGTTCGTCAAAATCCTGGCGCAACGAAGGAAGGTGTGATGGCATACAGCCGCCGGCAAATCAGCAGGTTCGGTTACCTCTCTCGACTTTACATTGCCGCACCCGCGGTCTTATTCATCGGGCAGGCTTTCGTCTGTTTGTTCTTATCCGGATGTGTCGGCGCTGCGAGTGATGCCCGTCGTTCCTCCGTGAAGGAGTTTGATGCTCTCTGGATTCGCGAAGAGCTCTACTTCGGATCGGACATCCCGACCGGCGGAACGGTAACCGATTCTCTCTGGGAAGATTTTGTTGATCGCGAAGTTGTCGCGCGCTTTCCCGATGGCTTTACCACCGTTCCGGCTCTCGGTCGCTATCGGTACCGAACGGGTGAAATCAAGAAAGAGCCGACGCGTATCATCATCCTGTATTATCCTCCTTCGGAGAAAGAAGCATCGCGATGGATCGAGGACATCATCGAAGCATACAAGAAGAAGTTCTTTCAGGAATCGGTGTTGCGCGTACGAGGTAGAACAGAAACAAGGTACCGGTGAAGAAGCCATGAGGTACACGCCGAGAATCAAAATCTGCTGCATCAGCAGCATCGAGGAGGCACACCTGGCGATACGCTACGGCGCGTCGGCGCTCGGACTCGTTTCTGCGATGCCCAGCGGTCCCGGACCTGTCGCGGAAGAACTGATTGCGGAAACCGTCCGCATCATTCCTCCGGGCGTCGCGTCGTTTCTGCTCACTAGCAGGCTCGACGCCGACTCGATCATTGCCCAGCAGCGCCGAACACGGGTGAACACACTCCAGCTTGTTGACCGAGTCCCCATGCTCACCTTACAACGATTGCGCGAAGCATTACCGGGTGTTGGCATCGTGCAGGTCGTTCATGTGCAGGGCGAGGAGGCACTTGCCGAGGCAATGGCTGTCGCTCCGTTCGTTGATGCAATCCTTCTCGACTCCGGAAAGCCGCAGCTCGCTGTGAAGGAACTCGGCGGTACGGGGCGTACGCACGATTGGAATATCAGCCGCA
>JBBIRR010000003.1:0-114396 GCA_037441705.1 Ignavibacteriales bacterium
GACGCCGTACGGTAGTCACGTTGAGCAAACGCGCGGGCCGCCCCCTTGTTTCGTCCGGCAATCACCCGCGCACACACTTTCCGAAAAATCGGCGGGCGGCGAAACAACACATCCACTGCGTCACGATCGCTGTCTGCAACGGGCAGCGTCCCGAGAAATGCATGCCACTCGTCGATGAGCGCGTGCAGCGACTTGCCGAAAGCTTTTTCGTAATCGTTCGTTCGATACACGCGCATGACAGGCCGCACGCCGTAGGTGTCCATCAAGAACCGGCAGAACGATCCGGCAAGAACGTAGCTGATGGATGAGGATTGCGCCGCGAAGCCTGTGAAGGACATGATAGCGGAAATATCCGGGCCGACGCCGACGTCTTTCATCGCGGCTGCGTACTGATGCAGCGTGCGATTCCCCCAATCCCACTCAATCGCCATCGCCAGACCTTCGACCAATCCCGTGCTCAGGCTTGCCTTGATGACAGGCAGACCGAACGGTGCGGCAAGCACATGCACCAACTCATGCTTCAACGTCGCATCAAGTGATTGTTGGGTGATGTGAACCTGTCCGCTCCAGGGCTTTGCAATGTTTGTACTGCCTGCCCCGATGAGTCGTTGCTTCATCTCTGCCGACGGGTAGATGTACGACTCGATCGTTCGCTGGAAGGGAACGTGGAGTTCATCTCTAGTCTGCTTCAACCGGAATTCATGTTCGGCGGCTACCCAACGGATTTCCTCATCGTTGTATGAGTCGGCCGAATAATAAATCCGGAAATGAGGCGTCGCATAGTGCCGGCCGAGTGTGTGTTGAATAAAGCGCGCCGTCGAATCCAGCCCGAGTTCACCTCTGAACCACCAGACCACGATGATGAGCGTAGCGAGAGCACCCGTGACGAACACATTCTTGCCCTGCACCATCACGCCCAGCAGCGTCGTGCCTTTTTCCCACGCGGGAGCGTTCCACTCGGCGTGGGCAAGCACGAGCTGCGCCATCCAGACGAGCGCAGCAGCGAGAATGAGTGTAAGAATCCTGAACAGGATCAGCGACCGGCTTATGCCGAGCGCTTCGTCGTACGTGAAGCCGGGGAAGTAGCCGTAGAAAAAGTTGTAGGAAAAAATCGCCGGTGTGAAATAACCGACGGCAAGAACTTCCGCGAACGTCGCCAGCACAAACAGCACGAACATCGTCCTTGCCCGGCGATAGTGGGCCGCACAAAACAACCCGAGCGCCGAGGCGAAGACCACACTTACCACGGGCAGGAGAGCGAAGAACCCGACCCCTTCCAGCAGAGAGCAGTTCTTGACGAACAGCGCGTTCGCAAGCATGACGAGGAGCGGTATGAGAAGAAGCAGAAGATTACGCCCGAGAGACTTCTTGAACGCGTCACGTGAACGATCAAGAATGGAGGATTCCGGATGCGCGTCGTTTTCCGCCGCGCGCTTCACCGCGCTGATCGTGAGGAAGCCTGCGGTGAACGACGCAAGCAGCGCGACGACAGCGGAGAACTCGTAGCCGAGGTAGTTGAGCAGAGGAAAGCGGGTACAGGCGATGGCGGCAACGAGGTAAAGGATACTTGGGAAGAACAACGGCCGAACGTGGTTCATCGCTCTGAGAGTCAGTATTCTTCTCCTGCTGCTCGCTCAATGTCGGCGCCAAGCGCCTGCAACTTCTTCTCAATTGCCTCATATCCCCGGTCGAGGTGGTACACCCGCAGGACGTGCGTCTCGCCTTCCGCTACCAGTCCGGCAAGAATCAGCGAAGCGGAGGCACGCAGGTCGGTGGACATGACCTTTGCGCCGGTCAGATGCTTCACGCCGCGCACAATGGCGGCGTTCTCTTTCATCTCGATGTCGGCGCCGAGACGCTGCAGCTCCGGCACGTGCTTGAAGCGATCGACATAGATAGTATCGGTGACGATCGAGGTTCCGTTTGCAACGGACATCAACGCGATCCACTGTGCTTGCATGTCCGTAGGGAAGCCGGGGTAGATGACGGCCGTCGCATCAACGGGCTTCAGCTCCGGCGGCGCCTGCAACCTGACCCGCGAGCCTTGAAGCTCCACAACGCATCCGGCGTCCTGCAGCTTTGCCGTGACCGCTTCGAAGTGTCCGGGATTGACGCTCTCAAGCGTGACCTCGCCCCCCGTGATAGCCGCCGCAACAAGGAACGTTCCCGCTTCTATCCTGTCGGGAATCGTCTCGACATCCACAGGATGCAGTTCCTCCACGCCTTCAATTTCAAGACGATTGGTGCCGATGCCGTCAATCTTCGCTCCCATCTTTACCAGAAACTCCGCAAGCGCGGTAATCTCCGGTTCAGTTGCGGCGTTGCTGATAACCGTCGTGCCCTTCGCCAGCACAGCCGCCATCATCACATTGCCCGTTGCCCCGACGCTGGAGATGTCGAAATGAATGTTTGCGCCTTTCAGCTTTGGCGCCCGCGCGATAATGTATCCATGCTCGATGTCGATCTCGGCGCCGAGCTTGCGCAAGCCCTCGATGTGAAGATTCACGGGCCGCGGCCCCCAGGCACAGCCGCCGGGCAGCGAGACGCGTGCTCTGCCATAGCGTCCGACAAGTGGACCCAACACGTAAATGGAGGCCCGCATTTTTTTCACATGCTCGTACGGCGCTTCGAACCTGTTGACGCCGCGCGTATCGATCGTCAAGACATGATCGCGGAAGGCGATCTCCATGCCCATCGTGCGCAGCACGCTGGACATCGTTGCGACGTCACGCAAATCGGGAGTGTTCGAAAGGCGATACGTACCGCCGGCAAGAAGCGTCGCAGGCATCAACGCAAGCGTAGCATTCTTCGCCCCGCTGATGGTGACGCTGCCGCTGAGTCTCTTGCCGCCGTGTATGATGAACTTGTCCACGTAGTAGAAGGTGTGCGATGGCAAAATCAATTTCACGAAAATGGTACGGAAAATCAAACCACGTTGCTTGCTTCTCGCCCATTCTGCTTCTATATTCTTCCCATGCAAATCGTCCATCGGGTTTCTCGTCGCCGGCGCTTCATGGCTTCATTCCTGTTGTTTGCCGCGTTCACCGCGGCTGCCGAGATTCGCGTTGTGGACGACTTGCAGCGAACGGTTTCCCTTCCCGCTCCTGCCCAACGCGTCGTCTCCTTGGCACCTAGTATCACCGAGACACTCTTTGCCATCGGTGCCGGAGAACAGGTCGTCGGGGTGACGGACTACTGCAATTATCCGCCTGAGGCACGGCACAAGCAGCGCGTCGGGGGCATCATCAATCCGAGCATCGAGACGATTGTCAGCCTGAAGCCGGACCTCATCCTCTTGAGCATGGAGGGAAATGTTCGGACCGATTTCGAGAAGCTCACCGCGCTGGGCGTTTCCGTGTTCGTTACCAACCCGCGAACGCTGGAAGGGATTTATTCGTCCATCCTGCGCGTGGGGCAACTTGTCGGCAGGGCGGATTCGGCCGGCAGGCTTGTTCACTTTCTGCGCGTGCGCGCCGACGTAATCAGGCAGAAAGCGCAGCACGCGACACGACGGTCGGTCCTTCTGTTTGTCTCTCTCCAGCCCATCATCGTTGCAGGAACGGGAACGTTCCTCGCGGAGTTGATTTCCCAGGCCGGCGGAGAGAATGCCGCAGCAGGCGCCTCGTCGCATTACCCCTCGTACAGTCGTGAGGCGGTGTTGAAGGACGACCCGGACGTGCTTATCTTTCTTTCCAGTATTGGCGGCAGCAATGATGAGCTTGCTCGCCTGTATCCTGAGTGGTCGAAGTTAAAGGCATTTCGGCGGGGCGCTGTCTATCATGTGAACGCGGATGTGGTCTCGCGTCCCGGGCCGCGAGCCGTTGACGCCCTTGACACGCTCTTCACCATTCTTCACGCGCACGACACTCCAAAAACTGACCCATGAAACGACGTGCACTGGACAAGCTCGCTCGCCCCAAACCGCAGGTACGGCGACGGTATGCGCGGCGCAAGGTGTTTCTTGCTGTTGCCGGCAACATCGGCGCCGGCAAATCTTCGCTCACCAATCTCTTGAGTCTGCGCTTCGGGTGGAAACCGTTCTTCGAATCCGTGGAAGACAACCCCTACCTCAACGATTTCTACGCCGACATGCGCCGGTGGTCATTCAACCTACAGGTATATTTTCTTTCCAACCGCTTTCGCAGCCACAAGGCCATCACCGAGGGTCCGGAATCGGTGATTCTCGACCGCGTTATTTACGAGGACGCGGAAATCTTCGCGCGCAATTTGTTCGAGATAGGGATGATGGACCGGCGGGATTACGAGAACTACGTTGCGCTCTACGACGTGATGACCGAGTACCTGCGGCCTCCCGACTTGCTCATCTACCTCCGCGCCAATGTGGATACACTCCTCAAACAAATTTCATTACGCGGCCGCGATTTTGAGCGGTCGATCAAGCGAGAATATCTCGAGCAACTCAACAAACACTACGAATCGTGGATTGCGCGCTACAAAAAGGGGCCGCTGTTGATTGTGGAATCCGACCAGCTGGATTTCGTGAACAAACAGGAGGATTTGGAAAAAATCGTTGGAATGATCGAACGGAAGCTGCGGTAGTGCCGATGGATGCCCCCGGCGTCATCTGTCGACTTCTCGGATTCCCAACCGGGCCAGCTCATCGGCGCGCTCGTTAAGCTCTACGCCCGCATGTCCTTCTACCTTCTTGAAGCGCACATCCCTCTGCTCGAGAAGCTCTAACAATCTCTCCCACAACTCGCGATTTTCCACCGGTTTTTTCTTGACGTTCTTCCAGCCGTTGCGGCGCCAGCGTTCATACCACCGCTCGTTCATGCAGTTCACGAGGTATGCGCTGTCGGAGTAGATGACAATGGGTTTATCTTTTGCTTTGATGGCCTCCAGCGCTTTGATGCACGCAGTTAGTTCCATGCGTTGGTTGGAGGTATTGCGCTCGCCGCCGTGCAGTTCTTTCACGTGCTGTCCGTACTTGAGCACAACGCCCCAGCCGCCGACGTTGCGGGTGGACTGGTTGTCCGAGCACGCGCCGTCGCAGAACACGATGATCGGTTCGATTGGGGGTGAAGACCTTGTCATGGGTAGAGCGTTCAACGCCGCCGTTTTGCGTTCAAAAGAAAAACATTTTCATCGCGATGGCAAGGAGAAACACTGCGTACAACTGTCGCAGCCGGTCAGCGTGCGTTTTGTGCGCCACTGCCGCGCCGTACTTCGCCATCGGCACGGTGCCGAGGATGATCGGAATCGAGTGAACGTAATCCACAAACCCAAGTGTGAAGTCTGCATACTCAGGCGCATACACATCAATCGGTGCCCATCCTTTGACAACATAGCCAAGCGTGGAGGCCGCAGCCGTAATGACGATGGTGGCGCTGGATGTTCCGACGGCTTTCTTCAGGGGAAACTTCATGAAGTAATACATCATCGGGATGGCGAAGACGCCGCCGCCGACGCCGGCAAGCGAGGAAACCAGCCCGACGATCACGCCGATGGCTCCGAGCCCGAACGGGGACAGGTTCGGCTCCTGCGGTGCCTTGCCGCGCCTGTGCTCGACCAGCAGACGAACGGCAGCAGTGACGACAACGGCTGCGAAAATCTGCTGCAGCGCCTTCCCGTGCAGCTCCGCCGCAACACTCGCGCCTGTAAACGAGCCAACGATGCTTGCGGCACCGAGGATGAAGACGGCTTTCCAGATGACGTTGCCGTTCTTGTTATGTTCGTACGCCGATGGAACGGACGCGAAGATCACAATGAGCAGACTCGTTCCGAACGCGAGGTGGGTTGCAACAAGACTTGAGACGCCGATATGATGAAAGTAGAAAACTAAAATGGGGACGAGAATGATCCCGCCCCCAACGCCGAACAGTCCCGCCAGAAACCCTGCCACACATCCGGCCAGCAGAAGAAGAATCAACGTCAGGAGGGTCATGAACCCTTCATCTTCGAGAAATACGTTTTGGGATTCCGGAGCAGTTTGACGGCGGTCTCGAGCTGGCGGTCGC
Source organism: Ignavibacteriales bacterium (assembly GCA_037441705.1). Classification (GTDB taxonomy): domain Bacteria; phylum Bacteroidota; class Ignavibacteria; order UBA10030; family UBA6906; genus CAADGV01. The sequence goes on from JBBIRR010000003.1 coordinate 5,979, forward strand.
CCTGCAGCGACGCCGCGATTCTGCCCGTCTCACCATGCGCTCGCGCCATCATTTCGATGTTGAGTTCGCGCGCGATGGCATTCTTGTAGCGATCGAAGCCACGTTCTTTTTCCTTTTCCAGCGCCGCGGAGAGCAGATCGAGGTCGGCGAGAATCTCGGCGCTGTACCGCGATCGTTCGGCAATCTGGCGAAGCTCACTCACCTTGCCGTCGCTTTCTTCTTTGTAATCGAACTTCTGACCTTCGAGGAACTTCTTGAATTCCGCAAGCACCCGGTCATTCACGCCGGTGAACGGCTCGTTCTTGTGTTCGGCAAAGTAGGTGTTGGCAAACTTGAAGAAGAGGGCTTTGCGATGCAACTCCTTCACCATGGGGCCGGGATCGTCCGGGTCCACCGTCGAATCCGGCGTAATGCCGCCGTGCTCGTACACCGTGCGACCGTTCTTCGTCTTGAAGGCACGCTTGAGACTGTCGGGCATCGTGGCAAAGACGCCGTCTTTTCGTTTCTGCATGTAGTCGATTTCCTGAATGCTTCGGCCGCTGGGAATGTAGTAGCGTGCCGTGGTAAGCTTCAACTGAGCGCCGTAGTTGAGCGGCAGAATCGTCTGCACGAGGCCCTTCCCGAACGTGCGTGTACCGAGCACAAGCCCACGGTCGAAGTCCTGAAGAGCGCCGGCAACGATTTCACTTGCACTCGCGCTGGCGCGGTCGGTGAGAATCACCAGCGGCGTTTCCGGAAGCAGCGGCTCTTCGCTGGAGGTATATTGCTTTTCTGCATCAGGGCGGCGACCCTTTGTCGTCACAACGAGACTTCCTTTGGGAACGAATTTGCTGACGACTTCGACGGCGGCATCCAGGAGCCCTCCGGGATTGCCGCGCACATCCAGCACAAGCCCCTTGATCTCTCCTTTCGCCCTCAGTTCTTTGATCGCAAGCCGCACCTCGTCGCCCGCCTTACGGGAGAACCGTTCCAGCCGAATGTAGGCAATCCCTTTCTCCACAAAATCGGCGTAGGTAACGTTCTTGATTTGAATCTCCTCGCGAATCAAGACAAACGTCAAGGGCCTCTGTTCACCTTCGCGCTGGATGAGAATGCGAACTTCCGTTCCCGGCTCGCCGCGTGTCAGGGCGCGCACTTCCTCGGGTTTCTTGTTGCTTACCTTCACGCCGTCCACTTCAAGAATCTTGTCGCCCGGAATAATCCCCGCACGCTGCGCGGAGTATCCATCCATGACGGTAATAATTTGAATAGCGCCTTCACGCGAACCGATGGTGACGCCGATGCCGCCGTAGCGTCCGTTGGTCAGCAAGTCCACTTCATCGCCGTTTTCCTTATCAATGAACACCGTGTACGGGTCGAGCGTGTTCAGCATCCCTTCGATGCCGGCACGCATAAACTTTTCGGGATCCACCTCGTCCACATAGTTCGCCGCGATCTCTTTGTACACGCGGCCGAACACATCAATGCTCTTGTTGATTTTGAAATAGAAATCCCCTTCGGAGGGCGCGACGAAGCCGACGGAAAAAACGGCAAGGGCAATCGTCACAACAACCGATAGGATGATCGTCTTTCTCTTCATAACCTTCTCCCTGAGCTGATGCTTACACTTTCACTGTCAACGATTTCTGTTTCTCTGTAACGACGGACCAGATCGTTTCTTGGAGTTCGGCGATGGGTCGGAGACCGTCGAGCCGCACCCAGCGGTGAGGGTCGGCCGCTGCGAGTGCGCGATAGCCGTCGCGGACGCGCTCGTAGAAGCTTTGCCCCGAACTTTCCATGCGATCGAAGGCGAGGCCCGCCTTCGTCTTCCGTCGTTCAATTTCGTCGATCGGGATGTCCACCAGGAAGGTCACGTCGGGCATGATGCCGCCTGTGGCAAGCCGGTTGATGGCAGCGATGGCATCGAGGGCGATCCCTCTGCCGTAGCCTTGATAGGCGGTGGTCGAATCGCAGTACCGGTCGCAGACCACCACCTCGCCGCGCAGCAGCGCGGGTCGAATCACCTGTGCAACAAGCTGCGCGCGGCTGGCCGAGAAGAGCAACATCTCTGCAATCTCGGTCATCTCGCGGTGGTGTTTGTCGAGCAGAAGCGTGCGGATATGTTCGGAGAGGGGCGTGCCGCCGGGTTCCCGGATGACGTGAACGATCGCATGCTGCTCTCTCAATCGTTCTGCAAGCAACGAAGCCTGCGTCGACTTGCCGCTGAAATCCAGACCCTCGAACGTGATGAACATGTGTTCCTGCGTTGCTGACGCCATCAACATACGGATTTCAGACGCGTGAATCAATTGCACCTGAAATGCGTTTTGAGTAGCTTCGTGTGAAACGAACGTATCGAGTTGAACATCCTCCTCAATGGCAAAGCGGACCCGCGCACATAAACCCGTACCCCCGCCACCGCCTCCCGTCGATCCGAAAGAACAGCAGAAAGCCGAATCACGCGCAGAGGATTCGCGGCTGATCCACGCAGCGCTGAACGGCGACGACTCCGCATACAAACGTCTGATGAAGAAGTATCACGATGCCATCTACAACTTTATCTACCGGATGGTGCATGACAAGCAGCAGGTGGAAGATCTAACCCAGGAGGCGTTCATCAAAGCGTTCAGCTCGCTGGCAAGTTTCAATGAAGAGTATGCCTTCAGCACCTGGCTCTACAAGATCGCCACCAACAACTCCATCGACTACATCCGCCGACGAAAACTCCAAACGTACTCCATTGACAAGCCTATCGAGGCGAAGGACAGCGACTACTCCTTCGAGCTGCCGGATGAGTCCTACGAAACAGACGGCGAAATGATCAGCGACCAGCGCGCGGCCATGCTGGCCGAGGCAATCAAGAAACTCCCTGACAAATACCGTCGCGTGATTCACCTCCGTCATGTGGAAGAGAAGAGTTATGAAGAGATTGCCGAGGAATTGAAGCTGCCCATCGGTACGGTCAAAGCCCACATTTTCCGAGCACGAGAAATGCTGTATAAACGCCTGAAAGATAGGATCCGGCACTACTGATCGGCTCGCAACACCGCCTTTCTTCCGGCGTATGATAACGTAGAGTGAGCGATGAACACGAATACCCGACATAGTCCACCCTTCATTCCGGTTGCGCTGCTGTTTGTGCTTACATCGATCGGCCTCGCAGGCGACTCGGATAGGAAGGAGATCGGTCGAACAACCGAAAAGGAACTGCACGTTGTCCTTTCGGCATCGTTCGGGAAAGTCACGGTCGGGAAGGGCGAGCCGGAGAAAATCTTTGTCGCGGAAGCCGGTCCGGACAACGATAACGAAGCACCCTTCCATACCGAGTACACGGTGCGCAACCGCGTCGGTTATCTCGATATCGCTCTCGGCTCGACGGACAGCGACGAGGGCAGGAAAAAAGGCTCCTTCTCGTTTTCCAAACTCGGCGGCGGGCACTGGAATCTCGGCTTCACCGATGTCCTCCCGGTTTCGTTTGACATCGAGCTGGGAGTGGCAAAGGGAAGGTTTGATCTTTCCGGATTGATGGTCAGGGACTTCAATCTCTCGTGCGGCGCCAGCGATGTTGTTCTTGCCTTCGACACGCCGAACTCGACGTCGCTCGATCAGATGAACATCGAGTGCGGCGTCAGCAAATTCGAGGGAAAGAAGTTGGGGAACGCGAACTTCAAGCGCTTCAAGTTCGAGGGCGGCGTTGGCGCAGCAACGCTGGACTTCAGCGGCTCCATCGAGAGCGAAGTGGACGTTGACATTCAACTCGGGGTGGGCGTGTGCACGGTTATCATTCCCAAAGAGGTGGGCGTGCGCGTCTTCGCCGAGCAGACCCTCGTGTCCCGTATCGACCTCGACCGCAGCATTCACTCGGAGAGCGATAGTCGGTTCGTCAGCGAGAATTTCAAAAGCGCCGTCGGCCGTATGAACGTACGCGTCGACGCGGGCCTGGGCAGCGTCAAGATCCGACTGCGGTAGAGGCCTACCACAAATACAAGGCGCCCCATAACCACGGGAAGCGGAGCGACGGATCCTTCATCATGCCGAGCAGGGAATTCCTGTACGCCTCATCAACGGAAGTCCCGCGCACAAGATTCACATACAACCCCTCGTTGAAGCCTTTTCTCGCCTTGCGCGGCGGCTGATGGCCGTTCATCACCACGGCGGCTGTCCCGTTCATCTGGAAGATCAGCACGATTGCTGCGTGTGCGCCTTGATCATTGAGATTGGAGAGAAGGATGGTATTGAAAGATGGAAGAGAGAAAAGCTCGCCCAGCGGTACGTCGGTGATTCCTGTATAGCCTGCTGCATCCTTGAAGCTCACGACGGAGTTTCCGGGTTGGCTTTCTCGGTAGTGTACATCGAGCGCAGCGTGCAGAAAATCTCCCTCCGTGCGCAGCAGTGAAGGCATGATCCCATCACGCCCGAGGAGAAGTTTGGCTTCTCGAAAGAACGCTTGCGCGTCGCGGATTTCGTACTCCACATCAACCGAACTCCGCCCCGGATTTCCGAACCCGACTACCCGAGGATAGAGGCGCAAAGATGCCCGCTCCAGCAGCAGAAGGTCGGGATCGGCGCAATACTGGAACGCAAAGCGCTGGATGGCAAACGCTCCCCGTGCCCCGTCCGACTGCAGCGCGTGCAGAGGTATGAGGGGAAGGTCGCCGGGCAGGAGGACAATCAGACGCTGGATTCGTGCTGCATTACGCTCAACTGGGCGCAGGAGCAGGCCGTACAATCGCGCCGAAAGGGATGCAACGCGCTCGCCGCCATTTGCGTGCTGACCTCGTTCTTCCGCAGCGCGGGAAAGTGCAGTCCGATACCCGTGCATCAGTTCCTTCAACGCTGCCTTTCCAATCGAAGAAACCATCACCGACACGCCGTTCCTCGTTACGACAAGAATGTAAAGCGTTCGCCGCGTCGGGATGTATTCGACAAGGGCTGCCCCCTCCGGGAGACGGCTCTTGAGTTGATCGAGGCGGACCGGCTCCGAGCTGAAGAGAGCACGCATGCGCGGATAGGCCTCTGCCAGCGAATCGCCCAATTGTTCGAGGCGTGCTTGTGCCTGCATGGCATCACGGTTGAGCTTATCGGCAAGAGCCTCGTGGACGCCGTAGTCGGTGTACATGTCGGTAAGCCGCTGCAGCGTGCCGATGTAATCGCCTCGCAAGCGGGCAAATGCCTTCAGGCCTTCGTTCAGCGCGGACGATCGGGTGCGCGGCTCCATCTCGTTGTATGCGTTCATAAGAACGAAACGTCTGCGACGTTCGAACACTCGAAAGCCTTCCTCGGTCTTCTGGAGCTGCAACAGCAATTCGGTTGCAGCTTCCGCCGGAGATGTTTGCTCTATCTCGGAAAAGGTCCACTCGCAGTCAACGAACAGATCGAACGGATTGCGCTTGCCTTGCGCCGACCGATCGTACTCAGCCGCTTTCTCAAGTGCAGACAGCGCTTCGCCCGCCTGATGCTGCTGAAGTGCGTACAGGCCGAAGCACAAATGAGCGTAGGCGCGCGCCCACGGCACACCCGTGCTGTCGAGAAGCTCCGTCGCTGCGCGAAACATACTCATCGCATCCCGTCCTGCACGCATGCGCGCTGCGTGTCCCATCTGAATCATTGCGTAGCCTTCTAACAAGCGCTTCCCTCGGTCGGCGGCAGATTGCATCGCTCGTGTGAAGAAGCGCGGCGCCTCACCCGGCTGCCCGCGCCGGAGATAGATATTCCCGACGCGCATCAGCATTTCTTCGCGCAGCGTCTCTGCGCCCCTCGTCGAATCGGTCAAGCGCAGACCGGCCGTGAACTCGCGGAACGATTCGGCAACGTTGCCAAGCCGTTCATAGGCCACGGCACGCCACTGATGCAGCGCTATGACGAGCAAGGAATCCTGTGCCTGTCGCGCCAGCCTCAGCGCCTGGCCAAAGCGTTCCAGAGCATCCTCGTAGCGCGCGCGATACATTGCTGCGAGGCCAGATTCGTGCAAGAGCCTCAGGTGATGGACAGCGTTTCCCTCCCCCGCATATTCTTCTGATAACTCCTTCAGCAGTCGGTCCTCACGGCCTGTGTCGCCGAGAAGGCGATAGAGGGGAAGCATGTTCAGTTTCAAATCCCGCGCGCCGTACTTTTCACCGATAGCTTCCTCTACACGCAGTTCTTGCTGGAAAACCTCGAGCGCCTTTCGAATCTCGCCGCGTGAGCGATGCAGGGCTGCTCGTGCCCGCACCGTTGCCCGTACGCCCTCTTTGTCCCCCTGCTCGTTGTATGCTTCACGCGCTCCGTCAATCAACACGAAGGCGCTGTCGAACTGTCCCGTGCGGGAATGCACTTCGGCAAGTGCCAGAGAGGCTTCGGCAATTCCGGCTGGATCATCGAGCTGCCAGTAGAGCGCCAGCGCCTCGGAGCGCAGCGCTTTGCTCTTGTCGTATGCGCCGGCCCAGAATGCTTCCTCGGCCTTGCGGGAAAGTTCACGCGCTTTGCGGTGAAACGGCGTCTCTTCCTCACCACATCCGGCGTAAAGGAACAGGAGAGCCGCAAGACTGTATGCAATGCGTCGCATGAAGGAGCGTCAGATTATCGAATCGGAAAAAATATAGAGAAGTTCACGAGGAGAAACAATGGAACGAAGAAGGGCATGGCGCGGATGCCTGCTCACGCAAGATAGCGGTCGAAGAACTCCGTAATGCGGCGTGTGTACTCTTCTCCGCCCACTTCCATCATGTCGTGATGGCGGGCGCCGGGGACCAACCACAGCTCTTTCGGCTCGTTCGCTGCGTTGTACACTTTTTCGGAGTAGTTGTATTTGATGAGGTTATCCTCCGTGCCATGCAGAAGAAAGACGGGAACGGAAATATGCCGCACCGCTTCGACCGGCGCAACATCGTTTGCTTTGAAACGGGCAAGATACTCCGACCTCTTGATCACGATGTTGCGTAAGTAATGCCACGGCAGCTTGATCATGCGCTTTTGATAATCATCGAAGACGGTGCGCAACGAAGCAAACCCGCTTTCAGCGACGACGGCAGCGATGCGCGCATCAATCGCTGCAACCTGCAGCGCAACAGCCGCCCCCATGGACCATCCGAACAAACCGATCTTGCCGACATGGAAGTTCTTTTTTTCGACGATATGATCAATCACTCGCTGGGCGTCGAACTTCTCATGGTAGCCATAGGTACAGTACCGGCCGCCGCTTTCACCATGACAGCGTGAGTCGTAGAGAACGACATTGTACCCGCGCGCGTGAAGCTCTTTCGCCACCGGCAGGCCTGCAATTTTGCTTTCACTTACCCCGTGAAGGATGATGATCGTTCCGCGGGCGCGGGAATCTGCCGGGATGATCCAGCCCCGCAGATCAAAACCCTCCTTGGTCTTGAGCGCGAGATCTTCGTACGGCAGATGCAGATGGCGGGGATGCAGAACCGACGTGCGCTCGCGATACCATTCCACCGTCCGCCGACGCGGCTGCAGCAACAGAACGGGCCCGATGACCAGCAGAAGCAGCGACACCCCCACCATGAAGGAAACGACGAGAAGGATGAGTGCCAGAAGAATGTTCACGTGCTCAGAACCATCGGTGTTATCGGGTGTGCACAATATAGGGAGTGCCGCATAGGGATGCAAACACTGCACAGCATTCCGACAACCGGTGTAGTGATTGGTGGATTTTGTCTGTATATTCTCTGCCGATGGCTCAGCCTGCCTACAATTCTCCACGCGTTGCTATCGTCCACGAGTGGTTCACCGGCATGCGGGGCGGCGAAAAGTGCGTCGAAGCCCTGTGTGAGGTTTTTCCCGACGCGTCGCTCTTCACGCTCGTTCACGTGCAAGGCTCCGTCTCCCCGGCACTTGAACGCATGCCGATCACCACCTCGTTCATTCAGCACCTGCCCTTTGCACGAACGCGCTATCGCCATTATCTTCCCCTCTTTCCGTTCGCGATCAGACGGTTCGATCTCAGCGACTTTGATATCGTCATCTCGTCCCATCACGCCGTTGCCAAGGGCGTGCGGACGGGACCGAACACGCTGCACATCTGCTACTGCCACACGCCCATGCGGTACATCTGGCATCTGTACGACGAGTACTTCGCCGCCGGAAGAGCGGGCCTGATGACGCGGTCGGCCATGAAACTGTGCGCGCCGTATCTGCGTCGTTGGGACCTCCGTACCGCACACAATCCCCATCACTTCATTGCAAATTCTCAGAACGTCCGGCAGCGCATCAACCAACTGTACCATCGTGATGCCGTCGTGATCTATCCTCCGGTTGACACGTCGTTCTTCACGCCTTCCGCCGCGCCGGGAGAGTTCTTCCTGATCGTGAGCGCGTTTGTGCCGTACAAACGCATCGACCTTGCCATCGAAGCGTTCAATCGTTCGGGCGACCGGCTCGTGATCATCGGCGATGGACCGGAAGACGCCAGGCTGCGCGCCCGCGCGGGAAGCACGATCGAATTCCACGGCTGGCAGCCCGATGAGAAGTTGAGAGAGTATTATGCGCGTTGTACCGCGCTGATCTTCCCGGGCGAAGAGGATTTCGGCATTGTGCCGCTCGAGGCGATGGCCAGCGGGAAGCCGGTGATCGCGTACGCCAAAGGGGGCGCCTTAGAAACCGTTGCGGATACGGCCGAGCTGCGAACCGGTATCCTCTTTCCTCACCAAACGATCGAGTCCCTCTTGGAAGCACTCCAACGATTCAAACAAACCTCCTTTTCTGCCGCACAGTTACGCGCACACGCCCTTGCGTTCGACCGCGCAATTTACAAGCGCAAGATGCTGGACTTCATCATGCGCGCCTGGAATCAGTTTGCGGCCCAACGGGCGCGCTGAACACGGCTAACTGTGCTTGCCTGAATACGTTACGTTGACATTCCGCCCGCATTTGAGTATATTTTTCAGCCAATTTGTGTGAACGTGAGGTCATGGCTCTGCAGCGGGCACAACGGAGGTCGAAATCTCTATCGTACGAAATACTCGTCATCCCGCACGGACATGGCGGTCGCACTAAGAGCATCAAAGCCGGCGTGAAGCAGGTCGCGCTCTGGGGAGGCGCCCTGGTTATGCTTTTCTTCCTCATTTTTTTTCTCGTGTTTCGCTATACACCTCTCGGCACCATCGTCGGTGTCGATCCGTCGCTGAAGGCTGCCGTCGACAGCGTCGAGAGTGAAACGCAGCGACGGTTGCGAGCGCTGGCAGAGGAAGTGGCCGTGTTGAAGAACTACAACATCCAGCTTCGCAAGGCACTGGGCGAGCGGAATCTTTCGCCCAGCGGTTCGCCGGCCGAGACGCGCACGACGGAAGATGTTCAACCCTCGGAGCCGACTGCAGCGGAGTTCACCGAGTTCACTCCTCCAACGCCTGCCGCCATGCACGTGGCTGCAAACGCTGAAGGACTGAAGGCATCGTTCCCGCTGCTGACACCCGTGCTCGGTGTCCTGACACGAGGTTTCGAGCCGGCACGCAAGCATCTCGGCATTGACCTGGCAGCAAAGCTGGGAACGCCCGTGCACGCGGCGGCCGAAGGCTACGTGGTGTTCGCGGGCTGGACATTCGAAGATGGCAATGTCCTGATTCTCTCGCACGGCAGCGGGTATATGACCGTCTACAAGCACAACGGCTCTCTTCTCAAAACCACCGGATCACTGGTGAAGCGGGGAGAGGTGATTGCTCTGGTCGGCAGCACGGGGATCACCAGCAAAGGTCCCCACCTGCACTTCGAAGTCTTGAAGGACGGGCTGCCGCAGGATCCGCAGAGCTACTTGCTTACAGCGCCAACGTTGTAGCGACCACGAACAGAACGCACGATCGAGGGGAAAGAAGAAAGGATCAACCATTGGCAGACAAACCGCAAGTCAGCAGCGAGCTAACGCTCATCGCCGCGAACACGACCTTCGAAGGAAAAATCAAGACCGAAGGAAGTATTCGCATTGACGGGAAGTTCATCGGCGACGTCAACGCCAAAGCGAACGCCGCCGTCGGATTGACAGGCACCGTGGAGGGAACGCTCGCGGCGCGCAACGTCAACGTCGCCGGAAGAGTCTCCGGCACGGTCATCGCCGCCGAGAAGTTGGTGTTGGAAGGAAAATCCATTATGCAGGGAGACATCCGCGCCGCGAAACTTGTGGTTGATGAGGGCGCGATGTTCGACGGCAAGTGCGACATGAAGCAAAGCATCTCGCCGCCGGGTCTCCCCAAGAAGGAATAGATGTGGCCACTCCAGACACTCCTCGGAAACGGCAGACGCCGGACGACAAGCGGTTCCTGGGGAGTGTCGTACAGGATATCGGACCATTCCTCACATTAGGCCTGCAGCTTGCAATCTCCGTTGGCGCCTTCTTCTTCATCGGCTATTGGATGGATGGATTGCTGGGGACGTGGCCGTGGTGTACGATCGGCGGAGCGTTCATCGGCGCCCTCGGAGGATTGATCAAGTTCTTCCGCGAAGCGACGGCCTTGGGAAAAAAGGCCGACGAGAACATGAAGCATCGACATGAAGGTTGATAAGCGCTTCCCCCTTCAGGTGGCGGGGGTGTTGGCAGGCGGACTCCTGCTGGCAGCCTATCCGGCAATGCAAGCCGGCAGCGAGGCTCTGACCGCAGTGATTATCGGCGCAGTGCTCAGCACAGTCAATGTCCTCGTCGGATTTCTTGCCATCGAGTACTCGTTCGATAAGTCGCATGCAACGTTCTTGAAAGCCGTGCTCGGCGGGATGGGTATTCGTATCGTGGTGATGCTTGCACTGCTCGTGCTCCTGATACGATACGCGGGCTTGCCTGTTGTAGCGCTTGTGGTTTCGGTTCTGGGGTTCTACGTGGTCTTTCTTGTACTCGAACTCCTGTACATACAGAAAAAAGTTTCAAACACATTTGAGAGTTCACGTTGAGTGTGATTGCATTTCTTCAGGCGGCGGACAAAGCCGATGCCGCAACAACGCCGCACGCGGCCGGCACCGGCGGTCATGAGTCCATGAGCGTTTCGGAGATGTTCAAGCATTTGTTTGAACATGTGCAGGATAGCAGAGAGCTTGAACTTCCCTTCGTCGGTCACGTTCATCTCCCCCATTTCGATCCTGTTACAATCGGCGACCTCACCCTCGATCTTTCAATCACAAAGCACGTTGTGTTCCTCTGGTTTGCCGCCGCACTGCTTATTGTGCTGATGACGATCGCCGCCCGACAAAACCGCCGCCATCGCGTGCCGCGCGGGTGGGGCAACCTCGTCGAGGTGTTCGTGAAGTTCATTCGCGACGAAATCGTTTTGCCGAACATGGGCACCGCGGGACTCCGCTACATGCCGTATGTGCTCACGACGTTCTTTTTCATCCTCATCATGAATTTGTTAGGCCTCGTTCCGTACGGATCCTCGGCAACGGGCAACATCAGCGTTACGGCGGGGCTTGCCGTCATTGCCTTTATCATGATTCAGCTCGCCGCCATCCGGGCGCAGGGCCTGGGCCACTACCTTGCCCATCTCACCGGCGGCGTGCCTGTGTTCCTCTGGCCCATCATGATTCCGATCGAAATCCTCGGCCTGTTCACCAAGCCGTTTGCTCTGTGCGTCCGTCTCTTCGCAAACATGACGGGCGGACATCTCGTTATCATCTCGCTGTTCGGTTTGATATTCCTTTTCAAATCCTGGCCCATCGGCATCACGACGGCTGCATTTGTCGTGGCGATTAACTTCCTCGAGCTGTTCGTCGCGTTTCTGCAGGCATACGTGTTCACAATGCTCACCTGTATCTTCATGGGCTTTGGCATCCAGGCCGGACACGCGGCACATGCGGAACACTCCGACGGGGATCATCATTGAAGAACGAACGGTACGAGTTTTCCACAACGAATCATCTTTCTATCACTCAACATCATCAATAGGAGAACAACAATGGAACATCTTGGTTGGGCATATCTCGCAGCAGGCATCGGTGCAGCGTTGACGATCATCGGCGCGGGTCTCGGTATCGGCAAACTCGCCGCCGCCGCAATGGAAGCAAGCGGACGCCAGCCGGAAGCGGCAGGAGCGATTCGTACATCCATGATTATTTCCGCAGCCCTCATCGAAGGCGTCACCTTCTTCTCGCTGGTGATCTGCATTCTTCTGGCTCTGAAGTAACTATCGTCGAAGGAACCCGATCATGTTAGATGTCAATCCGGGATTAATTTTCTGGACCATCGTCACGTTCCTCGCCGTGCTGACGATTCTCGGTAAGGTGGCGTGGAAGCCGCTGCTGCATGCGCTGACCGCGCGGGAGGAGCAAATCCGCACGGCGTTGCAGCAGGCGGAAGAGGCGCAGGCCGAAGCGATGAAGCTGTTGGAGGAAAACCGCCGACAGCTGGCCCAGGCTGAGGCGCTGGCACAGCAAGCCGTGCGGGAAGGGCGAGAGATGGGCGAGCGCGTCCGGGCGGAGATCATTGAGAAGGCCAACGCCAATGCACGCGCCATGCTCGAGCAGGCCAAAGAGGAAATCCGCCGTGAGCGTGACGCCGCGCTGCACCAACTCCGCGGCGAGGTCGCAGACCTCGCGGTGGCCGCCGCTGCAAAGATTATCGACGCGCAGCTCGACGTCAACAAGCACCGCGTGTTGGTTGATAACGTCATCAATCAGCTCAGACCGAGTTGACGCCATGAAAAACACCCGGGTAGCGCGCCGCTACGCACAGGCATTGATGATGACGACCGATTCCACGGCCGCGATCGACGCCATCGCCGCCGACCTCGAACTGATCAGGAAAACCCTTGAGGCTTCGCGCGAGCTTCGTCGGCTCGTGGCCAGTCCCATCGTTTCCGTTGAGCGGAAACAACGCGTCTTCCGCGAGCTGTTCGGCGCTCGTGTGAACAGCATAACGCTTTCGTTCCTGGAATTGCTGACGGAAAAGCAGCGCGAGAAGATCCTCCCCGAGGTGATTGAGCAGTACCTGGCGCTGCGCGATGAACGCTACGGCATCGTGAACGTTGACGTTGCGGCTGCCATCGAGGTAACACCGCAGCAGGAACGGCGACTCGCCGAGCAGCTTGAACGATACACCAAAAAGAAGGTACGCCTGCGCTTCACGATCGACAAGGCGATCCTGGGCGGCCTGCGCGTGAAAATCGGCGACACGGTGCTGGACGCGAGCGTCAAGCATCAGCTCGCCCTGCTTCGCGAGCGGCTTGCACACGGGCAGCTTTCGAACTGAGCGATGATGTGTACCAATTGTTTGATGAATTTTTTTCGATAAGGAAGAAGAACGATGGCAGAAGTTAAGCCCGAGGAAGTATCGGCAATTCTCCGCAAGCAGCTTGCGGGCTTTGAAAAAGAAACCGACATGTACGATGTCGGCACCGTGCTGCAGATTGGTGACGGCGTTGCGCGCGTCTACGGACTCTCCAAAGCCGTCATGAGCGAACTGATCGAGTTCCCGCACGGTATCTTCGGCATGGTGTTGAACCTCGAGGAAGACAACGTCGGGTGCATTCTCTTCGGCGAGAGCAGCGAAATCCGCGAAGGCGACACGGTCAAGCGGACGGGCAAAGTTGCCGCCATCCCTGTCGGCGAAGCAATGCTCGGACGCGTCATCAACCCGCTCGGTCAGCCCATCGACGGACGCGGACCGATCAAGACCGACAAGACGCTTCCCATCGAGCGCAAGGCGCTCGGCGTGATCGCCCGCCAGCCGGTGAAGGAGCCGCTCCAAACGGGTATCAAGGCGGTGGACGGCATGATTCCCATCGGCCGAGGACAACGCGAGCTGATCATCGGCGACCGCCAGACAGGCAAGACGGCCATCGCCATCGATACCATTATCAACCAGCGATTCACGCACACCGAAACGGCGAAGAAGCAGGGTATCAAGCCGGTCTACTGCATCTACGTTGCGATCGGCCAGAAAAGTTCCACGGTAGCGCAGGTGGTAAGCAAGTTAGAAGAGGAAGGGGCGATGGCATACACGACCGTCATCGCTGCGACGGCAACCGACCCCGCACCGATGCAGTTCATCGCTCCGTACAGCGGTGCGACGCTCGGCGAGTATTTCCGCGACAGCGGGCGTCACGCGCTCGTGGTGTACGACGACCTGTCGAAGCAAGCGCAAGCATACCGCCAGGTATCGTTGTTGCTGCGCAGGCCGCCCGGACGTGAAGCCTATCCGGGAGACGTGTTCTATCTCCACTCCCGCCTGCTGGAGCGCGCCTCCAAGCTGAGCGATGAACTCGGCGGTGGAAGTCTCACGGCGCTGCCGGTGATCGAAACACAGGCGGGCGACGTGTCCGCTTACATCCCGACCAACGTCATCTCCATCACCGATGGCCAGATTTATCTCGAGCCGAACATGTTCAACGCCGGCGTGCGTCCTGCTATCAACGTGGGCATCTCGGTGTCGCGCGTCGGCGGCAACGCGCAGATCAAAGCGATGAAGAAGGTCGCCGGCAGGCTCCGCCTGGAACTCGCCCAATACCGCGAGCTGGAGGCATTCGCGAAATTCGGGTCCGATCTGGACAAAGCAACGCTGCACCAGCTGCGCCGCGGTGCGCGCCTGGTGGAGCTGCTGAAACAGGGCCAATATGAACCGATGCCCGTCGAAAAGCAGGTCGTCTCCATCTTCGCCGGCACCAACGGCTATCTCGATGAAATCCCCGTCGAGCATGTTCAGCGCTATGAGAAGGAACTGTTGGAGATGATGGATATGAAGCATCCCGATCTGTTGAACGCAATCGCCGAGCAGAAAGATCTGACCGATGAGATTACCACAAAGCTGAAGTCCATTCTCCAGCAGTTCACGGATTCGTTCAAGGTAAGCGTGAAGGCGTAAATGGCAACACTACGCGAAATACGCGGACGCATCATCGGCGTTAAGAAGACGCAGAAGATTACCAAGGCGATGAAGATGGTAGCTGCGGCAAAGCTACGCCGTGCCCAGGCCGCCGTGTTACAGGCGCGGCCGTATGCGACGAAGATGAAAGAGTTGTTGCAGCATCTCTCTGCAAACCCGGCGACCGGCGCAAACCCGTTTCTGCAGGAGCGGGAGGTGCATGCCGTTGCTCTCGTTGTGGTTACTGCCGACCGCGGCCTGTGCGGCGCGTTCAATGCCAATCTCATCAAGTTTGCCGAGAGACATATCGCCGCCAACTACGCCGCGTTGAATGAGCAAGGGAAGCTCAAGGTGTTTTGTGTCGGAAAGAAGGGCGCCGACTACTTTCACAAGCACGGCTATGCCATCGCAGGACGTTACGTGGGCGTGTACAACAATCTCGTCTTCCCTCAGGCACAGGCGATTGTGCGGGATATTCTGCAGGGCTTTACGCACGGAGAATTCGATCGCGTCGAGATCGTTTACAACGAGTTCAAGTCGATTGCCCAGCCGCGCATCGCTCTCGACCAGTTTCTTCCGGTGCCCAAAGGTGCCCTGGAGCCGACCGTTCGCCGCACCGTAGATTATATCTACGAGCCTTCCGATGTCGAGATCATGAACGCGCTTGTGCCGAAGCACCTGAACTTCCAGTTGTGGCGCGTCTTGCTGGAAAGCAACGCGGCCGAACAGGGCGCCCGCATGGCGGCAATGGAGAACGCCACCACCAACGCCAACATGCTCATCAACACGTTGCAGCTTTCCTATAACAAGGCACGCCAGGCGGCGATTACAAAGGAACTGTTGGAGATCGTTGCCGGCGCAGAGGCGCTGCGGAAAGCAGGCTGAGTCGTTCCGTAACACTCCATCAGAAATGCAGACGCCGTCGGAGGACTTCCGACGGCGTTGCTGTTTTCATCTCTCAGACAACAATCAATCCATGATCGTCCTGAGAAACGTGGGCCGATTATAATCCGTCGGCGTCACTTTTTTTTTCTCCGCATCGTCCTCGCCTGCCGGACGGATGGTAGGAAGGTTCAGATCGACTCCCCGCCGCGAGACCGCCGGCGGATCAAACGCCCTCAGGTCTGCCGCGCCGCTGGGGATGCGGTCAACGAACCGCGGGGTTTTCACGGCAGGACGGATACTCGTGCCTGCGGCCGTGCCCGACAGCGGCTTCCGCTTGAACCCTGTTGCGATGACAGTCACCATGATCTCGTCGGTCATCTTTTCATCCACCACCGCACCGAGGATGACGTTCACATCGTCTCCCGCCGCCTCACGAATGATTTCGGTAGCCTCTTCGACTTCGGTGAGCGACATCGTCGGCCCGCCGGTGATGTTGACGAGAACGCCCTGTGCGCCGGCAATGCTCACTTCTTCCAACAGCTCGCTGGAGATGGCTTTGTGTGCCGCTTCGTTGGCGCGGTGGTCGCCCGATGCCACGCCCGATCCCATCACCGCATCGCCCATCTCCTTCATCACCGTCCGTACGTCGGCAAAGTCCACGTTGATGAATCCCGGAACGGTGATGACTTCGGAGATTCCGCGCGTGGCATTGTAGAGGACTTCGTTGGCCATGTCGAAGGCTTGCTGCAAGGGCGTCGCCTTGGTCACCAACGAAAGGAGTTTCTGGTTGGGAATGACGATGAGCGTATCCACCTGCTTCTTCAGCTCTTCGATACCCATTTCGGCTTGCGCCGCGCGTCGTTTCCCTTCGCAGTTGAAGGGCTTGGTAACGATGCCCACGACCAGTGCACCCACACTCTTGGCGATGTTGGCCACAAGCGGCGCGCCGCCGGTGCCTGTGCCGCCGCCCATGCCTGCCGCGACAAACACCATGTCGCTGCCTGCAAGGGCGCGCGCAATCTCATCGCGGTCCTCTTCGACCGCCTTGTGCCCGATGGTCGGGTCGGCGCCGGCACCCAACCCGCGCGTCAGGTTCTTGCCGATCTGGATTTTGTTCGGCGCAGCATTCATCTGCAGCGCCTGCACATCCGTATTGATTGCGAAGAAGTCTACGCCGTGCAGACCACGCGCAATCATGCTGGAGACTGCGTTGCCCCCTCCGCCGCCGACGCCGACGACGCGAATCTTGGCACCGCGATCGAGGTGATCATCGAGTTCAATCACAGAAGTCCCTCCTTGAAAGTGTGAGTAGATGCTGACATGTTTTACAATTCGTTAAACCACGTTCTCATTTTCTCGAGAATGTTACTCTTCCCAAACGTCCACCGCATGCCGCCGCGGGACTCGTCGCTGCCGACGCCTGCTTGCGATGCGGTATCGTGGTAACGCAAGCCGTGATAGACCAGACCAACGGCGGTTGCGTAAGCCGGATGTTGAATCTCGCGGACGAGCCCGCCGGCGACACCCGTTGGAATCCCGATCTTGACGGGCATGCCGAGAACATCACGGGCAAGCTCGGCCGTGCCTTTGATCAGCGCGCCGCCGCCCGTCAATACCACGCCCGCCGAAAGATGCTTGGAGTAACCGGAGCGTTTGATCTCCAACGCAGCGATTTCGAGAATCTCCTCCATCCGCGGCTGAATGATCTGTGCCAACAGCTTCTTGTCAATCACAATCGGTTCGCGACCGCCCACGCCCGGAAGCACGATCGGGTCGTCGTCGACAACTGCCGGAAGGTATGCAAACCCATGATCGCGCTTCAGCTTCTCGGCTTGCTCGTTGAGGATGCCGAGACATTTGCGGATATCGTCGGTGACCTTCTTGCCGGCGATGCCGATGACGGCCGTATGGCGGATCGTCTTTTCCTCAAACACCGCCAGGTCGGTCGTTCCGCCGCCGATATCGAGAAGCGCAACGCCCACTTCTTTTTCTTCATCGTTGAGCACGGCGTAGCTGGAGGCAAGAGGCTCGAGCACCATGTCCTGCACGACAAGCCCCGAGCGCTGCACGCATTTGTAGATGTTCTCGGCAGCTGTGACAAGCCCCGTGATGATATGGACCTTCGCCTCCATGCGCACGCCCGACATCCCGAGCGGATCGTAGACGCCATCCTGCCCGTCAATAATGAATTCCTGCGGGATGACATGAATGATCTTTCGATCCGAGGGCAGCGCCACGTGTTTGGTGTCCTCGATCAGCCGATCAATGTCGGCCTGGGTGACTTCATGGTCGGGTCCGCTGATGCTGATGACCCCGCGGCTCTGGAAGCTCTGGATGTGATCGCCTGCGATGCCGACGATCACCGAACGAATATCCACGCCCGATTGTGTGCGCGCCTCTTCCACCGCCGTGCTGATCGTGCGTATCGTTCGGTCGATGTGTGTGATGACGCCGCGCGACATGCCTTCCGACGGCGCACGCCCCACCCCGAGAATGTTCAGCCTGCCGTGCTCATCCGTTCCCGCTACAACGGCGCAGACCTTCGTCGTCCCAATGTCAAGACCAACGATGATGTTCTCCATACCTGTCCCTTTATGAATGAACGTCCGGTTTGCGGTGATTCCATCGAACCACCACCTGATCTTCATAGCGTAAATCGATGGACGCCAGAGCAGGGGCGCCCTGGCGTGCTACAATCTGCTTCCAGAACTCATGGAACGTTACCAGCTTCACGCCGATGCGCTCGCGACCGAGGAATACGGGGATACCGAACTCCGCCGTGTAGAACATAAAGCCGCCTGCTCCATCCGCCTTGATTTCAGAAATATTCCGGTACACTTCATCGTCCACGGCACGCGCAACGGAAAGGATGGCGAGCGCGTCGCGCACATTCGGATGGTTGCTCTTTCTGCCCGGCTGGCATTCTTTCTCCGGCAGTGTAACGGAAAGCACAGGCAAATCGAACACGGCCTCGGCATGAACGGAAGGCAGGACATAGCCCTCCGCATCGAGGTAATACAGCGTGCCTTGTGCCAGCACCGCCGCAGGCTCTCGCTCTTCGATCGTGATGCGGATGCGGTCCGGCAGATCGCGATGCACGGCGGCGGACTTCACGTACGGTTGCTTCAGGACGCGCTGTTCAATGGCATACAGATCGATCTCGAACATCATCTCCCGAAGAGGGACCTGAGCGAGTGCGATGATTTCACGCGAAGGCACGATGCGATTGCCTTCAACCACCACCGCTGCAACGCGCCGGCTGTCCTTCCACCGATTTGCAGCCAGCGCCAGACCCAGCAGCGTCAGGACCAAGCCGACCAGCAGCAGGAATGTTGTCTTGCCGGTGCGCTGCGGAGGGAGAGTGCTATGGCTCTGCTCTTTCATCGGTCACGCCACGTTTGCAAGGGCTTCGTCGTCGAAACCGACCAGCTGTATATCCATCTGCAACTGAATCCCCAGTTTGATTCTGATGGTGTGCTGCACATGCCTGACGAGGGCGAGGATGTCGGAGGCTGCAGCGTCGTGAGCATTCACGACGCAGTCTGCAAGCACTGCCGCGCCGCCCCTCGTGAGGCCGTTCAGGCCCGCGCGTTCGATAAGGGTGGCAATGGACTGTCCCGGCACCGGCCTGAACATCGGCGTGCAGCGTTTCTCGCCAAACGCCGGATCGGTGATGCGTTCTGCAAGAATCGCCGCACCGCGAAACCCGCGGTCGCTCACCAGCATGTTTGGTTGAAGCACCACCCATGGAAATCCGTTCCTGCGAAAATACGAGATGACGCTCTCCTGGTCGTCAGGCGATGAAGGTTCCAGCAGATAATCCGCCGGGCCGCCAACCTGCAGTGCCGTGTACCGCGCCAGCGGAGCGCTCAGCGTAATCGTGCCGTGAAAAACGTGTTGGATGTCGCTTAATGTTACCATGATCAGCGTGCCTGCCGAAGTTTCCTGACGAATTCCTCGCAGTATTTCCAGATGTCGCCTGCCCCCATCGTGATGATGATATCTCCCGGTTGTTTTACCTTCATGAGAAAATCCGGAATCGCTTTCTTGTCCGGAATGTAATGCACGCGTTTATGGCCGAACTCCTTTGCGGTGTTGGCAATCAGTTCGCCGGTGATTCCCTGAATCGGCTCTTCGCGCGCGGGGTAGACGTCCGTGACGACGAGGATGTCGGCGTTGAAGAACGAACGTCCAAAGTCTTCGTAGAAATCACGTGTGCGCGAATACAGATGCGGCTGGAAGACGCACACAACGCGCCGCCGCCACCCCGCCTTCACACCGGCAAGCGTCCTGGCGATCTCCGTCGGATGATGGGCGTAGTCATCCACGACGAGGATGTTGTCCACGTCTGCCTTCACCTCCCACCGACGGTAGACGCCGGTGAATTTCTCGATACCGGCCTTGACTTTTGTGAACGGAACACGAAGCTCCAGCCCCACCGCAATCGCCGCAAGAGCATTCTGAACGTTATGCTTGCCGGGAATCTGCAGGGTGATCTCGCCAAGCTCCGTCCCTTCCCTGACGACGACAAAGGAGGTGTGATTCTCCTTGTGTCGGATCTCGACCGCCTGCAAGTCGGCCTGGCCATTCAGTCCGTAGGTGATGATCTTCTTCTTGATCTTGGGCATGATCTCCTGCAGTGCCGGCTCATCAAGACAGAGCACGACGAAGCCGTAGAAGGGTACCTTCGACGCAAACTGGATGAAAGCCGACTTGATGTCTTCCAGATCGCGATAGCAATCGAGATGATCGGTTTCGAGCGTTGTCAACACAGCGATTGTTGGGGTGATGGAAAGGAACGAGCGATCATACTCGTCCGCTTCCACAACGATGAACTCCCCTTTGCCCAGCCGCGCATTCGACCCTGCCAGCCCGCGCAGGCGTCCGCCAACGATCACGGTCGGGTCGATGCCGCCTTCCATCAGAACCAGACTTACCATAGAGGTCGTGGTCGTTTTGCCGTGCGTACCGGCAATGCCGATGCCGTATTTCAGGCGCATGACCTCGGCAAGCATTTCGGAGCGCCGAATCACGGGAATCTTCCGTCTCTGCGCCTCGAGGATTTCGGGATTATCCGGCGCGACGGCCGACGAATACACTAACACATCCACATCGGGTGCGACGTTTTTCGCGTCGTGGCCGATGGAGACGGTGGCGCCGAGCTGCTCCATGCGCTCGGTGTTCTCGCTTGCCGCTTTGTCCGACCCCGTGATCGTGAAGCCCTGGTCCAGCAGGATTTCGGCAATGCCGCTCATGCCAATGCCGCCAATTCCGACGAAGTGAAGTTTTTTGATTGATGAAAACACCGTGTGTGCTTCCGTTATCTGTCTGTAAACCGCGGCCGGCGCCAGCGCGGGCGCTTCCGCTTCGGAACCTGCTCGGCAAGGCGATGCGCCTCGTTCAGCAGCTCTCGTTCCTTCTCATACCGTCCAACACGAATGCGAAACAGTCTGCGGCGTCCTTTCAGCTTGAAGACGATCACCTGAAAGCGTCCGCTCGTTTGCACACGGGCCTCGCGCCCGATGTGCATCCACTCGATGTTGTTCGTGTCGATCCGGCGTTCATGAAAGCGATTCTTGAAAATGATCGCGTTGTCCGTAATAATCAGCCGGCGCTGCCGGTAGGCATTCAACGCCAGTGCGCCGAGCGACATCAACACAAAAAACACGATGATGTACATAATCGGATCGTTCATCACGTAGCGGAACTCTTGCTCCACAAGACTTCCGCGTATGCCGCCGTACACCACCAGCGTTACCAGATAGATGAGCGCCGATTGATAGTAGAAATCCAATTTGTATTTGAACGTTTTCTCGTGATGCTGCTCCATATCATCTTTCCGCCTGCGCCAGGACAGCCGCGGCAAGCGTTGCAGCCGCCTCGGGCTTGCCGAGTGCCCGTGCCCGCTGCGCCATGGCTGCGCGCCGCCGATCATCGTTCAACAACTCCTGCAGCGTCCCCCAGAGCTGCATGCCCAGATCGGCATCGTGAATCATCGCCGCTGCGCCTTCCCGCACCATCATCTCGGCATTGCGTCGCTGATGGTCGGCCGCCGCGAAGGGATACGGCACCAGAATCGCCGGCACACCGCAGCCGGTCAGCTCTGCCAGCGTCGTTGCCCCGGCCCGGCACACCGCCAGGTCGCACGCCGCGTAGGCATACTGCATCCGATCGATGAATTTGTACACCCGCACGTACGGCTCTTCGCGATCGGCCTGCATCTGCTGCACGAGTTTGCTCATGCTCTCAAAGTCCAGCTCACCCGTTTGCCAGATCGTCTGCACATTCATTGCGCGGAGACGCCCAAGGATACCCGCCAGCGCGCTGTTGATGGAGCCGGCGCCGAGACTCCCGCCGAAGACGAGAAGGGTTTTTTTATCGGGACTGAGATGAAAGAGCCTCAGCCCCTCTTCTCTGTTGAGGGGTTCGGTCAATGCCGTCGGTGTCCCGCTCACGAACACGTTGTCAGTTCGTTTGAGAAAGTGCTTCGTTGCTTCGAACGAGAGATGAACCTGCGTTGCGCGCGCGGCAAGCAGACGCGTGGTAGCGCCGGGCACGCTGTTCTGTTCTTGAATCACCGTGGGGATACCCAGCCATGACGCGACCAACAAAGGCGGTCCACATACGTACCCTCCCGTTCCAACAACAACATTGGGCTTCAGTTGCTTTATGAGAATGAACGACTGCACACATGCGACGAAGACTTTCAGAGGAAAAAGAAGATTGCTGATCGCCCACGTTCTTCTCAATCCGCTGATCCAGATACTGCGGAACGCGTAGCCCCGCTGTGGTACCACGCGCGCCTCCAATCTCTCCCGTGTTCCGATGAACGTGATCTCTGCATCGGGCTGACGCTTTTTGATTTCGTCGGCGATGGCAAGCGCGGGAAACAGATGACCGCCGGTGCCGCCGCCTGCAAAGACAATTCTGATCGCTGACATGTCTGTTGCTGCAATCGTACCACTCCGTCATTCAACACGCCGGGTGCCCGGCTCAGTACACCTGGCCGACCGCGGGCGCCGGTTGCTTGTCCCGTCTTCTGCTGAACAGCGGTGCGCCCACCCGCGGATGCAAGTCCGTGTACGACGAGATATTCAGCAGCACGCCGATTGCGGCCGATGAAAACACCATTGACGATCCGCCGTAACTGACAAACGGCATCGGCAATCCGGTGGTCGGAAGAAGGCCGAGCGTGACGCCGGCGTTCACCAGCGCATAGGCTGAAATGGCGATGGTGATGCCGACAGCAAGCAAGCGACCAAACTCATCCCCCGCATGCTTCGCAATCTTGAATCCTCTCAACATCAAGAGCAAGAAGAGCATCATCATGGCCATGGTTCCGATCAGTCCGTACTCCTCGCCGACGATCGAGAAGACGAAATCGCCATACGACTCCGGGAGGAAAAAATCCCGCTGCTTGCTCTCGCCCGGTCCCACCCCAAAGATGCCGCCGTTGCCGAAGCCGATAATGCCCTGCCACAGTTGATAGTTGACCTTCCCGGTTGTATCCTCCGAGAAGCCGATGAAGGCGAGCACGCGCTTCATGCGATAGGGCGCGCTGAGCATGTAGGCCGTCAGAACGGGCAGGACGGCCGCTGCCGAGAGCAGCATGTGCGTCGGCTTCGCGCCGCCAACAAACAACATCGTCATGCTGATGGCAAGAATCATGGCGCCCGTGCTGAAGTTCGGCTGCAGCAGGACGAGCAGCGCCACCGATCCGATCCAGACCATCATGGGCAAAAACCCGGTGGAAAAATCCCGCACGCGGCCCCCCTTCACTGCGAGCAGAGTACACAGATGGAACAGGAGGGCAAACTTCGCGAATTCCGACGGCTGAAAGCCGAGCCCTCCCAGTCTAAGCCAGCGCGCGGCCCCCTTGACTTCGCCGCCGAGCACGAGCGTGATCATGAGAAGGACGACTGCACCGATCAGGATGCGGCGGGTCAACTTTTCCCTGTACCTCCGGTAATCAATGTTCATGAAAATGATGATGGCAGCAAAACTGATGATGACCTTGATGACGTGAAGCTGCATGAGCCGCGCACTCGACCCCCACCGCTCCAACGCGACCGTCGAGCTTGCGCTGTACACCACCGAAAGGCTCAGCACCATCAGCGCGAGGACGGCCACAAGCGTGGGGAGGTCAATATGGTTTCGTCGTGTCTCGGTCACGTGAGTTTCAAGACTTCCTCTTTGAACACTTTCCCGCGATGCTCATAATTCTCGTACCAGTCGAACGAGGCGCAGGCAGGAGACAGCAGAACAACATCGCCTGCGGTGGCTGCGGCGGCAGCCAGTTGTACCGCTTCGCGCATGGAACCGGCCGTGTGCACAGGCGTTACTCGTTCGAATGCGCCGACAACCTTGGGAGCCGATTCCCCAATCGCAATGATGGCTTTGACGTGTTCCTGCACGAGCGGTATCAGTCGGGTGTAATCGTTGCCCTTGTCGCGCCCGCCGAGGAGCAGCACAATAGACCCGGAAAAACTCTGCAGCGCGTACCAGACGGAATCAACGTTGGTTGCTTTCGAATCATTTACGTACATCACTCCGCGCAGCTCACGTACGAACTCGAGCCGATGCTCGACGCCTTTGAAGTTCCGCAGCGTTGCGCGCAGCGACGCCGTCGGGATGTTCATCACGCGCGCCGCAAGAGCTGCCGCCATCGCGTTCATCAGATTGTGCGCGCCTTTGATGCTGATCTCCGACGTGGCGATCACTTCACGTTCTTCTCCGCTCATGCGTACGACGAGCTTCCCGTCGCGCACGAAGGCGCCTTCCGCAACAATCTCCGAGACGCTGAAGGGCATCTTCTTCACATCGGGATGCACGCTGCGCTCGACCAGCGAGCGTACCACCGCATCGTCGGCGTTGTACACAACGGTGTCGCCCTCGCGCTGGTTCATGAACACTCTCCCCTTCGACGCTGTGTAGCGTTCCATCGAATTCCCGTACCGATCCAGATGATCGGGCGTGATGTTGAGAAGCACAGCCACATTCGGTCTGAACGTTTCGATGGTGTCGAGCTGAAAGCTGCTGACTTCCAAGATCGCCGTATGCTTTTCGGTCATGCTACCTACCGCTTGGGAAAATGCGTTGCCGATGTTTCCGGCCACGATCGCCGGCCTACGTGCATCTTCGAAGATGCGTCCGAGGAGTGCGGTCGTGGTGGTCTTGCCGTTCGTTCCTGTAATGGCAATGATCGGTCCCGGACAGAACCAGCTTGCCACCTCCATCTCGCCGACAGCTCTTTTCCCGCGTGCCTGTGCTTGCCGCACGATCGGGATGTCCGACGGGACGCCGGGACTGAGAACAAGTACGTCGGCCTGGAGGAGCCTCTCCGTATGGCCGCCGCATTCGTACGCGATGGTATGTCGCTCAAGTTCGGCAATGCTGTCTCGAAGTTTCTCCGCGGGTGCAGCATCGCTGACAAACACGTTCGCGCCGCGTGCCTTGAGCAGCAGCGCAGCAGCCACGCCGCTCCGCGCAGCACCGATGATGCCGTATGTTGTTCCTCGAATCTCCACTCATAACTCTCTCTTGTTCTGCGCGCTTCATCGGACTTTGAATGTCGCCAGACTCAAAATCATGAGAAGAATGGCAACGATGTAGAAGCGCATGACGATCTTGGGTTCGGGCCAGCCGAGCATTTCGAAGTGATGATGCAGCGGAGCCATCTTGAACACGCGGCGCCCTTCGCCGTACTTCCGTTTCGTGTATTTGAAATAGAGCCGCTGAATAATCACCGACAGCGTCTCCACGAAAAACACGCCGCCGAGCGTTGGGAGTAAGAGTTCTTTCTTGATCAGCACACACAGTGCCCCGATGGCACCGCCGAGCGCAAGCGAACCCGTGTCACCCATGAACACCTGCGCGGGATACGCATTGAACCAGAGAAAGCCGAGCGCGGCGCCGGTCATGGCCGCGCAAAAGACGGCAAGCTCGCCGTTCCCCCGCAGAAACGGTATCGTCAGATAGTTGCTCAAGATCGCATTGCCCGAAATGTAGCTGATGATCGCGAGCGTGAACGCAACAATCGCCGTTGTGCCGATGGCAAGCCCATCAAGCCCATCCGTCAGATTGACGGCATTCGATGTGGCCACGATGATAAACACCACGATGGGAACGTACAGCATCCCGAAGTCCACTTCCATATTCTTGAAGAAGGGAACCGTCGTCGAGGAATTGATCTTCCACAGGTCGGGATCAATCCATTCCGGAAAAAAGTAGATGATGCCGCCGACAACCAATCCCACGAACACCTGCCCGACAATCTTGTATCTGCCGATCAGTCCCTTGGGCTTCTTCTTGACGACCTTCAGATAATCGTCGAGAAAGCCGACGGCGCCGAGCGTAATCGTCACGAACAGGATCAGCACGACGTACAGATTCGTCAGTGTCCCCCAGAGAAAGGTCGGTACGACGATCGCCGCCAGCACAATCAATCCGCCCATCGTGGGCGTTCCTGCTTTCGTAAGATGCGTCTTCGGTGCTTCTAACTTCGCTGCTTCGCCGATCTGATGCTTCCGCAACAGAGCGATGATCTTCGGCCCCAGCCAGAATGCAATCAGCAGAGCGGTGATTGCCGCTGCGGCTGCTCGAAATGTAATGTAGCGGACGACACCGAAGCCGGGCGGATGATAGAGCTGGTGGATGATGTCGAACAGATATGTGAGCATGCTACGTTCCGGCTTTCTGCCGCGTGAGTCGTTCCTGTATGAAGACGACCACATCTTCCATCGCAAGACTGCGTGAGCCTTTCACAAGGACGGCATCGCCCGGAGAAAGCAGCTCGCACAGATACTCAGCAAGCATGTTTTTTTGTTGGTAATGAACTTTGAACTTCACATCGGCGGCATCGTGAATGTGGCGCGCCTGCTCGCCGTACGTGAGCAGGTACTCAATGGGAAGCGCCGAAAGCTCCCTGCCGATGCGAGCGTGCTCGGCCGCAGAAGCCTCGCCTAATTCATTCATGTCGGCAAGGACGGCAATACGCTTGCCGGCAACCTGTGCCGAGACGAGCGTCCGCAACGCGGCACGGACGGAATCGGGATTTGCATTGTACGTATCGTTGTACACGGTAACGCCGCCGATCGTCAGAATCTCCATACGCTTGCTCACGGGTCGAAACAGTTCCAGCGCCGACTTGATTTCCGCTGCCGGCACGTTGAATGTCAGGCCCACCGCCGCGGCGGCAAGGGCATTGAGTGCGTTGTGCACTCCCGGAATCGAAAGACGCATGCGCACCTCGCGCGTGCTGCCTTTGCGTCTCAGGCGCAGCTCGGCGCGCCCGGCTCCATCCACGTCGCCGATAGCCCCGCGCACCGAAGCGGTGGAGTTGCACCCATACGTCACTTTGTTCTTGAGCTTCCTGGCTCGACGACGAAGGAAGCTGTCGTCCACATTCACGAACGCTACAGCCCCGGTGCGTTGGGCGAGGGCATCGAACAACGCACACTCTTCTTTCGCGACGCCGCCGAGCGTGCGAAAGAACTCCAGATGCTCGCGGCCGATATTGGTGATCAGGCCGTGCGTCGGTTCCAGCACGCGGCACAGATACGCGATCTCGCCCGGATGGTTTGTGCCAATCTCGATCACCGCAATCTCATGTTTCCGCCTCAGCCGAAACAGCGTGTGCGGAACGCCGATATGGTTGTTGAGATTTCCTTCCGTACTGAGCACCGCATAGCGCCTGCTCAGCACGGCGGCGATCATGTCCTTCGTTGTCGTCTTGCCGTTGCTGCCTCCGACGGCAAGAACCGGAATATCAAACTTCAACCGGTAATACCGCGCCAGTTCGCCGAGCGCTTTCGTCGTATCCGACACCACCAACAGCGGCATCGTCTTCACAGGTTCGATGGCTCCTTCACGGTCAACCACGGCCGCAAC
Source organism: Ignavibacteriales bacterium (assembly GCA_037441705.1). GTDB lineage: Bacteria > Bacteroidota > Ignavibacteria > UBA10030 > UBA6906 > CAADGV01. The sequence goes on from JBBIRR010000003.1 coordinate 33,502, forward strand.
GGCTCCGCCGGCAAACGCCTCTGCAAGAAATCGGTGACCGTCGAAGTTCGTTCCACGAATGGCCACAAACAGGTCGCCCTCGCGGATCGTACGCGAGTCGGTCGAGATGCCGGTGATCGTTTCCCCCTTCAACTTGCCTGCGTTTCGCAGTTCGTCGTGTGCGATGTGCAGTAGTTCGCTGGGGGAAAGTTTCATCGTTGTGTTCGGATGAACGACTCTATTTCTTCCCGATCATCAAAATGCACGCGCCGGTCGCCAACAATCTGATACGTCTCGTGTCCCTTGCCGGCAATCAACACAACATCCCCCGCGCGGGCCATGCCGAGCGCGAACGCAATCGCCTTTCGCCGATCGACCTCTGTATGCACGGTTTTCCCGGGCACGCAGCCCGCCTGGATGTCACGCAGAATTGCTTCCGGCCTCTCACTCCGTGGATTGTCCGAGGTGATGACGGTGACGTCACTCAGCTCAGTCGCCACGCGGCCCATCAACGGCCGTTTTCCTTTATCTCTATCCCCCCCACATCCAAAGACCGTGATGATACGTCCGCGCCTGTCTTCACCCATAATGTCGTGGATGGTCCGGAGGCAATGCGCAAGCGCATCGGGAGTGTGGGCATAGTCAACCACCGCGATCCATCCCTCGGGCGATGCGATGTGTTGAAAACGTCCGGGCACCGCTTTGACGCGCGCAATGCCTTCTTCGATCGTCTTCCGATCGAAGCCCAGCGCGACACCCGTGGCATACGCGGCCAGCGCGTTCTGCACATTGAAGCGTCCGATGAGCGGCGTATGCACCGGACGCGGCTGCTGCTGATACGTTACGGTGAACTGCGAACCTGAAAGACTCACCTGCACGTCCGATGCTCGGACCTGGGCAGTGTCGGACGTGCCGTAGGTGAAAATAGATACTGCCGTGTTTGCCACAATTGCTTTTCCGCGCGGATCGTCGCTGTTGGTAATCGCCACCGCGTCGGACGAGAGTTCGTCGAACAGGATTTTCTTCGCGTGGAAGTAGTTGTCCATTGTTCGATGAAAATCCAGATGATCTTGCGTCAAGTTCGTGAAGACGGCTGCGCGGAAGTTGATTCCGGCGACCCGATGAAGCGTCAGAGCATGCGAGGACACTTCCATGACCGCTGCCTTGCAGCCCCGCTCAACCATGGTCGCCAGCAGCTTATTCAACTCTAAGGACTCCGGCGTCGTGTGTGTCGGGGGAAGAATCTCATCGCCGATTTGATATTCAACCGTTCCGATCAAGCCTGCTCTCCATCCTTGAGCTTCGAGGATCGCCTTGATGAGATAGGTTGTTGATGTCTTGCCGTTCGTGCCTGTCACGCCGATGAGTGTGAGCTTCTGCGCGGGATGGCCGAAGTAGTTCGCCGCCATTCGGGCAAGAGCTTTGCGCGTATCGGGCACGACGATCTTCACCGCACCCGTGTGCATAAAGAACGAATCGGGCATGGCGGTGTCGTCTTCCACAACAACCACTTTCGCGCCTTTCGTCACCGCCGCGTTGATGTACTTGTGACCGTCCGTGGTTGCGCCTTTGATGGCAACGAAAACGTCTCCGCGGCCGATCTGCCGCGAGTCATAGTGGATTGCGGCGATCTCGACATCGTGCGTCACCACCATCTGTCCAAACACAGTCTGAAACATTTTGGACACGGACACTCCATCAAGCAAACGAGAAAGCGTCATAACGAAGCAACCGACGAATTCGGATTCACGCTGCAGCGGATACCGACCCGCGTTCCGGGTCGCACCTGTTGCCCCGGTGCCGGACTTTGCGCAACCACAATGCCTGATCCTTCGATGTACACATCGAGCCGCGCGAGGATCAGTCGGTTCAACGCCCTGCGCAGCGACAGTCCACGAACGTCGGGCACGGTCGTGGATCCGCCGGTCGTCGGCGCGGTGATTGATGCCGTAACCAGCCGAATGCTCGTCCCGCGTGCAACCTTCTGTCCGGGCGCCGGCGTTTGCTGCAGAACGATCGTTCCGCCGCCGTCGACGGTGACATTCAGATCGAGCGACGCGAGGGTAGCAGTCGCTGCTTCCAGCGTCAGCGTTCTGACGTCCGGCGTCGCAACCATCTCCTTGCTGTCGGGCAGCGGCGTCTCTGCCGCCATCAGCGCACCGGAGGTGGTTGTGGTTTTTTCTGCTATGCCTTTGACGATCGGGGCACTGGTATACGCGCCATAGTATGCCTGCGCCTTCGGATTGTCTAACACAACAAGACACACGACCTGCGGATCGGAGGCGGGGAACATTCCGACAAATGATGCTTTGTAGTGTTGCGTCGAGTAGGTCCCGTGAACGAGCTTGCGCGTGGTTCCGGTCTTGCCTGCGATCTCCACTATGGTACTTTGGGAATGTTTTCCCGTTCCGCGCTCGACAACACCCCGCAGGAACGAGCGGAGGGAATCGGCCGTCGCCCGCGAGATGACGCGTCGAATCGCCTGCGGATGCGTTTCGAGCAGCACCTCATTGTGTTCATTCAAGATTTGTTTTACGACGTACGGCTTCATCAACACACCACCGTTGGCAACCGCGGCGTAGGCCGCGGCAATCTGGAGCGGCGTCGCGCTCACTTCGTACCCGTAGGCCATCGTGTTCAAGGTGGTGCCCGACCATTGCGTCGGCTTCTTCAGTTGTCCGGAGGCTTCGCCCAGTAATTCAATTCCGGTGGGTGTTCCGAACCCGAAATTGCGCGCCATGGTGTAGAATCGCTCCGCGCCGATGATGTCCGATACTTTCGCCATGACGATGTTGCTGGAGAGTTCCGTTGCCTCGCGCAGGGTCAACATCCCGTACTTGTGCACGTCGGTAATCGTTTGTGGTCTCCCCGGCACGCGATAGGCTCCGTTCTCCGCGAAAAATCTCTGGCTCGGAGACACGAGTTGATATTCGATCGCTGCCGATACGGTCACAATCTTAAACAGCGACCCCGGCTCGAAAACGTCGGTGATTGCGCGGTTTCGCGCTGCGTCGGGATCGCTGCGCTGGTAGCGATTGGGATTGATGCTCGGAAAGTTTGCCATCGCGAGCACTTCGCCTGTCCGCGGGTCCAGCATGACGACAACACCGCTTTCGGCAGCGCTTCGCTCGATGCCTTTGCGCAGCTCCTCTTCAGCAATCGCCTGACACTCCAGATCGATCGTGAGCACGATGTTGTTTCCGTTCACCGGTTCGACACGCGGGTAATCAACGGTCGGCCGTTTGCGTCCCAGGCCATCACGCTGCATCACTACATAGCCGTCCCGTCCCTTCAGATACCGATCGAACTGCAGCTCGATGCCACTGAGACCGTTGTTGTCAATGTCGGTGAATCCTAAGAGTTGACCCGCGACGTGGTCGTAATGATAGATGCGCTGCGGTTCGTTCGTCTGAATCACCCCCTCAAGCTGATGCGGTTTGAGCGCTGCCACCGTTTGTTGGCCTGCTCGCCGTTCCAGCCACACAAAGCGCGAATCCTTCTTGCGAAGACGTGCGAGATACATCTCCCGTTTCTCCCGGCCGAACACGTTTGCGAACCGTTCGGCAACTGCTTCAGCATTCGCACCGATCACCTGGGGATCTGCGGCGTAGGAGACGGCCATCGCGCTGGAGACCAAGATTTGTCCGTTGCGATCGTAGATGTTGCCCCGCGTGGCAAGAAGCGGAACCTTCACCTCGTATTGCCGGCGGGCAATTTCCTTGTACTTCGGCGCATCGAAGACCTGAACCTCCACCAGACGCGCTGCTATGATGAGAAAGAACAACACGAAGCCAAGCTTCAGCCACAGAACTCGTCGCATCATCTCCTGTCCCGGTATGGCGGAGGTTTGCGACGGCAGACGGACGTTCGTGTTTGTCTGTTGCATAGATTACTTATCGCGAAACTTCTCCCAACGGCTTGCATCAATCTCAAGCTGCTCGGGGCGCTCTTTCGGATACAGCAGCCCGAGCTGCTGCGTTGCCACATTCCCAATCCGCTCCCACGCGGACTTCCTGTTGATCTCCGCTTTGAGAACTTTATTGGCGTTCTCGATTTTATCGTATTGCTGTTCGAGTCGATTCACTTCCACAGTGAGTTGATTGACCGCGAGAATATTGCTGACGTACGCGACACTTACGATAGCAACAAGAAACAGAGCCACAACAATATTAAACGTCGAGCGTTTGCGCGGCCCGCCTGCTGTCGTGTTGCGCGGGCGAATGGCGTATCCGGGGATTTTGTCCTGCGGATCGCCGCTATAAATGTACCGGCGCTCGGCAGAAGAAGTAGCCGTCTGCGCCGACCGTGCGTCCCGTTCCGCGCGACGAAGCAATGGCGCGACGCCATCCGGTGAATTCTTCGTCATCGCAACTCCTTCGCAGCGGTGTCTCCGATGCGTTCCGCCGCACGAAGCTTCGCACTCCGCGCGCGCGGGTTGCGCTCCACCTCACCGGCCGACGCCGTCACCGGCGTTTTCGTCAGAAGTCGAAGCTTCGGCGCCAGCGGAATGTCGGGAAGGTACTTGTGGGGTGCGCGGCGAACCGTCATGGACGCGTTACGAAACACGGTTTTCACGATTCGATCTTCTAATGAGTGGTAGGAGATAACGACAATGCGACCTCCGGGTGCCAACATGTCAATCCCATCGGTGAGCGCCCGCTCGAGATGGCGCAGCTCGTCGTTCACCTCAATACGGATTGCCTGAAAGACACGCGCTAACGTCTTGTGAAGATAACGCGCGCCGGTAACCGCCTCCACAATGCGGGCAAGTTGCCCGGTTGTATTCACGGGTCGTGCCCGTACGACGGCTTTGGCGATGCGGCGCGCGGCTCTCTCCTCGCCGTACGCCGAAATAATCGCGGCAAGCCTCTGCTCGTCGTACTCGTTCACAACATGCCATCCGCTGTGCTGCTGTCGTCGATCCATCCTCATATCCAGACGTTCATCGCCGCGAAAGGAAAAGCCTTTGGTCTGCTCATCAAGTTGGTACGATGATACACCGAGGTCGAGAAGCAAACCGTTGATGGCCGCAATGCCCAGACGGGCCAGTTCCGCTTTCAGCGTGCCCACGTTTGCATGAACAAGAACAACGCGCGGCGTCACGGCTTGCAGCCGCTCCGACGCGACGCGCAGTGCGTCGTCGTCCACATCGAATCCGATCAAGCATGCTTCCGCCGTAAGCATCCGACAAATTCCTTCCGCGTGCCCTCCTCCACCCACGGTTCCGTCAACATACGTTCCCGTTGTCGTTGTAATGAGATATTGAAGAACCTCCTCGTAGAGAACGGGAGTGTGAAATGAATCCGTCACCCGTCGTTGTTCCAGAGAACCGTTTCAGCTACTTCTGCGTAACTCTTCTGCTGCGCGGCAAGATACGCCTTGTACTCCTGGGGATTCCATAGTTCAATATGGTCAAGCAGTCCGAGGATGAACACCTCGCTGTCGATCGCAGCAAAGTCCAGGAGTTCTTTCGGAATCGTGATGCGGGCTTGTGCATCGAGTTGTGACTCCGTAGCCTGCTGCAACAACATGCGCATGAAAAACCTGTGTTGGGGGTTCGTCTGTGAAAGCGCGCGAATCTTGTTCTCGATCTTCACCCATTCGTCTTGCGGATACACGAACAAGCACTTCTCAAATCCGCGCGTGATGGTGAAGGTTTCGTTTGCGTTGGGCGAAATGGATTTTCGCATTCTCGCCGGAATGTTGATACGCCCCTTGCTATCGACCGAGTATATGTTTGAACCCTTGAAAACCGACACGGGATGTTTCTACTCTTGTCAAGGGAAAAAAATCCTCTTCTACCCACACTTACCCACCAGTGTGCACAAGATACGGAAATCTACCCCAAAGTCAAGGGCAAAACTGAAGAATTTGGACGAAATTGGCCAAAAAAGTCTGCGATATTACGGTGAAGAACTTTGGCTCGCTTGGCGTGTACCAGCTCCGACCAAAAGGTGTCGCTTTTAGGCGTCCTGAGATGGATCTCAGGTTGCTCCAACTCCAACACTGGAATCTGAAGACGGTTGGTTTTGGCTCGCGGTCAGGGCGTGAAGCAGATGATCCGCGGTGCGAAACGGGTCAAGGCGTGTGGTGTGATCTAACACATAAGCAAGCGTCAGAACTTTCCCGTCCTGCTGCAAGGATGCCTGCCGCTTGTCGAGACGGGAGACGTACGACATCAGGTGCTGGAATGTCGGACTCTCGTAGAAGTGACTGTCCGATTCAGGTGGGAACTCAATGAGAATTCTTTGTTTGCCAATGATGAGCTTGCGGAAACCGATTTCTGTTGCTTTCAGTCTGAGCCGTACCAGCGTAAGAAGATGTTCCACCTGCTTCGGATACGTACCAAAGCGATCCTTCAGCTCAGAGGCAATCAGGTTGACCTCATCGGCACAGATCACACTGAAAAGTCGGCGATACACGGACAGTCTCTCATTGCCGTCTTCGATATAGTGCTCAGGGATGCGAACGTCGAATTCCGCATCAACCACGGTTTGTTCTCTGGTCCCGGGCCGCGCTGGATGCTGGGCGAACATTTCCTGAAACTCCTGCTCTCTCAACTCAGCCACTGCTTCCTCGAGCACCTTCGTGTACATCTCGAATCCCATCGCCTCAATGAATCCGCTTTGCTCGCCGCCGAGAAGATTCCCCGCTCCGCGAATTTCTAAGTCGCGCATTGCCAGGTTGAACCCCGACCCAAGCTCGGTGAACTCCTCCAATGCCTGCAGTCGTCTCACAGTTTCGCGCGGCAGAGAGGAGATCGGCGGGACCAGCAGATAGGCGTAGGCTTGTACATTCGAGCGTCCGACTCGGCCGCGGAGCTGATACAGTTCCGCCATGCCGAATCTGTCCGCGCGATTGATGATAATCGTGTTCACATTCGGGATGTCGATGCCCGACTCGATAATTTTCGTCGCGACCAGCACATCGAACTTCCGCTCCAGAAAGTCGAGCATGACCTCCTCGAGCTCGTATGCGTGCATCTGGCCGTGGGCGCTGCGGATGCGAACGTTGGGGACGAGCGTCTGCAGCCGACCGACAATCTCCATCATGTTGTGCACCCGATCGTGCACGAAGAAGACCTGCCCGCCGCGCTGGATTTCGCGCAGAATCGCCTCTCGGATGAGCGCTTCGTCATATTGGATGATCTCGGTTATCACCGGCAGCCGATTGCGCGGCGGTGTTGCTATGATGGAAAGATCACGCGCGCCCAGCAGCGAAAAATGCAGCGTCCGCGGAATGGGCGTAGCTGTCAACGTCAGCGTATCAACCGTTGCCTTCAACTGACGCAACTTCTCCTTCGCGGCAACGCCGAACCGATGTTCCTCATCGATGATAAGCAGACCAAGATCCTTGAACACAACATCCCGCGACAGCAGCCGATGCGTGCCGATGATGATGTCGATCGTGCCGGCTGCAAGGCGCTGGAGGATCGTGGCTTGTTCTCTCTTCGTCTTGAATCGTGAGATGACCTCGACGTTGGTTGTGTAATGCGACAGCCGGTCAACGAACGTGTTGTAGTGCTGTTGCGCAAGAATGGTGGTAGGAACGAGGAGGGCAACCTGTTTCCCACTCATGACCGCCTTGAACGCGGCGCGGACGGCCACTTCGGTCTTCCCGAACCCGACATCGCCACAGATCAGCCGGTCCATAGGATACTGTGCCTCCATGTCACGCTTGACATCTTCGGTCGCTGTTGCCTGGTCGGGAGTGTCTTCATAGACGAACGACGCTTCCAGTTCGCGCTGCCACAGGGTATCCGGAGAGGACGCGAACCCGGGCTGACTTCGACGTTTCGCATACAGCAGTATCAGCTCGCGGGCAATATCCTTCACGCGCTTCTTCGCGCGAGCCTTGAGTTTCTCCCACTCTCCCGTTCCCAATCGCGTCAACTGCGGAACATGACCGTCTCTTGATGAGTATTTCTGAATCTTGTTCAGATAGTTAAGATTGACATAGAGCGTATCCTTCTCCGCGTAGAGGAGTTTTACGACCTCGTGTTCAACATCGTTGACGCTTATCTTTTTCAAGCCGTCGAACCGACCGATGCCGAAGTCGGCGTGAACGACGTAGTCTCCCTTGCGGAGTTCGTGAAGTTCACGCGCGGTGATGCCCTTGAACGTTGGTCGTTTACGCCTCCCTCTCCGCTTCTGGCGGTTGAAGACTTGATGCTCGGTAAGCACAGCGATGCGCGCCGAAGGAAAAACAAAACCCTCATGGATGGAATCGAGCGAAAACTCGATGCGCGACACATCAAGGAGGTGCGGGCGGGCGTGGGCAAGACGTTCTTCATCCTCCGCAAGCGGCTCAAGCTCGGTGAGCAGGTCGTGCAAGCGCTGACGCTCTGCGTCAGTGTCGGAGGTGAGGATGATGCGGAACGACGACTCCTGCAGCTCCGCCAGGTGATCGCGAAGAACCTTTATGCTGCTGTTGATTGCGGGCTGGGGCAACGCGCCAAAATCCAACGCCGATGAACGTGCCCTGCGCGCGAATCGAAGGCGCGTGTATATTGCAGCGAGGTCGAGCAGCTCTTCCCAGGAAATCGTACTCGCCGCGTCGCCTGCTCCGTCATCCTGCTTCGCAACGGACAGGAATTCGTCCAGCGCGAGTATGGCACGAGGCTGCAGGTAATCGAGAAGTGTCGTATGCGCCTGTGCAGGCAGGGAAAGCAGGTCGGGGACAATGCTGGCCTCGGACAATGGCTGGATGGAACGCTGCGACAGCGGATCGAACTCCCGGATCGATTCCACAACGTCGCCGTCGAATTCGATCCGAAGCGGATTGCTTCCGGTGTACGGATAGACATCCAGGATGCCGCCACGTTGAGCGTACTCGCCCACGGCTTGCACATACTGCTGCTTCGTAAATCCGAATTCCGTCAGGGCTGCAACGAGCCGCGTTGGGTTGTGCTCGCTTCCCCGTCGAAGTCGCAGGACATTGTCCTTCAGCAGCGCGGGAGGAGGAAGGATTTGCGTGAGAGCCTTGGGAAAGGTGACAACAATCCTCGCGTATCCATCCAGGAGCGAACGAAGAGTCTCCACATCTTCGACATTGGACGAAAGGCCCTCAACGGTCCTTGCACGCGTCGCGTCGAACATGTGTACAGCATTGGCGCCGACTACAAGTCGAAGGTCATCGGCGATCTTGCGCGCGTCGTCGGCATCATCAACCACAACGAGGAACTGGCGCGCGAGATCCTCCTCAAGCGCCCCCACCACAATCGCACGAAGCGAACCTGCGAGACCGGAGACATCAACGAAGCTTCCGTCCTCTCTTCTCTCCAAACGTGATCGGAGAGATTGGTACTGATCGGTTTGACGGACTCTCTCACGTACCGTATCTATCATTCCCTCGTTTCCATCTGCAGTCCATCATGCATGCGAGCTATGCCTTTCCGATAGCTGCGCGGACGAATCCGCCGGCTTGTTCAAGACAGGCCCGCGCTTCTTCAGCAGTCATGTTATTGGCGATCATCACGATTGCCGTCTTCACGTGTCCGCCCGATCGGTCAAGGTACGTGGACGCAGTGTCGTAATCCACGCCGGTAACAACCATGATGATACGTTTGGCCCGCTCAACCAATTTCTGGCTGTTCAGCTGCACGTCTACCATCATGTTTTCGTAAACCTTTCCCAACTTGATCATTGATGCTGTCGTCAGCATGTTCAAGACCATCTTCTGCGCCGTACCCGACTTCATCCGCGTGGAGCCCATAATCACTTCGGGGCCTACCTCGGGACAGATCGCTACATCAACATCGAGAGTGAAGGAGTGGCGAGGATTCGTCGTGATGAAGACTGTTTTGGCTCCCACCTGTCTGGCTCGGGACACGGCTGCAACTACATACGGCGTTCGCTTGCTTGCTGCAAGTCCGCAAACTACATCAACGGCCCGAACCTCGTGGCGCTCGATGTCGCGAAGCGCCTGCTCGGCGTCATCCTCTGCGCCCTCCTGCGAACGCCTCAATGCCTGGTCTCCTCCGGCGATAACACCTACGACCATTTCCGGTGGGACACCAAATGTCGGCGGGCATTCGGCGGCGTCAAGCACGCCGAGTCGGCCGCTTGTGCCAGCGCCAAAGTACAACAGGCGCCCTCCGTTCCGAAAGCTTTCCACTATCACGTCGACAGCCCGAGCTATGTGGGGCAACTCCTTTTCAACGGCGAGAGCTACGAGCTTATCCTCTGAATTGATGATGCGCAAAATCGCATCGGTACTCTGGAGATCTATCTCACGCGATCGAGGATTGCGTTGCTCGGTCAGAAGTGAAGCAAACTCCTCTGCGGTGCTGGGGACGGTGTTCATGTTGCAGCAATAACGGCTTATCATTGAATTTGTATGATGACGAGCTTCTTTTCAACCAAATCAATCTCTTCGCTTCCATCGAAAACGATCTCTCGAACCACCACTGAAGCCGATGCAAATCGCTTGGTTAGCGATCGCAGTTCGTCTGTTATGTCTCCTCCTTTGTAGGCCACGAGACAAGGGGTCGGCAAGAAGCCCTTGGTGCTTGATCTGTGATTCGCAACCTTCGTCAACAAAGGTTTCGACCACTTCATCAAATCCACAAGCGGAGCCACGCCGCGCGCAAGTACCAGATCGACAGGCTGAAAGCCCGGGACAGTGGGCAGGTCCTCGGCACGGCAGACTAACGCCTCGACATTGTGGAGCTGAAGCCGACTGAGGATATCTTGAACAGCCGAGATTTTCTTTCTGATGGAATCCGCCAGCGTTACTTTCAAGTCGCCCCTGAGTATTGCGATGGGGATTCCCGGCAACCCCCCGCCGGTGCCCAAGTCAAGGACCCGCAGCCCAGGCTCAATTCGAAATAGAAGAGTGGGCGAGATCGAATGCAGAATGTGAGCGAACCAGATGTCCTTCTTATCGCTTCTCGATATCAGGTTGACTTTGGCGTTCCACTCCTTCAGAAGAGTCACATACTCCTGAAGTTTTCTCAGTTGATCATCGGAGATGTCCAGACCGTTGCGCCTGCAAATAGACCTGAACTTGAGTATAGACTCGCCTTCCATTTCACGTGAAACGTAGTTTCTTCAGCGAAACCAACAAGACGGAAACATCGGCGGGCGTGACTCCGCTAATGCGCGTGGCCTGGCCGATTGTTCGCGGTCTCACTCTGCTGAGCTTCTCCTTTCCCTCCTTGCTGAGTGATGCAACCTTCTCAAATTCAAAATTAGCCGGGATGGTAATTGATTCGTTTCTGGCAAACCGCTGAACTTCTTCTTCCTGTCGCTTCAGGTACCCTTCGTATTTGATCTCAATCTCCACTCTCTCAAGCGCCTCCCTATCATCAAGCAACGAAGCGAGTGATGGCTCTGTTCTAACCTGTTCCAGCCGAAAAAGGTCAGTGAGTGATACTTCTGGGCGCTTCAGCAATCTTTCGAGTGGCTCGCGCTCCGAGATACATTGAGTGCCGAGAGAGTTCAGAAGATCATTGACCTCCGTCGGCAAAACCGAAATGGTTGAGACAGCCTTCTTTGCTTTCCTGACCAACTCTTCTTTCCTTTCAAGTCGCCTCAGTGCATCGATGCTGATCAGTCCGATACGATGACCCTTACGCATGAGCCGTGAGTCCGCATTGTCTTGCCGTAGCAACAGCCTGTACTCCGCTCGGGACGTGAAGATACGATACGGCTCATCAGTCCCCTTGTTGATCAGATCGTCAATCAAGACACCGATGTAGGCTTCGCTTCTCTGAAGAACAAGTGGCTCCTCTCCTTTCACCTGCAGAGCCGCGTTGATTCCGGCTATGAGTCCCTGCGCCCCGGCTTCTTCGTATCCGCTCGTACCGTTCACCTGGCCCGCGAAGTAGAATCCCTTGACTATCTTCGACTCAAGTGTATGCTCGAGCTGATGGGGTGGAAAATAGTCGTACTCTACGGCATAGCCCGCGCGGGTCATCACGGCATTCCTCAGACCTGGGATGGTTCTTAAGGCCCGCTGCTGTATGTCCGCAGGAAGGCTTGTTGAGAAGCCGTTGATGTACACGATATCCGACTCGTAGCCTTCCGGCTCAAGGAATATCTGGTGCCTCTCGCGATCGGCAAACCGACTGATCTTGTCTTCAATGGAAGGGCAGTACCTGGGCCCGACTCCCTTGATTCTGCCGGTAAACATCGGCGACTCATCAAAACCCTCTCGAAGAATATCGTGGGTGGTTTCGTTCGTGAATGTGAGAAACATCGGAATCTGCTCGTTCCTGATTCTTCTGTTCTGAAACGAGAAAGGAACAGGCTCTCTGTCCGCATGCTGTACTTCCGTCTCTCCGAAATCTATACTCCTGCGCGCTACGCGCGGGGGCGTGCCTGTTTTCAGGCGCCCCACCTGAAAACCAAGCCTCTTAAGGTGGTCGGAGAGTTCTGTAGAAGGGGGCTCATTATATCGCCCGCCCGCAGTCGAGCTGCGCCCCGTATGCATTACTGCGTTCAAGAACGTTCCGCTACAGATAACGAGTGCCGCACACCTTAGCTGCCTTCCACTTTGGGTGATGACGCCTTTCAGGACACGGCCATCTACATAGATATCTGTTATGGAATCCTTCAAAACGGTCAGATTCTCTTGCGACAGAACTCTTCTGGCGGCTTCTCGACTGTACCATTCACGATCGTTCTGGCAGCGCGGCGACCAGATGGCGGGTCCCTTGGATTTGTTCAGCATTCGAAAATGAATGCCCGTTGCGTCTGCCAGCTTGCCCATCTCACCTCCCAGGGCATCGATTTCTCGGACCAGATGGCCCTTTGCCGTACCCCCGATAGCGGGATTGCATGACATGCGGCCTATCGCATTGAGGTCCATTGTCACAAGGGCTGTTTTGCATCCCATTCGGGCTGCCGCAAGCGAGGCCTCGATACCGGCATGGCCGGCACCTATCACAATCACATCATATTTTGAGGTTTCGTCGATCACCGTTTCACGTGAAATAGAAGACCTACTTACCAATGCAAAACTTCTGGAAAATGTTGTTCAGCATATCCTCCGTGCTCACCTCACCGATAATCTCAGCAAGGGCATCGGCCGCAGAGTGAATATCAACCGCAACAAACTCTCCTGACTTTCCTTCTTCCGCTGCTTGCGATGCCGCATGCAGCCTATCAATAGCGTGCAAGATTGCCCGATGATGGCGACTGTTCGTCACTTGAACCTCTGCCGCTTCCGAACCGAGCTTGTGAATTGCTCCTATCAAGCATTTCCGCAACTGGTCAAGACCCTCACCCGTCTTAGCCGAAGTGAGCACTTCGGCGAATTCTGTCCCATTGACTCGGAACTCCTGGGCCTGATAGCCAAGTCCTCCGCTCAAATCTATTTTGTTGTACGCAACGACTACGCTCTCAGGGATATCTAACCCATCAAGGAATGAAAGCGCTGCGTCCCTTGCAATCGTCTCGCTCGCATCAACAACCAGCACGACAACCTGGGATCGTCGCACGATGGATTTCGTTCTCAGAACACCCTGCTGCTCGACAGGGTCAGAGGTCTCTCGAAGGCCAGCCGTATCGTGAAGACGAAAGAGGACGCCGTCAATCGAAATGCTCTCCTCCAATGTATCTCGAGTCGTTCCGGGAATTTCGGTGACGATGGCGCGATCTTCGCGAAGTAGGGAATTGAAGAGGCTGGACTTACCAGCATTCGGCTTCCCAACGATGGCCACGGAAACCCCGTCTCGATACAACCTGCCGAGGCGGTAGGAATCCGCCATCTTTTGTAGCTGATTTCTGACCCTTGAAATCCTCGCGAGGATTTCCGATTTCTGAATGAGGTCCAGCCCTTCCTCGCTGAAGTCCAGCTCTAATTCGATCAGCGAGCTGAGGTCAAGCAGGTCTGCACGAAGCTGACGCAACTGCGCGGAGAACTTTCCTTCGAGCAGGTTAAGGGATGCCCTGTGGGCTACTTCACTCCGGGCAGCGATCAATTCAGCAACAGCCTCTGCCTGCGACAGGTCCAGCTTGCCATTGAGAAACGCCCGCTTCGTGAACTCCCCCGGCTGAGCCTGTCTGGCCCCTGCGGAAAATATCGCATTGAGCACGCGCTGCGTATTGTAAATGCCTCCGTGGCAACTTACCTCAACAGATTCTTCTCCTGTATACGAGTGCGGCGCTCTGAAGACCGTAACAACAACGTCATCGAGGTGTTGTCCATTTCGATCAATCAATTTGCCATAATGAGCCGTATGCGTCGCTGCCTCTGAAAGGGAAACCCTGCCTCTAAAGACTGCATCCACAGTCGTTATTGCAGACCTGCCGCTAACACGAATGACGGCAATGGCTCCTTCTCCGTGCGGAGTAGCAATTGCAGCAATCGTATCGTCCTCATAAGCTTTCAGCATACTTCCCATCTCCACTCACGCATCTGGTTCGTCTAACACGCAAAGATGAACCTAACAATTTCTGCGTAGACTATCAATTCACTTCTCGTGAGCGCTCCACAGATCTGAGCTTCGCGTCTTCCATCTTTGCAGAACAAAAAGGCCCGCCTGCTACGGACGGGCCTTGAGTCTCCGATTTTCAGCACGCTGCTCGAACTATCTCCGCCTCGTATCGGGGATGTTCTTTGCCAAACGGCCGATCCAGCCGCCCTGGGCTTTCTTCGGATCGACCTTCCTGAGCGGTTCGTCTCCGTGCTTCTTGTTGATCCAGATTTGCTGTCCGATCGAAAGCAGGTTGAAGACAAAGTAGTAGAGATTAAGACCTGACGGTAAGCTGTTGAATATCAGAAGCATCATGATCGGCATGAGCCAAACCATTGCCTTTTGCCGCGGATCTGTCACCGTCTGTTTTTGTTGGATGAACATCGTAATGCTCATCGCAAGGGCAAGCCCGCTCAGCTGATTCATGCCAAAGAGCGGAAGGGTAAAGGGGAGCTTCACGATGGTGTCGGGAATGGAAAGGTCCGTAATCCATCCCACAAAATGCGATTGACGCAATTGAATTGTCGCGCTGAACACGTTGTACAACGCGTAGAGTATCGGCATCTGCAGCAAGAGCGGAAGACAACCGCCTGCAGGATTCACCCCATACTCTCGATACAGATTCATGATCGCTTTGTTCATCTGCTCGGGGTTGTCCTTGTACTTCTCTCGAATCTCATTCATCATCGGCTGCAGCTTCTGCATTTTCCGCATCGAGTTCATGCTGGACTTCGTCAGCGGGTGCAGCGCGATCTTGATGATGATGGAGAAAACGATAATGACGACGCCCCAATTGGCAATGAAGAGATGGAGGAAATTGAAAAGCGGAATGAGGGCGTATTCGGTGATCGGACGGATGATCCAGGCCGCGCCCAAGGACATGATCTGATCGAGATCGCGCTCCATCGAACGAATGAGTTTGAAGTCGAGCGGTCCCAAGAACACCGTCACCCTCGCTCGTTCACTTGCCGTTCCCTTGAACGGCATCTTCAAAGCGATGCTGTATGTTTCCTTGACTCCTCGATCAGGCTGGGCCATGCGGTGTCCTTCGATAAATGCCCCTTCACTCGTGCCCTTCGTCGGCATCAACGCGACTGCGAAGTACTTGTTGCGCGCTGCCACCCAGTCGGTTGCGCCCGAGATATCTTTCTTTGCGCTTTCCGACTCGCTTGAAGCATCCAGCTCGGCAAGTTCGCCCCCCGAGTATGCATACGCCAACGCGTAGTGCGACTCGTCAATGCTGTTATGCTCGGCATAGGGAAGCGCGTGTTCCCAAAGAATCTGATACTCAAATCCCGCTATGACGTCAGCAGCGTTTTCGAAAACAATCTCCGCGTCATACGTGTACTTTTTATTGGTGAAGGTCAGACGTTTCACAATACTCTTCCCCTCACCGGCGGGAAGGGTTAGATCAACCGAGATCGAATCATCACCCGCTAAGACAATTTTCTTCCACGCGGGGAAGTCGGCATCAAAGTAGAGATTTCGTGTGTTGATCTGCTTCCCATCTTTCGAGAGAAACAAGAGACTGAAGTCTCCGCCTTGTGTCCAGTCCACAAGGTTGACGGGATACTGGTTCCACGTCTTGAAGTCCTTCAGCTCCCACCTGCGGATAAGCCCGCCCTTTGAAGTCACTTCGGCAGTATAAAGGTCGGTCTCGACAATGAGGATCTTCTCAGACCCGCGAAGCCGCCGCGAAAAAAACTCTCCGTAGTCTTCCGAAGATTGCTGTTCTGGCTGGGCTCTCTCGCGGAGCTGCTTTTCGTATACAGTGTCCCTCGCCGGTTGTGCTGCAGCGTGTGTTGTATCCGTCGGTGGGCGTCTTGAGGCCGGCGGAGCTGGCGCGTTGTACCACATCCACACCATCAGCACGAGACCGATGAGGATAAAGCCTAATGTTGCCTGTCTATCCATCTAATAACCTCCAAAAGGGGACGGGCGGCGACGCATGGCTACGCCGGATCATACCCGCCCGGGTGCAAAGGGTGACACTTGCTGATGCGCTTCAAGGACTTCCAAACACCTCGGGCTGGGCCATACTTCGAAATTGCATCGAGTGCATACTGAGAGCACGTGGGATAAAACCTGCAGGTGTTCGGCGGAAGCAACGGTGATATCACTGCTCGGTACGCTCGAATGAGGGATGTCAGCATCAGCGTCATGACCCCTGTCTCAGCCGCATGTGTAACATTCGGCAAATCTCACTCACCTCTCTCTGAATGTCTGCCAATGAGAGCCGCCTCACTGAAACATCATCCCGACCTTTGAAATACAGCACCAAGGCAATTCTTGTATGTGAAGATGGGAGGGACGCTTGCAAGGAGCGGTATTCTATTCGCATCGCTTCGCGCATCAGTCTTTTCAACCTGTTGCGACGAACGGCATTGAAATTTCTTGAGGAAACCTTGAATCCGACCAAGACTTGTGCACGCTCGCCGCCGTGACCTGGCCCAACCGGATCAAGGACATAGCGACAACGCAACCATCGTGTATCGATTGTTCTACCGGCTTCGGCTATCCGCTTGAAGAGATCGCGTCCGCGCAGAATCTCCGTTTTCTTCAAGCCCGGGCTCTTGCTATCCGTCCTATCGCTCGTCGCTTACCGTTAACTTCTTCCTGCCTTTGGCCCGACGACGAGCAAGGACTGCTCTTCCTTGCTTCGTTGCCATCCGTGCACGAAAGCCGTGCGTGTTTCGCCTTTTCCGCTCGTGTGGTTGGAACGTTCGTTTCATCGTGTACTCCAGAAATCTATTAACACTATGATGCTCGGAACGCTGACAGACTTTGCCCCGCTAAGGTGTGTGTTTACGACCTTGCGAATTGTGCGACAATAAAGGTAACCAACCGCTCCCTGAGAAACAACAAGATTTTCCACTTTTCGCTTGCTAAGCGCTGTTCCATGTTGTATAATTGCGTACAACCCTCCGTCAACCGCAGTGTTGATAACTCGTGAGTAGTTTGCTTTTCGTTCGCTATTTATGACCCTATGGTTTCACACGAACTGGTTGTCTGATACTTCTGTGTCACCATTAGGCCTTATCAGGAAATGTGTTACATCCTTTGATATTGCTTTATCCACATCGTGGATAACCGCTGGATAACTCATGAAAAATTTCTTGGCTCCCTTGTCCTGTGAACAGAGTTGTGGATAACTCAGCCAAGTGCGTTGAAAAATCATCTGACACATTATCCCTATTGGTGTTATGATCGAGATGTTACATTCTACTGCAGAGCCCACAGAGTTTGAGCAGGCGCAGCGTATGTGGGCCGCATGCCTCGGCATGCTTAGCGAGCACATCAACTCACAGACCTTCAAGACGTGGATCGAACCTCTGACCCCCCTTGGTCTCGAGGCGAGTGTGCTTACGCTACGCGTCCCAAGCCAGTTCTTTTACGATTGGATTGCCGAGCACTATGAGGAACTGATTACCTCCGTGGCGTCGCATGTGCTGGGCCGACCTGCCACGATCTGTTATGAAATCGCCACCGAGGATCCTCTCGTGGACACTGAGCCGGAGACCCATCCTGTGCCCCAACAATCCCGAACGGAGAAGCGCGTCTTGCCGGCTCAATCAGAGTCTTCGCGCATGGGAAACCCGTCTCCCGCGAGTGCTCACCGAAACTCGATGAGCTTCGAATCGCATTTGAATTACCGGTACACGTTCGAGAACTTCATCAAAGGGGAAAGCAACCAGTTTGCTCGAGCCGCCGCCACGGCCGTTGCCAACAATCCGGGTGGAACGACGTTCAACCCGTTGGTCATCTACGGTGGGACGGGGCTCGGCAAGACCCACCTGGTGCAAGCCATCGGTAATTACGTTGCCCAACATAACAAGAACAAACGAGTCATCTACGTTTCGAGCGAGAAGTTCACCGTGGAGTTCGTCGACGCAATCCAAAGCGATCGCGTCAACAACTTCGCAGCGTTCTATCGCAGCATGGATATTCTCATTGTCGATGACATCCAGTTTTTTGTCGGCAAGGAGAAGACGCAGGATATGTTCTTCCACACCTTCAACGCGCTGTACAATCTCTCCAAGCAGATTATCCTCTCGTCCGATAGGCCGCCCAAAGATCTTGACGGACTTGACGATCGACTGATTTCGCGCTTTCAATGGGGTTTAACGGCAGACATCCAGCCGCCGGACCTCGAAACACGCATTGCTATTCTCCAGCACAAGGCAAAGGACCAGCAGATCGAACTGCCGGGTGACGTGATTGAATGTCTCGCTGCGAACGTTACCACAAATATTCGTGAGCTTGAGGGCTGCCTTATCAGCTTGCTGGCGAAAGTATCCCTGGAAGGAAAAGAGCTCAATGTGGATCTCGCTCACGAAGTACTCAAGACGGTCGTCGGGCAGGTGAAATCACCCATTACAATCGAAGAGATTCAACGGACCGTCTGCGAGTATTTTGGGATTCCGGAAGACCTCGTTCGTGCAAAAACACGAAAGCAAGAGATTGTAAATGCCCGGCAGGTTGCTATGTACCTTGCCAAGGAGCTCACTAACTCGTCGCTCAAGACGATCGGCACACACTTCGGCGGGCGAGATCACAGCACCGTTATTCACGCCTACCAGTGCGTTGAAGATCAGATGAAGATCGATTCAAAATATCGGTCCACCGTCGAGCAGATCAAGCGTCGCCTTGAAACACGTACGCGAGTGTAAGACCCGCGGGAAGTTTTGGTTCGTACTCCATTCTGTTGTAGTGCAGGATGGAGTATTTCTTTTCTTGTGATGAGTTTTTTCTTGGGTTCGGAGTTGTTGTACACACAATGTGCGCAAGTGTGTTGGTGAGGTGAAGAATGGCGTTGACAGCAGGTTGATCAGTTTGTTCCTCTTCCGCTGATGTGCCCGCACGGCGTTCTGATGTTGATATCAACGAAGCTTACTGACATCTCATACCATCAATTTACCACTTGAGACGATGGCTTGCTTCGCTTCAGGGTCAATCGACAACTTTGTTGACGAGTGCACCTGTCAACATATTCACATCCTTTATTACTACTCTTTCTTTATCCATATCTAGAAAGAAAACAATTATTACACTCATACTTGGAGACAAGCGAAGGCGGTCTAACTACGACGATCATCTTTCTATCACCTTACAGGTCAACAGGTTACTGGAAAAACATTTCTTTGAAGTCTCCCCCTTTTTGAGTAAATTTATGCTGTTTGAAGCGTCTTCATGACCCCTCATTTTCCTTACCGAAGGAGTTTAGGATGAAATTCACAACAACCACCGGTGAACTTCAGCGCGCACTATCCAAGGTCAGCAGTGTCGTACCCGCGAAGTCGACGATGCCGATTCTCGAGAATATTCTGTTCGATCTTGTCAACGACACGCTGGTACTGACGGCTACGGACATGGAGATTACGCAAACGATTTCTCTTGCCGTGAAGGGGACTGAAGATGGAAGGATAGCGATACCGTCAAAGCGACTCATCGACACAGTACGCGCACTTCCGGATACGGAGATTGCGTTTACAATTGATACTACGTCTCAGAAGATAAAGCTCACAACGAAGAACGGCGAGTACAGCATCACTGGAGAGGATGCGAAGGATTTTCCGCCTGTCCCCATCATGACAAACAAAGATGAACTCGTCATTGATGGTGCCGTTCTGCGGAAGATCATCAATCGGACTGTGTTTGCCGTAAGTACCGATGAGTTGCGGCCTGCGATGATGGGTGTTTTGCTGCAACTCAAACCGAATGAATTACGGGCCGTCTCAACTGACGGGCATCGTCTTGTTCGTTTTTCGTACAAGCTGCCAAAGGATGGAGGAATAAAGGGCGATTTCATTGTACCCGCAAAAGCACTGAACGTTGTGAGCAGAACGCTTGAAGGTGGCACAGTAAAACTCGGCATCAGTCAGACGCATGTTCGTTTTGACTTCGATTCCAGCATTCTTGTTTCACGGTTGATCGCCGAAACGTATCCGAACTACGAAAGTGTCATTCCTACAGAGAATGACAAGCTCTTGACGGCTAATCGTGAGGAGATGATGTCTGCAATCCGTCGCGTTGCGCTGTATGCAAGCGCAACAACGCATCAGATCAAACTCTCGCTCCGAAAGAATCAGCTCACCGTAAGTGCTCAGGATATCGACTTCGGCGGTGAAGCGAAAGAAAAATTAGAGTGTGAATACGATGCAGATGATCTCGATATCGGATTCAATTCCGTCTACCTGGTTGACATTCTCTCCCATCTCGAGAGCGAAGCGGTCGCGTTCAAATTCAGTTCGCCTACCCGTGCCGGGGTCGTCACGCCCGCAGGCGAACACGTGGATGAGGATGTTCTGATGCTTGTGATGCCCGTACGCTTGAATGTCTGATAATCAAGGAGTGAATGAGAGTCACGCACTTGCGGCTGAAACATTTCAGGAACCACACCGACACATCGCTGACGTTTGGAGAGGGCATCAATGCGTTCCTGGGAGATAACGGACAGGGGAAGACCAACGTGCTGGAGGCGCTTTCGTACCTCAGCCTCACGAAGAGTTTTTATGCCTCCGGCGACGGGACGGTTCTGCAGATCGGACGCGAGACGTTTGAGGTAGAGGGAACGATTGTGTCGGACAACGGGGTGGGGCATCAAGTACGAGTCACGTACAATCGTGGCGGTGAAAAGACGTTTACGATCAACAGCATCAAACCTGAGACACACGCCTCTGTTATCGGTCGCTTCCCGATCGTTATTCTCTCGCCGGAGAACAATGCAATAACCTTCGGTGGGCCAGCCGAGCGCCGGAAGTTTCTCGATCTGCTGCTCTCGCAAATCAGTCGCACCTACCTCGAGGATCTGCTGGAGTACCGTCGAGCGCTCAAGCAGCGCAACAAGCTCCTGGCCGACGCACGAAACTCTCAGACATTCATTCCGGAACTTCTCGAACCGTGGACGGCTGCCCTTGTGGACCACGGCGCACGGATCATTCGTCAACGGCGCGTTTTCGTGGAAGAATTCCGCAGCGAGGTCCAGAAGGCATATCGAGAGCTTGTTGGAGAGGCGACGGGCAGCCGGGTCAGCGAGTCTCCCGACATGCGCTATTCATCCCTCCCGGGGATCGAGCAGACCGCTACGCTTGAGGAAATCAAGCGCCTGATGGCCGATGAGCTGCAGGAGCGGGTTGGCGAAGAGCGACGCAGAGGAACCACACTCGTCGGTCCGCATCGCGATGATCTGTACCTAACAATCAATGGCATCAGCATGCAGCAATTTGCATCGCAGGGACAGCACAAGACGATGCTGATTGCTCTGAAGATTGCGGAGTTTCATTATCTCAAAGAGCGCCGTGGAGAAGTTCCGGTGGTGCTTCTTGATGACGTGTTCAGCGAATTGGATGAACATCGCTCTCGCTTGCTGCTAACGGCCGCGTCGAGACTCGGGCAAACGTTTATCACCACGACGGACGAAGCCGTTTTCCGCGACGTCATTCGCTGGGACGGTACGCATCGAAAGTTTTATGTCGAAGCAGGAAACGTTACGAGCGTGCATTGATGCAGAGGATAGGGCTCATGGCGGAGAACAAACGCAGACGACGTGTGCAGGAAGGAACGAAGAAGCAACCTGAAGCGTTCGGCAGCGCATGGGAAACGCTGGTGCATCAGTTGGGTATCACGAAGAAGATGAAGCAGGCGTTGGTGCTCAGCTCGTGGGCCGAGATCGTGGGCGAACAGATCGCGCGCGTGACGGAAGCAGAGCGCATCGAGAACGGAATTTTGTTCGTGAAAACCCTGAACGCCCCCTGGCGCAACGAGCTGACAATGCGCCGGCTGCAGATCATAGAAAAATTGAATGCAGCAGCCGGAAGCAAGGTCGTGAAAGAAATCCGATTTCGATAGGATGCATGAGTTTTTGAGACGAGGAGAAAGGCGTGAAAAAAGCAGTTCAAACTAAACCGATACCGAAAGACGACCCGGCGCAATACAGCGCGGATGACATCACGGTACTCAAAGGCCTGGAGGCGGTTCGCCGCAGGCCCGCGATGTACATCGGCGACGTGAGCGTACGAGGCCTTCATCATCTTGTGTACGAGGTGGTGGACAACTCGATCGACGAGGCGCTCGCAGGCTTTGCAAAAAACATCAGCGTCACGCTGAACAAGGACGGCTCGGTGACGGTCGTTGACGACGGGCGCGGCATCCCCACGGATATCCACAAAGAAGAGAAGCGCTCGGCGCTCGAAGTCGTAATGACCGTTCTGCACGCAGGCGGCAAGTTCGACAAGAACACCTACAAGGTCAGCGGCGGCTTGCATGGCGTCGGCGTTTCCGTTGTCAACGCGCTGAGCGAGTGGCTTGAGGTCGAGGTCCGCCGCGACGGGAAAGTTTTCTACCAGGAGTATCGCAGAGGCGACGCGGTCGCGCCCGTGAAGGTGATCGGCAAGGCACGCGAGGGTGAGACGGGAACAAAAGTTACGTTCATGCCCGATGGCACAATCTTCAAGAACAGAACGTTCAAGTTCGATACACTGGCTGAGCGACTCCGTGAACTGGCATTCCTCAATCCGCTGGTTACGTTGACGCTGCGAGACCTCCGGGCGAAAAGCGAGCAGGAGGAAACGTTCCACTTCGAGGGCGGCCTGGTCGAGTTTGTGAAGTATATCGACGCCACGCGCCCATCCATCATGAAGAAAGTGTTTTATTGTTCGGGTAAGGACAAAGATGAGAACGGCCGTTGGGTAGAAGTCGAGGCGGCGTTTCAATACAACGAACAGTACAGCGAGAACGTCTTCACGTACGTCAACAACATCAACACGCACGAAGGCGGAACGCATCTGATCGGTTTCCGCACGGCGTTGACGCGGCAGTTCAACAGCTACGCGTACAAGAACAACATCTTGAAGGAAGGCGGCATTTCGCTGACGGGCGACGACTTCAAAGAAGGATTCACCGGCGTCATCAGTGTGAAAGTGCCCGAGCCGCAGTTTGAAGGTCAGACAAAAACGAAACTCGGCAACAGTGAAGTCAAGAGTATCGTGGAGGGTGTCGTCGGTCCGGCGCTGCAGACATGGCTCGAAGAGAATCCGGGCGATGCGAAGCGGATCATCGAGAAGGCATTGCAGGCCGCCGAGGCACGAGAGGCCGCGCGCAAGGCGCGCGACCTGACGCGGCGCAAGAACGCGCTGAGCGGCGGCGGGCTGCCCGGCAAACTTGCCGATTGTTCGATCACCGATCCGGAGCACTGCGAGTTGTATCTGGTGGAGGGTGATTCCGCCGGCGGCAGCGCCAAGCAGGGACGCGATCGGCGCTTTCAGGCAATTCTTCCGCTCAAAGGAAAAATCCTGAACGTCGAAAAAGCGCGCCTGCACAAGATTTTAGAGAACGAAGAAATCCGCAACATCTTTACCGCGATCGGCACCGGTGTGGGCGATCAGTTCGACGTCTCCAAGCTCCGCTACGGCAAGATCATCATCATGTGCGACGCGGATGTGGACGGCTCGCACATTCGCACGCTGCTGCTGACGTTGCTGTTCCGACACATGAAGCCGCTCATCGAGTTGGGACACATCTACATCGCCCAGCCGCCGCTGTACAAGATCAAGAAGGGCAAGCAGGAATTCTACGCCTACGACGACGACGAACGCGACGAGATCCTGAAGCGCCTTGCGAGTCAAAAAAAGAAAGATGATGGGAAAGAGGAGAAGGCGGAAGGCGAAGAGCCGGTGGAGGAGGGAGCCGTCATCACGCCGAGCGGCGCGGTGGTGTCGCGCTTCAAGGGTCTCGGCGAGATGAACCCCGAGCAGCTCTGGGCAACGACGATGAACCCGGAGACGCGAACAATCCTGCAGGTCACGATCGAGAACGCGGCGGATGCGGATCGCACGTTCTCGATGTTGATGGGCGACGAGGTGGAGCCGCGCCGGCAGTTCATCGAAAAGAATGCAAAGTATGTCAGGAATCTGGATGTCTGATGATCAAGAACGCTCGTATCCTTGAGCAGCTCGACGCGGAGTACGATCGAGAACATCTCCGGACGCTGGAGCAGAAGTATGCAATTCTCGATGCACTCTATCTTCTTGCGAAAGATGCGGGCCACTTCGATCCCAACGATACCTCGATCGACGAGCTGGACATTGAGCTTGCAAGAGTCTTGAATGCCGACCTTTCAAAAGCTGCTGGCAAGAATTGCTGAGGCGTTCGATCAGCATCGTATTCCGTATATGATTATTGGAGGCGTCGCGGCAATCCGGTACGGTCGGCCACGCTTGACGGATGATATCGATATCACCTTAGTTTGAGGCTCTCGAAGGCACACGAAGGAAAACATAAATGGCAACACTGAACGAACGGATCATCCCCGTTGATATTGAAGATGAGATGAAGGGATCGTACATCGACTACTCGATGTCGGTCATTGTGGCGCGTGCGCTGCCCGACGTGCGCGACGGCTTGAAGCCGGTTCATCGCCGCGTGTTGTTCGGCATGCACGAGCTGGGTCTCGCGTCCAACCGCCCCTACAAGAAGTCTGCCCGCATCGTGGGCGAGGTGCTCGGCAAATATCACCCCCACGGCGACGCGGCGGTGTACGATACGATGGTGCGCATGGCGCAGGATTTCTCGATGCGCTACCCGCTGGTGGACGGACAGGGGAACTTCGGTTCGATTGACGGCGACTCACCTGCGGCGATGCGGTACACCGAGGCGCGTCTGTCGCGCATTGCCGAGGAGATGCTGCGCGATCTGGAGAAGAACACCGTTGACTTCCTTCCCAACTTCGACGACACGCTGAAAGAACCCACGGTCCTGCCGGCCCTCGTGCCGAATCTGCTCGTCAACGGCACCAGCGGCATTGCCGTCGGCATGTCCACCAACATCCCGCCGCACAATCTCTCCGAAGTGGTTGATGCCTGCATTGCCTACATCAAGGACGAGAAGATCACGAGCGAGAAGTTGATGAAGTACATCAAGGCGCCTGACTTCCCGACCGGCGGCATCATCTACGGCTACGAGGGCGTCAAGGAAGCGTACCTGACGGGCAGAGGCAAGATCATCGTCCGGGCAAAGGCAACGATCGAAACGGACAAGAAGGATCGCCAAAACATCATCATCACCGAAATACCCTATCAGGTCAACAAGCTCAGCCTCATCGAGCGCATCGCCGAGTTGGTGAACGAGAAGAAGATCGACGACATTGCAAACGTCAACGACGAATCGGACCGGGATGGGTTCCGCATCGTCGTCTCGCTGAAGAAGGATGCGAACGCCCAGGTCGTGCTGAACAGTCTGTACAAACACACGCAGATGCAGACCACCTTCGGCGTCATCATGCTCGCGTTGGTGGACGGCAGGCCGCAGATTCTGACGCTGCGCGATCTGATCGAGAAGTTCATTCAGCATCGCAACGAAGTGGTTGTGCGGCGCGCGAAGTACGAGCTGGACGAAGCCGAGAAACGTGCGCACATCCTCGAGGGCTTCATCATCGCGCTCGACAATATCGACGCCGTTATCAAGCTGATCAAAGGGTCGAAGGATTACGATACCGCGAAGAACGGCTTGATGAAGAAGTTCAAGCTCTCGGAGATACAGGCAAAGGCCATCCTCGACATGCGCTTGCAGCGGTTGACGGGCCTGGAGCGAAAGAAGATCGAAGAAGAGTATCGCGAGACGATCAAACTCATCGAGCAGTTGAAAGCGCTCCTGGCGAGCAAGAAACTGCAGATGCAGCTCATCGAGAAGGAGCTGCTGCAGGTGAAGGAGAAGTACGGGGACGAGCGCCGCACGGAGATCGTCTACAAAGCCGAAGAGTTCAGCATTGAAGATACGATCGCAGAGGAAGAAGTCGTCATCACCATTTCGCACGGCGGGTACATCAAGCGCTTTCCGGTGAGCGGCTATCGGCGGCAGTCGCGTGGAACGCGCGGAGCGACCGGCGCTGCAACGCGGGAAGACGACTTCATCGAAGCGGTGTTCATCGCCTCCACTCACGAACACATCATGCTCTTCACCGATCAGGGACGCTGCTACTGGCTGAAGGTGCATGAAATTCCCGAAGGCGGCCGGGCAACGCGCGGAAAATCCATTGCCAACCTGATCTCGAAAGGTCCGCACGAAACGATCGTTGCCTACGTTGCGGTGAAGAGCTTCGTCGAAAATCTGAACGTGGTGATGGTAACGGAACAGGGCGTGATCAAGAAGACCGCGCTTGCCGAGTTCAGCAATCCCCGCAAGACCGGCATCGGCGCGATTGGCCTGGACAAGGGCGACAGGCTCGTGGATGTCCACCTGACCGATGGAAAGAACGACGTGGTGATCGGCACAGCTGAAGGCGTCGCGATTCGTTTCCACGAATCGGACGTGCGCGTGATGGGGAGGGCAGCCGGTGGTGTCCGTGCCATCAAGCTCGAGAAAGGTGACAAGGTGATCGGTGCAGTCGTTCTCCGCAGAGCAGGAACGTCGATCCTCGTCGCAACCGAGAACGGCTACGGCAAGCGCAGCGCTACCGACGACTATCGCGTGCAGTCGCGCGGCGGCAAAGGCATCATCACGATGAAGACCAACGAGAAGACGGGACGCATGGTCGCGATCAAAGAAGTGGCCGAGACGGACGACGTGGTCATCGTGACAGCCAACGGCATCATCCTGCGGCAGCATGCTTCAGAGATTCGACTCGCGGGGCGCAACACGCAGGGTGTACGTCTCATCAAACTCGTCGAAGGCGACAAAGTTTCGGACGTTGCTGCCGTCCCCGCTGAAGAGGAAGAGCCGACCAACGGTGCAGCAACCATGCAAACTGCCGGCGGCGAAAAGACAAAAGCCGACGGCGACCAGCAATCACTCTTTGAAGGAGAGGATTCAGAAAAAAAAACTCTGAAGGGGGGACAGGAGAAGAAGAGTGAGCCGTCGGGGACGAAGACCGAAACAACGACATCCCCAGTCAAGCAAACGCCAACGAAGCCGGAAAGAAAGAAGGTGCAACCGAAAGCTTCACCCGCTGTGAAGAAGACATCAGGCGGAACGAAAAAGATTCAGAAACAGCAGAAGCAAACCGGCAAGCCCGCGAGGAAACCTCAATCGAAGAAGCTCTCGAAAAAACCCGCGCCGAAAGCAGGGGGCAAGAAGAAATAGCTCGAACACCCCCGGCTGTTCACCGCATGGTGGACGGTGTTTGAGTTTGGATAACATCTGAGATACTCTGCCATGAGAACAATTCTCCTTCTCGTCGGAATCGCTCTTGCGGTCGCAACGCCGTGCGCGTCGCAGACTCTTCATTCTCCCAACCAAAAGCTCACGCTCACGTTTTCGCTTTCCTCCGAGGGCGAGCCGATGTACAGGCTTGACTTCGGCAGAACGCCGGTGATTCTTCCCAGCAAGCTCGGCCTGGAGGTGAAGGATGCGCCTGCATTCATGAAGGGCTTTGCGATCGCGGCAATCGAAACGACACGCGTCGACGAGACATGGGAGCCTGTGTGGGGCGAAGTGAAACGCGTTCGCAATCAATACCGCGAGTTGAAGCTCACGCTGCGGCAGAGAGCGTCGAACGACCGGACGCTCGGGATCGTGTTTCGATTGTTCGATGAGGGACTGGCGTTCCGCTATGAGTTTGCACAGCAGAAGAACCTGAACCACTTCGTGGTCACCGACGAACGGACGGAGTTTCAGGTAACCGGCGACCACAAAACGTTCTGGATTCCCGGCGACTTCGATACGAACGAGTATGCATACCATGAAACGCCGTTGAGTAAGGTGGATGCGGAGATCGGCAGACGTGTCGGGGAAATCTTCACGCGCTCGCCGATCAGCACCAACTATGTGCAAACGCCCGTGCTGATGAAGACCGCGGAGCATCTCTACATTGTTCTCTTCGAAGCTGCGCTCGTCAATTATCCAGCAATGTGTTTGCGCATCGATCGGGCTGCCGGCGGCGCGTTCACACTCACCGCTGCTCTCGCCCCCGATGCCGTTGGCAACAAGGCTTATCTGCAAACTCCCTGCACGACGCCCTGGCGTACCGTTCTGGTAAGCGACACCGCGGCAGATATTCTTGCATCGAAGATGATTCTCAATCTCAACGAGCCGTGCAGGCTGACCGACACGCGTTGGATCAAGCCAATGAAGTATGTGGGCATCTGGTGGGAGATGCATGTCGGCAAATCCTCGTGGAACTATGCCGACGTGGACAACGTCCATCTCGGCACAACAGATTGGAAAGGACTGAAGCCGAACGGCCGCCACGGAGCAACAACGGCGCGCACCAAGTACTACATTGATTTCGCCGCGAAGCACGGCTTCGACGCGGTGCTCGTCGAAGGCTGGAACGTCGGGTGGGAGGATTGGTTCGGGAAGTGGAAGGAGGAGGTGTTCGATTTCGTGACGCCGTATCCGGATTTCGATGTGGCCGAATTGCAGAAGTATGCCGAGGCGCGCGGCGTGAAGCTCATCATGCATCATGAAACGTCCGCGTCGGTCACGAACTACGAGCGCCGGATGGACGAGGCGTTCCGATTCATGAAACAGTATGGCTATGATGCGGTGAAGACGGGCTACGTCGGCAAAATCATTCCGCGGGGCGAGTACCACGACGGGCAGTGGATGACCAACCACTACGTTCGCGTCGTGGAGAAGGCGGCGAAGTACAACATCATGGTAAATGCCCATGAGCCGGTGCGGCCGACGGGACTGCACCGCACGTATCCGAACTGGCTCGCGTGCGAAGCGGCACGGGGGAATGAGTTCAACGCGTGGAGTCAGGGAAATCCGCCGGCACACGAGACGATTCTTCCGTTCACCCGCTTGCTGGGCGGGCCGATGGATTACACGCCCGGCATCTTCGAGATCAAAATGAGTTTCTACGATCCGAAGAAGACGGAACAGGTGCACACGACGCTTGCCAAGCAGCTTGCACTCTATGTGACGATGTACAGTCCGCTGCAGATGGCGGCGGACCTGCCCGAGAACTACGAGCGCAGGCTCGATGCGTTCCAGTTTATCAAGGACGTTGCCGTGGATTGGGACGATACGAGAATCCTCGAAGCCGAGCCGGGCGACTACATCACCATCGCACGCAAGGCGAAAAACAGAGATGCCTGGTTCATCGGTGCTATCACCGACGAGAATTCCCGAACAGCGACTGCGCCGTTGACGTTTCTCGATGATCATCGTCCGTACGTTGCCACCATCTATGCCGACGCTCCCGACGCGCACTGGGAGCGCAACCCGATGGCGTACACCGTGAAGCGATGGCGCGTTGAGAAAACGACCGTGCTGAAGCTGAATCTTGCGCCGGGAGGCGGCGCGGCGGTCAGCATCGTTCCTGCGCGCAACGACGAGTTACAGACGCTGCAACCCTACCGTTGACCGTTCTGTGCGATGACGCCTCCTCGCAGGATACTCTTCATCACGGAAGGGGGATTGGGCGATCAAGTCGCGTTGACGGCGGCTCTCCGCGTGGCAAAGGAGTCGTTCCCGCATTCGTTTGTCGCAGTCTTTGCCACGTATCGCCATCCCACCGACACGGGGAAAGAGAGACCGTTCGAGAATCTTTCTCCTTCTCCCACCGAACGCGCCAACACGGTCTTTTCAACCGATCCGAACGTGGATGAACTGTACATCCTCAACCGTTACGCGTTCAAGTCGCTTTCTCTCCGTTCGCGTCTTGCGGCGGAATGGTCGGTGGTACGGTTTCTCCGCGAGAAACACTTCGACACGGTCATCTCCACCTTTCCTCATCGTGAGCGATTCATTCTGTGGGGCCTGCTGGCAGGCGCGCGCACGCGCGTGGGCGCGCGGAATCAAGGCATGCATTGGCTCCTCACGCACGCGCCCGACATCGAAAAGGCGCAGCGTGGTGTGGTCGAGTATTATTGCGATTTGGTGCGGGCGATAGGCGGGCAGGTTCGTTCGCCGCGGACAGCGTACACCGTGCCGGACGATGCGCTGCACTGGGCTGATCGCGAACTTCGACACATCGGCGTGCGGACTGGAGCCTCGTTCGTCGCAGTCCATCCGGGGGCAAGCGGATTGTACAAAGCGTGGCCTCCCGAGCGCTACGCCGCGCTGATCGAGGCACTGCGCCGGCGGTGGCGTGTTGCCGTTGTGATGGTAGCGGGTGAACACGACCGGCAGATCGCCGATGCTCTTCAATTCCACTTAGAGGAGCCGATACCAGAAATTGATTGCACCGGTTCGGTGGCGAAGCTCGCCGCTGTGCTGCGCCGGAGTGTGTTGTGCATCTCGAATGATTCCGGTCCGCGGCATCTTGCTGTTGCTGTCGGCACGCCGTCGCTTGCATTTTTCCGACATCATCACGATAAGGAGTGGGATGTGTACGGGGAGGTGCCGTTCTGCTGGACGCTCAAGAGCAGTGAACCGTGTCCTGCTTGCCCCCCGGAGAAATGCTACGATCGCATTCCGGAGGGCGAGCAGTTCGGTGCCTGCTGTGTGCGAATGATCGGCGTGGAGCAGGCCGTCGAGCGAGCAGACGCGCTCATGAGCGCGGTGCTGGAACACACAACGAGCGGCTGATGCGCGCGAGCTTATTTGGTATCGAGAATCACCGGTAAGCCGTCCTTACCCGCCCCCACGATGATCACTTTGGTGTTGGGGGAGTTGGCAAGCTTCTCCGTTGCTTCGATGCCCTTCCAGCGCAGCAAACGTTCATCGATGCCGGTGGCGACGATCTTCTGGAAGTCGGCGATGCCCTGAGCTTCGATGCGTTTGCGGTCGGCTTCCTTGCGTTCCTTCTCCAGAATGAATTCCATCCGCTGGCTTTCCTGATCCGCTCGCTGTTTCTGTTCGATCGCGTCGGTCAACTGTTGCGGCAAGGCGACGTTCCGCAGCGGCGTGGATTCGATGATGATGCCGCGCGGCGCCACCGTCAACGCCAGCTCTTCTTGAATCTTTGTGCCCAACCGTTCGCGTTCGGCGGAATACAGCGCGCTCGCCTGGAAGCTTGCCGTTACGGAACGGCACACGGAGCGGAATTGCGGTATGAGGACGATCTCCTCATAGTTGCCGCCGCTGATTTTCTTGTACACGCTCGCTGCCGAGTCGGCTTCGAGGCGATACAGCACGCTGATCTCAAGCCCGATCGTCAACCCCTCGCGCGAAAGAACCTGCATGGTTTCCTTGTGCTCTTTCGTCTGGACGGAGAATTTGATCACGCGAGCCAGCGGGTTGACGAGATTGACGCCGGACTTCAGCGTGTTCTCGGAAACAACGCCGAAGAAGTCGATGACGCCGACATGCCCTGCGGGGATAACCGTGAATGCTTGCGCGAAGGACGCTAAAGCGAAGAAGATCGTGATGGCGCCCGTAATGCCGGCGGTGCGTTGGTACATCAGGTTACGCTCTCGCACGACTTTCCGCCGCGCCGAGAGCCAGGCGAAGAACGCGCCAACAGCAATCAGAAATGTCAATACGAACAACATGGGGAGTCTCCTTTCATTAGTTGGGGGATTTCATACGGAGCGATTCCGGCTGAACCTTGTAACGTTCGATGCAGGTCAGCAGAGCAGAACGGAGACGCTCGGCGTCGATATGCTGCGCCCGCGCGGGGTCCTTGCGCTTCCAGTTCTCGATGCGCTCCTGCGTCAAACCAAGATCCATCAAACGCCGGGCGTTTTCGTGCCTGCCGACAGCGGCAAGAGACATCACCTGTTCCATAAAGTGGGTGAGGGAAAGATCTGCCGCAAGAGAATCGAGACTGACGGGCAGTGCAAAACGGTGTGGGTATAAGTCGGAGTGATGCTTGTACACTTTCTCCTTCACGTCCCAGGTGTACAGCAGCGTGACCCGCGGGAAATCGTCGGGGCGAAACGCCGGATCCCCCTCGAAGAAATCATCAACAGCCAGACACTCGGGATAGGGAGTTTTGTCGATGTTATCTGTCACGACCGGTTCCAGGGGCACGCCTTGTGGAGCGCCGCGACGATACCGTTGTGGAACGTTGCCCGCAACGAGCACCGAGCGAAGCCGTTCCTCTTTCGTCACTTCATAGATCGAAAGCGAATAACAGAGCAGCGGCACGAGCATACCTTCGGGCGGCTTGCATGCACCGCTGATGACGAATTTCGTGGTACCCGAACCGTCAAAATCCGCGGCAAGAGCAAATGAGATACTGGCCTTATCCAGAAACACGGAGTCCTTGACGGCAACGGTCGAATCATTCACCACTCTGTAGAGCCGCACTTGCGGCAGACGTTTGCCGCAGGGTGCGGCTGATAGGCCCGTCGAACCCTTTGGCGCGATCGCCTCGCGGTCGACAAACGCTGCTAACACATAGCTCCGCCCGTTCTGTTTGATGATGCGGTAGTCCTTGAAATAGTAGCAGTCCTTCGCCATCCGATACGTTTCGTCGAGCAGAACGGTGGGAGCCTGCGGCGCGCGACTCTGCGAACGAACAGACGGAGCGACAATACATGCTGCGAACAGCAACATCATACAAAAAGAACGCATGGGCAAACCCTCATGTTCATTTTTGATCATAAGGAAAAAGCATGATACCTGCCGTGAAGGCTTAGTATCAACATACAAAACCATCGAGGGGAAAACAATAATCGCCGCGGATGTGGTGCAGGGAAGAGATAACTGATGGCGACGGAACACGGATGACGACCGCTGCGCCATCCGTGTCCGCGGCGCGCTGCTACTGCTGGCGAGGCGTAAACTTCTCCACGCGGTTTCGGACGGCAGGAATCGTGCGCAGGTATTGATAGATTGCACCGAGGTCTTCGTCGGTCATCCCCGCGTACATCGTCCACGGCATAGGCGTATTGAAGTCCGCCGGGGTAAGTGTCGCCTGCATCGTTTCAGGAGCAAGGTACGACCGGAAGCGCGCGAGGAAATCGTCCCTGGTCCACAACCCGATTCCCGTCTCCTGGTCGGGCGTGATGTTCAAGGCACGGACGGTGCCGGCCGGAAGCAGGAACGGATTTCCTCCGGCGAGCATCATGCCGGCGATATCCTGCCCCCGGTCATCGCGCGGCGTATGACAGCCCTCGCAAGCGGCAATTGTCGTTAGGTACTTTCCGTATTCCACCGGATCGTTCTTGTGCGGCTCCGATGACGGGTTGAAAGATTTCGGCGGGATGGTGTTGACAATGAAGTTGAGCGGAAAATTCAGGGACGATGCCTTCACCGCGTTCTCAATCGGGGTGAGGGATTTGATATACGCAACGATCGCGTAAGCATCCTCCTGCGTCAGCCTGTTGTACATCGGATACGGCATGAGTGGAAACATTGCGCTGCCGTCGCGCTTGACACCGACCGTGAACGCCCGCAGCAACTCGCCGTCCGTGTATTCTCCGATGGCCGCGGGAGTGATGTTCGACGACACGAGCATGCCGACGGCTTCGGCGAACTCCTGTCCGCCCTTGCCCTCCGTGCCGGCGACGATAGGGCCTGAGAACTTCGTCCAATCCCTTGTGGAATGACAGTCAATGCACACCGTAACGTGATGCGCCAGGTATTTGCCGCGCGCAAGGCGTTCCGGCGTCCGCTCGACCGTTATCGTCGGCGCCGGGTCGACATCCGGATACTTGAAATTGAAATACGTGAGGAACACGACTGCGGTCAGGACAACAGCACCCACAATCCCGCCAAGGATTTTGAGAACCTTCCTCATTGTTATCCCTTTCTGTTTGTTGGTGATGAGTGGACGGTTACGGATGTCGTACCGGGAAGTCTATGAGAAAGAACTGGGCGCTTCATGATAGTCAATGGCCAAAAGAGAGTCAACATCGCTGACGTGTATGAGTGCCCACCATCCACGCTGTGCTGAGCTTGTGGGCGCGAACGGATCCACGCGTTTTCTTGATATTCACTCGCCATTTACGTACCATAAAAGGCCAACAACCATCACACAACCCGTCTCTTTTCAAAAACTACGGAGTCTACGTCGTTATGCATGTCCTGAAAACGCTCGCGTCCAAACGACCGCTGGACGTTATGAGCTGCGCTCTTGTATGCTTTGCGGTCCTGTCGGGCTGTTCTGCCAAACAAGGAGAACTTGTGGTTGCTACCGTTGGCAAGAATGCCATCACCTTGAAGGAATATGAAGACCTCTACCTCAAGAGTACCGGAAGCCGTGAGCAGGCGGCGGCGACAACGCAGGAAGAGCGTGAGAAATTTCTCGACTTGCTCACGAAATTCAAATTGAAGCTGAGCGATGCATACGATCAGAAACTGGATCAACGACCCGAGATCAGGAACGAGATCGAACAATACAAGGGAAGCCTCGTGGCTTCTTTCCTGACCGAGCGCGAGGTGAATGCGCCGGGCGTGAAGAGGATGTACGACAGCCGCAGGATGGAAGTGAGGGCGAGCCACATCCTGTTGAATCTTTCCTCCAACCCCTCACCCGAAGACTCCCAAAAAACATACGCGCTTGCGTATGAGTTGATTGATAAATTGCGCGCGGGCGCATCGTTCGAGTCGCTTGCCGTGGCGCATTCCAACGACCCGTCCGTTTCGCAGAACAAAGGCGATCTGTACTACTTCACCGGCGGCCAGATGGTGCCGGAGTTCGAAGAGGCCGCCTTCGCCATGAAGCCGGGGGAGATTTCCTCGAAGCCCGTCCGAACATCCTACGGGCTGCACATCATCAAACTGGTGGATCGAAGACCGTCGCCGGGTGAAATCAAATGCAGCCACATTATGATCCGCTTCGACAAGCAGGATCCCACCCCGGAAGACACCCTTGCTGCCTACGAGAAGATAAAAGCCATTCAGGATAGTTTGCGTCAGGGCGTGGACTTTGCGGAGCTGGCCATCCGCAACTCGCAGGACCCCGGCTCGGCCCCTCGCGGCGGCGACCTCGGATGGTTCTCGCGTCGGCGATGGATTCAATCGTTCGACGAGGTTGCGTTTACCCTCAAGCCCGGGCAGGTCTCGAACATTGTTCGCACCATCTACGGCTATCATCTCATCAAGTGCTACGATGCTCGGCCGATGAAGTCGTTCGAGGAAGCTCGCAAAGACATGCAGCAGCTCTTTCAGCAGACGCGCTTTCAGGCCGAATACAACAAATTCCTCGATCGCATCAAGAAACAGGTGCAGTACAGCCGCAACGACAGCATCCTGAACATCCTCGCCGTTTCGTTCGACTCGACCAAGACGACGCGCGATAGCGGATGGACGGCGATGGCGCCGAAGGAGCTTGCGGCCCAGCCGGTATTCCGATTTGGTCAGCGCACGATTTCGGCCGACAGCATGCTGAAGCTGGCCGCGGCCCGTCCCGACATGGGCAGCATGCCGCTGACCTCCAACTCCATCCGCATGATGGCTGACAAGGTCGGCGAGCAGTTGATCTTTCAGGTGCGCGGTGAGACGATCGAGAAGGATTACCCGGAGTTTGCCGCCATCATGAAGGAGTACGTTGACGGTATTCTTCTCTATCAAATCGAACAGGAGCAGGTGTGGGGGAGAGTGACGGTGAACGACTCGTTGCTGCAAGCGTACTTCCAGGCCAACCGCGAGAAGTTCATGTGGCCCGACCGCGTCGACTTCACCTCGGCGCAGGCCGCCAACGATTCGCTTGCCCGTCTCATTTCGGAGAAGATCAAGAACGGAAAGAGCATAGAGGAGGTCTTTGCAGAAGACTCCGCTCGCACGAGAGTACCGTCGCGGTATCAGATCGCGTTTGCGAAAAATTCCGCAGTCTTGAGCACAGCCGCCCGCGCGGCACTGGCTTCGCTCGCGCGCGAGCTGAAGAGCGATCCCGCCTGGAGTGTCGTGTTCACGCTTCAGTACGACACGACCACGCGCAAAGCCGCAAACGAACGCCTGGCACAGAAGCGGCGCGATGCCGTGAAGACAGCCCTGACAGGTTCGCACAAAATTGCCGAGAGCAGACTCACGTTCACGCTGCGTGGAGTGGGGCGTGATACGACCAAGGCGAAAGAGCTGGATGCGCTCTTCAATCGCGCGGATGCCGAGATCACGGGCAAGCGTCCGTGGTTTGTGGGCGCAATCGAGCACGGCATTCAGCCCGTAACGGCCGACGAACGGACGGCAAAAGCCGATTCGCTGCAGGTGGGCCAGTACTCCGCCCCGTTCTCGTATCGCGGCTACCCGACGATCGTCCGGCTGAACAAGCGTGATCCTCTGCGCGAGAAGACGTACGAAGAAGCCGGCACAGAAGTCTCAAGCTCCTATCAAGAATACGAATCGAAGCGACTGGAGAACGAATGGCTGAATGCCTTGCAAGCGAAGTATCCGGTTGCCGTGTTCAAAGAACGATTGAAGTACGCATTTGCGCCTGTACAGTAGGATTGTCAGTCTGGTGGCAGGGGGGATGGTGGCGTGGGCCGGCTGCGCGCGCGAGACGTCCGAGAAGAAGTACGTGGCGCGGGTGGACGACGCCGTGCTGACAACCGAACAGGTGCACGAACACACCGGCGGCGATACCCTCAGCCCCGCAAGCGAATACGTTGCCGCGTGGGTCATGTCGGAGCTGCTCTATCAGGAAGCGAAACGGCGCGGGCTGCTCGAGGCCGATGAAGTCGTAAAACAGGTTGACGATGCCCGCCGGCAGTTTGCGGTCAATGCCCTCCTGGAGCGTGAGGTCTTCAGCGCCGATACAACAACGTTGAAGACCGACGTTTTGATGCGCGAGTTCGAGGAACAGCGAGACCAGTATCGCTTGCGCGAGGATGTCGTCAACATCAGCTACGCGATGTTCGGCGAGCGGGACGCGGCGAACGCGTTCCGCTCGAAGCTCCTGCGCGGGATGGCCTGGCAGGATGCTCTCGACTCGGTCAAAGCCGAGATGCCCGAAGCTCTGCTGCGCAGCGCGCGGCACGCCTATTTCACGCAGGGGAGTCTCTATCCCGAAGAACTCTGGAAGGCCACGCGTGTGTTACGAAAAGAGGATGTGTCGTACGCCATCCGCTCGGAAGCAGGCTACGGGGTCATGATCGTGCACTCGACAAAAGCACAGGGCGAGATTCCGGATTTTGAATATGTTCAAGAAGAGGTTCGCAGCCGGGTGCTTCTTCGCATGCGGCGCGAGAAGTACAATGCCCTGCTTTCTCGTCTCCGCACGCAACACAAAGTTGAGGTGGCACTTCCTTCATCCGACGAGCAGCGGCAGGAGTGAACTCGTGCGAACAGATCGTAAGACCCATCGGCTTTCAGCAGATGCACAAGTGGAGGTTCAATAAGGCGAAATGAGGAGAACGATGAGAATCGGTTTGGTGAGCGCCCTCGCGGCAGGAGTGTGGATGATTGCCGGAGCGCAGATCCTTGATCGCGTTGTCGCCGTCGTCGGCGATGAGATGATCCTGCAATCGCAGCTGGAGCAGCAGATCCAGTTTTTCGTGCTCAACAACAAGCTCGATCCGAACACCCCCGGTCTGCGCGAGCAAGTGCTGCAATCCATGATCAACGAAAAACTGATCGTTGCCAAAGCGATCGAGGATAGTGTCGTCGTCTCGGAAGAGGAAGTGACGCAGCAACTGGAAGCCGTCATACGCGAGCGCGTGCAGGCGGTCGGGTCGGAGGAACGCCTCGAACAGTATTACGGCATGCCCATTTCGCGGATCAAGCGGGAGTTTCGGGACGAGATGCGCAACAGCCTGCTGGCGCAAAAGCTGCAGCAGCAGCGCTTCGGTGCCGCGCATATCGGACGATTGGAGGTGGAGGAGTTTTACCGAACGTACAAAGACAGCCTCGGCGACGTACCGGAGGAAGTGGAGCTTGCCCACATTCTTGTGAAGCCGAAGTTCGACGAGATGGCGAAGGCCGAAGCGCGCAAGAAGATGCAAGCGCTTCTCGACAGCCTCAAGGCAGGCGTGCCGTTTGAGGACCTCGCCCGGCGACACT
The DNA here is from genome assembly GCA_037441705.1 of Ignavibacteriales bacterium. Classification (GTDB taxonomy): domain Bacteria; phylum Bacteroidota; class Ignavibacteria; order UBA10030; family UBA6906; genus CAADGV01. The sequence goes on from JBBIRR010000003.1 coordinate 71,672, forward strand.
CGCAGGACCCCGGCTCTGCTCCGCAGGGTGGCGACCTCGGGCTGGTGCGACGCGGATTGTTCGTGAAAGAATTTGAGAGCGCCGTCTTTGGCCTGAAGGAAGGTCAGGTCTCCGACATCGTGGAGACGGAATTCGGCATGCATATCATCCAGCTATTAGAACGGCGCGGCGACGCAGTGCACCCACGGCACATCCTGCTGCGCATCGACCGCACACAGGCAAGCGACGATTCTGCCATAGCATTCCTTCGATCGCTGCGGCAGCGGATTCTGGCCGGCGAAAGCTTCGCCGATGCAGCGAAGAAATATTCCGAAGACCCTGAGACCGCCAACATCGGAGGCAACGTCGGCGTCGTGGAGCTAAGCCAGCTCCAGCAGTTCGACAAAACGTACTACGAGACCGTGATGGCCATGAAACCGGGCGAGATCAGCGAACCGGTGAAAGTCACCGTGGGCTCACAATACGCCTACCACATCATCTGGCTCAAGAGCCGTACGCCTGCGCACAAACCCGCATTGGAGCAGGACTACCGCCGCATCGAGAATATCGCGCTCAACTTCAAACGCCAGAAAGAGTATGCGGCGTGGATTGAAGAGTTGAAGAAAGACATCTACTGGGAATCGCGGTTGTAACACAGCGCGTGAGACGCGAACGCAGATCCGCTCGAAGCGTGCTGCCTCACGCGCATATGGGAACGGCTCCGCGCTACCTTCCGAACCACCCCTTCAGGTCTTGATACCGTTCCGTCAGCCACGTGAGCGCGGGGTGACCGAAGAGCGTATCCACGCCGAGCGCCGCGAGAGTCAACAGCGCCGCAACAATCAGAACAAGCACGGCGCGAAGCAGCGTGTTCTTGCCGCGCATGTAGTCGCCCAACAACCGCACGACGAGATGCACGCCGATCGTAATCCCTACCAGCGTCAGCGCTAACTGCTGCATCGGGCTGATGGTGAGTACCGTGGCAAAGACGAGCAGCAACGCTTCAAAGGTGTAGAGAACTTTGAGCCAATGTTTGAAGATGAGATTGAGGAGACTGCCCGGGGAAGCGACGATTACGAGACTCCAGAAGATTTGACCGATCCGCGCAATCCACGCCACCGACGTCTTGTTCATGCTGCGCTTCTCAGCCATTCCCTCCAGCATCTTGCCGATGATCCGTGTTGATCGTGAGATGATCGTCAGCATTGCCTCGGGGTCAGGCGCGCGGCGCACCGTGTAGCCCGTGCGGAAATATTCGAGCAACTGTTCCTTCGTGAGCAGATAGCGGAACACGGACTGCATCTTTGTGTTGAGCGAGGAGCCGTATGCCTCTTCCAGCATTTCACGCAGCGCGGAGTCGCTCAAGCGCTTGGCGGGAGCTGTGCGTGCGAGAATCTCCGTCAGCACGGTCCAGATTTCCTGACGATCCTCCGGCTGCAAGTCCTCTTCGAGGATAGCCGCGTGCGCTTCGGCAATTAACTGCTTGCGTTGTTCGGCAAGCTCCTCTCCCGGCAGCATTGCCGCAATGATGCGTTCCGCGCCATCGAGTCTGCCCCAGAGGATGTCGTTCTTACGCCAGAGCGTGTCGAGGAAGGCTCCGAAGTTCGCCAGCGCCGTTCCGGCAAGCTTGCTGCGGCCGTCGGGACGCCGCCGCTCGGCGCGCTCGTCAATCAGGCTCCGCGCATCTTCGGGACTGATGCGGATGACCTCGACGGTATCCAGCTCGCCGGCGCCGGTGTTGTACAGCGCGGGAAACGTAATCAGGTCGTAGTCGTCGTAGTACTGATAGTAGTGCCAGAGGCATTCTTTCGCGATCCGTTCCGGTGTCTCCTTTTCACCCCTTGCCGGTTTGAGCGTCTCGACGCTCAGGCGCGAGGCCTCGCTGGTTGCTTTGAGAATGTACTCGGCAAGTTTTGCCGCGAGAATCTTCAGTCGTTGTTCCACGACGGGGTCGTCAACGATTGCTCGCGCTTGCGGCATCCGCTCAAGCTCGCTCCGTTTCAGAATACTCTCCAGGCGTTCGGCAGAAATACCTATTGCCGTGACGTACTCGTGCATGGGGTTTTTGTTGATACGAGCATGAAGGGCTTGCTGCGCCGCGTTGAGTATGGAAAACGCCTCGTTGAGTCGTGAACGCATAAGGACCAGCTGCCTGCGGAATGCCTCGGCCTCCTTCCCATTCAGATTGAAACTGATGCCGATGCTCTTGAGCAGGCCTTCCGCCTCCGGGCCGCCGCCGTAGAGAACATCCGACTTCCCTTGAACAAACACCGTGCGCCGAATTCTGTAGCCAAGATCAAAGTCTAACAGAAAGCGATTCTCGGTAAGCTGCTCCTCTTTCGGCTTGTTCTTCGCGTAGTAGACGGTGTAGTGCTTGCTGCGCCAGGCGCGGATGAGATAGCGGATGGCAAGCAGATGGTCGGAGTTCTCATCAAGACCGGCCGCGCGCACGATCAGCTCGGCAAGCTCGTCAGTCACCGCGCCCACCTTCAGGCGCTGGTACCCGCCGTAGCCGATGCCTTTCTGACGAATCATCTCCTTCAAATCCTGATTCGCCCAGTCCAGTCCCTTCTTCGGCTCTATGCGCGCCCCTTTCACCGCATTCACATCATCCTCGATGCCGCGCGTGATGCGCATGATGCGTTCCACCATTGCGTTGCGCTGCAGAACACGCTGCAAATCCTCGCGGATTGTTTCGTAGCGCGGCAGCGTCAGCACGGCCGCCTGCACATTCTCCAGGGCGTCGGGCTTAGCTGATGTTTCGGGAATTTCCTCCGGATGCTGCGGCGCCGGCTCGATGTAGATCAGCTTGCGATCGATGGGAAGATTTGCCTGCCTCCCGACGAGCGCATCAATGGCGTAGCTGAAGGGCTTGTTGTCGAGATAGCCGCCGTCGCCGAAGAAGCGATTCGGGAACGGAATACTCGCGCCGGTTTGCACCGCACGGTAGTTCTCGATGAATCGTTCCCATAACGGACTGCCGGACGTGAGATCCGTCTTGCTGTAAGGCTCAATGCGGCGGACGAAGTCGTCGATATCGCTCAGGCGCATTGGTTCGAAGGCGAACGGAAAGGACGACGTGCAGCGCGCGGCAAAGGCGAGGAAAGGATTGAACTCACGCGCAAAGTCGTTGCGGAGATAAACCGTCTGCGTTCCTGTGGAGGCAGCAAAGTCGGTGCGCGACGGCTCGCCGTGCGGCGTCGCGTAGTAGCGGAAGTGAAACACATTCTTGTGGCGGCGTTCGTAGACGATGTCGTCGGCCAGACGCAGCGGCACCGTCACGCCCTGGATGTCCGTTGCGGTCACGAACAGATCCACCTCATCGCCGAACGGCGAGCGTTCGCTCGCTCCCGCGGCTTCCATCCCATCGAATGCCTTCAACAGTTTCAGGTACATGCGTTTGCTGTTGAGCAGGGACGTTGGCGGGTCTTGTAGTGAAAGAAGGGATTCCTTCTTCACCGAATGCTTATCGTTCAGCAGCAAGCCGATATCGCCCTCCTCCACCCACAAACGTTTGAGATCGTCAAGAGGCTGGTTGTTGGCGAGCGCTTTGGCGAGAAAGATGGCATTGATGCCGCCGGCGGAGGTTCCCGAAAGCACATCAATGACGAAGCGCGTGCGGATAGGGTCGGATTCTCCCACCTCTTGCAGCGGCCGATGGCCCGTGAGCATCTGTCCCAACTTGCGGTAGACTCGCTCGGTGCCCGTCAGCTCCGCGTTGAGCAGGAGAGGCTGATCGGGACTGTCGGGATTGGCAGGGGCGGTCGCACGCACCAGACGATACAACTCCTGCGCAATGCCGTTGATGTAGATGGCCAGCGAGACGCCGCCGTACATCACGATGGCGAGTCGAACTTCCTGAGTGAATCGGCATTGCGGCGTGACAGTCGACGCGGCACTCATGGGGATGCCTCCGGTTGGATAGTGGGAGATGGCGAAGTTGTGCGACCATCTTACTCATTCGCATTGCCAATGTCAAGCAAAACATCTGCTCGCGGCCACTTCCTCCGTCATTCTGAGCGAGCGCAGCGAGCGAGGAATCCAGAACGAGCATCAGCCTGAATCTTGAACCCCAAACCTCAAACCTCGAACCGACCCGCGCCTCACGCCGCCCGCTCTTCCGTCACGGCACAAGGTTGCGCACAGAAGCCGTGATGTCCGGTCGCCGTCGTCACCCTGAGCGCAGTCCCGCCGCTTTTCAGGCGGGACGGAGTCGAAGGGTGTTCCGCGCAATTGTGTAGGGACACGGCTCCGCCGTGTCCTAATGTGAGGAACGCTGAATGGTTGCGTTGATGATCCGCGGCGTGTACACGCGTAAAGCAGGACATGCCGGAGGCATGTCCCTACAATCATGTTCGCCGGGTCTGGATGCTTCGCGCTTGGAAAGCAGCGCTCAGCATGACGGAGTAGTCCACTTCCCGCCCTTCCGTCACGGCACAAGGTTGCGCGCGTAAGCCGTGACATCCGATCGCTTCGTCACCCCGAGCGCAGTCCCGCCGCTTTTCAGGCGGGACGGAGTCGAAGGGTGGATGCTTCGCGCTTGGAAAGCAGCGCTCAGCATGACAGTGTTGGCCAGTGCAACCTCCGCGTTGCGTACTCGTGGGTCACGTAGTGACCTCACGACGATAGCCCGACCTTTCAAGGTCGGGATACCAATCACAGGCCCATCATACCCGTCGCGTAGCGACGGAATGAAAACTTGGTGATCACGAGAGAAGCGCGAAACGGAGTGTCAACGTGGCGAGGCGATACAGGCCGCCCCTACGGGGCTTACGTTCTTTTAGGCATTGTCAGCGCTACAAACAGGTCGTCCCTACGGGACTTGCGAGGAGCACGAGTGTTGATTTGAGCATCCGCTCCGTAGGAGCGGTACTGTCTGTAGAACTCAACGGCAAGGACATCGCGCAAGCCCCATCGGCGCGACCTGATCATGTTCCGATCCGCGAATCCTGAATCCGCCCGCCGAACCCCGAACCTCGAACCATGCATCCGCGATTGAACATGGCGACCCGGGTCTCACGCCGCCCGCCCTTCCGTCACGGCACAAGGTTGCGCGCATAAGCCGTGACGTCCGATCGCTTCGTCATTCTGAGCCTCGCTTTTCGGAGGCGAAGAATCCAGAACGAGAATCAACCTGAATCCTGAATCTCGAATCCTGCATCGTAACTCCCCACCACAACCCCCGAACGCGAATCCGTCGCTCCAGCATTCCGGGGTAGCCAGATGCGGTTCGTTGATTTTCCCTATGCTTTTGGTTACTTTGAATCCCAGTTCTGTCCCGGCACTAAAGTCGGGAGTGGTATTTGTTGAGAAGCCTTCATGCCCGATCAGACATCCGAACCCTCCGGCCAGCAACAACCCGAGCGCCCGCAGCGTCCCTACCGGGGTCGCCATTACTATCGTGACCGGCGACGGGAAGCCGAAACGACCACGGCCGAGACGGAAGGACAACCGACGCAGACGCCGCAGGTGCCGCCGCAGCAGCGACAGGAGCAGAGACAACACGGTCAGCAGCATCATAAAGGGATCGACATCAGTGTTGTCATCCCGCTCTATAACGAAGAGGAGTCGCTCAAAGAACTCCACCAGCAGCTCCGCTCCACGTTGCAGCGGATGCGCGTTCGCTATGAACTGCTGTTCGTTGACGACGGCAGCACGGATCGTTCGTTCAATGTGCTGCGCGACGCGAAGCGATTCGATGGTCGCGTCAAAATCATCCGCTTCCGCCGCAACTACGGCAAATCTGCAGCGCTTGCCGTCGGCTTCGAGAAAGCTCAGGGCACGTACGTCGTTACCATGGACGCCGATTTGCAGGATGATCCGGCAGAGATTCCTTCGCTGATCAAGAAACTCGAAGAGGGCTATGATCTGGTCTCGGGATGGAAGAAGGTACGCCGCGATCCCATCACGAAGACAATTCCCTCCCGCTTCTTCAACTTCGTTACGTCGTTGATGACGGGAATAAAGATTCACGACTTCAACTGTGGATTGAAGGCGTATCGCAACGAAGTGGTGAAGGCAATTCAGCCGTACGGCGAGCTTCATCGCTATCTGCCCGTGCTTGCGCACAACGCGGGGTTTCGGGTGGGGGAGATGGTGGTGCAACACCGGCCGCGCAAGTACGGCAAAACGAAGTTCGGGGTGGGGAGATTCTGGAAAGGGTTTCTCGACCTTCTGACGGTGCTCTTTACGACGCGCTATTTCCGCCGTCCGCTCCATCTGTTTGGTTTTTGGGGGATGGCGTGTGCGCTGACCGGCATGGTGATCGACGGCTGGCTTGCCATCGAGTGGCTTCAGGGCAAGACGGCATTGAGCAACCGGCCGCTCTTCCTCGGTGGTATTCTTCTGATCATTGTGGGGATTCAGTTCGTGTCGATCGGTCTTCTCGGTGAGATGATTAGCAAGTCGAAACGCACGACCGACGAATATACAATCCGCGACTACATCAAGTAAGCGAAATGATATCTGAACTCTCGAGGCGCAGCTCCTGTCCGCCCTTGCTCCTGCTGCGCGATCGAATGTTCCTATCCGCTCTGCCATGACGATCTCGTACGAAACGCTCAAGACCGACTGCCGGTGGTTTGTGGGACAGGTGCCGTGCAGGCCTCACAAGCAGCACGGTGTGCATTGTGTTGACGAAGCAGGGAATGACTGTCCGCATTACGAACGGCAGATCTCCAACATCCTTATCATCAAACTCGGTGCGCTGGGCGATGTCATTCGCACGACGCCGATCCTGCGGCGCTTGCGGGCAGAGTATCCACAGGCGCGTATCTGGTGGGTGACGCTCTCACCCGAAGTGGTGGAGCCGTTTGTTGATGTCGCGCTTCCGCTGGATGCCGAACATTTCCCGGCGTTGCAGTCCACGCAGTTCGACATCATTTACAACCTCGACAAAGAAACCGAAGCCTGCGGCCTGATGGCCTCGCTTTCGGCGCGCGTCAAGAAAGGATTCACGCTTGTCCACGGCAAGCCGGCACCGATCGATGCCGACGCAGTTCATAAGTTTATGACGGGGGTCTTCGATGATCTCAACAAAGCCAACACCAAGAGTTATCCGGAAGAGATTTTCGAAATCTGCGGCTTTCGCTTTGCCGGCGAAAAATATCTGTTAGATGTTCCGCCTGCAGATGCGTACCGATGGAAATTGCCGAAGAAGAAGCCTATCATTGGATTGAACACGGGTTGCGGCGGACGATGGGTTTCCCGCTTGTGGCCCGAGAAACACTGGGTAGCGCTTGCGCGCACGCTGAAGAAGGCTGGTTACGTGCCGCTGCTGTTGGGCGGAGAACAGGAGGATGCAAAGAATCGGCGTATAGCGCGATTGAGCGGCGCGACGTATCTCGGGCATTTCCCGTTTCGACAATTCATCTCCTTGGTTGACCAATGCGATCTCGTCGTGACCGCCGTGACGATGGCGATGCATGTGACAATTGGATTGAACAAGAAGATCGTGTTGTTCAATAATATCTTTAACAGGCACGAGTTCGAGTTGTATGGATTGGGGGAAATTTTGGAGCCGGACTTCGACTGCACATGTTATTTCTCACCAACGTGTCCCAACAACTGCATGCAGTACATTTCGGTGGATCGCGTGTTCGAGACCGTTCGATCTCTACTCCGCCGTGATCACTAACGCATCTTCCCGTACCCGATGAAGGTCGCACGACGAAAAAGAGAAATCGGACACTCGATAGGAACGGTTGGCGATCCACCGGCGATCCTGACCGATAGCCAGTGTATTGCAATTCTTATCGTGCTTGTCGCCATCTTCTTCCACAAAATCTTGCTCGGCGAGGCGTACTTCTGGGAGGATTTCATTTATCAGAACTACCCTTTTCGTGTGTTTGCGGCGACCTCGCTTGCACAAGGAGAGCTGCCGTTGTGGAATCCGTACACGTTCAACGGCATGCCGTTTCTTGCCGACATTCAAACAACGGTGTTCTATCTTCCGAGCCTGCTGCTGACGCTCTTTGTCAGCGGGGGCACGCTGCATTACTACTGGCTCGAGATGATGATCATCCTGCATTTCGTGCTTGCAGGCATCGGTATGTTGTATCTCGCAAAGTCGTTTGGCGTGAGAAACACCCCGGCGTTGTTTGCCGGCGCGGCGTACATGCTCAGCGGGTACATGATCGTCCACACAATTCATCAGCAGAACCTGACGCTGGTCGCCTGGTATCCTCTGGTCGTGCTGTTGTTCCGCAAAGCGTTGATAGGGGACGGCTGGCGTGCGGTATTTCTATGCAGCATCGTTCTCGGCCATTCCATCCTCGCCGGATATCCGCAGCTCTCACTCTACCTCTACACATTTCTTGGCGCGTACTTCCTGTACGAGCTTCTGACGAGGTTCGCAGCGAACGATCTGCTGTCGCGTCCGGCTCTCACGATGGCGGCAAAAGCAGCAAGCATTGTCCTTCTTTCCGTCGCCCTTGCGATGATTCAACTGCTGCCGACGTTCGAGCTGTCCGATCTTTCACAGCGCGCGCAGATGACGTTCGAAAAGGCAAGTGAAGGCTCGCTTGCATGGTCGCAGCTTGCAACGCTGTTCTTTCCAAAAATGTTCGGCGCTGCCGGTGCAACGGGCTTTGAGTACTTCGGTCCGGGAGTGTATTATTACTACTGGGAGACGTGTGTCTACGTCGGCATCCTTCCGCTCATCCTTGCCGGTGCGTCGATTCTCCGGCGCAAGGATCGCTATGTCATGTTCTTCCTGGGTACGGCTCTCGTCGCGCTGCTCTTCGCACTCGGCAAGAACTTTGTGCTGTTCAAGTTGTTCTACGACTTCATTCCCGGATTCTCGAAATTCCGCATCCCTACCCGGATGGGTATCTGGTTGACGTTCTCCATCTCGCTGCTTTCTGCCTTTTCGCTTCAACATCTTCTCTATGAATCGAAGTCCGGGCGCGAGGGAATACGGAACATTTTCGTGGGAGCGATCGCGTTGGGGCTTCTCCTCTATTTCCTGATTATCTCCGGCACCTTCGCCGGTTCGTATGTGGAGACAACACATGCCCGCGTGGGCGAGATGGTTTCGAAAGGCGTAACGCCGTCGCTGCTGATACTTCTTCTTTCGGGTGTTGTGCTGCTGGTGGTGATGCGCAGGAACCTTGGAGGGCGTACTGCATCGCTTCTCCTCCTCGGCGCCTTCTTTCTCGATATGTTTGTGTTTGGGGGAGAACAGAACAACGGGACAACGAACCCCGCGGACTACTTCAAACGGCGGAGCGATCTGGTAGCGTTCTTCAAGCAAGAAGGAGAGAAGGAACTGTTTCGCGTCAACACACGCAACGCGCACGGAATGCTGCCCGGCTGGGATCGGAATCAGGGCATGATCGATCGGATCTTTATGATGGAGGGCTACACGCCTCTTGCGCTGCAGCGTGCCTATGCGCCGCTCGCCTCCAACGATCAGTCATTCGATCTCCTGAACGTCAAGTACAAGACGGTTTTTGACGAGCGCACGCAGCAACAAACCCTCGTCGAACACCCGACACGTCTCCCGCGAGCATTCTTCGTGTATGCCGTCCATGTCGTACGATCAGAACAAGAATTGTTGGAGTACATCAAGAGTCCCGCGTTCGATCATCGCTCAACAGCAGTCATCGAACAACCGCTCGTGCTGCCGCAGCCGCAGAGTCAACCTCATTCGCAGGTGCGCGTGACGTCGTATCGCAACAACCGTATCGAGCTGGCAGTGGAAACGAGCCACGACGGATTTCTGGTCCTCAGCGAAATTTTCTATCCTGGATGGAAAGCCTACATCGACGGGGTGGAGACGCCCATCTATCGTACGGACTACAATCTGCGCGGGATGCCGGTACCGGCCGGCACGCACACCATCGACGTACGCTTCGAGCCTGCGACGTTCTCCAACGGCATGTGGATAACGCTCACGACACTCACCATCTGCGGTGCCGGCGTGATCGTCTCACTTCGGCGGAGAGCGTCGTGACCACACGGGAAGGTTGACGGAGCGACAACGATGAACATCATCATTCTCGGAACGGCCTATCCGCTGCGCGGCGGTATCGCTCACTACAACGCACTCCTCTACCACGAGTTGGCGAAACGACACAGCGTTGCTCTCATCACCTTCAAGCGTCAATATCCATCCTTGCTGTTCCCCGGCAAGACGCAGGCAGAGGCGGAGAGTGAACAACCGCAAGCGGGCCTGCCCTACGACTGGCATGTCCCGAGCGAACCGTTGGTTGATTCGATCAACCCGCTGAACTGGATCGCCGTCGGCAACATGATCCGCCGTCGTAAGCCCGACCTTCTCATCATGAAATACTGGCTGCCCTTCTTCGGTCCGTGTTTCGGGACGATTGCACGCGTTGCAAAACGGGGAAAGAACATGAAGGTGCTGTACATCTGCGACAACGTTGTGCCGCACGAGAAGCGTCCGGGCGACACCGTGTTCACGCGATACGCCTTCGGCGCGGCGGATTTCTTCATCGTACAGTCCGATGCAGTCGAGCGCGACCTGAAGACGCTCTTTCCATGGGCGCGCTACAGGAAAGTGCCGCATCCGGTGTACAACATTTTCGGCGCGCCCATCGCGAAGCATGAGGCGCGGCGTCGCCTCAACATTGCGGACGAGCGTGTGCTGTTGTTCTTCGGATACGTGCGCCCGTACAAGGGCTTGAACGTGATGCTGCGGGCCATGAAATTGATCGTCGAAAAGCTGAACGTTCGACTCCTCGTCGTCGGCGAGTTCTACGATGACAGGGACAGGTACATGAGAATGATTGATGAGTTGGGATTGCAGAATTACGTGACGGTGAATGCCGATTATGTTTCGAATGACAGAGTGGGATGGTACTTCTCCGCTTCCGACGTGGTGATGCTTCCGTACATTTCCGCAACGCAAAGCGGCATTGCACAGATTGCGTACAACTTCGATAAGCCAGTGATTGCCACAAACGTCGGCGGGCTCGCCGAAGTGGTACGCGATGGCGTGACGGGATTCGTCGTGCCGTCCAATGACCCCGCGGCGCTTGCTCATGCCGTTGAGCGCTACTTTGTTGAGCAGCGGGAAGCCGAATTTGCCGCGAACGTCGCGCAGGAGAAGCGCAAGTATAGCTGGGAGGCAATGGTCAACGCCATCGAAACTTTGATGCAGTCGGAGGCATGACTCGAACCTCGAATCCCGAACCCCGCATCGCCCCGCAATGTCCTGTCTGCGCTTCGGCGTCCGTTCGTTCGCTTCCGTTCGGGTACATGTTCAACGGACGCTGGCTCGGCGGCTGCGAGTGCCGCACGTGCGGCATCATCTTCCTTCATCCGCAACCGACCGCTGACGAGCTTGTGCAGATGTACTCGAAGGAGTATTTCGAGGGCGACTTTCGTTGCGGGCATGCGGGAAGCTACTTCGACGAGAGCACACACGACGCCCTGGCTGATCGGTCGTTAATTGCGAAGATCAAGCGGCTCAAACCCGAAGGCTCGTTTCTCGAAATCGGGTGTGCCGGCGGAGCGTTTCTGCATGCAGCACGTCAGGCGGGGTACCGCGTCACGGGAGTGGAGTTCTCCGACGCGGCGGCGCAACTCGCACGCGAGCGGTTCCACCTCGATGTCTTCACCGGCGATGTGCGCGACGCGCAGTTTTCGTCCAATACCTTTGATGTCGTCTTCATGGGGGACGTGCTCGAACATCTGACCGAACCGGTTGCAACGTGCAGCGAAGTTTATCGCGTCCTCGCTCCCGGAGGCATTTTCGTGATCGAATGCCCGATGCAAACAAACACGCTCTTTTCGCGTCTCGGCTTTGCGGTGTATGCGTTGCTGCGGAAGCGAGCGATCGTGAATCTTCCCCCTTATCACGTGTTTGAATATCGCCGATCGAGCATGACGTCGTTGCTGAAGCGCTGCGGCTTTACGATTGTCTGTGCGCGCGAGGGTATCATTCCGCCGCACAAGATTGCGCTGCGGGGCACAGGCGTCCAAAATCTGGGCAAGAAACTCTTCCAGTATCCCAACGCCCTCCTGACGCGTCTGTTTGGTGTTTTCGGTGATCGGATTGAAATGATCGCGCAAAAGCCGTCGGGTGTGACAAGCGCGTGATGACTATGACCGAACAAACAAAATTATACTGGCGGTATGAATACGATGTCGCCGCGAAGTACATGATCCCCCTGTTGGAACAGTGGGGCGTGTCGCTGCGCGACGCCGCCGTCATCGATGTCGGGTGCGGTGAGGGAGGCGGACTCTGTGCAATGTTTGATGCGGGGGCTGCCCGCTGCGACGGATTCGACATCGAGCCTGGTCGAGTCGAAGCAGCGCAGCACCTGAAAGGCGACCGCCCGATCACTCTTACTACGGGCAATCTCTACGACGAGCGCCCTCCGTTCTACGGGGAGTACTATGACCTCGTGGTGCTTCACGATGTGTTCGAACATCTCGATTTCAAAGAAGAGGTCATGAACAAGCTTGCCTCGTATGCTCAGCCGAACGGCTACATCATGATCACATTTCCGCCGTACTACTCCGCCTACGGTGCGCATCAACAGTTGTTGAACACGCAATGGGCGAAAATGCCGTTCATCCATCTCGTGCCGTTCGCCTTCCGCAAAATTCTCCCGCAGCTCAAGAACGAGCATCCGCACATCGTCGAGGAAATTCTCAAACTCGGCAGATTGAAGATGGGCATGAAGAAGTTTGAAGCGATCGTCCGCCGGTGTGGATTGACGATCGGCGGAAAGCAAGCGTACTTCATCAGTCCCAATCACATCCGCTTCGGCTTGAAGCCGCTGCCGGCAGGAAGGATCGCCGAGCTGCCGATTCTCGGCGAACTGATCTGCACGGGCGTTGTGTATCTGATTGGAAGGAGGTAAGTGGGTTGTACAGGTATGGAGTTTCCAGTGTCGTGAGTTCCTCCGATTTTTCTTTCGTATCGAAACTCGTATCTTGAATACGCCTGTTGTGTACATTGTGCTTGTCAACTGGAACGGGCGGGACGTGACGCTTGCGTGCCTCGATTCGCTCGCGAAACTGACGTATCCGCAGTTCAAAGTCGTCGTCGTTGACAACGCATCAACCGATGGCTCGGTGCAGGCGATACGCGACCGACATCCCGCGGTTGTTGTGCTGGAACAGCAGCGCAATCTCCGCTTTGCCGGAGGCAGCAATGCCGGCATCCGCTACGCCCTCGAGCACGGTGCCGAGATGATCTGCTTGCTCAACAACGACACAACGGTTGACAGTAATTTTCTGACGGCTCTGGTTGCGCGCCTGCAGTCCGATGCAACGATCGGCGCCGTGGCTCCGAAAATCTATTACTTCGACGAGCCGCAGCGCATCTGGTTTGCCGGCGGGGAGATTTCGATGTGGACGGGAACGATGCGGCATGTCGGCATCCGAGAGCTTGACCACGGGCAGTACGAGACGAGCCGTGAGATCGACTACGCTACCGGCTGCTGCATCCTGACAACGAGGCAAGTGATCGAACAAGTAGGCATGCTGGACGAATCGTACCACATGTACACCGAAGACGCCGACTGGAGTATGCGTATCCGTCGGGCAGGCTACCGGATCATGTACGAACCGCGGGCGAGGGTGTGGCACAAACTTTCAATCGCCAGCGGCGGCCATCTCTCTTTTTTCAAGATGAAGAACAAGTTCATCAGCAATCTCCGTTTCTTCTTTCGCTACGCCACGCTGCCGCAGAAGCTGGTGTTTCCGTGGCTGAACGTGCTGGTCAACGCTCTTGCCGCCATCCGCTACGCGTGGGAGGTGCGGAAGCAGTAGTGGAATTCGGCAAACATCTCAGCAAAGGCATCTGGGGGTTGGCGGACAAGGCGCTGCCCGTCGTGTACGGCGTTGCCTATGTCGTGCTGGTGATTCGTGTCTTGCCCGAGGAAGAGTTCGGAAACTTTGTGCTGATTCAGGAAATTTTTCTCGTGGTGACGGGACTGGCTATGGCGTTCGCGCTTCAGCCGTTGTTGAAGTTCGCCGCAGAGGAAACGAGTGACCAGCGCGGCGTTCTCAGCTCGGCACTCTGGTTGAACACGGCCTTCATCCTTCTCGCATCACTTCTGCTGGTCGGCCTGCGGGATCCGTTCAGCACCCTTCTGAACTCGCCGCGGCTGGGTCCCTTGATGCTGTACCTGCCGGCGATGTTTGCCGCGTCGTTCATTCGCAATTACACGCTGGTGCTGCTGCAGAGCAGGTTTCTTATCCAGCAGGTGTTCTGGGTGGACGCCTTTCATTTTCTTGGCGCGCCGATCCTCATTTACATCTACTCCAAGATGAACCTGTTCGACAGCGCGCTCGATCTGATCATCATCAACATCATCTCGCTCTCTGCCTCGTCGCTCGTCGGCCTCATCCTCTCGCGAACCATCTTGCGTCTCCGGTTGCGGCCCGGAAAGGAAGAGATGCGAAAGGTGTGGGACTACGGCAAGTATGCGCTCGGCGGTCTCGTCAGTTACATGGTGTACACGAAAGCGGATTCGTTCATCCTCTCGGCATTCAGCGGACCGGTGCAGGTGGCAGTGTACAACTCGGTGAAAGTGTTCACGCGCATCTACGACATGGCGGCGCAGGTGCTGCAGATGTTTGTCCTGCCGGCAACATCGCGCCTGGCATCAAAAGGAGATGTCAACTCGCTCAAAGTGTTCGTTGAGAAGGCGCTCAACTTTTCGACCATCGGAATGCTTCCCGTGTTCGTGCTGTTTCTCGTACTCGCGTCGCCGTTGGTGAGGATCGTGTACCAGGGTCGGTACCTCGAAGCCATCCCCATGCTGCAAATCTTTTCGGCGCTGGCGTTGGTGGTGCCGGCGATAGCGATTGCGTCGAATACACTTCTGGGCTTGGGCCAGGCGAGACTTGGGTTTGTCATCGGCTTGTTTCTCCTCCTTGCGTCGGTTACGTTGTATCTGCTGTTTATCCCGTGGTCTGGGGCTATCGGAGCAACAATAGCTTACGTTCTTTCCTCGCTGGTGCTCGCATGGATGATGTTAGCATACATGAGGAAACATGTTCCCGTGACTGTACACGAAGTTGCTGTTCGAACCAACGATATCAAAGTATTCATTAGGAACAAGCTC
The DNA here is from genome assembly GCA_037441705.1 of Ignavibacteriales bacterium. Lineage (GTDB taxonomy): Bacteria > Bacteroidota > Ignavibacteria > UBA10030 > UBA6906 > CAADGV01. The sequence continues at coordinate 86,701 of JBBIRR010000003.1, forward strand.
GGCTCATATCTAAGACCTCACTCAGAGTAGAGACTGCATGACGATCGTTTACGATGTCAGCCATATTCGACAGCGAAGGGCAGGGATCGGCCGATTTGCCGCGCTTCTTTTGCGAGCACTCCTCGCTGCCGATGCCCAGCGAAGCTATATCTTGCATGCGTGGGGTCCTGATCTCGATAAGACAACAATAGAGTCCTTTTCGAGACCCAACGTTCGGTTGAATCTCGCTTCGGTCCCTGGAGCACTCAAACGCCTTTACTGGAACATTCTTCTCGCTCCAAAGCTTGAAAGGTTCATAGGTGCGTTTGACCTGTTTCATAGTTCAGAAGCGCTCTTGCCTCCGCTTGGAGTGAGACGCTCCGTGGTTACTTTTTATGATGCTGCATTCCATAAGTTTCCACAGTTCTATGGGGGATGGACTGCAAGAAAGTGGGAATACTTATTCCGGCGGTCAGTTTGGAAAGCCGATGCCGTCATTGTCATTTCGGAAAGTACACGCAATGATCTCATCGAGATGACAGGGATCTCCTCGCGCAAGGTTCATATTGTCCGCCCTCCCGTTGATCCGATCTTCAACGAGGCGGCTTCCTCTGAACAGAAGGATCGCGTACGCCGCAAGTACTCGTTACCGGACGAGTTCTTCTTGTTCGTAGGCACGCTCGAGCCGCGCAAGAACGTTGTACGGTTGGTCAAAGCCTTCGAGATGTTTCACCACCAACACCGCACCGATGTGTCGCTGGTGCTTGTCGGAGGCAAGGGGTGGTTATACGAGGACACGATAGCGGCTATCGAAACGTCGTCTTTGCGAAACAGAATTCGCCTGCTTGACTACGTCGAGGATGCAGATTTATCCGTTCTGTATCAGACAGCGATGATGTTCGTCTTTCCGTCTCTTTATGAAGGACACGGCTTTCCCGTCGCAGAAGCAATGGCCTCCGGGGCTCCGGTCATAACATCGAACAATTCTTCTTTGAGAGAGATCGGAGAAAATGCAGCCTTGCTCGTCGACCCTGAGAATGTGAACGATCTTTCGCGAGCAATGGACTCGTTATTCACCAGCAAAGATTTGCGCGACGAGCTGTCTGCAAAAGGCCGTCAGCGAGCAACGCAATTCTCTCTGGCAAACGCAGCCCACGTGGTTCTCCACCTCTACGACACATTAGGTTGAGACAAAGATGAAGGTTCACGCGCTTGTCGATGCTGCGTTGAAGGCGTACCATCTTGTGGTTCCTCCAAAAATCGACCGCGAAATCCAGCGTGCACTGCGTCTTCCGCAACCGGACTTCCCTCACTCGATAACCTTGCCGGCCAACTACGGACGTGGAATGACCGAGCGCGTCGTGGAACTCCTTATTGCACGATTGACGTACCAACCCGGGAAGCATGTGCTGGATGTAGGTCACGCAAATATCATGAACGCCCATGCACGGATGCTCAAAACCCTGCCGAGGCCTTTGACGATCACCGGCGTTGATATCGCTTCACCGAGCGAGGAGATCCGCTCGCTTTACACAGAGTCGGTTAGAGCAAGCATTACCGGCACGAACTTCCCCGACGAATCATTCGATCTCATTTGGTGCATTTCAACGCTCGAACATTTTGGAATGGATAACTCCCTCTACACGACTCAGTTCATTGTGGATCAAGAGATGGATCTCAAGGCGGTGCAGGAGATGATACGAATCCTGCGCCGGGATGGAACGCTCTACATTAGTGTTCCTTACGGAAAGTATGAAGACCTTGGGTGGCTTCGCAATTACGACCAGGCACGATGGCAGCAACTTCTCGCTGTTGCTCGGCCCGTTTCACGTGTCAGCGAATTGTATTTCAAGTACTCCGACGAACATGGCTGGAAGGTCGCCCGCCCCGATGAACTTGTGGACACCGGCTATTCGGATCACGACAACGCGGGTGCTTCCGGCCTGGCCGTTGCGCTCATTCATAAGATGAGGTAGTCCGGAGCTTTTGGAGTTCGTCAAGGCATTCAGCTGCATTGAACAATCTCCAAACCCGAGACGGCAGAGAGCGCGTTTACGGGACACCCATCCTGCGAATGAACGACTCTTGCTTCTCTTGACAACAAAGTGTAGCTTCGTCCGGATGGTTTTTTGTGTTTGCCTCTTGATAAAAACATGGAGGCTGCCATGAAACATTTTCTCTTCCTCCTCTCGCTCTTTCCCTTGTTGATTCTTCCCGCTGGTTCTCAGACACCTGCACCGTTTGCATCTGATGGACATACCGTCGGACTTTGGCATTTCAATGAATCAAGTGGTCCGCTCGTCCGGGGTAGTTCGATGTTCGGCAATCATGGATATGCCTACGGCACAACCATCACCACCGGAAGATTTGGAAATGCCCGTTTTTTTGACGGCATATCGGACTACGTCTATATAGGTGACCCACTCAACGGTTCTCTCGATTTCGATGTGAATCGCAGCTTCACCGTTGATGTTTGGTTTCAGACATCGGATGACCTCGGGTGGCTTTTTAGAAAGGGCCTTGCCCCGACGGCAGGATACGCTATAGCTATCAAGGATGGATACGTACAGGGCGAACTCGGCAATCGTGAAGACAGCCGCTACCCGGACACCCTTGTGAGAATCCGAAGCCAGCAGAGATACAATGACGGCCATTGGCACCTTGCAACTCTGGAGCGAGATCGGGCGGCCCGACAGATTCGCTTGTACGTGGATGACGTTCTGGCGACCGCCCCCACCTTGGACCCAATTGTCTTTCCGCTGTCCAGCGAGCGTCCTATAACATTCGGGAAGTGGGAGAACAACGCCCAGCCGCAACTCTACAAGGGCAATATTGACGAGGTTCGTGTTTCGAATATCGCGCGCCATGCCCCACTGCACGATACCGTAACGCTCTGGCATTACGATGAAGTTAGCGGCAATCTCGTGCAGGATGCCTCGCCGAATCGCAACGACGGAATCGCGTGGGGAACGACGGTTGTCCCTGGCATTCGCGGCAACGCGCGAGCATTTAGCGGATTGAACAGCTACGTGCTCGTTCAAAGTCCCGCCGCACTCAATTTTGATTCGTCGCAGAGCTTTACCGTTGAAGCCTGGTTCAAGACAACCCAGCAAGACACAGGTGAGATAATCCGACGAGGACTTGCACCTGTTCCCGGGTTTGCCTTTCGCATCTTGAACGGAAGGGTGCAGGGGATTATCGGCAACCGAGACGACTCCCGATACCCGAACACACTTCTCCGAATCACCAGCGCACGATCGTTCAATGACGGCCAATGGCATCGGGCAACGCTTGTCAGAGATTGCAGCATGAGAAAACTGTTCCTGTATGTTGATGGCGAACGTGCAGCAGAGCCGCTGAACGACCCGATCGGATTCCATTTGTGGAACGCCCGCCCCCTGACCATGGGTTGTTGGGAGAACTTTGTTCAGCCTACATTCTTCCGCGGTGCGTTAGACGAAGTGAAGATAGTTCGGCGAGCGCAACATCCGACTGAGGTGGGTCCTGGGTCGCCTCTGCCTGTAGAGTTTGCGTTGCATCAGAATTTTCCGAACCCATTTAATGCAAGCACGACGATACCCTTCGATGTTCCTGCGGCATCCTTTGTTACTATTCGAGTCTGGGATCTGCTGGGGCGCGAGGTTTCCGTTCTCGTCAATGGTATAAAGGAAGCGGGTCGGCACGAGACGAGGTGGAACGCACAAGGAGTGTCATCCGGTGTATATCTGTATCGTATGCAAGCGGTAGGACTTGCACAGACCCGGAAGCTCGTACTCACGAAATAGTATCCCCCATGCCCGCGGCTAAGCGCGTCCTCATCTATTCCGAATACTGGTCCAGCCGCGGCGGCGGGGAGAAATATCTGCTGGCGATTGCCGAGACGCTGCTGCGTGCAGGCTACGACGTGACGTTCGCGGCACAAGCCTCGGCGTTCGACATGAAAGAGCTGGCCCGCTACTTTGCGGTCTCGCTCGACGGGGCAAACGCGCATCTCGTCCACCTCGAGGCTTTGCGCCGCGAAGCCGAGAATCTCTCCCGCCATTTCGATATCTGCATCTACATCACGAACTATCGTTTTTTCAACTCTCGTGCGCGGCAAACCTTCGTCATACTTCAAATCCCGTACGGAAGACTGACGCCGTTCACCATCTCCTCGCGCATACTGCGCGGCAAGCCAAAGGAAGCAGCAAAAGACATTCTTCGTGCCCGGCTCTTGAGCAAACTCAGGGAAACCCAGGCCGTGCTCGTGTACTCGAAGTTCGTCCACGATGCCCTGGAAACCATTCACGGCATTCCTTCGACTGTGCTGGAACCGCCGATTGACGATTTCCTGATCGAAGGGATGCCGAAGGAACGAGTCATTCTGAGCGTCGGCAGGTTCTTCCGCGGGTTGTACAATGACAAGCGCTATGACATTCTAATTGAGGCGTTCAAAAAACTGCATGCCCGCCTTCCGCACACGACGTGGATGTATCGTCTCGTGGGAAGCTGCGGCAACGATGAGGCGTCGCGGCGGTATGTGGAGGAGTTGCAGGAGTCGGTTCGCGGACTGCCGGTGTACTTTCACATCAACTCACCGTATGAAGAGTTGAAACGGCACTACAGTGAAGCGACGCTCTTCTGGCATGCAGCGGGCTTCGGGGTGGATGAACAGCGCCATCCCGAACGCGCCGAACACTTCGGCATGTCCACTCTCGAAGCGATGTCAGCGCGGTGCGTTCCGATTGTCATCAACCGGGGTGGGCAGAAAGAAATTGTTTCGCACGGCGAATCTGGCTATCTTTGGAACACAATGGACGAGCTTGTGAACTATTCGCTGGAGCTGATCGGTACGCCGTCGCGGCTCGCCCGGATGCAGGCGCGGGCGCGCGAGGAATTTATGCGCTTCGAACGCAGCAGATTCTCCGAAAAGCTTCTTGCCCTTCTGGAGTAGTCAAGGCTTCCACCCAAAACAACATCCGATACAGCACACATGGCCAAAGCCAGGAAAGCTTCGCCGATTCGCGAACAGAAATCGCCCTCTGTGATTTCCCATCTCTCGCCAACAACACAGGACGTACTGTGCGTGGCCTTTCTCTACCTCATCACGCTGATTCTGTTTCGAGGGATCGTCTTCGAGAACAAAGCCTTCTCGACCGGCGGCGATACGAAGAACGCCATCACCTACGCGAAAGTCGGCGACGACCTCAGGGCAGCGGAGGGCGAGGACCCATTGTGGATGCCGAACTTTTTCAGCGGCATGCCGACGTTCGGAAACGTCCACTACGTCCCGCACGATGTGAGTTATCTACAATCTGCCGTGGTCGCCGTCCTCAAGCTTTTCTATCTGAACGGAAAATGGAGTTGGTTTCCCGTGTACTACCTCTTCTGCGGCGTGTTCATGTTTCTGCTGCTGCGGATGTGGAACCTCTCGCGCATCGCTGCACTGCTCGGAGCCATCACGTTCATGCTCAGCCCGTACGGCATCGGGCTGGCTGCCGAGGGACACGGCTCGAAGCTGATGGCGCTGAGCTACCTTCCGCTCGTGTTCCTGCTGACCCATCTGCTCTTCGAACGGCGTGACGCGCTGAGCTTCGGCTTGCTCTCGGCTGCGATCGGAACCCTGCTGCTGACCAATCACATGCAGATTGTCTACTATGTGTTCATTGTTCTGGGACTGTATCTCCTTTATCACGCGGTTCGGGACTTCAAGGAGAACAAAGGAGTCATTCCCAAGAAAGTTCTTCTGTTCGGTGCAGCGCTGGCGATCGGGTTGTGCATTTCGTCGTACATCTATCTTTCTGTGTACGAGTACGCACAGTACTCCATTCGCGGCGGCGGCACGGCTGGGGCCAAGGGCGGACTGACGTGGGAGTATGCCACGAACTGGTCGTTTCATCCACAGGAATTGCTCACCCTGATTATTCCGTCGTTCTTCGGATTCTCCTCGCAGTACGTTTACCCGTGGCAGGGGCAACAGGTGCCTCTCCCGCTGTACTGGGGGACGATGCCGTTCAACACATCGAGTGTGTACATCGGCATTGTGCCGCTGCTGCTGGCGGTCGTTGCGCTGGTATATCGGCGGAATGCGACCACGCTCTTTTTCGCGCTGCTGAGTGTTGTGGTGGTGTTGCTGTCGTTCGGCAAGCACTTCGCGTTGTTGTATCAGATCTTGTTCGAGCTGTTGCCGTTCTTCAACAAGTTTCGCGCGCCGGCAATGATTCTGCATCTGCTGACGTTTGCGGTTGCGGCGTTGGGGGCGTTCGGTATGCAAGGATTGTTGGAGGAGAGAGAAATCAACAAAGAAAAATTGAAGAAGGGACTGCTCTATACGGCAGGCGCAATCGCTGCCGTGCTTGTGCTCGGTCTGGTGATGAAATCCTCGCTCTTCGAAATGTTCGGCTTCACTTTTACGCGCGAGGGCGAAAATTACGGCGCGCAGGCGATGGCGCAACTGAAGAACATCCGGTTCGAAGTGTTGTGGGCGGACTATATCAAGTTCGTCTTCATTGCCGGGGCCGCGATCGGGGCCACGCTGTTGTATCTCAACGGACGCCTCAAGGCAGCGGGCTTGAGCAGCGCCTTGATTGGTCTTCTTGTTATTGATCTGTTCATCATCGACAGCAAGTTCATTGATCCGAAGCCGCAGGAGGAGCTGGAGCAAACGTTGCGCGCGGATGCCACGGTGCAGTTTCTCAAGCAGCAGCCGGGGTTGTTTCGCGTGTTTCCGTTGGGTGATTTATACGGCGAGACGACTTACGCCTATCACGGTCTGCAATCGGTCGGCGGGTACAGTCCGGCGAAGCTGAAGATTTACCAGACGGTTGTCGATTCATGCTTCTTCCGCGGCCCCGATCCTGCATTTCCGCTGAACATGAACATCGTGAACATGTTGAATGCGAAGTACGTGTTAGCGCAGGGGCAACTGCCGCCGGAGAAGTTTCGTCATGCATTTACCGATCAGGCCACGGGGGTGATGACGTACGAGAATCCGGGTGCGCTGCCGCGCGCATGGTTTGTGCAGAACGTCGTGGTTGCTTCATCCGACAACGAGGTGTTTGCACTTCTGAACTCTCGCGACTTCACTCCCGCGACAACAGCCATCCTGCAGCAACCGCTGGCGCAGCAGATGACGGTGCCCGACAGCGCCGCTCGCGTTTCGATTACTCAGTATAAATCACGCGAGATCAGGCTGCAGGCGGCAACCTCGGGTCCGGCGCTGCTCGTCGTAAGCGAGGTCTATTATCCGGCAGGATGGAAAGCGTTTGTGGACGGTAAGGAGACCGAGATCTATCGAACGAATTCCATCCTTCGCTCCATTGTGATTCCGGCGGGAACGCATGAGGTTGTGTTCCGCTTCGATCCGCTGATGTACGAAGTGGGCTGGGACGTGACACATGCGGGATGGGGTGTGGCAGCTGTGTGCATTCTCATCGGACTGTGGAGGTCGCCGGGTGTGCGTGCGCGTCTGCCTGGAAGGAAGCAAGGCAGAAGCTGAGGTGTTCACGTTCAGGGAGCTTCACGCGCGCAAACGTATCGGTTGGTGATGACGGTGGAGTTGTGAGATGCCGGTGGTGCTGCGCGCGTTAGGCGCCCGAAGGGTGCCCGCCGTTTTGGGGCGGGCAGTGCTGAGCGCTGTTCAGCGAAGCACCGCAGCGGAAGCGGAGCCCGCAGGGCGCCGACGGCGCTGCGAAGCGTTCAGCGCCGGAACGCCCAACATTTCTCTTGTTTGCGCGTGCTCCGTGTAGGTTGATTCTGTGCTCCGCCTTGTCTATATTGCACGTGCTTCTCAACGACCGTTCAACTGTTTATTCATTAGCTTAGAGGAGAGAATCTCTCATGCCAGACCTATCTTTGGACGCGCTTGGGATGGTGGAAACGAAGGGGCTGGTTGGTTCGATCGAGGCGGCCGATGCGATGGTAAAAGCTGCACGCGTGACCCTGATCGGGAAAGAGGTGATCGGTGGTGGATATGTTACCGTCATGGTGCGGGGCGATGTCGGTGCCGTGAAAGCGGCGACGGATGCAGGCGCAGCGGCAGCGCAACGCGTAGGCGAGTTGGTGTCGGTGCATGTGATCCCGCGGCCGCATGCCGACGTTGAGATGATTCTCCCCAAGCGTCCCGCCGACAAGTAAGATCCGCATCTTCGAACGCGCCGGCTCCGAATGGGGCAGGCCGGCGCATGAGCGATTGCCTATGATGACCCTGGAATATGCACTGGGCATGGTCGAGACCCGCGGCCTCGTGGGTTCCATCGAGGCTGCCGACGTGATGGTGAAGACTGCCAACGTTCGCCTGCTCGATGCGGAATACATCCGCAACGGGTACGTCACGATCAAGTGTGTCGGTGACGTAGCGGCGGTGAAAGCGGCCGTGGAGGCGGCGGCGGCAGCGGCACAGCGTGTCGGGCAGTTGATTGCCACGCACGTGATCCCGCGCCCTGCAGCGGAGGTAGAGCCGATCATGCGCAGGCAAGCGAAGGGGTTGGGGCCAGCATCCCCTACGGCCACAGGGTCGGGGTCGTTTGCGGAGGATAGGCCCGCCGCGCCCGATCTGTTCCAGGCGAGCGCCGATGATAATGAGTATCGCGCTCAGCTTGAAGCCATGACCGTGCATCAACTGCGAACGCTTGCCCGTGAAGTGGGGGGACTGGGGATTTATGGGCGAGAGATTTCCAAAGCCGACAAGAAGCAGTTGATCTCCGAGCTTATGAAGAGACGAAAGGGCGCGTAGCCGCATGGACGGCACATGTCAACTCCATCGGAGCCTCGCTGATGGAGTTTTTTATTGTGTCGGTGGATGATGAAAGAGCGGAATATCCATATCGTTGTGGCTACAACCTTCTTTGCTCTCCTGCTCTGGCTATCGGTGAGTCTGAGCGATCAGTATCAGATACACGTGCGTGTGCCGGTGGTGGTGCAGAATGTTCCGTCGGGGCGGGCAGTCAGCAGCCTTCTGCCGCATGATGTGCGCGTCACCTTCAACGATTACGGCTGGCGTTTGGCGAAGGTCGTCTGGGGGACGCAGGTGGAGTGGGCGATCGACATGAACCTTCTGCCGCCGCAGCAACACGCGCTCACGGTGCGCGACCTTGCGGAACAGCTTGGCAGCCGATTCGGTCTCCAGCCCCTTTCGATGATGCCTGATTCCCTCTACATCATGCTGGACACGGTGGAGGTCAAACGGTTGCCCGTGGTGCCGCGCTACGCGGCAACGTTTCGTGAGGGATATGGACAGATTGGTCCGGCAGTCGTTCGGCCTGAGAGCGTTACCGTTCGCGGCGCGAAGCGCATCGTCCGTGCGCTGCAATCATGGCCTACGGAACTCCGGCGCTTCGAGCAACTGCGGCAGCCGGTTGATGTGGTCGTGCGATTGGCCGATACAGCGGCGATGCTCGAGTTCACGCCGAAGGAGGTACGGCTTCACATCGTGGTTCAGCAGTTTGCGGAAAAGACGTTCACGCAAATTCCTCTTGAACTGACCTCGGTGCCACCGCATCGTGAAGTCATCCTCAGTTCTCGGAACGTGGACATCGTGATTCGCGGAGGCATCGAGCAGTTGGCGGCGGTGGAACCGGCATCTATCCGGGCGACGATTGATTACCGCGTGATTCTGGCCGATACGAGCGGGATTGTGGAGCCTGAGGTGAGCGTTCCTTCAGGGCTTCGGATTGTGCGCGTAAGCCCGGAGCGCATTCAATACGTGATACGAAGGAAGCTTTTGTTCTAAGGACATTTCCATCACTCCTTGTACAACGCGATGCGCTTAGCCATCAACATTGATCATGTTGCTACCCTGCGCGAAGCGCGCGGGGGTGTCGAGCCGGACCCCGTCGCCGCAGCAGCACTGTGTGAGCTTGCCGGCGCCGAAGGGATCGTCTGCCACCTGCGCGAAGACCGACGCCATGTGAACGACCGCGATGTGCGTTTGCTGCGCGAAACCGTCAAGACCAAGCTCGATTTGGAAATGGCGGCGACAGACGAGATTATCCGTATCGCGCTTGACACGGTACCGGACCTTGTGACCCTCGTGCCGGAGAAGCGTCAGGAGTTGACGACGGAAGGCGGACTGGATGTGCGGGCACACAAGAGCTATCTCCAGGATGTCATCAAGGAATTTCACAATCATGACATCGAGGTGAGTTTGTTCGTTGACCCGGTTGCCGAACAAATCGAGACAGCGAAGCACATCGGCGCCGACATGATTGAGATTCACACCGGAGAGTATGCGAACGCGCGCAGCGAGCGGGAGGCGCAGGCTCTATTGGAGATCGTCCGTGCAGCGGCGCGTCTGGGAGCGGAATTGGACCTCGGCGTCAATGCCGGCCACGGACTCAACTACAGCAATGTGAAGGCTATTGCCCGCATCCACGAAATCCAGGAAGTCAGTATCGGGCATGCGGTGATTTCGTACGCGGTATTTGTGGGGTTAGACCGCGCGGTACGCGAGATGCGGGAGTGCATCCGCGAAGGAGTTCTGTCTCGATAGCGGCACAGCCCAACAGGGCCGTCCCGTCCGGATGCGTTAGTCTCTCAACTCCAGCTTGCGGATCTCATCGCGAAGCGACGCCGCCTTCTCGTAATTCTCTTTCTCGATCGCTTCTTTGAGCTGTTGATGCAGCTGCTCCAACCGACTCATCTTGGCAGGAGGTGAAGACGACGGCTTCGCTTTGGAGGACCGGGAGGACGGGAGGTTCTCTTCCTCTTCTTCTTCCGGCACAAATGCCGCTTCATCCATCACCGATGCCGCAACATAAATCTGGACGCCGTACCGAACGGCGAGCGCTATGGCGTCGCTCGGGCGCGAGTCGATGAGCTGGTTATCGATGTTGAGTTTGGCGTAGAACGTTCCGTCGCGCAGCTCATCGATGATGATGTCGTTCAGGTCGGCCCCAAACGCCGTGATGATGTTCTTCATCAAGTCGTGCGTCAACGGACGCGGCGGCTTGATTCCCTCCATCTCCAGCGCGATCGATTGCGCTTCTGAGGCGCCGATGATGATCGGCAGCCGTCGGTTCCCGTGCACCTCCTTCAGGATGAGTGCATACGCCCCGCCGCTGGCGGGGTTCGTAGAAAGCCCGAGGATATCAACTTGAACCTTGTCCACCACACTACTCCGTTCAAAAAAGAAACGACAACAATGCTTTGAGCCAGAGACCTACTGGGATATAGAGAAAAAGAGAGTAACAATCAAGAACCGCCGCCGCTGATGTGACGACACTGCGGCATGGTTCTTTACTTGCCCAACATCTTCTTCAACTCCGAGGTTAACTCAGGAAGAATCTCGAACACATCGCCGGCGATGCCGTAGTCTGCCACCTGAAAAATGGGTGCGTCCTTATCCTTGTTAATTGCGACGATGCACTTGGAGGAGGACATTCCCGCGAGGTGCTGCACCGCCCCCGAGATGCCACAGGCAACGTACAGCGTCGGCGACACGGTCTTGCCAGTTTGTCCCACCTGCTCGTCATGTGGACGCCACCCGGCATCGACAACTGCGCGGGATGCACCGATAGCCGCGCCGAGAACATCGGCAAGGGCCTCGATCAAATGCCAGTTTTCCGGTCCCTTCATTCCTCGTCCGCCTGAGACAATGATGTTTGCCTCGGTAACATCCGGCCTGCCGACTGCGACCTTGACGTCACGAACTTTCGTGACGAAATGCTCGGGCTGCAGCGCAACGGTTGCCTTCTCGACCGTGCACGTTCCTTGTGTCGCGGTGGCGGTAAAGACGTTCGGCCGCAGCGTGAACATCTTAACCGGCGTCGTGACTTTTACGTCGAGCAAGGCTTTGCCTGCATACACCGGCCGTGTCGCGATGATTTCGCCGTCCTTCACATTCAGCGCCGTGCAATCGGAGGCGAGACCAGCTTCCAGTTTCACAGCAATGCGGGGCGCAAGATCCTTTCCCATCTGGCTCGCAGGAAGAAACAGGAGCGTCGCGCCTTCGGTTCTGGTGATCTCGGCGATGACATGCGCATAGGCGGCGTTGGCATGCTGCGCAAGCTGCGGGTCATCCACTACGATCACGCGAGCAGCGCCGTACGCCCCCAATTCCTTCGCCATCTCCGCAATGCCGCTGCCGATGACGAGGGCGGCGAACTCTGCCCCCAGCGCATCAGCAATCTTACGCGCTGCCTGGACTGTCTCGAACGATGATTTCCTGAACCTGTTGTCTCGTTGTTCTGCAAATGCTAAGACTTTCATTCCGATTCCATGTGCTGGGTGGTGATTAGATGACTTTCGCTTCTTCGTGGAGCAGGCGGACCAACTCGGGTACGGCGGTTTTGTCCGAGCCGAGGATTTTGCCTGCGGCTTTTGCCGGCGGGGTGCGCATTTCGACGGGGACGACACGCATCTCGGCCGGCGCGGCCGGTTTCTCGACAATCGGTTTCGTCTTCGCGGCCATGATGCCCTTCAGCGAAGGATAGCGCGGTTCGTTCAAGCCCCGCTGCGCCTGGATAACACACGGCAGCTTGCTCTCGACGGTTTCGTGTCCCCCTTCGATCTCACGTTCGCACACCACCGTGCCGTTGTCGATCGAAAGCTTTACGACGACGGAGACGGATGCCATGCCGAGCATTTCGGCGAGCATCGTGCCCACTTGCGCATCGTCGTAGTCGATCGACTGCTTGCCGACGAGAACAATGTCGGGCGAAAGTGATTTGATCTCTTCAGCAAGCGCCTTTGCAACGGCGTAGGAGTCGCGCACGCCGTCGTCCTTCAACAGGATGGCTTTCTCCACACCCATGGCCAGCGCCTTGCGCAGCGTTTCTTTGTGCGCATCGCTGCCGAGACTGATGACCGTCATCTCGCCGCCGAATTTTTCTTTGAGGCGAAGCCCCTCCTCGACGGCGAATTCATCGTAGGGGTTGAGCATGAAGTTTACGCCGGTCCTGTCGATACTCTTTCGGTCGGGACCGATTTTGACTTTTGTTTCGGTATCGGGAACGTGATTGACACACACGACAATCTTCATCAAACCTCCGAAGCGTTCAATTTGGAATTAGAGATCGGGAGCGGGGAAGAACAAATGCGCATCAATATACTCAAAGCACCTCAGAAAGACAATTGACTCTCCGGCGATTTTTCCGTAAGTTGGTGCAGAAAATTTTTCCCACAAGAGTCACAGGACAGGAGGATCATGGCAAACCATCCATCAGCGGCAAAGCGGGCACGGGCAGCGAAGCGGCGAGCCGCGCGCAACGCGGCGTGGAAGTCGCGCATGCGCACAGCAATGAAGAAAGTCCGCCTTGCAAAGGATAAGGCGCAAGCGGAACAGGAACTTCGCAAGACGGTCAAATTGCTGGATCAACTCGCCGCACGAGGCGTGATTCACCGGAACAACGCGGCGAATCACAAATCCAAGCTCACCCGCCTGGTCAACGCCATGCAGTAAGCGCGTATCTTTCGATGAACGCACAAGCCCCGTACATCACGGGGCTTTTTTGTTGGCCTGCTCGGCTGCGAGCTGTTCAAGCTCGCGAATGCGCGCCGCGTACCTTCCCGGTTCGTTTGCTTCAAGCTCGCGGTAAATCCTCAACGCCTCTTCGTACAACTGCTGGCCCGCGAAGATCTCCGCCGTGGTGGGCGTGACGATGGCCTGATTGCGATCAGCGGGCGGAGGTGCCGCCTCTGCGCTGCCGACCGCCGGGGGATGTTTCTCGCGACGACGCCGTTCCAACTCCCTCATGAGATGTTCGATCGTCGGGTCGCTGCGAGTCGGGGGTTCCTCGGCACGCTGTGCAGCGGGCGGCGGCGTGGGTGGTTTCTGCAATTGCCTCTCCTGTTCAGCAACGACCCGCTGGACCTCGCCTCGGTCCTTTTGCTCTGCGCGCTGGACGAGCGCAATCACCGTCGGATTGTCCGGCATGGTGTTGAGCGCTTTGCGGTACTCGGCAAGCGCGTCGTGAGTGCGCCCAAAGGCTTCATAGCACCTCCCCAGCATGACATGCCCCATGGCATACTCGGGATACGCACTCGTCCCGGCGGTGCACAGTTCTATTGCCCGATGCATATCCCCTTCACGCAGACACTCGGCGGCTTCGCGCGCGAAGGTTGCCGATATCGTGTTGCGGGTTGCCACGCTCTTTAACCTCGCCTGAGTTCGCGTCCAACAAATGCATGCTTCACGGACAAGACCGATGTGAACGAAAAGCCGAGCAAGAACAACAACTGAAACGGAACCGCCGCCAGCTCGAGAAAGTAAATGGATGAGCCGACGCCGAACAAGCAGTAGAGCGCAAGCAGTCCTTCGATCACCACGGTGGAGCTGATCTTCACCGGCACGTATTTCTTATCCGTCCACGAATCATTCTTGCTCCGGATGGCGTACTTGGGCGTTCTGATGAATTCGCTTTTCTTCTTCAGAATGCCTTCGATCACCGCGCGCGTGTTGTTCACCGCAAAGCCCATGCTTCCCGCCATGAACACCGGGAAGAGAAACACCCGTCTCTGCCAATCCGGATACACTTCTTTCTGCGAGAAGAGATAGAACAGGAACGAGCCGATAAAAGCAAAGACGAAGACAGACATGAAGGCAAAATACTCGTTGTGCATGCCTGCATGCTTGACGAAGACCAGCGGTACGTTCAAGATTCCTGCCAGCACGATAAAAGGAAACACGAGATTGTTGGTGAGATGAAACGTTGCGTGGACTTTGATCTTCAGGGGAAGCTTGGATTTCCACACTTCAGGCAGAATCTTCCGCGCGGTTTCGATCGCGCCCTTCGTCCAGCGGAACTGCTGGGACTTGAGGGCGTTGATTTCGGAAGGAAGCTCGGCCGGCGACGTGACATCGTTCAGGTAAATGAAGCGCCAGCCGCGCAGCTGTGCACGATAGCTGAGATCGAGGTCCTCCGTCAAGGTATCGGCCTGCCAGTTGCCGGCGTCGAGAATGGCAGACTTCCGCCAGACACCTGCCGTACCGTTGAAGTTGATAAAATATCCGACCTTGTTCCGCACCGATTGCTCGATCACGAAATGTCCATCCAGCGCCATTGCCTGCGTGCGCGTCAGAAGCGAGTAATCGGAGTTGAGATGTTCCCAACGCGTCTGCACCATGCCAACGCGCGGGTCGGACAGGAAATGGGGTATCGTCTTGAGCAGGAAGTCCTGCTTGGGCACAAAGTCCGCGTCGAAGATAGCAATGAATTCTCCGCGCGCAACCTCCAGCCCTTCGCGGAGGGCGCCCGCTTTGAAGCCCTGTCGGTTCGTCCGATGGAGATGATGAATCGCAAACCCCAGTTTCTGGTACTTCTCCACGAGCGCCGCGATGACGTCCACCGTTTCGTCCGTCGAGTCGTCCAGCACTTGAATCTCCAACTTCTCTTTGGGGTAAATCATGGCGCACGAAGCCTCAATGAGTCGGCCCACGACGTAGCGTTCGTTATAGACCGGCAGCTGCACCGTAACGGTGGGATAGTCGCCCACGAGCTGCACTGCCGGATGCTTCTTGTCCTTGTACTTCAGATAGTAATAGATCATGATGAATCCCTGCAATCCGAAGACGAATAAGATCGTGAGCGAAAGGATGTACGCAATCAGAAACAATTCAGCCATGGTACAATACTGTGCACCTCATAATGTGATTGATGATGGTGGCATATGATTCGGGTCTACCAGCCCGAAACCGTTTCGAGCAGAATGTCTTCCGAGATTTTGCGGATGGCCTCGTCGAAGGCAGCTTGCCGCTGTGCAAATCCGCCGGAAGGATCATAATCGCCGTAGTTCGAAAATGTCTTCTCGTACACTTTCTTGCGCAGCTTCATATCCTGATACACAACTTTAACCGAGAGCGTCACGCGCCTGCGACTGACGGTTTCGCCGCCGCCGACGGCAACAATCTCGTCGCGCAGCGGCAGAATCGTTCCTTCGAGAATCGAGTCGGCGGTGTTTCGATCCGCCACCTCCAGGCTGTTATCGCGAATGAACAGGTCGGTCAAGACGCGCGTCATGTTCTCGCGCAGGCTTGCCTCGCCCGAACCGGACTGATCATCCATCACCGGGATGGCGATAGTCTTCAGATGCGACGGAACCGACGCACCCGTGAACGAATAGCATCCGTACGCGGCCGCGATCAGGACGAAGGCAATCAGCACACGTGCAGCGTTCATTTCGATTCGAGGTTATACTCTTTGATTTTCCGATAAAGCGTTCGTTCGCTGATGTTCAGCGCTCGCGCGGCGGCACGGCGGTTCCCCTTGAAGCGGTGCAGCGCTTCGGCAATCAGCCGCCGCTCCATTTCCGTGAGCGACAGACTCGTATCGGCCTGAATGGCCATCGGGTCGCTTGGCTGTTGCGCGGCTGCGACCTGCGCAAGCTGCTCCTGGAGGCTGTGTCGCAACTCCATCAGGTCCGCCTTGATTTCCAGCAGTGCGCGCAGAATCAGCTCTCGTTCCGCCTGCTCAACACTCTTGCCCGTCACCGCCGGCAGATTCCTTCCTGCCGATGATGCGGACGGAAATTCTTTCAGGTATTTCTTCACGTCCTCCGCCTGGAGGAATTTCCCGGCTTCCAGCACCAGCATGCTTTCGACCACATTGCGCAGCTCGCGCACGTTGCCGGGCCAGTGATACGATTTCAACACCGCCATTGCCTCGTCGGAAATCCCGCCGAACTTCACGTTGTTCTTCTGCGCAAATTCCGCGGCAAACGCGTGAAAGAGCAGCGGAATATCCTCGACCCGCTTGCGCAGCGGAGGGATCGCGATGTTCACCGACCGCAGGCGGAAGTACAAATCGGAGCGGAAGCGGTTGTGCCGTACTTCCACTTCGAGGTCTTTATTCGTGGCGGCAAGGACGCGGACGTTCACGCGCCGCGGGATGGATGAGCCGACGCGCAGGAATTCGCCGTTTTCGAGAATGCGCAGGAACTTCACCTGCGCGCCGAGCGGGAGTTCACCAATCTCGTCAAGAAAAATTGTCCCGTTATCGGCAAGCTCGAAGTATCCTTTGCGTTCGCCCGCAGCACCGGTAAACGAGCCGCGCTCGTGGCCGAACAGCTCGCTTTCGATGATGCCCTCGGGAATTGCTCCGGCGTTGACGGTAATCAGCGGTTTCTTGCTGCGCGTGCTGGCGGCATGAATCGCCTTGGCGATCACCTCTTTGCCCACGCCGCTTTCGCCCGTAATCAGGACGGTGATGTCCGTGGGGGCAACCTGTTGCACCACTTCGACGATCTTCTGCATCTCAACCGATTCGCCGATGATGCCGTGTTCTTCCTGGAAACTCTTCGTGTTCAAGTGTAATACCGCGCTTTCCATTTAGCGCTTCACAATCAGGTATTCGATACTGTACGAACGCTTCAACTCTTCCCCCGTCCTGCGTGCCGCGTCCTCGGTTGCAAAGTTGCCGACGTACACCACGAACAGCTCCCGCGTCCCGCTCATTTTGGTTACCACCTCTGCAGGGTGATTGTGGTAATCGAAGAACGACTTCTGCCTGTTGGCGTTTGCGGCCGTGGAGTAGGCGCCAACCTGAAGCGTGTACCTCTGCAGCGGCGATGCAGGCTCCACTTCTGCCGGCCGGGGAATCGGTGCCGGCGTGACAGGAGCGGGCAGCTGCTCGATGGGCGGTGCCTGTTCCGCCGGCAGTGTTGGTTCCCGGGTCTCCTTTGTCTCAGGCTCGCTGGATTTTTCCTCCGCAACGGGTTCTGAAGAAGCTCGTCCGGAGATGTACTTCGAGTTCGGATAGTTCGTGCGAAGCTGATCGAGCTTCAGCTCCGCCGTACGATACAATCCGATCGCGTAGTAAAACTTGTAGACCTTGTACAGTGCGTCGTCCGCCCACACGCTGTTGGGATAGGTGTCGACGATCTTCTGGTACTGACGGACGGCCTCGGCGCCATCGGTTGTCAGAAGCGCCTGCAGGTACAGCACACCGGGATCGTTCGGGTACTTCTGTAGCAATTCGGGCAGCTGCTCTCGCACGGCATCCTGCTGCCCGCTCTCGACCATCGCAACGTACTGTTCGATCGTCGGCTGTTGGGCAAACGCGACCGACAGCGTCACCATCCCCCCCACGATCACCGACACAAGAAGGTGCTTCACGCGACGGCCTCCATGCTCGACTGAGCGTTCCATCCGCCCGCCGTCTCCACACGGCTGCCAAACAGCGTTGCCGAGTTGCACCGTTGAATCAGGATGTCCACATACTCGCCCGGCACTTCGTTCGTTCGGGGAAACACGACTGTCTTATTTGTGTCCGTTCTGCCCATCCATTCCTCATCGGATTTCTTGCTGCGGCCTTCGACAAGAATGCGCTCGACGGTGCCAACCAGGTTCCGGTTCAGCTCGAGCGTAATGCGTCGCTGCAGTTCGGAGATTTCGAACACGCGTTCGCCCTTCACGTCTTCGGGAACATCATCCGTCATCTCCCACGCCTTGGTATTTTCCCGCGGCGAATACTTGAACGTAAACGCGCCGTCATAGCGTACCTGCCGCATCAGCTCCACCGTCATCCGGTGATCCTCTTCTGTTTCGGTCGGGAAGCCGCTGATGATGTCGGTGGTCAGACTGACGCCGGGCATGGCCGCCCGGATGCGTTCCACCAGCCGGAGATAATGATCTACAGTGTAGCTGCGGTTCATAAGCTTCAGGATGCGGTCCGAACCCGACTGAACAGGAAGATGGATGTACTTGCAGATGTTCTCATTCGTTGCGATGGTTTCGATAAGCCTGTCGCTCATATCCTGCGGATGCGACGTGGTGAAGCGGACCCGCATGGAGCGGTCAACGGCGGCGACGTGCCGCATCAGGTCGGCGAAATCGTACTCGCCATCGCGATACGAATTGACGTTCTGCCCTAAGAGGGTCACCTCTTTGAAGCCGCGGGCGGCAAGGTCACGCACTTCGTTCACCACACTTTCGAGCGAGCGGCTTCGTTCGCGCCCTCGCGTGAACGGCACAACGCAGAACGTGCAGAACTTATCGCACCCGCGCATCACCGAAAGCCACGCGCTCACGCCCTCGGTGCGCAGCGGGACAATATCCTCGTAGTTCTCGACACGCGACAGCCGCGTGGCAATTCCTTTCTCGCCGGCAAACGCGTCCTCGATCAGCAGCGGAAGCTTGCGGTACTCATCCGGCCCGACGACAAGATCCACCACCTGCTCTTCCTCGACCAGCTTCGTGCGCAAGCGCTCTGCCATGCAGCCCAGGAGGCCGACGACAGCCGAGGACTTCTGCTTCTTGTACGCCCCGAAGAGCCCGAGGCGGCCATAGATTCTCTGCTCGGCATTATCCCGAATGGCACAGGTGTTCACCAGGATTACGTCGGCTTCGGACAGTTCCTGCGTGAAGGCGTAGCCCTCCTTGCTCAGAATGCCGGCAACGACCTCCGAATCGGCCACGTTCATCTGGCAGCCGTAGGTTTCGATGTAGACGCGCTTCATTTAGGAAAAACTGACACAACTGAACGGGAAATGAGGCAATAAAATCTACCCATTGGACAATAGATAAGCAAACTTGGCAGGTTAACGTGGAGTTAAATGATTTTAACTGAGGTGGGGAAACCGGGCTCAAAGAAAAGCTTGGATAAGAGGCCGCTCCGCTGGAGCTGCAATTGTCTTTGCTGGATTCTTTTCCTACAAGCAAGGCGCCCCTTGGGGTGTGCCGACTTGTGCCAGCAAACAGCACCACAGGTGCGAACTGCTTGCAATGATGTTCTGAGGATGGTTGTCTCAAGCTCCGTTAAGAGCGGCGTCTTGTCTTGAGGTGTGGATAACAGGCCGCTCCGCTGGAGCTGCAATGGTTTTGCTGGATTCTTTTCTACAAACACGCCGGCGCCTTCAGGCTGTACCGACTTGTACCAGCAAACAGCACCGCAGGTGCGAACTGCTCGTGGTGAAGTTCTGAGGATATTTCTTTCAAGAATCGTTAGGAGTGGACGAACGCGAAGAGCTGCAGAACGTTGATTGATTTTCAATCACCCTTCGGGTATATTCACGAAGCAGTTTTGTCACAATCGCATGTCATGGCCGATCTTCCCAACAAATTTACCGTGGGTCTTGTCCAGCTCAAGCTGGAGGTGAATCCGGACGCAAACCTGAAGCACGGTGCGGCGAAAGTCGAGGAGGCTGCACGACGGGGGGCACAGGTGGTGTGCCTGCCGGAGCTGTTTCGCTCTCAGTACTTCTGCCAGAAAGAAGACGCCTCGTTGTTCGATCTTGCCGAGCCGATCCCGGGTCCGACCACCGAAGCGCTCTCGGCCGTTGCACGCAAACACCGCGTCGTAGTCATCGCTCCCATCTTCGAAAAGCGCGCTCCTGGTCTGTACCACAACAGCGTGGCGGTGATTGATGCGGACGGTTCGCTGCTCGGCATCTACCGCAAGATGCACATTCCGGACGATCCCGCGTTCTATGAAAAATTCTACTTCACGCCCGGCGACCTCGGCTTCAAAACGTTCAGGACGCAGCACGGCAGGGTCGGCACACTCATTTGCTGGGATCAATGGTATCCCGAGGGCGCCCGCCTCACGGCGCTGAAAGGAGCGAGCATTCTTTTCTACCCTACGGCCATCGGGTGGCATCCACATGAGAAAGCACAGTACGGCAAGCAGCAGCGCGACGCGTGGATCACGGTGCAGCGTGGACACGCGATCGCCAACGGTGTGTATGTTGCGGCAGTCAATCGCGCAGGCCACGAGAAGGTTGGGGACGGGAGTGCGGGACTGGAATTCTGGGGGTCGTCGTTTCTTGCCGACCCGCAGGGGGTTATTCTTGCCGAGGCCTCGATCGATGCGGAAGAGATTCTGGTAGGCGAAGTGGATCTGGGCCGCATCGAGGATGTGCGACGCAACTGGCCCTTCCTGCGCGATCGGCGCATTGATGCCTATCAGGGCATTGACCGCCGCTTTCTGGAAGAGGATAAATGGTAGAAGAAACACCTGCTGCGTTGGGCTTTCGGATGCCGGCCGAGTGGGAGCCGCACGAAGCAACATGGATCGGGTGGCCGCACAACCGGGACGACTGGCCCGGAAAGTTCAGCCTGATTCCGTGGGTGTTTGGGGAAATCGTCCGCAAGCTTACTGCAGGCGAGATCGTCCGCATCATTGTCAAGTCGCAAAAGCATGAAGCGAGCGCGCGCCGCCTCCTCAAGCGCGTGCACGCCGACCTTTCGCAGGTGGAGTTCTTTCGTCTCCCGACCGACCGCGGATGGACGCGTGATTTCGGGCCGATGTTCATCACGCGAACGGAGCCGGAACCGGAACTGGCGGTCGTCAATTTCCGATTCAACGCGTGGGCGAAGTATCGAAACTGGAAGCGCGATGCGCAGATTCATCGCCGGGCGGCGAAGGCGCTCGGCCTGCGCGTTTTCGATCCGCAGTGGAACGGCAAACCGATCGTGCTTGAAGGCGGCGCAATCGATACGAACGGCCGCGGGACAATCATCACCACCGAGGAATGCCTGCTCGACCAACACACGCAGGTGCGGAATCCCGGCATGGGCAAACGCGACGTTGAGCGTGTGCTTGAGGAGTATTTAGGCGCGAAGAATGTCATCTGGCTCGGCAAAGGAATCGTGGGAGACGATACGCACGGCCACGTGGACGATCTCTGCCGCTTCGTCAATCCTACCACCGTTGTCTTGTGCGTCGAAGACAATCCCTCGGATGCCAACTACGCCGTGCTGATGGAGAACCGCGAGCGCCTGCAAGGCGCAAAGTTGGAAGACGGGTCGGGACTCAACGTGATTCCGCTGCCGATGCCCTCGGCACTCTACTTCGACAACGTTCGTCTGCCCGCAAGCTACGCCAACTTCTACATCTCCAACGCGGCCGTCCTTGTGCCCACCTTCAACGATCCGAGCGACCGTGCAGCGCTCGGCATCCTTTCCGACCTCATCACCGATCGACCCGTCATCGGCATTCACGCCGTTGATCTTGTGTGGGGCTTCGGCACGCTGCACTGCCTCACGCAGCAGCAGCCGGCGCTGTCACGTCCTTTGCAAGACGTTTCACCAACGGAATGAGGTCGGGGACGCAGCTTCGCCTGCCCTTGAGCCCGGATTCCCAAATTGATTTTCCCTCACGTTTTGGTTAAGATAGCTCAGCGCGAGTTCATCTCTTGAGTATGACTGTCATTGAAGCACCCGTTCAACCCATTTCAATTTCCACTGAGGCGGATCATCGGGCCGCGGCCAAGCAGTACAGCCGCACAAAGCTGATGCTGGGCATCGCATCCTCGGTTGTGTCGTTCGGGGTTGTGTTCGCTCTCGTCCTTACGGGCTTCACGCAGGACCTCTCAGCCTGGGCCTATCGCCACACAGCCAACGACTATCTGGCCCTGCTGCTGTTTCTCGCGGCAGTCGGACTTATCGAGTCGGTTGCGACGCTTCCTCTGGGCTTCTACTCAAGCTACGTCATCGAACATCGCTACCATCTTTCCAATCAAACCGTGAGACGATGGGCATGGGAGCGGCTCAAAGCCCTGCTCGTGGGGATGCCGCTCGCAGCCATCGTGGCTGTCGTCCTGTGGTATTGCCTGAAGACGTACGGCATGGGGTGGTGGCTGCCTGTTGCCGCAGTGCTGACGTTCTTCTCTATCATTCTCGCCCGCATTGTGCCGACGTACATCATGCCGCTCTTCTACAAATTCACGCCGCTGGAAGACGGCTCTCTGAAACGACGGATTACCGCGCTGTGCGAGAATGCGGGCGTTCGTTTCGAGGGAATTTTTTCGTTTGATATGAGTAAGAATACCAGGAAGGCAAATGCGGGCTTCACCGGCATCGGCAAGGCGAAACGGATCATCCTCGGCGATACGTTGCTCAAGGAATGTACAGAAGAGGAAATCGAAACCGTGTTTGCACACGAGTTGGGGCATTACAAGCGGAAGCATATCGTCATCGGGATCGCCGTCGGCGTTGCCTCGACGTTTGTTGGATTGTATATCACGGCGCAACTGTATGCCGCCTCGCTTTCGTGGTTCGGGTTTTCGTCCATCACCGACCTTGCCGCGCTGCCGCTGTTGGGCTTGTGGCTTTCCATCTTCGGGCTTGTCACGTCGCCGCTCGGCAACATCCTTTCGCGCAAACACGAACGTGAGGCGGATGCGTACGCGGTTCACACAACGGGCAACAAAGCGGCGTTCATCTCCGCCCTGCGCAAGCTTGCAGAGACGAACCTTGCCGATCCGGAGCCGCATCCGGTGGTGGAGTTTCTGTTCTACAGCCATCCCTCCATTGCGCGGCGGATTGCGCGTGTTGAAGGGTTGAACGGGCGATGAAACACGTCGTCGGGGTTCTGAGGTTCTTTGGCTTGTTTGTGAACTCGATGGTGTACGCAAGCCTCGTGCTGGTGACGCGGCTGTTTACCCGAAGTGCGCGCGTCTTTCATGCGTTCTGCCGCTCCTGGGCGCGGACGTCGCTCGCCATCTGCGGCGTCACCACGAGCGTGCGGGGCATCGAACACCTGGTGCCGGGCCAGGGCTACGTGTACGTCTCCAATCACGCGAGCATGTTCGACATCCCGGCGGTGATCGCGGCCATTCCCGATCAGATCAGGATTGTGTATAAGAAAGAGTTGCACTGGATTCCGCTGTTCGGGTGGGGATTGAAGTTCGGCAGCTACATTGCGATTGATCGCGGGCGCAGCGTCAAAGCGCAAAAGAGCCTGCAGGAAGCAATTCGCAGGATTCGCAACGGCGAATCGGTGCTGCTGTACGCGGAAGGGACACGCACGCTGGATGGCACGCTGCAGCCGTTCAAGCGCGGCGCGTTTCACATCGCCGTGCAGGCAGGCGTGCCTGTGGTGCCGTTGACGATCAACGGCAGTTTCAAGATTCTCCCCAAACATTCTATCAGCGTCCATCCGGGACATGTGGAGTTGATTCTGGAAAAACCCATCCCTCTCTCCGGCATGCAGGGCAAAGAGAGCGAACGTAAACTTATGGAGGAAGTTCATGCGGCGATTGCTCGACATTACGTCAATCAGTAAGAGGACCGGCCTCATCGTCATCGGCCTGCTGCTGGGCGGATGCAAACAGGATCCGATTGATGACTCCATTCAGCGCATCCGGATGGGTGAGATTCTGGTTGCCTACATTACCAATCGCGGGGGCGCTCCCGATTTCGAGTTCAGCGGTCGCATTCGCGCGTACGACACGCGCGACAGTCTGTACGATGCACCCGGTATCGGTCTGTTCAAGCATTTCATTTCGTTCCGCGATACCGCGTCGACGGACAGCGTGCGACTCTTCTACTCGCTTCCCTCCAACGCGAACTTCCGGATCGATTCCAGCCAGCGGTTCACGTTCATCCACCGCACGATCGAGTCCCGCTTTGCGTTGCTTCTCAAAACCAAAAACGATAGCTTGGTGTGCGCTTTCGGCACACTTTTGCCCGAGGAGTGGGTCTTTGTGCTGAATCGCGCGGGCAACCAGGGCTTCCGTCTCAGTGTCGGCGACAATCTCTACCTTGCACGCAACACGCAGTGCGGACGTGAGGGGGATTTCGACATCATCGTTGCCAACAACAGCGGCGAAGTGCGTGTCGGTCCGGCGCGCAGCGCCGTCCTCTACAGCGGCGATAAAGCATACGCCGTCTTCAATGTTGCCAACACGCGGTTGATCAAGGACCTCGGGACCTGTCCCGACTTTGTGCCGGAATTCTCGATGATGATTTTGCAGCAGTAGATCGAGCAGGCTATTCAGACGTCATGACCGGAACGGATTCTCCATGGCGGTAACCTTGAAGGATGTTGAACACGTTGCGGCGCTTGCGCGCCTGTCCTTCTCCGACGACGAGAAACAGCGGCTGACCCATCAACTCAACGACATCCTGAACTACATGGAGCACTTGAACGAGCTGGACACGACGAACGTCGAGCCGCTTGCGCAGGTGATTGAAACACGCAACGTTTTCCGTGAGGATGTGGCAGGCCCGTGTGTCCCGCGCACGGACGCTCTCCGGAATGCCCCGGCAAGAACGGAGGAGTTCTTCCGCGTGCCAAAAGTGATCGGCGAGGCACGCCCAAGCGAGGAACAATGACGCGCGCGGTTGCCATTATCCCCGCGCGCTACGGCTCTCAGCGGCTGCCCGCGAAACCGCTTGCGGATATCGGCGGCAAGCCGATGATTCGGCATGTGTACGAGCGTGCGGCGCGCGCATCGTTGATTCGGCGCGTCATTGTCGCAACGGATGATCAGCGGATTGCCGATGCGGTCAACGCCTTCGGCGGAGAAGTGATGACGACGCCGCTAACGCTGCAGAGCGGAACCGACCGCGTGGCGTATGCGGCGCGAGAACTTGACGACGCCGACATCATCGTGAACGTTCAGGGCGACGAGCCGCTGATCGCCCCTGCCATGATCGACGAAGCCGTGCGCGTGGTTGCCGAAAGCGCGGCGTCCGTCGGGACGTTGGTGCGCACGATCGAGCGCGAGGACGAGCTGTTCAATCCCAATGTCGTCAAGGTCGTCCTTGCCGCCGACGGCACGTGTCTGTACTTCTCGCGCTCGCCCATTCCGTTCGGCCGGGATCGGGAGCAGAACGAGTGGCTTCGGCACCATACATACTACAAACATATCGGCCTGTATGTGTTCCGCCGCGGATTTCTCCTGGAGTTCTCGAGGCTCGCACAGACGCCGTTGGAACGGACCGAAAAGTTGGAACAGCTCCGCATCCTGGAACACGGCCACAGCATCAAGGCAGGCATCACGCA
The DNA here is from genome assembly GCA_037441705.1 of Ignavibacteriales bacterium. Classification (GTDB taxonomy): domain Bacteria; phylum Bacteroidota; class Ignavibacteria; order UBA10030; family UBA6906; genus CAADGV01. The sequence continues at coordinate 112,323 of JBBIRR010000003.1, forward strand.
ATACGACAGCCTCCCCGTGGACACGGCCGAGGACTTAGAAACGGTCAGACGGATTCTGGCTCAACAGCATGCATGAAGTCGGAAATAGTTTTTGGGGAGATTTGCGGACGACGTTCCTGCGCGGCGTCGTTGTCATCATCCCGCTGGCGCTGACGTACTGGTTCTTCGTCTCGTTGTGGAACGGCATCGACGGCATCCTGTCGCCTCTTCTGGAGCGCGTGCTCGGACGACGAGTGCCGGGCCTCGGCTTCATTTCGATGATGGCGTTGATCCTGATCGTCGGCTTGCTCTCGCGAAACCTTGTCGGCAAGGTCGTGTTCAACGGCTTCGAGAACTTGCTCAAGCAGATCCCGTTCGTCCGCTCGGTGTACGGCGCCATCAAAGACCTTGTCGGTGCATTTACGATGGGCGGCAAAGGCAAAACGTTTCGTGAGGTGGTGTTGATTGAGTACCCGCGCCCCGGGCTGTACACGCTTGCGTTCGTGACCAATGAGATGCCGTTCGTCGCCGCCGATAACCGCACGCGGGACTTCATCAACGTGTACATTCCAAACCCGCCGAACCCGACATCGGGCGTGTTGATTCTTGTGCCGAAGGAGCAGGCAATGCATCTGAACCTTTCCATCGAAGAGGGATTGAAGCTTGTCCTCTCGGGCGGCATTGTGACCCCCGACCGTTTGAAGCAGGTGAAGGACAACGTTCTGTGAAGCGACGTCATCATGTCAAATACATTTTTGTAACCGGCGGAGTCGTCTCCTCGCTCGGCAAGGGCATCGCATCGGCGTCCATCGGCCTGCTGCTGAAGCTGCGCGGCCTGCGGGTGACGATTCAGAAATTCGATCCGTATCTGAACGTCGATCCCGGGACCATGAATCCCTTCCAGCACGGCGAAGTGTACGTTACCGACGACGGCGCCGAAACCGATCTCGACCTCGGCCACTACGAGCGCTTCCTCGACATCACAACATCCCGCAAGAACAATTCGACCACCGGACAGATCTATCATGAAGTGATTTCGAAGGAACGCCGCGGCGATTACCTCGGCGCCACCGTGCAAGTCATCCCCCACATTACCGACGAGATCAAGCGCCGGTTTGAAGCGCTGGGACAGACCGGCGAGTACGACGTGGTAATCACCGAGGTGGGCGGCACCGTCGGCGACATCGAGAGCCTTCCTTTCCTCGAAGCGATGCGGCAGTTCATGTTCAAAGTGGGTCGCACGAATGCCATCGCCATTCACGTCACGCTCGTTCCGTACATCGGCTCGGCCGGCGAGACGAAGACGAAACCGACGCAGCACAGCGTCAAGGCGCTGCTGGAACTCGGCATTCAGCCCGACCTGCTGATCTGCCGCACCGACCGCCCGCTGGCGGATGATGTGCGTGAGAAGATCGCCCTGTTTACCAATGTTGAAGCGGACTCCGTCATCGACGGACGGGATGTTTCGACGATCTATGAAGTCCCGTTGGTATATGCCGAGCAGGAGGTAGATGAGATCGTCCTGGAGAAACTCGACCTCACGTGTCCTCGCCCGAACCTGCGCGAGTGGCGGAAGTTTGTGGAGCGCGTGAAAAGTCCCGCGGGCAGAGTTACCATCGGCATCTGCGGCAAGTACACCGAGCATCAGGATGCCTACAAGAGCATAGCCGAATCTTTCGTGCATGCGGGCGCGGCAAACAATGTGGGCGTTGACCTGAAGTGGATTCGCGCGGAGGATATCGAACGCGATGGAGCCGAGAAACACCTGACGGACATTTCCGGCCTACTTGTCGCGCCCGGCTTCGGCGAACGCGGGATCGAAGGCAAAATCGCAGCCATCGAGCATGTCCGCAAACAGAAGATTCCGTTCTTCGGGATCTGCCTTGGCCTGCAGTGCGCGGTGATCGAGTTTGCCCGCCACGTCTGCGGCATGGAGCGAGCGAACAGCACGGAGTTCAAGCTCACCGATCAGAACGTGATTGACATGATGCTGGAGCAGAAGAACGTGAAGGAGTATGGCGGAACGATGCGGCTCGGCGCCTATCCCTGCAAGCTGACGAAAGGAACGAAAGCCTTTCAAGCCTACAAGCAGGAG